>NZ_JBICZD010000014.1:0-293902 GCF_043201555.1 Streptomyces sp. NPDC048288
ATACCCCGTCTCCCGCCCGGCCCAGCCGCCCCCCCCCCCCGGGGGGGGGGGGGGTGTGGGGGGGGGGGGGGGGGGGGGGGGGGGGGCCCCCCGCCCCCCCCCCGGGGCCCCCCCCCCCCCCCGGCCGGGTCAACACCACCAAGGCGATCGAGGACGTCATCGCCGACGTCCGCACCATGAAGGCGGCCGACGGCAGCCCGCTCGGTGCCGACCCGCACGTCCGGCAGAAGGTGGCCGACCTGTGGGCGCGTGCGCTGGTGCACCGCACGATCGGCGGACGCGTCGTGTCCGGCGCGGTATCCGAGGGCCCGCCGGGGGCCGTGACCTCGATCGGCAAGCTCTACTTCTGCCCGCTGGTCGAGGACCTCGCCGACTTCCGGCTCTCCCTGGAGCCGCTGGGCGGCCAGTTCGGCCTGGACGACGAGGAGGCGACGGCCCGGCAGTGGCTGCGGCTCGCCAACCAGTCCCGGGGCACCGCGATCGCCGGCGGCTCGACGTTCATCCAGCGCAACATCGTCGCCGAGCGCATCCTCGGCATGCCCAGGAGCTGACATGCCCTACACCTGGCACCCGTCACGGGACCACCTGGAGCACTCCAACGTCGCCCGCCTGATGCGCACCCTCGGCGCGTCGACCGCCGACGAGCTGCGCGCCAGGTCGGTGGCCGACATCGCCGCCTTCTGGGACACGGTCGTCGACGACCTCGGCATCGAGTTCCGCACGCCGTACACCCGGACGGTCGACCTGGACCGGGGCATCGCCCACACCGAGTGGTTCACCGGCGGCCGGATCAACATCACGGACGCGGCCCTGACCCGCTGGGCACGGCGTACACCCGATGCGACGGCCGTCGTGCACGAGACCGAGGACGGGGCCGTACGCGCACTGACGTTCGCGGAACTCGACGGCCAAGTGGCCAGGGTCCGTGCGGGACTTCGCGCCCACGGCATCGGCAGGGGGAACGCCGTCGCGCTGCACCTGCCGATGACACCCGAGGCGGTCGTCGCGCTGTACGCGGTGGTGGGCATCGGGGCGATGGCGGTGCCGCTGTTCTCCGGCTTCGGGCCCGGCGCGATCGCGTCGCGGATCCGGGACGCGGACGCCAAGGCGGTCATCACGGCGGCCGGAACCGTGCGCCGGGGCAAGGCAGTTGGGATGCTGCCGCAGGTGCGGGAGGCGCTGGAGTCCTGCCCCGGCGTGGACCTGGTCGTCGTGGTCGGAGAGACCCGCGACGCGGAGGTGTCCTGGGCGCGGCTCCTCGAAGCCGACCCCGATCCCTCGGTCGAGGACACCTCCGCCTCCGACGTGCTCCTGCTCGCCTACACCTCCGGAACCACCGGCAGGCCCAAGGGGGCCGTGCACACCCACGCCGGGTTCCTGGTGAAGACCGCGAGCGAGGTGGCGTACGGCTTCGACATCGCGCCCGGCCGCACGTTCTGCTGGATCACCGACATGGGCTGGATCATGGGCCCGCTCTCCGTCTTCGGTACCCACGCCAACGGCGGCACCCTGCTGCTCTACGAGGGCTCACCCGACGTACCCGACACGGACCGGCTCTGGCGGCTCGCCGAGCGGCACCACGTGTCCATGCTCGGGGTGTCGCCCACCCTGATCCGCACCCTGCGCGCGGTGTCCGGGCAACCGCCCTCGGCGGACCTCTCCTCGGTACGGGTACTGGGCTCGACCGGCGAGCCATGGGACCCCGAGTCCTACGACTGGCTCGCCCGCGACGTCTTCGGCGGCCGGGTCCCGGTCATCAACTTCTCCGGCGGTACCGAGGTCGGCGGCTCGTTCCTGTGCCCGTACCCGGTGGAGAACATCAGCAGCTGCTCCCTCGGCGGTCCGGCCCTCGGCATGGACGTCGACGTCGTGGACGACGAGGGCCGCCAACTGCGCGGCAGTGTCGGCGAGTTGGTGTGCCGGCAGCCGTGGCCGTCGATGACCCGGGGCGTGTGGAAGGACCCCGACCGGTATCACGAGGCCTACTGGTCGGCGCTTCCCGGCCTCTGGCGCCACGGCGACCACGCCCTCGTCGACGAGGCGGGCGACTGGTTCGTCCTCGGCCGCTCCGACGACGTGATGAACGTGGCCGGCAAGCGGGTCGCCCCGGCGGAGATCGAGTCCGTCCTCGCCGTGGACCCGGCGGTGGCCGAGTGCGCGGTCGTCGGCGTCCCGGACCCGAAGAAGGGCGAGGCGGTGTGGGCGTTCTACGTGCCGAGCCCCGCGGCGGAGGACACGGAGACGGTGGCGGCCAGGCTCCGGCGGCGGGTGACCGAGGAGGTGGGCAGGCCGTTCGCGCCCGCCCGGATCGTCGGCGTCGAGCAACTCCCGAAGACGCGGTCAGCGAAGATCCTGCGCCGCGCGGTCCGCGCGGCGGTGCTCGGCACCGACCCGGGCGACCTGTCGGGCGCGGAGAACCCGGACGCGGTCGAGGCGATCCGGCTGCGGGTCAAGGCAAGCGCGACGAGTGGTCAGGAGGGCGGCGGCGGTGCAGTGGAAGCTGTCTGAGGAACAGCAGGCGTACCAGAAGACGTTCCGGGGCTGGCTCGCCGACGTAGCACCCCCGGCGACGGTACGCGGCTGGCTCGACGCGGGCGACGCGACCGCCTTCCCGGCGCGCTTCGCCGCCGACGGCTGGGACGGTGTCGGACTCCCGGAGGAACTCGGCGGACAGGGCGGCGGACTCGTCGAACTCGCCCTCACCGCAGAGGAGTTGGGGCGCGCCGCGGTTCCGTCGGCCGACTGGCTGGCGACCGTCCTCGCCGCGCCCGCGCAGGCCGGTCCGGCCGCCCTGCTGATCCCGGCCGAGGCCGTCCCCGCCGAGGCCCCCGGGTCGCTGCGCATGGACGCCGACGGCACGGTCACCGGCAAGGTCGCGAGGGTGCTCGCAGGGGACACGGCCCCGCGCTTCGTCGTACCGGCCGGGGACGGGCTGCGGCTCGTCGCGGCGGACGCACCAGGAGTCGTACGGACTCCGCGGCGGCCCCTGGACCGCTCCCGCTCCCTGGCTGACGTGACGCTCGACCGCGCTCCGTCGGTCCGGTTGGACGCCGAGGCCACGGACCTGCTGCGTCAGGCGTCGGCCCGGGCGGCCGTCCTGGTCGCCGCCGACTCGCTGGGCGCCACCGAGCGGATGCTGCACCTGACGGTGGAGTACAGCAAGCAGCGGCACCAGTTCGGGGTCCCGATCGGGTCCTTCCAGGCGGTCAAGCACGCCGCCGCCACCATGCTGGTCGGCATCGAGGCCGCCCGGTCCGTCGTCTACTTCGCCGCCGCCTCCGTGGACGGCGGCGACCCCCGGGCCCCGCTGCACGCGGCGGCCGCCAAGGCCCAGGTCACCGCCGAGGGCGCACGCGCCGCCGACACCGCGCTCACCCTGCACGGCGCGATCGGCTACACCTGGGAGCACGACCTCCACCTGTTCTTCAAGCGGGCCAAGCTCGACGAACAGCTCTTCGGCGCCCCGGCGGCCTGGAACGAGCGGATCGCGGACGGGCTCGCCCTCATCACTCCGGAAGGGACGTGAGGTCGTGGACTTCGCCCTCACCGAGGACCAGCAGACCATCCGCACGGCGGTCCGTGAACTCGCCGCGCGCTTCGACGAGCAGTACTGGATGGAGAAGGACGCGGCACACGAGTTCCCCACCGAGTTCTACCAGGCGTTCGCCGACGGCGGCTGGCTCGGCATCACCACCCCCGAGGCGTACGGCGGCCACGGCTTCGGCATCACCGAGGCCTCGCTGCTCCTGGAGGAGGTCGCCGCGTCGGGCGCGGGCATGAACGGCGCCAGCTCCATGCACCTGTCGATCTTCGGCATGCACCCGGTGATCGTGCACGGCAGCGAGGAGATGAAGAAGGAGAACCTGCCGCGGATCGTCAACGGCGACCTGCACGTCTGCTTCGGCGTCACCGAGCCGGGCGCCGGCCTCGACACCACGAGGATCACCACCTTCGCCCGCCGCGACGGCTCCGACTACGTCGTCAACGGCCGCAAGGTGTGGATCTCCAAGGCCATGGAGTCCGAGAAGATCCTGCTGCTGACCCGCACCACGAAGTTCGAGGACGCGGGGAGGAAGACCGAAGGACTGACCCTCTTCCTCACCGACCTCGACCGCGACCACGTCGACATCCGCCCGATCCGCAAGATGGGCCGCAACGCCGTCACCTCGAACGAGTTGTTCATCGACGACCTGCGCATCCCCGCCGAACACCGGATCGGGGAGGAGGGCCAGGGCTTCCGGTACATCCTCGACGGGCTCAACCCCGAGCGGATGCTCGTCGCCGCCGAAGCCCTCGGCATCGGCCGCGCCGCACTGCGCCGGGCGGTCCGCTACGGCAACGAACGCGAGGTCTTCGGCCGGCCCATCGGCATGAACCAGGGCCTGCAGTTTCCCCTCGCCGACTCCCTCGCCCGCCTCGATGCCGCCGAACTGGTCCTGCGCAAGGCGACCTGGCTGTACGACAACGGCGAGCCGTGCGCCCGCGAGGCGAACACCGCCAAGTACCTGTGCGCCGACGCCGGGTTCCAGGCCGCCGACCGCGCCCTGCAGACCCACGGCGGCATGGGCTACTCCGAGGAGTACCACGTCGCCCGCTACTTCCGGGAGGCACGGCTGACCCGGATCGCCCCGCTCAGCCAGGAGATGGTCCTCAACTTCCTCGGTGAGCACGTCCTCGGCCTTCCCAGGAGCTACTGATGACTTCTTCGGCAAGGTTCTCCCTGGCGGGGCGCACCGCCCTGGTCACCGGTGCGGGCAACGGCATCGGCGCCGCCGTCGCCCGGGCGTTCGCGGCCGCCGGCGCCGCGGTCGTCGTGGCGGACATCGACAAGGACGCCGCGGCGCGGGCGGCCGAGGAGATCGTGGCGTCCGGCGGCCGGGCCGAGCCCGCGCTGCTCGACGTCCGCGACCCCGAACAGGCGGCCCAGGCAGCCCGGTCGGCCGCCGACCTGGGCGACGGCGTGCTGCACATCCTGGTCAACAACGCCGGGGCGATCGCACCCGCGATGTTCCCGAAGATGACCGCCGACCAGTTCTCGCGGGTGCTCGACATCCACGTCGGCGGCACCTTCACCGTCAGCCAGGCCGTCCTGCCCTTCCTCCCCGCCGACGGCACCGGCCGGATCATCAACGTCACCTCGGCCGCTGGCCTGGTCGGGACGATCGGGCAGGTGAACTACGGCGCGGCGAAGGCAGCGGTCGTCGGGATCACCAAGTCCCTGGCCCGGGAACTGGCGAGGAAACAGATCACGGTCAACGCCCTTGCCCCGCTGGCCGCGACCGCGATGACGGAAACCGTCCGCAGCGACGAGAAGCTCGCCGCGCTCACCCTCGCCCGCATCCCGCTCGGGCGCTGGGCCCAGCCGGACGAGATCGCCGGGAGCTTCGTCTTCTTCGCGTCGGACGCGGCGTCGTACATCACCGGTCAGGTGCTGCCGGTCGACGGCGGGACGGTGATCTGATGAACCGTCGTTCGTCTGCGGCGCCGTCGGGGCTGGGCGCGCAGTTCCCCGCGCCCCTGCGGGGCGCCGCTGTCCGGCCCTTTGCCGGCAATGGCCGCGAGGCGCTCATCGTCGAGGCGTTGCGCACCCCGATGGGCAAGTCGCATCCCGAGCGCGGCTGGTACCGCGACACCCATCCGAACGAGATGCTCGGCGCCGTCTACACGGCCCTGCTGGAGAGCACCGGCCTGGCACCCGAGGCGGTCGAGGACTTGGTGATCGGCTGCACGGCACCCTTCGGTGAGCAGTCCCGCAACATCGCCCGCAACGCCTGGCTGCAGGCCGGCTACCCGCCCGAGGTTCCGGCGACCGTCCTCGACCGCCGCTGCGGCTCCGCCCAGACGGCCGTGGAGATGGCGGCGGCGCTCGTCGCCTCCGGTACGCACGACATCGTGATCGCGGGCGGTGTCGAGCACATGGGGCATGTGCCGATGGACTCCCCGGCGAAAATCTCTGAGTTGTACGGCGACCCGTGGCCCGCCGAACTCCGGGCGCGCTACGACTTCGTACCCCAGGGCGAGAGCGCCGAGCTGATCGCCGACCGGTGGGGCATCTCCCGTGCGGACATGGACGAGTTCGCGGTCCTCTCGCACCGGCTGGCGAGCGAGGCGGTCGCGGAGGGGCGTTTCGAGCGGGAGATGATCCCGCTGGACCTGGCGGGGGAGAAGCGGACCAGCGATCAGACGATCCGGCCCGACACCACCCTGGAAGGGCTGGCGGCGCTGAAGACCGTCTTCCGTCCCGACGGCCGTATCACGGCGGGGAGTTCGTCACCCATCTCCGACGGGGCCGCCGGTGTGCTCCTCGCCTCCCGGGAGGCCGCCGAGAGGTACGGCCTGCGCCCCCGCGCCCGGATCCTCGACCAGACGACCGTCGGCGTCGACCCGGTCATCATGCTCACCGGTCCCATTCCGGCGACCCGCAAGTTGCTGGAGCGCAACGGCATGGCGATCGGCGACATCGACCTGATCGAGATCAACGAGGCGTTCAGTTCTGTCGTGCTCGCCTGGGAGCGGGAGCTCCGCCCGGACATGGACCGCGTCAACGTCAACGGAGGCGCGATCGCCCTGGGCCACCCCGTGGGTGCCACCGGCGCCCGCCTGTTCGGCACGCTGATCGCGGAGATGGAGCGCCGGGACGTCGAGACCGGTCTGGTCACCATGTGCTGCGGAGGCGGACTCGGCACGGCCACCCTCGTCCAGCGGGTCGACCGATGATCGACCTGACGCGTTTCGTGCGGCCCGGCGACGGGGTGTGGTGGGGGCAGGCGGGTGCCGAGCCCGAACCGCTGGTGAACGCCCTGCTCGACCAGGCCGACTCCATCGGCCCGGTCCGCGCCTTCAGCGGCCTCACCTGGAACGAGCGGCTCTCCGGCGACCTCCCCGACGCGCTGACCGTCCTGTCGTACGGCGGTCTCGGCCGGCTGCGCGGACTGAGCCGGGCGGGACAGCTGGAGGTGGTGCCGTGCCACTACTCCGCCCTGCCCCGGATGTTCGCCGAGCGGAGGCTGCCCTGCGACGTCGGGCTCGTGCAGGTCTCCCCGCCGGACGGTGACGGCATGGTGTCCCTCGGGATCGGGGTCGAGTACGTCGCCGACGCGCTGCCGCACACGCGGACGCTCATCGCCGAGATCAACCACCGGATGCCCCGGACCATCGGGTCCGACCGGCTGCCGCTCGGCGCCTTCGCGGCCACCGTGGAGACCGACCGCCCGCTGACCCAGGCGCCCTCCCGCCCGCCGGACGCCGTGGACCGCGCCATCGCCCGGCATGTGGCGGCTCTCATCGAGAACGGCGACACCCTTCAGATGGGCGTGGGTTCGCTGCCCGGCGCCGTGCTCGACGCGCTCCGCGACCACACCGACCTCGGCGTCCACACCGGGATGATCACCGACGGCGTCCTGGACCTCGTGGAGCGGGGCGTCGTGACCGGAGCCAAGAAGGAGATCGACCCCGGCCTCGTGGTCACCGGGGCCGCCCTGGGCAGTACGTCGATGTACGACCAACTGCACGCCTTCCCTGTGGAGTTCCGGGCCGCCAGCTACACCCACGCTCCGGCGGTGCTGTCCCGGCTGCGCTCGCTGGTGTCGGTCAACTCGGCCATCGAGGTCGACCTGCTCGGCCAGGTCGGCGCCGAAGTCAGCCGAGGAGTGCACATCGGCGCGGTCGGCGGCCAGGTGGACTTCAGCCGTGCCGCGTCCCTGACCGGCGCCCGGTCGATCATCGCGCTGCGCTCGGAGTCGGGCGGCGAGTCGGCGATCGTCCCCGGGCTGCGCGGTGGTGTGGTGACCACGGCACGGGTCGACGTCGACATGGTCGTCACCGAGCACGGCGCCGCCGTACTCACCGGCTGCACCGTCGCCGAGCGCGCCCGCCGGCTGATCGAGGTGGCCGCACCCCAGTACAGAGAGAGGCTGGACAGGAGCCTCACGGACCAGGAGGTGTCCCTATGACGGTGCTGCCCGACAACCGCACTCCGGGCGAGACCCGGCGTGTGCACGTCCGGGAGGTCGGCCCGCGCGACGGCTTCCAGAACGAGCCGGAGACCATCGCGACCCCCGACAAGATCCGGCTGATCGACGAGCTCGGCCGGGCCGGTGTCACCCGGATCGAGGTGGCGAGCTTCGTCCGCCCCGACGTCATTCCCCAACTCTCCGACGGCGTGGAGGTGTTGAAGGGGATCGACCTGCCGGCCGGTGTCGAGCGGATGGTGCTGGTGCCCAACAGCAAGGGCCTCGACAACGCGCTGAAGGTCCGCGAACTCTTCGAGGACGTCGCCCTGTTCGTCAGCGCGTCCGGGACCCACAACAAGAAGAACATCAACCGTACGGTCGAGGAGACCATGGCCGACGTGAAGGTCATGGGCAAGCGGATCGTCGCCGAGGGGCTCAAGTTCTGTGCCGTGATCGCCACTTCCTTCGGCTGCCCCTACGAGGGCAAGGTGCCGCTCGACCGGGTGCTCGGCCTCGCCGAGGAGTTCGCCGAGGCCGGTGCCACCGAGATCGGCTTCGGCGACACGACGGGGATGGCGAACCCGGCGTACGTCTCGCAGTTCTTCGCCGCGGCCCTCGGGCGCCTGCCGGGTGTCGAGGTGACCGCCCACTTCCACAACACCCGCGGACAGGGGCTCGCCAACGCCTACGCCGCCCTCGAAGTCGGCTGCACCAGCTTCGAGTCCAGCTTCGGCGAGCTCGGCGGCTGTCCGGTGCCCGCCGGGTCGACCGGCAACATCGCCACCGAGGACCTGGTCGGCATGTTCCACGAGATGGGCGTCGACACCGGACTCGACCTGGACCGGGTCATCGAGGCCGCGCGCAGCGCGCAGGGCGTCCTCGGCCGCAAGCTCACCAGCCACTCGATCGTCGCCGGGCCCGTGCTGTGGGCCCCGGCCACTGACTGAACCCATGAGGAGACCCATGAGCAACCGCGTCGCACTCGTCACCGGCGGAGCGCAGGGCATCGGCAGGGGCATCGCCGCCGAACTGGCCGCGCAGGGCTTCCGGGTGGCGATCGCCGACCTGAACCCGGAAACGGCCACGCAGACCGCCAAGGAGATCAACGGCATCGCGGTGGAGGCCGACGTCACCGACACCGCCTCGGTCGAGGCCGCCGTACGCCAGGTCGAGTCGGAGCTGGGCCCGGTCGAGGTCCTCGTCAACAACGCGGGCTGGGACGACTTCATGCCGTTCGTCGCCACGACCGAGGAGTTCTGGGACCGGGTCCTCGACATCAACTTCAAGGGCGCGCTCCGGGTCACCAAGGCCGTCGTGCCCGGGATGGCCGAGCGCGGTTTCGGACGGATCGTCAACATCGGCTCCGACGCTGGCCGGGTCGGCTCCTCCATGGAGGCCGTCTACTCCGGCGCCAAGGGCGGCATCATCGCCTTCACCAAGACCCTCGCCCGTGAGGTCGCCACCAAGGGCATCACCGTCAACACCGTCTGCCCCGGCCCGACCGACACGCCCGCGCTGCGCCGCTTCATCGACGGCTCGGGTCAGGACGCCGAGAAGGTGATCGGCGGCATGACCAGGGCCGTGCCCATGAAGCGCCTCGGTACGCCCGAGGACGTCGCCCCCGCCGTCGCCTTCCTCGCCTCCGACGCGGCCCGGTTCATCACCGGCCAGACCCTGTCGGTCAGCGGCGGACTGACGATGGCCTGAGAAACGAGGGAACGGAGCACCGATGGACAGTGAAGTCGTCACCTGGAAGCGGGAAGCCCACGGCATCCTGCACGTGACCCTCGCCCGCCCGCCCGCCAACGCGCTGGGCACCCCTCTCCTCGACGGCCTGCACGCCGCCCTCGACGCCGCCGAAGCGGCCGGCGACGTCAAGGTCGTCGTCATCTCCTCGGCCCTCGACGGCTTCTTCGCGGCCGGCGCGGACATCAAACAGCTCTCGACGATCGACGCCGCCTCCTTCGCGGCCTACGGCGACCGGATGCGCGCGGTCAACGACCGGCTGGCCGCCGCGCCGTTCCTCTCCGTCTCGGCGGTCGACGGACTGGCCCTCGGCGGCGGCCTCGAACTGGCCATGGCCTGCACGCTGCGGGTCTCCGGCCCCCGAGCCCGCTTCGGACTGCCGGAGGTGAAGATCGGGCTGATCCCCGGCGCGGGCGGCACCCAGCGGCTGCCCAGGCTCGTGGGCCGGGGCCGCGCCCTGGACATCATGCTCACCGCCCGCCAGGTCCCGGCCGCCGAGGCGCTCGCCATCGGTCTCGTGGACCGGCTCACCGACGGCGACGCCCTGAAGGAGGCGCTGACCCTCGCCGGGGAACTGGCCAAAGCCTCGCTCCCGGCCCAACTCGCCGTCGTCCGCACGGTCGACGCCGCCTTCGACCTGACCGCCGAGGAGGGCTTCGCCTACGAGGCGGACCAGGAACAGGAGCTGTTCGAGACCGGTGAGGCGGCCGAGGGCATCGCCGCCTTCGTCGCCAAGCGCCGCCCGGACTTCGCCTGACAACCCAGCAAGGAGGCCCGATGAAGAGCCTGGACACCCCCTACGACACGCTGCGGCTGACGGAGCCCGCACCCGGCGTCGTCGTGGTCACCCTGGACCGGCCCGACCGGCTCAACGCCATGACCACCACGATGTTCGACGAACTGGAGGCCATGGCCACCGCCCTCGACGACGAGGACGACTGCCGGGTGGTCGTGCTGACGGGCGCGGGCCGGGCGTTCTGCGCGGGCTACGACCTCGACGAGGCCGAGGAGTTGCCGACGCTCGGCCCGCTCGGCATGCTCGACCGGCAGGAGCGCGCCGCCCGCGCCCTGCTCGCCGTGCGCTCGATGCGGGTACCGGTCGTCGCGGCCGTGAACGGGGCCGCCGCGGGCGGTGGTCTCTCGCTCGCGCTCGCCGCCGACATCCGCCTCGCCTCCACCGACGCCAGGTTCAACGCCGCCTTCGTCCGCATCGGCCTCTCCGCCGGAGACCTGGGCGCCTCCTGGCTGCTCACCCGGCTCATCGGCCCCGCCGCGACCAGCGAGATCTGCTTCACCGGCCGCTTGGTCGAAGCCGAGGAGGCACTGAGCCTCGGCCTGGTGAACAGCGTCAGCGAGCCGGACGCCCTCCTCGACGACGCGCTCGCGCTCGCAGAGTCGATCGTGGCCAACTCCCCGGGCGGGGTACAGCTCTCCAAGCGCGCCCTCCAGGCCAACCTGGAGACCGCCTCGTACGCCGCCGCGCTCGAACTGGAGAACCGCGGCCAGGCCCTGCTGACCCGTGGCGAGGACATGCCCGAGGCGCTCGCCGCGTTCAAGGAGAAGCGCCGGCCGATCTTCACGGGGCGGTGACCGCAGTGGACTTCCCGAAGCTCGAAACACTGGAGATCGAGGAACTCGGCGCCGACATCGCCGTGTTGCGCGTCAACCGTCCCGAGCGCATGAACGCGCAGACGGTACGGATGTTCCACGAGTACGGCATCGCGGCCCGCGCACTTCGGGACCTCCCCCTGCGCGCGCTGATCCTGACCGGAGTGGGGGAGCGGGCCTTCTGCGCCGGCTTCGACCTCGACGAGATCGACGTCATCACGCGGATGGGCGTGCGCGAGTTCCTCAAGTTCCAGGAGACCGCCACCGGCGGCATCCAGGCGATACGGCACCTGCCCTTCCCGGTGATCGCCGCCGTGCACGGCGCGGCCACGGGCGGCGGACTGGCGCTCGCCCTGGCCGCCGACATCCGACTGGTCGCGCCCACAGCCAAGTTCAGCGCCGCGTTCGTCAAAGTCGGCCTGTCGATCGGCGAGTTGGGGACCTCCTACCACCTGACCCGGCTCGTCGGACCCGGCCGGGCCGCCGAGATCGGCTACACCGCCCGGCTGGTCGGCGCCGAGGAGGCGGTACGGATCGGGCTCGCCAACCGGCTGGTGCCGAGCGAGCGGCTGCTGGACGAGGCCGTCGAGACGGCGCGCCTCATCGCCGCCAACTCCCCGGGCGGCGTGCGCCTTTCCAAGCGTGCCATCCAGCGCAACCAGGAGATCACCTCGTACGCCGCCGCGCTCGAACTGGAGAACCGCGGCCAGGCCCTGCTCACCCGCACCGACGACATGCCCGAGGCGCTGACCGCCTTCAAGGAGAAGCGCGCACCCCGCTTCACCGGGCGATGAGGAGCCCGATGACCCCCGAAGTCCTGCACGCGCTCGCCCGTTTCCTGGCCGAGCGCGGTCTGTGCGCCGGCGACCTGGACGTGCGGCGCATCGGCGACGGCCACTCGAATCTCACGTATCTGGTCTCGGACGGCACCCACCGCGTCGTCGTACGGCGGCCCCCGCCGCCCCCGACCCCGCCCGGCGCGCACGACATGCTGCGCGAGGCCGGTTTCCTGGAGGCGCTGCGGCACACCCCGGTGCCGGTGCCCACCGTGCTTGCCGCAGCGGAGGCGGGCGAGGTGCTCGACGTGCCGTTCTACGTCATGAGCTTCACCGAGGGCCCGGTGGTCACCACCGAGACACCCGCGCCGCTCGCCACTCCCGCGCTCCGGCGCCGGATCGGCGAAGCCCTCGTCGACACCCTCGCCGATCTGCACGCGGTCGACTGGCGGGCGGCCGGGCTCGGCGAGCGGGGCCGCCCGGACGGCTTCAACGCCCGCCATCTGCGCCGGATGAGCCGTCTGGTCGCCGACCCGGACGGCGGCCCCCCGCCGCACTTCGCGGCGGTCCAGAGCTGGCTGGCGGCACACGTGCCCGCCGAGTCCGGGGCCGCCGTGGTCCACAACGACTACCGGATCGGCAACGTGATCCTCGCCCCGGACGGGACCGTGGCCGCCGTACTCGACTGGGAGCTGGCCACCATCGGCGACCCCCTGTTCGACATCGGGTACTTCCTCGCGTCGGTGCCCGCGCCGGACAGCCCGCTCACCCCGACGCAGGCCATGGGCACCGCGATGCTGGAGGAGGGCTACCCGACCCGCGCCGAACTCGCCGCCCGGTACGCCCGGCGCACCGGCCGCGATCTGACCGACCTGAGCTGGTACACCACGCTCGCGCTCTGGAAGCTCGCCGTGCTCTACGAGTACGGCCGCCGGCGCGCCGTCCACGGCGAGGGAGACCCGTACTACGCCGACGCGCGCCTGGTGCGCTCGTTCCTGGACGCGGCGCACCGGGCCGCCGCACTGCCCGTGCCCGAACTCGCGGAGGAAAGCCGATGACCGACACCTTTCACGACGCCCTGGTCCGCCCGGGCACCCCGAGCCTTCTCCCGGAGAGGTTCTTCGACCGGTTCGTGTTCAACCTCCACCCCGTGGCGGAGTCCGCCCCGTCGGTCCTCGTCGGACTCGGAGTCCATCCGGCGAAGGACGTCGTGGACGGTTTCGCGCTCCTCGTCACCCGGACCGAACAGCGCAACCTGCGGTTCTCCACAGAGCTGAGCGCCACCGACGGGGCGAGCGCCGGGCCCTTCTCGTGGGAGGTCGTGGAGCCCATGCAGGCCTGGCGGATCGCGCTGGGGCCCAATCCGGCCGGGCTGGAGTTCGATCTCGTCTGGCGCGCCCGCACCCCGGCCTGGACCGGTGAGATCCAGGTGACCAACGGCGACGGCACCCCCACGTCGTTCGACCACCTCTTCCAGTCCGGCCGCTACACCGGCACCCTCACCGTGGACGGGCACCGACGGTCCGCCGACGGCTGGTACGGGCAGCGCGACCGCTCCCGCGGCGTACGCACGATGACCGGTGGCCAGGGCCTGCACATCTGGTGCCAGGCCCAGTTCGCCGACCGCTCCGTCGGCTTCCTGCTGGTGGAGACGCGACGACAGGAACGCCTGCTGCTCGAAGGGGCCGTGATGTACGAGGACGGCCGCCTGGACCCGATCACGGACGTACGGCACGCCCTGCGGTTCGACGACGGCCTGGACTTGAAGGGCGGCACCGTCGAGGTGACCGCCGAGAGCGGTACCGTCCAGGTCATCGACTGCGACGCCACCGCCGGTGGCGGCTACATGGCCGGGGCCGGGTACGGCGGTCAGCACGGCCGGCACCTCGGGCGCGACCACCTGGAGCACGACGTGTACCCGCTGGACGGGTCGGTGTCGCCCCGCACCCTGGATTCCCCGCTGACCGACCGGCTGACGGCCTTCACCTGCGCGGGGGCGCGGGGCCAGGGCATCTTCGAGTTCGCCCTGACCCGCAGCCGTTCGTACACCTACCTGCCGACGCTGTCCTAGCGATCTAGCGATCTAGCGATCTAGCGATCTAGCCGAGCAGGCTCTTGGCGATGATCTCCCGCTGGATCTCGTTGGTGCCGCCGTAGATCGGCGGCGCCAGCGCCCGGCGGACCTGGGCCTCCACGCCGTACTCGCGGGCGTAGCCGTAGCCGCCCATCATCTGCACGGCCTCCAGGGCGGTGTTCTTGGCGATCTCCGTGCAGCGCAGCTTGGCCATCGAGCTCTCCCGGGCGAGGTCGTCCTCCTCGCCCGCGTCGATCCGCGCTGCGGCGTCGTAGACGAAGGACCGTGCGCACTCGATGTCCGTGGCGAGGTCGGCGATCCGGTGGCGGATCGCCTGGAAGCCACCGATCCGTCGCCCGAACTGCTCGCGCCGGCCGACGTAGTCGATCACGTCGTCGAGGGAGCGCTGGGCGGCGCCCAGGCTCATCGCCGAGATGATCAGACGTTCCACGCCGAGCCCGCGCATCAGCTGCTTCCAGGCGCCCCGAGGGTTGCCGACGACGGCCGACGCGGGGACGCGGACGTCGGTGAAGAACACGTCGTTGACGGTGTGTGCCTCCATCGTCTCGATGGGGCGGATCTCCACGCCCGGCGTGCTCGTCGGGACCATCAGCAGGGTGAGCCCCTGGTGTTTGGTGCCGGTGGCGTCCTCGCGGGTGAGGACGAGGAGGTGCTCGGCCACGTGGGCGGCGGAGATCCAGGTCTTCTGGCCGTCGAGGACGTAGTCGTCGCCGTCGCGGGTGGCGCGCAGGCGTACGCCGCCCAGGTCGGAGCCCGCTTCCGGTTCGCTGAGCGCGATCGCCTCCAGGCGGCCGGCCGCGAGGTTGGAGACGATGGTCTTCTTCTGCTCCTCCGAGCCCCAGCGCAGATAGGTCTGCGCCGCGGTCAGGCCGGACCCGTAGCCCGTGATGGGCAGCAGCCCGCGTGAACTCGCCTCCAGGAACACGCACTCGTCGACGAAGTCGGCGCCCCCGCCGCCGTACTCGGCGGGCAGGGACACCCCCAGCCAGCCCAGGGCGGCCAACTTCGCGAGGATCGGCGGGCTGTTGGAGAGCCGCCCGCCTTCGGTGACCGCGTCGCGCTGGGCCACGGTGCCGCACTCGCGGAGCGAGAAGGCGTGGACGGTGTCCGCGAACTCCCGCTGCTCTCTGCTCAGCCGCATCTCAGGCGCCCCGGAACTTGGTGAAGTCGGGCTTGCGCTTCTCGTTGAACGCCCTGATGCCTTCCTCGGCCTCGGCCGTCTCGCTGAACAGCTTGAGCGTGGTGTACGCCATCGACCCGATGCTCACGAAGTGCTCGGTGTCGGTGTTCATCGACTGCTTGAGCACCTTGAGGGCGGTCGGCGAGAACTCCAGCATCTGGTCGGCCCACTCCCGCACCGCGGAGCGCAACTCGGCCGCCGGGACCACCTTGTTGACCAGGCCCCAGTCCAGAGCCTCCTCGGCACTGAGCCGGCGCAGCATCAGCCACAGTTCGCGGGCCCGCTTCTCGCCGACCACCCGGGCCAGGTAGCCCGAGCCGAGCCCGGCGTCGAACGAGCCGACACGCGGGCCGTTCTGCCCGAACTGGGCGGTGTCCGCGGCGATGGTCAGGTCGCACAGCACGTGCAGCACATGACCTCCGCCAATCGCCAGGCCGTTGACGGCGGCGATGACCGGCTTCGGCGTGTCCCGGATCACCCGGTGCAGCGCGTCGACCTCGAACAGACCGCTCTGCGAGGGGCCGTAGTCACCGGTCTCCATGCGCTGCTTCTGGTCGCCGCCCGCGCAGAACGCCTTGTCGCCCGCGCCGGTCAGCGCGACCACACCGACCTCGTCACTGGCCCAGGCGCGCTTGAAGGCCATGACGAGTTCGTCGACGGTGCGGGCACGGAACGCGTTGTACCGGTCGGGCCGGTTGATCGTGATCCAGGCGAGACCGTCTTCCACCTCGTAGGTCACATCGGTGAACTCGTCCACGTCCATGGGTACCTGGTCCTTTCGCGGGGAATTATTAGGCCTGACCATTAGCATATTTTAGGAGGTGGTGTTCGTGGCATCAAGGGGAGCGGGTGAAAAAGGTTCGACCATTCGCATTGGTTCCCTGTCAGGCCGATCCCGGTATCCTTGGGCCATGGACCCAGAGACGATCGACGTGGGACTGGCCCGGGTGCTGGGCATCAAGTACGAGGTGCTGGAAGCCGATCACGTGGTGATCTCCTGCCTTGTCTCTCCCCAGCATCTGCAAGGGCACGGCATCGTGCACGGCGGCGTGTACTGCGCCCTCGTGGAGACCGCCGGCAGTGTGGGCGCGAGCCTGTGGTGGGGAGACCGCGGGCGGGTGGTCGGCAGCGCCAACCAGACCGACTTCCTGCGACCCGTGACCGACGGCCGGCTCACCGCCTCCGCCATACCCGTCCACCGGGGGCGCTCCCAGCAGCTGTGGACGGTCGACATCGTCGACGGCGAGGGGCGTCTCGCGGCACGGGGGCAGGTACGGCTGGCGAATCTTCCTGCTTGAGGCCGGGATTCTGCCTGCTTGAGACTGGGGTTCCGCCCGCTTGAGGCAGGGATTCCGCCCGCTTGAGTCCGAGGTGAGGAGGCGGCAGTGGACGACGACGTTCCCGCCGACCGGCATCAGATGCACCGCGCCGTCCGCGAAGCGCTCGCGAGGACGGCCGAGCTGACCGGCGAACCGGGCCTCCTGCCCGCCCGCGGGGCGCTCGACCTGCGGCTCGCCGACGCGGCGCTGCACACCGCCGAGCGCCTCCTCGCCGCCCGGCTGGCCGGACCCGCAACCGACGACGAGGCCCAACGGCGGCTCGCCGCCCTCCTGATCGCGGTCCAGGCCGTCCGCGGCTCGGTCAGGCAGGCCGAGCTCGGCAGGCGTTCGGCCGCCGTCGGGAACGTACGGGAGGCGCTGCACCGGCTGCAGTCGGTGACCACACTCGCCGAACTCGTCCAGCAGGTCCCCGTCGAGGCGGGCCGCCTCGGCTACCGTCGCGCCCTCATCTCCCGTCTGCAGGGCGGGGACTGGACCGCGCAGGCGGCCTTCGCCGACGAGGATCCCTGGCTGACCGCGGAACTGGTCCGCATCGGCAGCACCTCGCCCGGACGGCTCGGGCGCGAACTCCCGGAGACCGAGGTGGTCCGGCGCCGGGTCCCGGTCCTCGTACGAGACGCGCAGAGCAATCCCCGGGTGCACCGGGAACTGGTCACGCTGAGCGGCACCAGGTGCTATGTCGCCGCGCCGCTGGTCGCCCGCGGCGAGGTCGTCGCCCTGGTCCACGCCGACCAGCACCAGGACTCGGGGACCGTCGACTCCTTCGACCGTGAGCTGCTCGGGCTGTTCGCCGAGGGGCTCGGCCTCGCCTTCGAGCGGGTGTACTGCCAGGAACAGCTGCGCGCGCTGCGGAACCGGCTGGAGGACCAGGCGCGGTTCGTGGGGGACGTACTCGACGGTGTGCTCGGGCCCGCCGGCCCGCCGGAAGCCGTTCCGGCACCGCCGCCCGCACCGCCCGTCTCCTTCCAGCAGCTCCGGTGGCCCCTGTCCGAACTCACCCGCCGTGAACTCGACGTACTGCAGCATCTGTGTGCCGGTGAATCCAACGCCGAGGCCGCCGCCAAGCTGTACGTCTCCGTCGAGACGGTGAAGACGCACGTCAAGAGTGTGCTGCGCAAGCTCGGCGCGGCGAACCGCGCCGAGGCCGTCGCACTGGTGAAGGACCTCACCGGTCAGGTGCCCGCCCCGTCGAGGTAGACGGTCTTCAGCACCTGGTAGCCGTGCAGTCCCTCGGGGCCCAGCTCCCGCCCCATTCCGCTGCTCTTGACGCCGCCGAAGGGCGCCGAGGGATCGTTGACATAGGCGTTGATCCCGATCGTGCCCGAGCCCACCCTGCGGGCCAGGGCCTCACCGCGGTCCGGATCGGACGTCCACACCGTGCCGCCGAGCCCGTAGTCACTGGCGTTGGCGAGGGCCACCGCCTCCTCCTCCGACCCGTAGGGGATCACTGACAGCACCGGGCCGAAGATCTCCTCCTGCGCGATGGTGTGGGCGTTGTCGACATCGGCGAAGACCGTCGGCTCGACGAACCAGCCGTGCTCCCGGTCCTTCGGGCGGCCCCCGCCCGAGGTGAGCCGGGCGCCTTCGCTCAGCCCCTTGGCGATGTAGGACTCCACACGGTCACGCTGCCGCGCCGACACCAAGGGCCCCATCTGCGTGGCCGGCTCCAGCGGATCGCCCACGGACAGCGAGCGGGCCAGAGCGGTGACGGTGTCCACCACCTCCGTGTACCGGGAGCGCGGGGCCAGCACCCGCGTGCCCAGCCAGCAGATCTGACCGTTGTTCAGCAGCGTCGCGGCGAAGAAGCTCTCGATGTTCGACGCCAGGTCGGCGTCGTCCAGCACGATCGCGGCGGACTTGCCGCCCAGCTCCAGGGTGACCGGCCGCAGCAGCCGGCCGCACGACTCGGCGATCGCCCGCCCGGCCGCGGTGGACCCGGTGAAGGACACCTTGTCGACCTGGGGGTGGGTGACGAGATGGGCGCCGAGTTCCCGGCCGCCGGGGACGACACTGAGCACCCCCTCCGGGATCCCGGCCTCCGCCGCCGCCTCACACATCAGCAGGGCGTCCAGCACCGTCTCGGGCGCGGGCTTCAGCACCACCGTGCAGCCGCTCGCGAGCGCCGGGGCGAGCTTGAGGAAGGTGATCGCCTGGGGCACGTTCCACGGGACGATCGCGGCGACGACACCGACCGGTTCCCGGATGACCCGGGCGGCACCGCCGAACATCCCCGTACGGGTCTCCTCCTGGGGTGTCTCCTTCATCAGCCCGGCGTAGTAGCGCAGCAGCAGCGCGGGGAACATCCCCTCGAAGTTCTGGGCCACGGCGATGGGCATGCCGTTCTGGAGGGTGACGCGCCGCGCGGTCTCGGCGGCCCGCGCGTCGAGTGCGGCGGCGAACCGTTCCAGCACCTCGCCGCGCCGCTCCGGTGTCCACTTCGCCCAGCCCGTCCCGTCGTCGAACGCCCGGCGGGCGGCGGCGACCGCGGCGTCGATGTCGGCCTCGGACCCCTCCGGGACCGTACCGATGTGCTCCTCGGTGGTCGGCGAGTGCACGGCGATGGTGCCGGCGGTGGCGGGCTCGGTCCAGCGGCCGCCCACATAGAGCCGGTCGTAGGTGATCAGTGACATGTCCGACTCCTGACTGTCATGCGTGCACGAGCACGATCTTCACGGCCTCGCCGCGCTGTTGCGCCGCCACGGCCTCGTTGATCTCCGCGAAGGGCTTCGTCGTGATCAACTTGTCGAAGGGGAACCGTCCGGACCTGTGCAGGTCCAGCAGCTGGGGGATGAAGACGTCCGGGTCGCTGTCGCCCTCGACGATCCCGGTGACCGTCACACCCAGCACCTGCGCCTGGATGAGGTTGACGGGGAGTGCCGCCGCGGGGTCCGCGGGCACGCCGATGATGCCGAGCTTCGAGCGCTGGCCGAGCGAGGCCATGGCCTGCTCCAGCACGGGGACCATCCCGGTGGTGTCGATCGCGTGGTCCACGCCGTCGGGGACGATGGCACGGACCTGTTCGGACAGGGGCCCCGCGGCCGGGTCGACGACATGGGTGGCGCCGAGGGAGAGCGCGAGCTCGCGGCGTGTGGCCTCGGGCTCCACGACGACGACGGTGGCGAGTTCGCGCACGCCGGCCGCCAGCACGGCGGACAGCCCCACCGAACCGCCACCGAGCACCAGCAGTGACGAACCGGGCTGGCAGTCAAGGGAGTTGAGGACGGCTCCGGCGCCGGTCTGTACTCCGCAGCCCAGCGGGCCGAGCAGGCTCAGCGGGGCGTCGTCGGGCACCTTCACCACGTTGCGCTCGTGCGCGATCGCATGCGTGGCGAACGAGGACTGACCGAAGAACCCCGACCCCAGCGCGGTGCCGTCGAGGTGCAGCGCGCTGCTGCCGTCGGGCCGCGCCCCGCCGAAGTTGAGGGCCATGAACTGCCGGCAGTAGGCGGGTTCGCCCGTACGGCACTGCGCGCACAGCCCACAACTGTCGAAGGTCAGCCCGACCTTGTCACCGGGGGCCACTTTGGTGACGGCGCGCCCGACTTCGACGACCACCCCGCTTCCCTCGTGGCCGAAGACGCCCGGCAGCGGGAACGGCAAGTGACCGTCCCGGGCGGCGAGATCGGTGTGGCACAGCCCGACACCGGCGATCTCGACGACGATCTCGTCGTCCGCCGGATCCGACAGCGTGACCTGTTCCAGCGTGAACGGGCCGCCGAGTTCTCGCACCACGGCCGCGGTGATGTCCATGGGTCGCTCCTTTGCCTGAGGGGTGCCTGAGGTGTGACTGAGGTGTGTGAGGGGTGCCTGAGGGGGGTCAGTTGTCGCCGCCGGCCACGGTCACCCGTACCGGCGCGCAGTCGTCGGTGAGAATCAGCTGGCAGGCCAGCCGGGAGTTCGGCCGGACGCATTCGGTGAACTCCAGCAGTTCCCGCTCCTCGTCCGAGGCCTCGGGAAACGGCGACCCGGACGAGTCGTCGAGGTACACATGGCAGGTGGCGCACGAACAGCTGCCGCCGCACTCCGCGACGATCCCGGGCAGGTTGTGGTGGACGGACCCCTCCATGACGCTCTGTCCGCCGGGGACCTCGATCTCGTGGACGGCTCCGTCGGGTACGACGTAGGTGACCTTGGGCATGCGGGTGCTCCGTGCTCAGTTCAGGACGGTGTCGGACAGCCGCGTCCCGGCGTCCGCCAGGCGCAACGGGTCGATGCGCCGTCGGGTGGCGATGAACTTCCGGCCGGCCGCGAACTCGGCGGGTGCGCCGACGGACTCCACGGCGGTGACGACCTGGTCCTCGTGGTGGAAGAGCGCGAAGCGGCCGGCGGCCGGGTCGCCGCGCAGGACGACCTCGCGTCCGTCGTCGACCAGCCCGGCGATCTTCAGCTTGAGATCGAACTGGTCGGACCAGAACCAGGGGACCTCGGGCGGGGGAGGGGCGGTGCCCAGGATGGCGGCGCAGGCCTGTCCGGCCTGTTCCGTCGCGCTGGGGATGGACTCCAGACGGACCGTCCCGTCCGCTCCGGTGACCGGGCGGCGCGTCGCGTCCCCGATGGCCAGGACGGACGGATCGCCGGTACGTGCCGACGTGTCCACCAGGATCCCCTGGTCGCACGCGAGCCCGGCCGCCGCGGCCAGCTCGTCCCGGGGCGCAGCGCCGACCCCGACGAGTACGGCGGCGCACCCGACGCGGGTGCCGTCGCCCAGTTCGACACCGTCGACCCGCCCGTCCCGCCCGGAGAACCGCAGGAGGTGGGCCCCGGTGACGATCCGGGTGCCCCGCGCCCGGTGCCGGTCCGCCAGGAACTCCGCGAACCGGGCGCTCGCCGTGCGGGCCAGCACCCGCGGCTCCCGCTCGACGACCGTGACCTCGACGCCGTGGGCCCGCGCGACCGCGGCCACCTCCAGGCCGACGTAACCACCGCCGATGACGACGAGTCCGCGTCCGTCCAGCAGGTACTTGCGCAGGACACGGGCGTCGGCGAGGGTGCGCAGGGTGATCACGCCGTCCAGGTCGGCGCCGGGCAGGGGCAGTTGGCGCGGGCGGGCTCCGGTGGCCAGCACGAGGACGTCGTAGCCGAGGGCGTCCCCGGAGGCGGTGCGTACCTGACGGGCGGCCCGGTCGAGGGAGACGACGTGCTCGCCGAGGCGGATGTCGATGCCCTGCTCGCGGTAGAACTCGGCGGGCCGGAGCCACTGTTCGAGGTCCCCCGCCATGAACGCCTTCGACAGTGGCGGCCGTTGGTAGGGATGGTCCGTCTCGCTCCCGAGCAGGACGATCTCCCCCCGGTACCCGCGCTGGCGGAGCAGCGCGACGAGCGTGGCCCCGGCGTGTCCGGCCCCGACCACGACCACGACCACCCGGTCCGGGGCCGTGGTCACGACGAAAGTTCCAGGCGCACGGGCAGTTTGCGCAGCCCGCCGACGAAGTTGGTCTGTACGACCCGGCGCTCGCCGGTGATCTCGACGCTCCGGATGCGCGGCAGCAACTCCTCCAGCATCACCCGGAGTTCGAGCTTGGAGAGATGCTGGCCGATGCACATGTGGGGCCCGTAGCCGAAGGCGATGTGCCGGTTCGGACGGCGCTCGATGCGGAAGGTGTCCGGGTCGTCGAAGACGTCGGCGTCCCGGTTGGCCGACTGGTAGAGCAGCATCAGCCGGTCGCCCTCGCTGATCCGCCGCCCGCGCAGGGTGCAGTCCCGGGTGGCCCGGCGCGTGAACTGCTTGACCGGGGAGGACCAGCGCAGTCCCTCGTTGACCAGGTCGGGCAGCAGCTGCGGGTTCTGCTGCACCTTGGTCAACAACTCGGGATGCAGGGCGAGTTGCTCGATCGTGCCGGACAGGGTGCTGGACGTGGTGTCGTGCCCGGCGGTGGCGATGGCCACGAACCAGCCATAGGCGAAGGTCTTCGGGTAGTACTCACCGTTCTCCTGCTTCGCGCACGCGATGATCGTGGCGAGGTCGTCCCGCGGACTCTTCCTGCGGTCCTCGACCAGCACGTCGAAGTAGGCGTAGAAGTCGTCGATGGCGGCCTTCCACTGGCGGGCCGCGGCCTCCGGGGTCAGCTCCTCGACATCGGCGCGGCGCGCGTCGGGGTCGGCGGTGCCGAAGAAGTCCTGGGTGAGGGCCATCATCCGGGGCTCGTCGCTCTCCGGCACCCCGAACAGGCTCATGACGACGTGCAGCGGGAAGCCGAGGGCGAAGTCCCCGACGAGGTCGAGGTCGTTGGCGCCGCTGTGCAGGGACTTGCCGATGGCCTCCCGCGCGAGGCCGCGGATGGTGTCCTCCCACTTCTTGAGGTTCGCCGGCCGGAACCAGTCGGTGGCGATGCCCCGGACCGCCGTGTGCTCGGGCGGGTCGAGGTAGGTGACGGCGTCGAGGACGCGCAGGCTGCCACCGAGCAGGCTCCGGGTGAAGGCGTCACCTGCCTGGTTCTGCAGGATCGGGTTGTGCGAACCGGGGTCGGCGCCGCCGCCGCTGGTGAAGACGTCCGGCTGCCGTTCGATCTCCATGACATCGGCGTGCTTGCTGACCAGCCAGACGGGGTCGTAGCCCTCGACCTCGACCCGGCCGAGGGGGTTGTTCTCGCGCAGCCAGCGGTACGCCGCGAAGAGCGGGACGTCGTCGCGGTGGCCCTCCGGCAGGACGATCTGTCGGGCGATGTCGTCCGGTACGGCAGGGACTTGGATGGCTTCGGCGGTGGTCATGTTCCCTCCAGGCGAAGGTCCGGGTGCTGCCGTGTCGTGATTCCGTACGGCGGCTCGTGGCTCGAAGTGGTCCCCATGCTGGGCGCCGGGACACCGCCGTACATCGCCCCGGTCGAGGGAGGTTTCTCCCTCTTGTCATCCCTCTTGACGGACGCATTTGGAATGACATTAATAATGGTCAGTCCATAACGTCAGTCCATGACGGTCAGTTCGTAACGTGGAGAGAGGGGCGTCATGTGGCTCCACGCCGAGATCCGCACGCTCGTCGACATACCGAGGTACTGGGCCGCGACCACCCCGGACAAGGTCGCCCTGTGTGACGGCGACCGTTCCCTGACCTATGCCGAGCTGGACGAGCGGACCGACCGGCTGGCCGCCGCCATCGCGGCCGCCGGTGTCGCCGCGGGCTCGCGCATCGGTCTGCTGGCCAAGAACTCGGTGGAGTTCTTCGAGCTCTGGTTCGGCGCGGCCAAGGCCGGCTGCGCGCTGGTACCCCTCAACTGGCGCTGCACAGCGGCCGAACTCTCCGAACTGGTGGCGGACGCCCGTCCCGCGCTGCTCGTGGCGGGCGCCGAATTCGCCGAAGTCGCCCACAGCGTCTGCGCCTCGGTCACCCCCGCCGTCGAAGTCGTCGTACTGGACGGCTCCGGCCTGGCGGACTGGCTCGGCCGGCACCCCGGCGCACCACCCGCGCCCCGGATCCACACCGAGGACACCGCGCTGGTGTCGTACACCTCCGGTACGACGGGACGGCCCAAGGGCGTGGAGCTGTCCCACGGGGCCTTCGCCAACTGGTTCCTGATCTCCTCGCTGGAACGCACCGAGAAGTGGACCTCCGACGACGTGGCCCTCATGGTCATGCCGGGCTTCCACCTGGCGGGCAGCTGGGTCTCGCTGACCGCCCTGTACCACGGCGGGACCATCGTGATCATGCCCGCCTTCGACCCCGGCGCGCTGCTCGCCGCGATCCGGCGTCACCGGCCGACGGTCACCTGCCTGGTCCCCACCGCCATCGCGCTGCTGCTCGACCACCCCGGCACCGCGAGCCAGGACTTCTCCTCGCTGCGCCGCCTCCTCTACGCCGGATCACGCATCGGACCCGAGACCCTGCGCCGGGTGATCACCACCTTCGACTGCCAACTGACCCAGTTCTACGGCACGTCGGAGACCTTCATCATCACCCTGCTCCGGCCCGAGCAGCACGACCCGGGCGAGCCCGCCCTGCTGACCTCGTGCGGTGCTCCGCTGCCGCTGGTCGACGTCCGGGTCGTCGACGCGGCGGGCCGCGCCCTGCCGCCGGGTGAGATCGGCGAGGTCCTGGTCCGCTCACCCATGATGTTCACCGGTTACCGGAACCAGCCCGAGGCCACCGCCACCGCGCTGACCGGCGGCTGGTACCACACCGGCGACCTGGGCAGACTCGACGGCGCCGGACACCTGTACCTCGTCGACCGGCTCAAGGACATGATCGTCACCGGGGGCGAGAACGTGTACCCGGCCGAGGTCGAACGCGCGCTCGGCACGCACCCGGGCGTCGCCGCCTGCGCGGTCGTCGGCGCGCCCGACGAACGGTGGGGGGAACGCGTCGTCGCCCATGTCGTGAAGCATCCGGGCGCCGACGTCGACGAGCAGGGCCTCCTGGCCCACTGCCGGGCACTGATCGCCGGATACAAGGTGCCCAAGCAGGTCCGGTTCACCGACGCGCTGCCGATGACCAGCACCGGAAAGATCCACAAGGCCGCGCTGCGAGCACCCCGTGCCGGCAGGCCCGCGACCGCCACCGCCTGACCCCTGGTTCACGAGAGGACCTCTGCCCGTGCCCTACCAATCGGTCTTCACCCCGGGCCTGTTCGCCGGCCGCAGCGTCGTCGTCACCGGCGGCGGCAGCGGCATCGGCCGGTGCACCGCCCATGAACTCGCCTCGCTCGGCGCCTCCGTGGCGATCGTGGGACGCGACCCCGGCAAACTCGCCGCCGTCGCCGAGGAGATCAGGGCGGACGGCGGTATCGTCACGCCACACGCCACGGACATCCGGGACGAGAGCGGTGTCGCCGCTGTCGTCGACGAGGTCCTGGCCGCCCACGGCCGGATCGACGGACTGGTCAACAACGCGGGCGGACAGTACCGGGCCGAGCTGTCCACGATCACCACCAAGGGGTTCGAGGCGGTCGTACGCACCAACCTGACCGGCGGATTCATCGTGATGCGCGAGGTCTACAACCGCTGGATGGCCCGGCACGGCGGCGCCGTCGTCAACATGATCGCGGACATCTGGCACGGCTGGCCCCACTTCTCCCACTCGGCCGCCGCCCGCGGCGGCATGCTGACACTGAGCGAGTCGGCGGCCACCGAATGGGCCTCGTCGGGCGTGCGGGTCAACACCGTCGCTCCCGGGTCGATCGCCTCCAGCGGCCTCGACACCTACGACGACGCCGACCGCGACTTCATCCAGCACGAGGTGGCCCGGGAGATACCCCTGCAGCGCTTCGGCACCGAGGCCGAGGTGTCCGCGGCGATCGTCTTCCTGCTGTCGCCCGCCGCCTCCTTCATCACCGGCACCTGCGTCCGCATCGACGGCGGCGCGCCGAACGCCAAGCCCGGCTGGTGGCAGCTGCGGCCCCCGGAGCGCGGCGAGCGGTTCGACGGGTTCCACCGCTCCCGGCTCCCCGAGATCCTCGACCCCGCCGCCTCCTGAACCCCCTGAACTCTCTGAATTCCCTGAACCTCCCGAAAGGTCCGCCATGCCAGCGAAGGTCCTCTACGACAAGCGTGGTGCCGTCGCCTACGTCACGCTCAACCGGCCCGAGGTGAAAAACGCGGTCGACTTCGAGACGCACGAACTGCTCTGCGAGATCTGGGCGGACTTCCGCGACGACCCCGAGCTGCGGGTCGCCGTGCTGACCGGCAGCGGTGACGCCTTCACCGCGGGCGCCGACCTCAAGACCCACGCCCCCGAGTGGCAGACCGTCGGCCCCATGGTCGGCCGCGAACGCCTCGAAGACGGCCTGTGCGGCATCACCCGCGGCCCCCTCTCCCGGATCAGCAAGCCGATCGTGGCCTCCATCAACGGCTGGTGCCTGGGCCACGGCGTCGAACTCGCCATGGCCTGCGACATCCGGATCGCCTCCGACCGCGCCCAGTTCGGAACCTTCGAGGTCCGCCGTGGCATGCACCCCGCCGACGGCGGCATCGTCCGGCTCGTGAACACCTGCGGTGTCGGCGTCGCCATGGAACTGCTGCTCACCGGCGAACCGATCACTGCCGAACGCGCCTACACCGCCAACATGGTCAACCGGGTCGTCCCCCACGACGAACTCGAAGCGCAGACCGAACTGCTCGTGTCCACCATCCTGCGCTGCGACCAGGCCGCCGTGGAGTCCGCGAAGGAGACGGTGCTGGAGATCGTGGGGCGCCCGCTGCACGACCAGCTCCGGGTCGAGGCCATGTGGGGCTACGCCCTGTGCGCCGCCAACCCCACCGTGACCGGCCGCTCGCAGCAGTTCTTCGACAAGACCGACCGAGGGCGCGCCGGTGCGACGGCGAGCCCTCTGCGAGCGGGCGACAGGACCGGCGACGGGATCGGTGCGCCGGTCAGAGGGCGGTGAAGGTCCACAGCAGGTTGGTGCTGCTGCCGTAGGTCCACTGTTTGGTGACGGAGCCGGAGGACACGTTGCCGCCGCCGTCCAGGACGAGTCCGGTGGTGCGGTTGGCGACGGAGTAGCGGCCGTCGCCGCGGTGGGTGATCAGCCACTGCTGGTTGGTGCCGCCGTTCCAGGCGGCCTGCCGGGCGGCGGAGCCGTCGGCGGTGGCGCCCCAGCCGTCGGCGACCATGCCGTTGGTGCGGTTGACCAGCTTGTAGTAGCCGCCGCCCACCTCGACCGCCTGCCACTGAAGGTTGCTGCTGCCGTCCCAGGTCCACTGCTTCAGGTTGGAGCCGGAGGACACGTTGCCGCCGCTGTCCAGAGCCAGGCCGTCGGTGACGTTGAGGACCTTGACGTACGTGGCCGGGTTGAACTGCACCTTCAGGGACGTCACCTTGTCGTTGTTGCCGGTGGTCCTGAGGTCGGTGTTGTCGGC
This sequence comes from Streptomyces sp. NPDC048288, assembly GCF_043201555.1. Lineage (NCBI taxonomy): Bacteria > Bacillati > Actinomycetota > Actinomycetes > Kitasatosporales > Streptomycetaceae > Streptomyces > Streptomyces sp. NPDC048288. The sequence goes on from NZ_JBICZD010000014.1 coordinate 27,483, forward strand.
GGTGAAGGTCCATGACGTGCCGGTGAAGTCGTCCCCTGCGTAGCCGATGACCTGGTAGCCGGGGGCGAGCCGCAGGGAGGAGAGGGTGAGCGGGGCGAGGCCGGCCAGGGTCAGGTCGTCCGCGGTGTAGTCGCCGACTTCGAGGACGGTGCCGGAGCCGGAGTAACCGACGTCCTTGAAGCCCACGGCCCCGGCCAGTGGCCGCAGGCTGGGGATCTCGCCGGTGAAGGTCAGCTTCAGGACGTAGGCGTTCGCGGTGAAGGGCGCGGACGACGGCAGGGTGACCGTCAGGCCCGTGGAGTCCTGCGTCGGAGTCGCCAGGCCGATGTAGGTGCCGGCGGTGGAGCCGAGCAGCTTGGCCGACGCCAGCGAGGAGACGTCGATCCGGGCGGAGTTGAGCGTCTTGACCGTCAGTGAACTGCCGGGCCAGCCGAGCACGGTGGCGTACAGGACCGTGTTCGCCTTGTCGCGGGTGAAGCGGATGTCCTGGGCGGTGCCGGCCGTGGGGGTGGTGAAGGAGCCGCCGCCCATCTTCGTGGGGCCCTCGCCGTAGGCCGTCCAGGCGCGGGTGTCGTAGATCGACTCACCGAAGCGCCCCAGGTAGTCACCGATGGCGAGCAGGATGTCCTTCTGCCCCTGGGGGATCGTGCCGTCGGCCATGGGCGCGATGTTGAGCAGCATGTTGCCGTTCTTGCTGACCCGGTCGATCAGCGCGTGCAGCATCTGCTGCGTCGAGTAGTAGCCGATGCCGGTGGTGTAGCACCAACTGGAGCTGGAGATGCTGTCGTCGGTCAGCCAGTACGGTGCGGTGAGGTCGGCCGGGCCGCCGCGCTCGAAGTCGTAGACCTCGCCGTGGCTGTCGAGGCCGTCCTTGTAGGTGGCGACGACTTCCCTGCCCCACTTGGCTGCCTGGTTGTAGTAGTACGAGAGGAAGTCGAGGCGCCGGGTCTCGTCGACGTGGTCCAGGCGCCAGTCCTGCCACAGGATGTCGGGCTCGGCGAGGTCGATCACCTCCTTGAGCTTGTCGTACCAGAGCTGGTTCTCCTCGGCCGAACTCAGCTGCCCGTACAGCTTCTTGAGGCTCGCGTCCGTCTGGGCGGGCGCGTACTCGTAGTAGCCGGTGAAGTTGTACGCGTGGTGCATCGCCACCAGCAGTTTCAGGTCCTTCGCCCGGATGGCGTCGATGAACAGCTTCAGCAGGTTCAGGCCGGGGCCCTTGGCCACCGAGTTCCACTCGTTGACCTGGCTGTCCCACATGGAGAAGCCGTCGTGGTGCTCGGAGACCGGTCCGGCGAACCGTGCGCCCGCGTCGACGAACAACTGGGCCCACTCCGCGGGGTCGAAGTTCCCGCCGGCCGACTTGAGCTTCGGCGCGAACTCCACGTGGTTGCCTGCGAGGTCGTCCGCGCCGTTGACGAAGTCGTGGAACGGCCAGACCGAGGGGTCGCCGTAGGTGGCGATGTGGTGCTTGTTGGCCTTGCTGCCCGAGTCGTACATGTTGCGCGGGTACCACTCGCTGTCGTACGCGGGGACGCTGAAGACGCCCCAGTGGAAGTAGATGCCGAACTTGGCGTCTTTGAACCACTCGGGCGAGGCGGTGTGTTGGTTCACGGAGTCCCATGTGGGTGTGTAGGAGCTCGACGCCGCCCGGGCACTGCCGACGGCGAACCCGTCGGCGGCGATCGCGGTGGCCACGACGGCGGTGGCACCGGCCAGGAGTTGGCGTCTGCTGACTGAACTCGGCATGAGGACATCCCTGTTGCGGAGGGGGACGGGGGGACCCGGGCGCCGGATGCTACGCATGAAGGTCGTCCACGTATCCCGTCCATGTCAACAGGCATGCACTCGATTAATGGGATGGATTCTATGGGGCGGGAGGCTGTGGGGGCGTAGATCCCGACCGTCGCACAAGAAAACTGCTGATGAAACGGGTTAGTGTGGTGGAGTGGCGGCTGGATACTCCGATCGCCTCTGCATATACATCCCATCTCTCTGTGGTCGGCGGCGCGTGCGCCCGTATCATCGAGGTCACTTTGAGCCTGCGGAGCCGGGCAGGGAGAGAGGTCGCGGTGTCCCTGACGGACAAGGCCATTGAGCAGATCCGTGAACTGATCCGGACCGGCGCGCTCCCGCCGGGCTCCAAGCTGCCGCCGGAACCGGAGCTGGCGGCCCGGTTGGGTCTGTCCCGCAACCTCGCCCGCGAGGCGGTCAAGGCCCTGGCCGTGGCCCGGATCCTGGAGATCCGGCGCGGCGACGGAACCTACGTCACCAGCCTTCAGCCGAGCCTGCTGCTGGAAGGACTGGGCGGCGCCGTGGAACTCCTCCAGGGAGACTCGGCCGCCCTGCGGGACCTCATGGAAGTGCGGCGCCTGCTCGAACCCGTCGCCACGGCCCTGGCCGCGACCCGGATCTCCGACGAGCAACTGGCCGAGGTGGAGCGGCATCTGGAGGCCATGCGCGGAGCACGCGACGACGTCGAGCGGCTCAACGTCCACGACGCCGCGTTCCACCGCGCGGTCATCTCGGCCACCGGCAACGAGTCGCTGCTCACGCTGCTGGAGGGCGTCTCAGGCCGTACGCTGCGTGCCCGCATCTGGCGTGGCCTGGTCGACACCCGGGCGGCCGGACGCACCCTCGCCGAACACGAGGCGATCTTCGCGGCCCTGTCCCGCCGCGACGCGGCCGTCAGCCAGGCCGCAGCGCTGCTGCACGTCAGCAACACCGAGCAGTGGCTACGGGATCACCTGCGCTCGGGCGAGTCCGGCGAGTCCCTCGCGCCCTGAAGGGACAGTGCCGCGAATGCCGGGACGGTAGCGGTCACAGCTGGAGCCCCGCCTCGAAGACCTCCTGGTCGATGTGGTCCAGGGCCGTGCGCACCGCGCCCAGCGCCACCGATTCGTCGCCCAGTGCGGAGACCTCGATACGGGGGGTGGTCAGGCACAACTCGCCCAGCCGGTCGCGCAGCGGCTGGAGCAGCTGCTCGCCCGCGCGGGACAGACCGCCGCCGATGACGACGAGGTCGGGGTCCAGGGTGAGCACGAGGGCGGCGATGCCGTTGGAGAGCGCGGCCGTGTAGGCCCGTACGGCTTCGGCGGCCTCCGGGTCGGCCTGCGCGGCGCCGAAGACGGCCGCGGCGTCGGCGCCATGGGACTCCAGGTCACTGGGGGCGTCCCACCAGCCGAGCATGCGCAGGTTGCCGATCTCGCCCGCGGCGCCGTTGGGGCCGCGGTGCAGACGTCCGCCGACGATCATTCCGGCGCCGGTGCGCCGTCCCGCCAGGATGTAGACGACGTCGTCGACATGGCGGGCGCAGCCGCGCCAGTGCTCGGCCAGAGTCGCGAGGTTCGCGTCGTTCTCGGCGTTGACCCGGCAGCCGAACCGGTCGGCGAAATAGCCGCTCAGGTTCACCCCGGTCAGCCCGGGCAGGACCGTGGAGCGGGTCATGCGTCCGGCGCGGTCCATGAGACCCGGCAGGCCGACCGTCAGGGCCCACAGGGACGACGGTGCCAGCCGGGCCTCCTGGAGGCACTCCTCGACCAGGTTTCCGGCGCGTTCCAGGCGGTCGGGTCCGGGCAGGTCGTCGCCGAGTGCGCAGCGCCGGGTGGCGACGACCCGGCCCCCCAGGTCGGTGACGATCACCAGCGCCTTGCGCATGCCGATGTCGAGACCGACGGCGTGCCCGGCCGCGGCGTGGAAGCGGAAGCGGCGGGCTGGGCGTCCCATGGCCCCGTCGTCCGGGGGGAGTTCCTCGGCCCAGCCGCGGGCGGTCAGGTCGGTCAGCACGGACTCGACCGTGGGGCGGGAGAGCCCGGCGGTCTTCGCCAGCTGGCTGAGGGTCGCCGGCGTACCGGTGTGCCGCAGGGCACGCAGCGCCGCCTGGGCGTTGTGGGCGCGGATGAACGCCTGGTCAGCGCCGCTGTTCTCACGATTGCGCATGCCATCCCCCGGTCATGGGACGCACCGGCGTCGCTGCCGATGGACCCTCGCTTCTGTAGGGCGCTTTCATATTACTCGCGTGTGAACCCTTGACGACCGCTGATTACGGGGCTGTACTGAGCCGCGCCGACATACGAAAAGCATCTTCGTATGTATGAAGTCCCACGTGTGAAGCCCCGGGAACGCCCCTTCCCGCCCGGACAGTCCCTCCCCACCCTCGGTCTCAGCCAGGAGTCGCACCATGTCACACGCCATGACCACCCGCCGGAGACACGGCCGCCCGATCCGCCACGGCGCGGGTGCCACCGCCGCGACGGCGGGACTGCTCCTGGTGGCCGCCTGCGCACCGGGCGGGGCGTCGTCGGACACGACGAAGACCACGGCGGTGTCCACCACGATCCCCTCGGACAAGAAGATCACCCTCACCCTCGCCACCTCGGAGAACGCCGGGCTGACCAAGGGCCTGATCGCCGCCTTCGAGAAGGCGCACCCGAACATCACGATCACCATGAAGTACACGGGTTACGACGACTACAACCACTCCCTGGGGCTGTCGCTCGCCTCCGACTCCTCGCCGGACATCGTGCTGCTGAACATGGTCGGCACCACGGTCAAGAACAAGCTGCTGCTCAACCTCGATCCGTACGCCAAGGCGTACGGCTGGGACAAGGTCTACCCCAGCTCCCAGCTCTCCCAGTGGCAGGTCGGTTCCGACGGCGTCTCGCTCGGTACGGGCCATCTGTGGGCGGCCCCGGCCGGCTTCTCCATGGTCGGCGTCTTCTACAACAAGGAACTCGCCGCCAAGCTCGGCATCACCTCCCCGCCGACCACGCTCGCCGAGTTCCAGGCCGACCTCGACAAGGCCGAGGCCGCCGGGAAGACGGGCCTTCAGATGCCCAACCTGGACGGCCACTCCGCGTTCGTCGTGCAGTCGATCGCCCAGTCCGTCGACGGCGCCGAGGCCACCCGGAAGTGGTTCGAGGGCCGTACCGGATCCACCTTCAGCACCCCGGGCAACCTCCAGGGTGCCCAGAGCCTGCTGAAGTGGTCCAAGGCCGGCGAGCTCTCCAAGGGTGCCAACGGCACCGACCTCTCCGGCGCGGTCGCCGCCTTCGCCAAGGGCGACGGCCTGTTCCTGGTGGACGGCAACTGGGACGCGGCGACCATCGACAAGGCCCTGCCCGGCAAGGTCGGCTTCGTCGCCTACCCGAAGGCGTCGAGCGGCGGGAAGTACGCGGCTGTCGGCGGCTCCATCGCCTACGGCATCTCCGCCCGCTCCAAGAACGCCGACGCCGCCGCCGCGTTCCTCGACTTCTGGCACAGCAAGGCGGCGGCCCAGGTCCAGCTGGACCACTACTTCATGCCGGCCGACTCCAGCAGTTCCGCCGGCTCGGACGCCAAGAGCGTGCTGGGCGACATGTCCAAGGCGTGGGCCCAGGTCAACCAGGACAACGGCCTCGTCGGCTTCTACGCCAACGCCACCTCCTCGATGAACGACACCCTCACCTCGTCCTCGCAGTCCCTGATCGCCGGCCGTGTCACTCCGCAGGAGTACGTCGACGCGGTGCAGAAGGACTGGTCCAAGGCGCACACCAAGTAGGCCGTCGAGGCAACCGGAAGACCGTGTGATGACCAAGACCCTGGACCGGCGCCGTCAGGCGCCGGCACCCCCCGCGCCGGTGCGCCCGGCCCGGCGCCCACCCCGCCGGGAGAGCCGCCGCATCGCCTACCTGCTGCTCGCCCCCGCCCTGCTCGCCTACACCGTGTTCGTGGCCCTGCCCTGGCTGCACACCATGTGGCTGTCCCTCTACGACTGGGACGGCATCGGCGTGGGCACCTGGGCCGGCCTCGCCAACTACCGTCAGGTGCTGACCGATCCGGACCTGTACGGGGCGATCGAGCACTCGCTCGGCTTCGTCCTCTTCTACTCGGTCCTGCCGATCGTGATCGCCCTGGCCCTGGCCGCCGTCCTCGGCGGCCGGACCGGCGCCGGGGGATCCGCGGCCCGGGCGGTCCTGTTCCTGCCCCAGGTGGTCCCGCTGGTGGCCAGCGGTATCGCCTGGCGCTGGATGTACGCCCAGGACGGCGTGGTCAACCAGATCCTGAGCGCCGTGGGGCTCGGCGGCGTGACCCGTGCCTGGCTGGGCGACTTCACCTGGGCCTTCCCCGCGGTCGGCCTGGTCGGCACCTGGGTCATGCTCGGCCTGTGCCTGGTGTTCTTCCTGACCGGCATCGCCAAGATCGACCCGGCGCTGTTCGAGGCGTGCCGCATCGACGGCGCCGGTCCGGTGCGCACCTTCTTCGCGGTCACCCTGCCCGCCCTGCGCAACGAGATCGTCGTCGCCACGGTCGTCACCGTCATCGCCGCCCTGTCCAGCTTCGACGTCGTCTACGCCACCACCGGCGGCGGCCCCGGCGACTCCTCGATCGTGCCGGCCGTCCTCATCTACCGGCTGGCCTTCACCGACGGCCAGGTCGGGCTCGCCTGCGCGCTCGCCGTCGTACTCAGCGTGCTGATCTCGGTCATCGTGCTCGCACTCGGCCGACTCTCCAAGGAGGACTCATGAGCGCGTCCGTCATGAGCACCCGCGCCGAACGGCTGACCGGCACCGTCGTACTGTGGGCCTTCGCCGCGGCCGTCCTGGTGCCCTTCGCCGCCATCACACTGGCCGCCCTGCACCCGGCCGGCGCACCCGTCGCCGGGCTCTCCTGGCCGTCGACCCCGCACTTCGAGAACTTCCGGCGGGCCTGGACCATCGCCGGCTTCGGCTCCCTGCTGCGCTCCAGCGCGACCATCGCCCTGGTCGTCGTACCGATCGGCGCGCTCTTCGCGACCATGGCCGGCTACGCGTTCGGCACCATGCGCTTCACCGGCAGCAGGCTGCTGTTCTCCTTCCTCCTCATCGGACTGACCCTGCCGCCGGAGGCCGCGGTCATCCCGCTCTACTACGACCTCAAGGAAGTCGGCCTCACCGACTCCTACTGGGCGCTGATCCTGCCCCTGATCGGCCTGTACATGCCCTTCGGCGCCTTCTGGATGCGGGCCCACTTCCTCAGCGTCCCCAGGGAACTCGCCGAGGCCGCCCGGGTCGACGGCGCGAGTGAGTGGGCGGTGTTCCGGCGCATCATGATCCCCACCGCACGCCCGGCGATCGCCACCCTCGCCATGCTCTTCTTCGTGTGGAGCTGGAACCAGTTCCTGCTGGCCCTGATCCTCATCCAGGAGCCCTCCCGCCGCACCGCACCGGCCGGTCTCGGCTTCTTCATCGACCAGAACACCCGTGACGTGCCCATGCTCTGCGCCGCCACGCTGATCGTCATCGCCCCCGTGATCGCGCTGTACCTGATCGGCCAGCGGCACCTCATCCGCGGCATGACCCAGGGCGCAGTCAAGGGCTGACCCCACGCCCACACCGAGTCAGGAGTACGACTTCTTGAACGCCCCCTCGAACGCCGCCTGGTGGACCGAGTCCGTCACCTACCAGATCTACGTCCGCAGCTTCGCCGACTCCGACGGGGACGGCGTCGGCGACCTCAACGGCATCCGCTCCCGACTGCCGTATCTCCGCGAACTCGGCGTCGACGCCGTCTGGTTGACGCCCTGTTACCCGTCGCCCCAGCACGACCACGGGTATGACGTGGCCGACTACACGGACATCGAACCGGCCTACGGCACCCTGTCCGACTTCGACCGGCTCGTGGCCGAGGCGCACGAACTGGGCCTGCGGGTGCTGCTGGACATCGTGCCCAACCACTGCTCGGTCGAGCACACCTGGTTCCGCGCCGCGCTCGCCGCCGGACCGGGCAGCCCCGAGCGCGAACGCTTCCACTTCCGTCCCGGCGACGGGGACGACCCGCCGAACAACTGGCGCTCGATGTTCGGCGGCCCCGCCTGGCGGCGCACCGAGGACGGCGAGTGGTTCCTGCACCTGTTCACGCCGGAACAACCGGACTGGAACTGGCAGCACCCGGACGTCGTCGCCATGTTCGAGAACACCCTGCGCTTCTGGCTGGACCGAGGCGTCGACGGGTTCCGTGTCGACGCGGCCCAGGGGCTGCACAAGGACCCCGAACTTCCGGACGTGGCCGACCCGTTCGAGGAGGAGCGGGTCGCGGACGCCACCAACGTCCACGCCTGGAACCGCCCCGAGGTCCACGAGGTGTACCGCTCCTGGCGGCGCATCGCCGACGAGTACGCCGCACGGGACGGCAGCGACCGGCCGCTCATCGGCGAGATCACCGGCATCGGCAAGCGGCACCTGCACGAGTACGTCCAGCCCGACCAACTCCACCAGGGCTTCTTCTGGGACCTGCTCGACTCGCCGTTCGACGCCGAGGCGTTCACCGCCACCATCCGGCGCGGCCAGGAACAGGCGGCCCGCACCGGCGCGCCGGTCACCTGGGTCCTCGGCAACCACGACACCGTCCGCGTCGCCACCCGCTACGGCGGCGGCGCCCCGGGCACGGGTCCCGGTGACATCGAGACCGGCACCGCCCGTGCCCGCGCCGCGGCCCTGCTCGCCCTCGCCCTCCCCGGGGCGGTCTACATCTACCAGGGCGAGGAACTCGCCCTCCCCGAGGTCGTCGACCTCCCCCTCGACCGCATCACGGACCCCATCTACTGGCGCACCGAGGGCCGTCGCCTGGGGCGCGACGGCTGTCGCGTCCCCCTTCCCTGGCAGGGCACCACCGCCCCGTTCGGCTTCTCCGACAGCCCCCACACCTGGCTTCCCCAGCCGCTCTCCTTCGCCCGGTACACCGTCGAGCACGCGCGGACCGACCCGGCCTCCACCTGGCACCTCTACCAGCAGGCCCTGCGCATCCGTCGCGGCCTCCTTACCGACGCCGGTCCCGTCCACCTGCTCCCCACCCCGCCCGGTGTCCTCGCCTTCCGGCGCGGAGACGGTTTCACCTGCGCGATCAACACCGGGGACGCCCCGGTAGACCCGCCGCACTCCGGCACCCCGCTCCTGTCCAGCGCCCCGCTGCCCGACGGCAGGCTGCCCGCCGACACCGCGGCCTGGTGGACCGACTGAACCATCCCCTCCGTCCCACCCGGGAGAACCCATGCCGAACGCTCTGAGCCCGCACCTCGGACGACTGGCGGCCCTGGCCGCCCTGCTCCTGGCCGTCGCCCTGCTCACCGGCCGGGCCCCCGCACCGGCCTACGCCGCCACCAGCATCGCGATCACCGTCGACGGCGGCAGCAGCGGCCGAACCTTCGACGGCATCGGCGCGATCAGCGGAGGCGGCGGCAACTCCCGTCTCCTGTACGACTATCCGGCGACCCAGCGGGGCCAGATCCTCGACTACCTGTTCAAGCCCGGCTACGGCGCCGCCCTGCAGATCCTCAAGGTCGAGATCGGCGGCGACACCAACTCCACCGACGGCGCCGAGTCCAGCATCGAGCACACCAGGGGCACCGTCGACTGCGACGCCGGCTACCAGTGGTGGCTGATGGAGCAGGCCAAGGCCCGCAACCCCGCCATCAAGCTGTTCGCCCTGGCCTGGGGCACGCCCGGCTGGATCGGCAGCGGCACCTTCTACTCCCAGGACATGATCGACTACGACATCGCCTGGCTCGACTGCGCCAAACAACACGGACTGACCATCGACTACATCGGCGGCTGGAACGAGCACGCCTATGACGGCTCCTGGTACAAGAGCCTCAAGTCGGCGCTGACGTCGAACGGTTACACCTCCACCCGGCTGGTCGGCGGCGACGACACCGGCAGCCGCGCCTGGACGATCGCCACCGGCATGAAGAACGACAGCGCCCTGTACGACGCCGTGGACATCGCCGGCGCCCACTACCCCTGCACCTACGCCTCGGCGATGACCACCTGCACCTCCACCTCCGACGCGCAGAGCCTCGGCAAACCCATCTGGGCCAGCGAGAACGGCTCGGAGAACACCGAGACCGGCGCCGGACCGGTCGCCCGTGCCATCAACCGCGGCTACATCGACGCCAAGACGACCGCGTACATCAACTGGCCGGTCGTCGCGTCCCTGTACCAGAACCTCTCGTACCAAGACCAGGGACTGATCACCGCCAACCAGCCGTGGTCCGGCAACTACAGCGTGGGCCGGACCACTTGGGCCATCGCCCAGACGACCCAGTTCACCGAGCCCGGCTGGCAGTACCTGGACACGGCCACCGGCTACCTCGGCGGGGACCGCGCGAACGGCAGCTACGTCAGCTACGCGGCGGCCGACAAGAGCGCCTGGTCAACCGTCTTCGAGACCATGGACGCCACCGCCTCCCAGACGGTCACGCTGAGCACCGCGGGCGGACTCCCCGGCAGCACCCTGCACGTGTGGTCCACCGACCTGTCCACCCCGGGCCGGGCCACCCCGCGCATGGTGCGGGGCTCGGACCTGACGTCGAGTGGCGGCACCTACACACTCACCCTCGACCCCGGTCACGTCTACACCGTGACCACCACCACGGGCCAGGGCGCGGGCACCGTCACCTCCCCGCAGCGCACCCGGCTCACGCTGCCGTACTCCGACACCTTCGGGAGCTACGCCGCCGGGCGGGAGGCGACGTACTTCTCGTCCATGAACGGCGCCTTCGAGTCCGCCTCGTGCGCCGGCGGACGCAGCGGGCAGTGCCTGCGCCAGATGGCCGAGACCCAGCCGATCGACTGGTACCAGGCCACCGGCACGGCCAACCAGCAGCCCTACACCGTGCTGGGCGACCTGGGCTGGAGCAACTACACCGTCGGCTGCGACGTGTTGCTGGAGAAGAGCGGGAGCGCCGCGGAGATCCTGGGCCGGGTCGGCACCCAGGCACAGAACAACGGCGGCCTCGACGCCTACCACCTCCGGCTCTCCGACACCGGCGCCTGGTCGCTGCTGAGGACCAACTCCTCCTGGACCTGGACCACTCTGGCGAGCGGCACGGTGACCGCGCCCGGCACCGGCACCTGGCACCACCTCGCCCTGTCCTTCCAGGACACCACCGTCACCGCCAGGATCGACGGCGCCACGGTCGGCGCGGTCACCGACAGCACCTACGGCGGCGGTCAGGTGGGCCTGGGCACCGCCGGCTACTACCCGGTCCAGTACGCGAACTTCTCCGTCACCGCCGGGACGGTCCCCGACCTCTCCGGCACCTACAAGATCGTCAGCGCCAGGAGCGGCAAGGTCGTGGACGCGATCGGCGCCGGCACCGCCAACGGCACCCTGATCGACCAGTGGACCGCCAACGGCGGCACCAACCAGCAGTGGACGCTGGCCCTGAACAGCGCCGGCTACTACACCGTCACCGGCGTCGGCAGCGGCAAGGCCCTGGACATCCCCAACGCCACCACATCGCCCGGTACCCAGCTGGAGCTCTACACCCCCAACGGCGCCGCCAACCAGCAGTGGTTGATCGCCCCGACGAACAACGGCAACTACACCATCGAGTCCCGTTCCGACGGCTACCTGCTCGACCTCTACGCGGCCTCCGGCACCAACGGCGCCGCCATCGACCAGTGGCCGGCCAACGGTGGCACCAACCAGCAGTGGCAGCTGGTCAAGGTCTCCTGAGCCGCCCCGGAATCCCACCTTCGTCTTCCGAGAGGACACCCGTACCCGTGCAACCAAGAAGACTCCGCGCCCGGAACGCGTTCCGGGCGGTCACCGCCGCCGCGCTGGGCCTCTTCAGCGCCGGACTCCTCACCGTCGCCGGACCCGCTCCGAGCGCACACGCGGCCACCTCGACCGTCGTCTCCCGCCTGGTCGCGGGGCGCGAGATACAGGTCGACGGCGTCCCCTTCAACCCGCTCCCGGTCCAGTACCGCGTCGACCGGGCCCTGCGCTACAACGGGCTGACGCTCGCCGACACGGCCGCCTTCTACGCGGACGCCAAGCGGCTCGGCTTCAACACCATCAGCATCCCGTTGCTCTGGAACAAGTTCGAGACCGGCGAGGGCGTCTACGACTACACCTGGCTCAACTCGTTCATCGACAACGCCAAGGCCAACGGGCTGAAGCTGGAGGTGATCTGGTTCGGCTCGAACGTCGGTGGCGGCGGCGCCTCGAACTTCATGCCGTCGTACATCCAGGACGACACCACCACCTACCCCCGGCAGCTGAACTCCGACGGCACGGCCCGCCAGTGGAGCAACACCTGGGACGGCACGGTCACCCCGTACAGCCTGGAGGACCCGAACCTGCTCGGGCGTGAGGAGGCGGCGCTCCAGGCCGTCGACGACCACCTGGCGAGCTACGACACCTCGCACTCCACCATCGGCATCCAGGTCAACAACGAGCCGACGCCCGGCACCTGCAACGGCGACCGCTCCTACGACACGGACACCACCGCCGCCTACAACGCGTACGTCGCCGCCAACGGGTCCATCAGCGGCAAGGACTTCGCGAACAGGGAGCTCGCGGTACGGCAGAACGAGCTGGCCGAGGTGATCAAGAGCGGGCCCTACGTCACGTACACCCGCATGAACCTGTCCTGCAACAACGACCCCAACAAGTTCGTCACGTACAGCCCGGACATCGACTTCGTCGGGATCGACCCGTACACCACGTCCGTCAGCACCATCCAGAGCAAGATCAAGCCCGACCAGAAGCTGATCTCCATCCCCGAGAACGGGCCGTCCTCCAACACCGGGGGCACCTCCAACGTGCCCGCGCTGATGCTCGCCGCCTACGACTACGGCGCGGTCGACTACGCGACGTACCAGCTGGCGTACGAGATGAACGACAGCGACGTGTGGAACCGGTACACGATGGTCAACCTGGACCACACGAACACCGCCTACGCCGGCCCCGCGAGCAACGCCGTCACCCAGCTGGGCAAGGACCCCCAGCTGATGAGCGAGGCCAACGGCGTCGACCTCGGCTACTTCTACAGTTCCAGCAGCAGCTACAGCACGACGAAGACGCTCGGCGCGGTCTCCGTGAAGTACGCGACGACCGCGAGCGGCAGCGGTGTGGCCGAGAGCGACCAGAGCAACGTCTACCTGATGGGCCTCGGCGCGTCCGGCACCTTCACCGTCACCGCGCCCTCCGCGCCGACGGCCGCCTCGGACGGCTACTTCGACGCCAAGCACACCTGGGTCACCACCGGCTCCGCCTCCTTCACGGACAACGGCGACGGCACCTACACCGTGAGCGCCTCCAGCACCCAGTTCATCCGGCTCTCCTTCGCCTCCGGCCTGACCACGGCCACCATGACGGCCACATCCCAGGCGAGTTCGGGCGGAGCGCCCGCGAACGCGATCGACGGGAACCTGGACAACGCCTACGTCAGCGCCGACAACCCGTCCTTCCCGAAGACGCTGACCGAGACCTACACCAGCCCGCAGAACATCTCCGGCGTCACCGTCGCCTGCGCGTACTGCCAGGGCCAGGGCGTCACGAAGTTCGACGTCCAGGTCTCCGTGGACGGCTCGACGAACTGGACCACGGTCGCCTCCTCCGGCACCGTCACCTACTCCACCAACAGCTCGACCGTGGAGAGCAGGACGGTCGAGTTCCCCGCCCAGTTGCAGGTCAAGGGGCTAAGGCTGGTGGTGAACGCGGCGAACCTGAAGTGGAAGCACTACGTCGTCGACGAGCTGCTCCCGATCCTGGACGGGCCCGCCTACTACTACCAGCTGGTCAACCGGGGCGACGGCACGTACCTCAACCTCGAAAGCGGCGGCACCTACGTGGACGCCACCGCGCTCGGCGGGCCCGACTGGTGGTCCGCGCAATGGACCCTGAGCGCCACCTCCGACCAGTACCTGCGCTTCAGCAACCGCAACACCGGCGCCTACCTCCACAACGAGGACAACCTCGCGTACCTCGAACACGGCTCCCTCGGCAACTCCGGCTGGTGGAGCGCCCAGTGGACGTTCGTACCGACCGACTCCGGCTACGCGCAACTGCGCAGCCACTACCTGACGAGCAACTACATCAGCCTCCAGAGCGACCTCGGCCACGCCGAACAGGGCCCCCTGAGCGACTCGGCGTCGGCGAGTTCCCAGTGGGCGTTCCTGCCCACCCGCTGAGCGGCGAACCGAGTCGGGCCCGGCACCGGGCCCGGCTCGGTGACGGTCAGGAGCCGTCGATGAGTTCGGACATCGTCGCGCGGACGGCGGTGGTGATCGCATGGCCGCGCGCGCCCGGCGCGAGGGTGATGCGGCGGGCGCGAACGGTGACGGTCGGCCGCCCCGGCGCCTTCCACCGGGGCCACCGAGGCCACCGGGGTAGTCCGCGTTCGACCGGCCACACGTCGTCCGTTCCGGTCAGGGTGAGCACCACCACCTCGGGGACGGCGGCGCGGTGCGCCAGCCAGGCCGCCCCGCCCCGGAGTTCACCGACGCCGTCGGAACGCTCGTGACCGGGCACGATGCGCCCTTCCGCGGCGATCACCACGACCTGGCCGTGCGCGAGCAGGCGCTCGGCCCGCCGCAGTCCGCCCAGGGCCGCGCGCCCCCGCAGGGCGGGTATCCCGCGAAGCAGACGGAGCACCGTGCGGTTCAGGGGCCTGTCGAAGAAGTCCTCCCGGGCGAAGGTGTACGGCCAGACGCCGTGCCTGCGGCACAGGGTCACGACGACCAGCGGGTCGAGGAAGCTGCGGTGATTGACGACGATCAAGGGGCCCCTGCCCAGGTCACCGCAGTCGGCGAGCCCGGAGAGCTCCAGCCGGGCGACGCCCCGGACACCGAGCGCGATCAGGGCGCCGGCACCGCGTCGCAGCACCCGGGCGACAGGACCGTCGAACGGGTCGACGTCCCGCGTTGGTCCGGCCTCGGGAGCAGCGGGCTCCGGGCGCGCCGTCTCAGTGCCGGACACCGGCGGCCCGGTTCGGTGAGAGGTCCAGTTCCCGGGCGTACGACCGGAGTTGGCGGCAGGCGGCGTCGTGTCCGAGGGCCATCAGCCGGGGCACGTCCCGTGACGACCACGAGGAGTGTCCGTCGGTGTCGACGACGATCTCGATGTCGGGCTGGACGACCTCCGCCGGCGGGAGCACCGCGCGCTGAAGCGCCGACCGGCCGCCCCGGGAGGACGGTGCACGCAGCCGGATGCCGATCGTCCGCGTGGCACCGAGCCGGTGTGCGGCCCAGACCGGCAGCTGCGAGTTGAACGCGCCGTCGACGAGCAATTGGTCGCCGACGCGCACCGGCGGGAACACACCGGGGACGGCGACCGCCGCCTGAACCGCCGTGGCGGCCGGGCCCCGGTCCAGCAGGACCGCCCGACGGGTGCGCACATCGGTCGCCACGGCCGCGAACCGGCGCGGCAACTCGTCGATGTCCCGGCGCTGGAAGATCCAGTGCAGGTTCGCCCGCAGCGCGGTCGTCTCGATCAGCGAGATCCGCCGGCTGGGCCGGAGGCTGCCGAAGTCCGACCACGTCGCGACCTCGATGCGCTCGGCGATCTTGGCCGCCGACAGTCCTGCCGCCCACGCACCGCCGATGAGCGCCCCCACGCTCGTCCCCACGACGATCTCCGCGTCGAACCCGTACTCGGCCAGCGCCAGCAGGGCGCCGGCATGCGCGGCTCCCCGGGCCGCCCCGCTGGAGAGCACGAGGCCCCAGACCTCGGGAGTTCCCGGTCCTGGGCCGCTCGCGGCCTCTGCAGACGTATCCGTGCGGGGCGCATCCACAGACTGTCCTCTTCCTCACGCGAGTGGCTCGCCACTCACCGACTCGACGGCGCGTTCGATAGTCTCCTATCGGTTCGATAGTAGACTATCGCCTGGCGTGGTCCTCCCCGCCGCTACACCCGCACCATCAGCTTCCCGTCGTTTCCGCCCTCCAGCAGAAGTGAGATGGACTCCGGTGCGTGGACGAGGCCTTCGACGATGTGGGAGCGGGCGGTGAGGGAACCGTCGAGGTACAGGGGGCGCAGGAGGTCGTCGAACTCCTGGTAGCGCTCGGCGTAGGCCGCGGCCACGAATCCCTCCATGCGGGCGCACTTGTACAGGAGGAGGGGGAGGTTGGTGCAGCCGTAGGCGTCCTCGGGGCCCGGCAGGTCGTACTGGGACATCGCGCCGCAGACCACGATCCGGCAGTTCCAGGCCATGTTCGCGAGTACGGCGTCGAGGACGGGGCCGCCGACGTTGTCGAAGAAGAGGTCGACGCCCTCGGGGCACTTCTCCGCGATCGCCTCCCCGATGACCTCGGCGCCGAGTTCCTCGACGAGGAACCGGCACTTGCGCTCCCCGCCGGCGATGCCGATCACCCGGCAGCCCTTCGCCTTGGCGATCTGCACCACGAGTGACCCGGTCGCGCCGGCCGCCGCGGACACGACGACCGTGTCCGTCGGCCGCAGCTTGCCGATCTCCAGGAGATCGATCGCGGCTGCCCGTCCGACGTGGGAGAAGACGGACAGGTACGCCTCCTCCGGGATCCGGTCGTCACGCTCATGGCGCTGGATGAACTGCGGCGAGGCGAGCGCGTATTCGCCCCAGCCCCACAGGCCGCTGACCAGATCACCGGGCGCGAACCCCTCGGCGCGCGACTCGACCACCTCTCCCACGGCCACGCCGATCATGACGTCACCGACCGCCAGGGGGATGTACGTCGTGTCGGGGTCGAGCTTGAGCCAGTTGCGCGAGGTCGGGTCGATGGAGAGAAGGGTGGTCCTCACCAGGACCTGACCGTCCGCCGGCTCGGGTACGTCGCGTTCCTCCCAGCGCAGGCACCCGGGGTCGTAGGCGCCGGTGGACCGCTCGGCCACACCCACACGTGGTTGCTCATCGGGATCCGCCCGCCGAGAGCTCCGTCATGTCGCTGAGGACCCGGAACTCGCCCGCGGGCCAGCCGCTGACCCAGCCGTTCTCCCAGCGGCGGCTCGCGATCCGCCAGCCGTCGGCGGTGTGCACGACCTTGTCGTGGTAGCGCCCGTGGACGTGGTAGAGCCGGTGTCCGCCCTCGGCGTCGACGGTCGCCCAGGGGTTGAAGGTCGTGGAGAGGGTCCTGGCGGAGTTCCCGTCGTCCTCGAAGTCGATCTGGAGGTTCGAGGTGATGTGGAAGAAGTGCTGGAAACCCCAGCCGCCCATGAAGTCGGACTCCTTGACCTGGGTCCAGGACAGCACCGGGCCGCCGGCGTCGGACATGTCGAAGGAGGTGTCGGTGACGAAGACGCGCTGTTCCAGGGTGGCGTAGTCGCTCTTGTCTACGGCGTGCACGTAGCGCGCGTACAGATCGGTGATGTCGAGGCGGGCACACATCTCTTCGCGGCTCATCATGGTGTGGCTCCTGTCAGGGAGGGTGTTGTCGGCTCAGGTGACGAGGAAACCGCCGTCCGCGGCGAGCACGTGCCCGCTGACGAACGCGGCGTCGGGGGAGAGGAGGAACGCGACGGCGGCGGCGATGTCCTGCGGGCGGCCCAGGCGGCCCACCGGGGTACGGGACATGCGGAGCCGGAAGCCCGCCTCGTCGACCACGGCACGGGCCCCGTCGGTCGGCACCGACCCGGGCATCACCGCGTTGACCCGGATGCCGTCCCGGCCCAGCTCACCCGCCGACTGGAGGGTGAGGCTGGTGACGGCACCCTTCACCGCCGCGTACAGCGCGCCACCGGGCACGCTGCGCACGGCGGCGGGGGAGGAGAGATTGACGATCGCGCCACCGCCCTGCGCCCGCATGAGCGGGACGGCCGCCTGCATGGTCCAGATCGACGCCTTCACCCCGATCCCGAACATGCCGTCGACGGTGTCCTCGTCGAAGTCGACCAGGGGCGCGTACGAGATCCACATGGCGTTGTTCACGAGGGCGTCCACCCGCCCCAGCCGCTGCCGGAGCGCGCCGAACGCGGCCAGGACGGCCGCCCGGTCGGTGACGTCCAGGACCAGGGCCTCGGCCGCTCCGCCGGTGCCGCACACCGCCTCGGCGGTCTCCCGGGCGCCCTCGGCGTCACGGTCCGCGGCCACGACGTGGTAGCCGTCCTGGGCCAGTCGCGCCGCCACGGCACGTCCGATGCCACGGCCGGCACCGGTGACGACGGCGACTCTCTGAGTGGGGGGCATGGCTCGCTTCCTTCGGAAGTCGTTCAGGGAAAGGGGAAAGGGAAGGGGAAGGGCCGGGGCAGGGGGATTCGGTTCAGACGAGGGCGACCCGGAGCCCGGTGACCTCGGTGATCGCGTTGGTCTCACGGGTCGTCCAGTCCTCCGTGAGCCGCAGCCCGGGGAACCGCCGGGCGACCGCGAGGACCGCCTCGTTGATCTCCAGCCGGGCGAGGTGCTGGCCCAGGCAGTTGTAGGGGCCCGCGCCGAACATCATCGGGCGTACGGCCGGGCGGTCGAGCCGCCAGGTCCCGGGGGCGTCGAACACCTCGGGGTCGCGCTGCGAGGCGCGCACCGAGACGTACACCCAGGAGCCGGCCTCGATCGGGAACCCGTCGATCTCCACGTCCTCGGCGGCCAGCCGGAAGATCGTGTTGAAGCGGGGCCGCAGCCGGATCGCCTCCTCGGTGGCGGCCGGGATCCTCGCCGGGTCGCCGACGACGTCCTGCCAGCGGGACGGCTCTTCGAGGAGCTTGCCGAAGGCGATGGCCGTCTGGTGGACGGTGTTGTCGATGCTCGCCTGGAGGATGGCGAGGGCCTCGGCGTGCAGTTCCTCCTCGGTCAGGTCACCGGCGAGCTGCTGCCGGATCATGGCCGAGGTGAAGTCGTCGCCGAGGTTCGAGCGGCGGGCGTCGATGTGCTCGCGGACGAAGGCGAGCCCCTCCCAGAAGGTGTCGACGAACTCCTGCCTGCGAGCGTGGTCGTTGGTGAGCAGCGGGCCGAGCACGCTGTCCGAGAGCCGGGCGATGGTGGGCGCCAGCTCCACCGGCGCGGACACCAGGTGGCAGTAGACCCGGGAGGGGATCTTCCAGGCCAGCGCCTGGAGCAGGTCCACCTCGGTGGGATCGTCGATCTCGTCGAGGACGTCGTGGACGATCCCGCGCACCGTGTCCCGCAGCTTCGAGATCTGCATCGGCCGCAGCAGCTTCGCCAGCGGCACCCGCATCCGCTTGCGCTGGTCGCCCTCGGTGGTGGTGACGACCTGGTTCCAGCGCCTGCGGATCTCGCCGTCGACGATGCCCAGGTCGTCCAGTCGCTTGAGGAACGACGGGCCCTTGAGGAGCCCTGGGTGCTCCAGGACGCCCAGGCCGGGGCCGTACCGCAGGACTTCGTAGCCCCGGTCGCTGCGCGCGATCCAGCTCCGGTCCCGGGCCTCTTCGAGCTCGCGCAGGTCGGTGCTGCCCGCGGTGATCCACGGGAGGTCGGTGGTGGTCATCGGCTGCTCCCCGTCACAGTGCGGCGCCGACGACGATGTCGGCGAGTCGTTCGAAACGTTCGATGTTGCGGGCCTGGGGGAGCAGACCGGCGGTCATGCCGACGAACGTGATGTCGAGGGCCGGGTCGATCCAGAACACCATGCTGCCCGCGCCGTAGTTGCCGAAGGTCTCCGGCGTGGTCAGCGTGCCGAGCTGGTGGTTGACGATCCGGGGGCCGCGCACGTTGAAGCCCAGGCCCATGTAGGCGGGCGGCGCCGGGTAGCCGGCGCGCAGGGCGACGGCCTTGTACAGCTCGTTGGGCAGGTCCTCGGTCCACACCTGGCGGGCGAGTCGGACCGTGCGCGGGGAGAGGATCCGTACGTCGTCGACGGTGCCCTCGCCGCGCAGCATCTCGGCGAAGCGGAACAGATCGGCCGAGGTGGACGACGCGCCCGCCCACACGCTTTCGTTGTGCTCGG
Source organism: Streptomyces sp. NPDC048288 (assembly GCF_043201555.1). Lineage (NCBI taxonomy): Bacteria > Bacillati > Actinomycetota > Actinomycetes > Kitasatosporales > Streptomycetaceae > Streptomyces > Streptomyces sp. NPDC048288. Next base: position 47,096 of record NZ_JBICZD010000014.1, read on the forward strand.
CGGTGAAGAGGCCGAAGTCGTCCTCGTTCTCGTGGGACAGCACCCGGATCGGGATCACCCCGCGCATGTCCGGGACGACGTGCCGGTGCTTGGCCGCGGCGGGGACGCCGAGATGCGTGTCCGACATGCGCAGGGGCTCGAAGAGGTCCTGGCGGAGGATCTCCGCGACGGCGCGTCCCTGCGGGTCGGTGCGGACCAGGGCCGCGGCGAGCAGGGCGTGGTTGGCCATGGGCGCGTAGTCGCAGCGGGTGCCGGGTTCGCTGGTGCCGTGGACGAGGTCGCACACCGCGGCGACCGTCTCGTCGAGGCGGTCCCAGGGCACCCCGGGCTTCGGCTCCCACACGCCGGGCATGCCGGTGGTGTGGGTGAGGAAGTGCAGGACGGTGGCCCGGTCCCGGGGCGCGCCGGTGAACTCGGGCACCAGGTCGGCCATCTTCGTCGTCAGCCCGAACAGGCCCTGCTCCACGGCCCGCAGGACCAGGACGTTGACGAACGCCTTCGTGACCGAGAAGACGGAGAAGACCGAGTCGGTCCGCAGCGGGACCGTGCGCTCCGCGTCGCCGAAGCCGATCGCGACGTCGAGGACGGTCCGCCCGCCCCGCGCGATCCGGAAGGCACCCCCGTGGTAGAGCCCGGACTCCACGTCGCGTTCCACGACCTCGCAGAAGCGGACGAGACGATCCGGAGCGAAACTTTGCTGGCCCATGAGTATGCGGCTCTCCTGAGTGTGTGCGTGCTACAGATCGAGTTCGATGCCGGGGGTCAGCGACCGGGAGACGCAGATCAGCATCGTCTCGCCGGACTCCCGCTCCTCCGGGGAGAGGACCGAGTCCCGGTGGTCCGGACGGCCGCCGAGGACCGCCGTCTCGCAGGTGCCGCACGTTCCCTCACGGCACGAGTACTCGACCGGGATGCCGTGCTCCTGCGCCACGTCGAGGATCGACGCGTCCGCGGGCACCTCGGCGGTGACGCCGGAGCTCGCAAAGGTCACGGTGAACGGCCGTCCGGGGGCCGACTCCTGGGGTGCGAACCGCTCGACGCGCAGGGCACCGGGCGGCCGGACCGCCATGACCGACTCGACGGCCCGGAGCAGTCCCTCCGGCCCGCAGGCGTAGACGAGGCGGTCGTCGTCGCCGGACGCGAGGAGCTTGCCGAGGTCGGCGGCGCCGGACTCGTCGTCGGCGTGCACGTGCACGCGACCGCCCGGCAGCTGTGCCAGTTCGTCCAGGAAGGCCATCGACTCACGGGACCGGCCCAGGTACGTCAACCGCCAGTCCGTACCGCGCTCTTCGCAATGCCGGACCATCGGCAGGATCGGGGTGATGCCGACCCCGGCCGCCAGGAAGTGGTGCCCGGTGCCCCGGTCGACCAGCTCGAAGTGGTTGCGGGGGCCGGTGACCGTGACGTCGTCACCCTCGTGGAGCCGCGCGTGCATCCACGCCGAGCCACCGCGTCCGTCCGGCTCCCGCAGCACTCCGATCCGGTACGAGGCGCGGTCGCCGGGGTCCCCGCAGAGCGAGTACTGCCGTTCGATCCCCGTCGGCAGGTGCACGGTCACATGCGCACCGGGCTCCCAGGACGGCAGTTCGTGGCCCTCGGGATGTTCGAGGACGAACCCGGCGACCGTGGCCGAGGCGCGGAACCGGGTCCGCACCCGCAGCCGCAGCGACGGCGTGGTGGTCATGCCCTGGCCTGCTCGGTGGCCGGGCCACCCTTGAGCCACGCGATGCGCTGCTCCAGGGCGGCCACGGAGTCCTCCGGCCGTACGACGACGAAGAACCGCTCGTCGTGCAGGGCCCGGACGACCATCTCGGCGACCTCCGCGGGCTCGAGCCCGATCTGCGCGGTGACCTTGCGGATGGTGTCCAGGACCTGGTCGTGCACGGCGTTGCCCGCGCTGGAGGGAACGCCCTCCGGGCGGTTGCGCTCCGCGTCGGGCATCCGGGTCTTGGCGATCGGCGACAGGAACGACACCCGCACCGGTTCGCCGTTGGCCCGCAGTTCCATGTCCAGGCTCTCGGTGAGCCCGAGGACCGCGAACTTCGAGGTGGCATAAGGCGCGAAGGCCGGCAGCGCGGCGGAGAAGGAGGAGCCGGAACCGGTGTTCACGATGTGCGCCTCCTCCTGCTGCCGCAGCAGCGGCAGGAAGACCCGGCACCCGTGGATGACGCCCCACAGATTGACGTCGAGCACCCACTTCCAGCTCTCCGCCGGAACGTCGGAGAACTCCCCGCCCGTCTCGACACCGGCGTTGTTGCAGAGCACGTGCACCCCGCCGAACGCCGCCACGGCCGCGTCCGCGAGCCGCCGGACGTCCTCCTCGAACCTGACGTCGGTGCGCACCGCGACCGCCTCGGCGCCCCGCGCGCGGATCCGCTCGGCCGCCGCCTGGAGAGGCGCCTCCTCGATGTCGGCGAGGACGACCTTCATCCCCTCCTCGGCGAACCTCTCGGCCAGGCCCAGACCCACCCCGCTGGCGGCTCCTGTCACGACGGCGACCTTGCCCCGCAACGACTTCATCGTCTTCCTTCCGTCCGCACCCGACCGGCCGTCCCTGGCCGGGGGTGGATCGATCCTCGGTTCGTGCCGCGCCGCGCCGTAGCGCAGAACTACGCGTTCGCGGTACGCGCCTCGCCCGCCGGTGCCGTCCCGGCTGCCCGCGCCGGGAAGCGGCTGGGGATCCCGGACACGTCGACGTGCTCGTTGCGGGCCGGTTCCACGAGGTAGGGGAAGCGGGCGACGGTCGCGCGGATCTCCTTCTGCCGGGTCCCGGGATCGCCCCACACCACGACGACCTCGGTGCCCTCCGCCGCGACCGCGGTCTCGACCGTGGCCAGCGAGAGCATCTCGCCGGAGTGCGCGCTGAAGCAGCGCCCGGACGACGTCCCGACGTCCCGCCCGCCCACCAGCACCCGGTCCGCCCACAGGCTCTGCAGGTGCTCGCGGTCACCGACCTCGTACATGAAGTGGTTGGGCATGTTCATTTCCGGGTGTTCCTCGCCCTTGCGGAACTGCGACAGGTACACGTCGGCGATGTCCTCGGGGTTCCACACCAGGGTGACCATGGTCCGCGCGTTCGCGGCGGCCTCCCGCTCCAGGGCCGCACGGCCGACGAAGTCGTGGTCGAACCTGACCATGTGCCCCCAGCCCAGCTCGTACGGGCTGCGGTAGCGGCGCGCCATGTCCTCACCGGCGCTGCCGTGCAGCCGCAGGAACTTGCCGATCGGCGGGAAGCCGAGCCCCGCGAAGAACTCGGCCAGTTCCTCGTCCTCGCCCCAGGGCAGCGGGAAGTGGTAGTACGCCTGCCCGAAGCCGCCCTGGGTGTGCTGGCACATGTAGGCCTGCACGCCCATCCGGCGGATCCCGTACTCCTCACCGGCGGCCATCAGCGCCTCGTAGACCGGGATCGCCTGCTCCACCGGCCCGTGCACCTCGTAGGCGAGGGTGCCCGACATGCCGATCCGGATCACCCGGACCTCCGTGCCGGCGACGGTGGCCGTCCGGTGGCGCAGGAACCTGACGTCGTGCAGGTTCTCCTGGGCCGCGCCCTCCAGCACCTCCAGCGACCGCGGGCCGCTGAGCTGGAAGAGGAACACCTGCCCGGTGAGGTCCTCGGCGGTGACGTCGAGGTCGGGGCGGTGGCTGAGCCGGTAGGTGAGGTAGGGCGACAGCCAGTAGGTGATGAAGTCGTCCTCGGCCAGCCGCAGCAGCATCCCGTGCGCGGCGACCCGGCCCAGTTCGTCGGTCATGATCGCGTGCCGGGACGCGCCGACGCGGAAGTTGGCGAAGCTGTTCACGCACACGCCGGACAGGAACTCCAGCGCGTCGGGTCCCGTCAGCCGCAGCGTGGGCGAGGGGTTGAGATGACCGTGCAGGGAGGCGGTCGTCGTCGAGGCCAGCGTCTCGTCGCGCCATCCCGTGTACTCCCAGGCCTCCGCGTCACCGCCGAAGGCCCAGGCCGCGCACTCGTAGAACTGCACGATCGGGTCGTAGGGGACGAAGGGCGAATGGGGGAAGGTCGGAAGCTGCGGCATCTGCGGCGTGTCGGCCATGGTGAACCTCTCTGATCGGTGCGGTACGACGCTGTAGTCGGCACCGGGCGGCGGCTCTTCTCCGGGAGAAGCTCCGTGGATGCTGCGGCCGGGGGCCGCCGCCGCCATAGGGCAGAACTACGTGTTCGAGGTACCTGCACCCGCCGGAGGGCGTATCCGATCGGTTAGCGTGCGCGACAGAAACGGTCGGCTAGCAGCTTTCAGACAAAGTCAGGCAGCGCTGCTCCGGCCCGGGACACCACGGAGGTCGACGCATGACGGCAGGAAAACTCGACGGCACCGCACTGGCCCGCCGGGTCCGCGAGGAGGTCGCCAAGGGCGTCGCCGCCCACCAGGCGGCCGGCGGCAGCGCGCCCGGCCTGGCCACCGTGCTCGTCGGCGACGACCCCGCGTCGGAGGTGTACGTCCGCAACAAGCGCCGCCAGTGCGTCCAGGCCGGCATGCTCGACCTGCACCGCCGGCTCCCCGCGACCGCCGGGCAGACGGAGGTCGCCGAGCTGATCGACGCACTCGCGGCCGACCCCACGGTGTCCGGCATCCTGCTCCAGCTGCCGCTGCCGGCCCACCTGGACGCCCAGGCGCTGATCGAGCGCATCCCGGCGGCCAAGGACGTCGACGGCCTGACCACGGCCAGCGCCGGGCTCCTCGCCCAGGGCCGTCCCGGGCTGCGCCCCTGCACCCCGGCCGGGGTGATGCGGATGCTCGACGCCTACGAGGTCCCCCTGACCGGCGCGAACGCCGTCGTCGTGGGCCGCTCCGTCCTCGTCGGCCAGCCGATGTCCCGGCTGCTGCTCCAGCGCGACGCCACCGTCACCGTCTGCCACTCGCGCACCCGTGACCTGGCCCGGGTGTGCCGCCAGGCCGACATCCTCGTGGTGGCGGCCGGAAAGCCCGGGATCATCGGCGCCGACGCGGTCGCCCCCGGGGCCACCGTGATCGACGTCGGCATCCACCGCGGACCGGACGGCCTGCTCGGGGACGTCGACGCCGGACCGGTCGCCGAGGTCGCCGGACTGCTGAGCCCGGTGCCCGGCGGGGTCGGCCCGATGACCATCGCCATGCTGCTCGCCAACACCCTGGCGGCCGCAACCGCCGCCGACCCGAGGGACTGACCCATGACACCCGCACCCCCGAGCCGCCCCCTGTTCTCCGCCGAGCGCTCGGCGCAGGTCGTGACGGAGGCCTTCCGCGACACCCCGGATCCCCGGCTGCGCACCGTGCTCACCTCGCTGGTGGCCCATCTGCACGCTTTCGCCAAGGAAGTCGACCTCACCCAGGCCGAGTTGGACACCGCGATCGACTTCCTGACCCGGACCGGCCACGCCTGCACGGACGTGCGCCAGGAGTTCCAGCTGCTCTCCGACGTCCTCGGCATGTCGATGCTCGTCGACTCGCTCGACCACGCGGGCCCCGGCCAGGCCTCCGCGACCGAGTCGACGGTGCTCGGGCCGTTCCACATGGTCGACTCGCCACCACGGGCCCTCGGGGAGTCGATCTCCCTCGCCGAGGGCGGCACACCCACACTCATCACCGGCGAGGTGCGCGGCCCCGACGGGGCACTGCTCGGCGGTGCCCTCGTCGACGTCTGGCAGGCCGACGAGAAGGGCTTCTACGACGTCCAGCGCCCCGGCGAGGTACCCGACCGCAATCTGCGGGGCCTGTTCACCTGTGACGAGGCGGGCCGTTTCCGCTTCCGTACGATCCTCCCGGCGGCCTACCCGATCCCCGACGACGGCCCGGTCGGCCAACTGCTGGAGGCCACGGCACGCCACCCCTACCGGCCCGCCCACATCCACTTCATCGTCGGCGCGGAAGGCCACCGCCCGCTGACCACCCACGTGTTCGTCGCGGGCTCGGACTACCTCGACTCCGACGCGGTGTTCGGCGTGAAGGAGAGCCTGGTGCTCGACTTCGACGAGGTGACCGACGCGGTGGTGGCCGCCGCGTACGGCCTGCCCGTCCCGTTCCGGCACGCCCACGTCGACATCACCCTGCGCGCGGCGGAGGCACGCGGATGACGGACCTCCCGAAGGACGGCTTCGTCCACGAGCAGCGCGCGCTCCGGGTGGTCTTCCGCGAGGGCGCGCTGGCCGACCTGCCGGCCGAGACGGACCGGCTCGGCCTGACCCGGGTGATGGCGATCGCCGCACCGCGGCACGCGGCGCGCGTGACGGAACTGCTCGGTCCACGCCAGGTGGCGGTCGTCCGGGACGCGCGCATGCACGTCCCCCTGGAGCAGGCCGAGGCGGCGCGGGCCCGGTGCGCCGAGGCGGGCGCCGACGGCCTCGTAGCGGTCGGCGGCGGCTCGGCGACCGGACTCGCCAAGGCCGTCGCGCTCACCCTGCGGATCCCGGTCGTCGCCGTACCGACGACCTACTCCGGCTCGGAGCTGACCCGGGTGTGGGGCCTGACCGAGAACGGCGTCAAACGCACCGGCCGCGACCCCGCGGTCGCACCGAGCACCGTGCTCTACGACCCCGCCCTGTTCGCCTCCCTGCCCGCCGGGCTCGCCGTCCCCTCCGCCTTCAACGCGCTGGCCCACGCCGTGGAGGCGCTCTACGCCCCGGACCGCACCCCGATGACCGACGTGGTGGCCACGGAGGCCGTAGGCCGGATCGTACGGGGGCTGTCCCGCCCCGCCCTGGACACCCGGGCGCGCACCCAACTCCTGTACGGCGCCTGGCTGTCCGGGACGAGCCTGGACGCCACCACCATGTCGCTGCACCACAAGCTCTGCCACGTCCTCGGCGGCAGCTTCGGGCTCGCCCACGCGCCGACGCACACCGTGGTCCTGCCGTACGCGCTCGCCCACAACGAACAGGCCGCACCCGAGGCCGCCGCCGTGGTGGCGGGAGCACTGGACGACGCGGGGGCGGCCGACGGTCCCGGCGCCGGTGAACGGCTGCGGCGCTTCGCCCACTCGGTCGGCGCCCCGACGAACCTGCGGGACCTGGGGCTGGCCCGCGAGGACGGGGCGACGGCCGCCCGGCTGGCGCTGTCCGCTCCGTACGCCAACCCCGCCCCCCTGGACGAGGAGAGCGTGCGCGCGCTCCTCGACCGCGCCTGGAGCGGTGCGCCCGCCTGACCGGACGGACAACGGCGGCCGGGTGCGGGGAGTCCCGCACCCGGCCGTCACGCGTCTCCGCAGGGCGTCAGTACGCGACCACACCGCCGTCCACCGCGAGGGCCGCGCCGGCCATGTAGGACGCGGCGTCGCTGCACAGCCACACGACGGCCTCCGCGACTTCCTCCGGGTCCGCGAACCTGCGGATCGGAGTCAGGGACAGCAGCTGGTCCTTGACCTCCTGCGGCAGATCGGCGGTGAAGGGCGTCGCGATCGGGCCCGGCAGCACCGCGTTGACCCGGATGCCGTCCGCCGCGTAGTCCACCGCCGCCGCCTTGGTCAGTCCGACGACCCCGTGCTTGCTCGCGATGTAGGTGGACAGCCCTCCGGGGCGCGCGACCAGTCCGGAGGCCGAGGCGGTGTTGACGATCGCGCCGCCCTGCCCGGCCATGACCTTGAGCTCGGCTCGCAGGCACAGCCACACACCGGTGAGGTTGATGCCGATGACCCGGTTCCAGTCGGCCTCGGTGACGTCGGCCAGCCGTGTCACCTCGCCCTCGACCCCGGCGTTGTTGTGCGCGAAGTCCAGCCGTCCGAAGCGCTCGACGACGGCACGGACGGCACCGTCGACGGACGTGGCGTCCGACACGTCGACGTGGAACGCCTGAGCCGTGCCACCGGCTTTCCCGACCTCCTCCACGGTCCGCGCCGCCTGGACGTCGTCGATGTCGAGCGCCGCGACCTGCGCGCCGCGCCGGGCGAAGGCGAGGGCCGTGGCGCGGCCGATGCCGCCGCCTGCGCCGGTGACCAGCGCGACCCGGCCGGTCATGTCCTGCGGGCTGTCCGCCATGGGTCTGCCTTTCATGAGGGGAGGTCGAGGCTGCCCAGCCACGTCAGGACGACGTCGAGCACCTCGTGGTGGTTGAGTTCGAGGACCATGCCGTGGCCGTTGCCCCGGACCTCGTGGTCCACGAGACGGAGGTGGTCGGCGTGCGCACCCACCTCACGCAGATACTCCGCGACGGCCCGCGCCCCGCCGCCGAGCGGTGACGCCTCGGCCTCGACGACGGCCACGGGCAGGTACTTCAGCCCGGGCAGGGTCGATGCCGCCGTCAGCTCCTGAGGGGAGTCGACGGGCGGGTCGTACGGCAGGGGCGCGGAGGTGAGCCCCCAGCCGAGGGACAGGCCGATCTGCGGGGCGTCCAGGAACGGCGGTCCCGGCGGTTCGATCGCCACGACGGCCCGCACCAGGTCCGGTCGGTTGGCCGCGGCGAGCCAGCCCGCGGGGGCGCCCAGGGAGTGGGTGACGACCACGGCGGGGCCGATGTCCTCCAGCAGCCGCACCAGTTGTTCGCCGTCGTGCCGCTGGGCGGCGGCCTGGTCCAGGGCGATGCCCGCCGAACTCGCGGTGAGCTGGACGACCGCGGGATCGTCCGGACCACCCGGCCCCGGCCACTGGGTGTGCCGGGGGTCGGCGCCGGAGGCGAAGATGCCGGCGGTCGTCTCCCGAGGGGGAGCGGGGGTGCGGTCGGCGCCCGCGCCCCCGGCCGCCCGGCCGTATCCCGGGCGGTCGACCACGTACACCGGCCAGCCGAGTTCGACCAGCAGGGGTGCCCAGCCCGGACGGCCGTCCGGGGTGGCGAGCCAGTCGGTGCCCTGACCGCCGCCGCCGTGCACCAGCACGATCGGTGTGGCCGAGCCGAGGCCCTCAGGCTTCTCCCACTCGACGTACATCGCGCCGCCGGGAGCGGAGGCGCCGATCCAGCGGAAGCCACGGGTGCTCATGACGCCGCTCCGGTGGGGACGAGCCGCGGGGAGCGCAGCTGGGCCATGCCGAGCTGGGCGGCCCGCACCTTCGCGGGGTCGCCCGCCACGGACCGCGGCCCGGCCAGGTCCGCCTCCAGCCGCTCGGGGTCGGCCGAGTGGTAGACGAGCCGCTTGAACTCGCCGGCCATGGGCGAGGCGACGTCGAGGAACTTCTGCCGCCGGTCCTCGGCGTAGCGGTCGAGCACCTCCGCCGGAGCCTCGCCGCGTACGACGGCCGCCAGCGCCGGATACAGCACGAACAGGTCGAGCAGCCCGCAGGTCAGCCCGAGGCCGCCGGTCGGGTTGGTGGCGTGCGCTGCGTCACCGGCCAGCAGGACGCGGCCCGCCCGGTAGCGCTCGGCCGACCGCTGGTGCAGCCGGTAGGGCGAGTGGTGCACCAGCTCGAAGTCCTTGTCGCCGGGCAGGAAGGCGTCGAAGAACGCGATCAGCCGGTCCGGCACGCTCTCGGCCGGGAGCGCCGCGTCCTCCGCGTACGTCACCCGCCACAGTCCCCGCTCGTCGATCTTCGCGACGACCGCGCCGTACCGGGGATCGACGACCATGTTGGCGTCGTTGAAGCCGTACGCGTCGAACGGGTAGCGGACGTTGGTCGCCACGAACCGCTCCGGCCAGGTCAGGCCGTCGAAGCCGAGGCCCAGGGCCTTGCGGACGGTGCTGCTCGCGCCGTCGGTGCCGACCAGCCAGCGGGCCGTGAACTCGGCGGGTCCGTCCGGGCCTTCGGCGGTGACGCGGACCCCGTCCTCGTCCTGGACTAGGCCGGTGACGCCGGTGTTCCAGTGGACCGTGACGCCGGACTGCTCCCGCAGCCGGCGCAGGGCGATCTCGCCGAGCCGGTCCTGGCCCAGGTGGATGTTGTTGTAGGAGCGGCCGGTGATCTCCTCCAGGGAGACCTTGCCCCACTCGACGACCTCGCCGGTGCGCGGGACGCGCAGGGTGAGCCCGTCCAGGGAGCGCAGGCCCTCGCGCTCCATGTCGGGGAGGACGCCGAGTTCGTCGAGGCCGTCGAGGACGAACCACAGGTAGGTCATGGCCCGCGGCGAGTCGCCGATGGCGGCCTCGCGTTCGAGCACGGTCACGCTCAGGCCCGACCGGGCGAGCCCGAGTGCGGTGAGCAGGCCCACCGGACCCGCGCCCACCACGAGGACGTCGGTGGATGGCTGTGTCACTGTCGTTTCTCCCAGCGGGCTCAGAAGACGATGGTCTGGTTCTCGTGCCGGACGATCCGGTCCTCGCAGTGCCAGCGCACCGCCCGGGACAGCACCGCCCGTTCGACGTCCGCGCCCAGGCGTACGAGGTCGGCGGTGGTGTGCTCGTGGCCGACCCGGACGACGTCCTGGTCGATGATCGGGCCCTCGTCCAGGTCCTCGGTCACGTAGTGCGCCGTCGCGCCGACGAGCTTCACGCCCCGCTCCTTGGCCCTCTTGTAGGGCGCCGCGCCGATGAAGGCGGGCAGGAAGGAGTGGTGGATGTTGATGAGGGGCGCCCCGACCTCGGCCAGGAAGCGCGGGGTGATGATCTGCATGTAGCGGGCGAGGACGACCAGGTCGACGTTGCCGCGCAGCAGCTCCAGCTGGCGCTCCTCGGCCTCGGCGCGGTTCTCGCGGGTCGCCGGGATGTGCACGAACGGCACCCCGAACGGGCGGATCTCGTCGGCGAGATCGGGGTGGTTGCTGATCACCATCGCCACGGTCATGTCGAGTTCGCCGCGCCGGTTGCGCCACAGCAGGTCGAGGACGCAGTGGTCGGTCTTCGACACCATGATCGCGACACGCTTGGGCCGGGCCGCCTCGCTCAGCCGGAAGTCCATCCCGAAGTCGGCCGCCACGCTCTCGCGGAACTCCCGCTCGAACTCCTCGCGGGCGGCGGCGAGTCCGGGCAGCCGGAAGGTGGTGCGCTGCACGAACGTGCCGCCGGCCGGCTCGGTGGAGTACTGGTCGAGCGAGACGATGTTGGCGCCGGCCTCGGCGAGGAAGGTGCTCACCGCGGACACCACCCCGGGCCGGTCCGGGCAGCTGACGAGCAACCGACCGAGATCCTGCATGGAAGAGACGGGGGAGGGGGACTGCGGCGCGGGGCGGGTGACCTGGTCCCTGCTTTCGGCCACGTCGACGGGCATGACTTGCTCCTTGACTTGCTGACTCTCGGGTCTTGGGTGGGGGCGGGGTCAGACGCGGTCGCGCAGTCGGCGCGGCCAGATCCCGGACTTGCCCGGCGCGAGGATCCCGTTCGGGTCCAGGGCGTCCTTGATGGTCTCGGCCAGCCGCCGCTGGGCGTGGTCGCCGAACCCGAACTGCTCCGCGACCAGGTCCATGTGCTGGAGGTTGGTGCGGTACGGCGCGTAGCCGATCGCCGCGACCTCCCTGACCAGGTCGGCGTAGCCGTCGTACACGGACCGGGTCTGTTCCTCGTCGCGCGGGTCGAAGAACGTGGTGCTGATGTGCAGCGCGCTGCGGGGCATCAGGTACAGGCCGTTGACCTGGACGTGGCCGTGCCGGACGTACAGCGAGCGGATGAGCTGCTCGACGCGGACCACCGCGTCGCCCGTGTTCGGCCCGACCGGGGAGAAGTCGAGGTGGCCGGTCACCTCGCCGTAGGGCAGCATCCTCGGGTCGAGGAGGTCCATGTCGGGGATGCCGCGCTGGACGCGCTCGTCGTGGTTGGCCGGCCCGGTGAGGTCGGTGGAGTCGAACGTCCGGCGCAGCACCTCCACACCCGGTATCGCGCGCAGGGTCTCCTCGACGACCGCGTACTGCGCGTCGACCATCGCCGCCCGCCCGTAGAGGGCGAACCGCGCCGACCAGCCCTCGCCCTCGGGGTCGAGGAACATCGCGCCGCTCTCGTCGATCTCCAGACCCCGGTTGAGCAGCGGCAGGCTCTCGATCGTGCGGTCGAGCATGAGGCCGCGCAGGGCGTCGACGACCTTGCCGAGGGCGTCGTAGCCGCGGAACCGGGCCCAGCAGGACGCGTAGGTCTCGGGGCGGGGCATGACCCACCAGCCCGCGTTGGTCACGATGCCGAGGTTGGACTGCTGGAAGAGCCCGCCGAAGGAGGGGCCGAAGCTGTGCGGGTACACGTGCCGGGCCACGTTGCCCTCCATCGCGCCCATGCCGGTGCGCAGCAGCGAGCCGTCGGGCAGGACGACCTCCAGACCGCAGAGGTTGCGCGCGTGGTCGCCGTAGGGCGTGTAACCGATGCCGTATTCCAGGGAGTTGCCGATGACACTGCCCCAGCCGAGGTCGGGGATGGAGGGCCACAGGTCGCCGCCGGCCGCCTGGAGCGCGTCGAAGAGGTCGAACCAGCGCACGCCGGGCTCGACGACCGCGTAGGCGAGGTCCGTGTTCACCTCCAGAACCTTGTTCATGTTCCGCAGGTTGACCAGGACGCTGCCGCGCAGCCGCGGCGCGGAACCGCCGTAGGTGTTGTTGCGGCCCTGGCTGAAGGTGGACAGCGGGACGCCGTACTCGTTGGCGATCCGGACGACGGCCTGGACCTGCTCGGTGCTGGTGGGCAGCAGCGCGGCGGAGGCGTCGAACTCGTCGGACTCCAGGTAGGTGTACGGGTCGCGGAACTCGCGCAGGGCCGACGGCTCGCCGATCACGGCGTCGGAGCCGAGTTCGGCGGTGAAGGCCGCGAGCGCCTTGTCGAGCGCGGCCGGGGTGGTGCCGTGGGGAACCGTCGTCATGCCGGTGCCTTTCTCAGAGGTGCGGGTGATGAAGGTGCGGGTGATGCGGTGAGGTGGGTGGTCGAGGTGAACCGGGTGAACTGCCGTGCCACGCGGACCGCGTCCGCGGTGGCCGCCACGTCGTGGACCCGGACGCACCAGGCGCCGGCCGCCGCCGCGAGGGCGGACACGGCGGCCGTGGCCCGGTCCCTGGCGTGCGGCGGCGGGGGAGTGCGCGTGCCGGTGTCGGCGAGCAGCGCGCCCAGGAACGCCTTGCGGGACGCGCCGACCAGGAGTGGCCGCCCGAGCGCGCGGAACTCGTGGAGGCGGCCGAGGACCGCCCAGTTGTGCTCGGCGTTCTTGGCGAAGCCGAGGCCGGGATCGAGCACGACACGGTCGGGATCCACCCCCGCGTCGACGAGCGCGCCGAGGCGCAGGCCGAGTTCGGTCACGACCTCCGCGACCACATCGCCGTAGCGGGCCCGTTGCTGCATGCGCGCGCTGTGCCCCCGCCAGTGCATCGCGACGTACGGCACGTCCGCCCCGGCGACGAGGCGCGCCATGTCCGGATCGGCGAGCCCGCCGCTGACGTCGTTGACCAGCACGGCGCCCGCGTCGAGGGCCGCCGCGGCCACCCGCGCGCGCATCGTGTCGACGCTGACCAGGGCGCCGCTCGCGGCCAGCCCCCGGACCACCGGCAGCACGCGCGCCAGCTCCACCGGCTCGGGGACGCGCGGCGCGGCCGGCCGGGTGGACTCACCGCCCACGTCGACGAGGTCCGCGCCCTGTGCGACGAGCGCGAGCCCGTGCTCGACCGCGCGCGCCGGATCGTCGTACTCCCCGCCGTCGGAAAAGGAATCGGGCGTCACGTTGACGATTCCCATCACCAGACAGCGATCCGTGACCGGCAGGCCGGCCGGGCCCCGGAATTTCATTGCTTTCCCCTGTCTTCCCCGGAGGCGTAACCTCTGCGGTACCGGAAGTACCGGAAAATCGAAGTTGTTCGACCCGGAGTCTTCATCTGGCTGAAACAATTCGTTAGGGTGCGGGCGTGGCACGACTGCAACGAGGCAATCTGCCGGCGGAGGTGACGAGTTTCGTCGGCCGTCGAGCGGAGTTGCCCACCCTGAAGAAATCGCTGGAGCGGTACCGGGCGGTCACGGCGACCGGCACCGGAGGCATCGGCAAGACCCGGCTGGCCCGCCGGGTGGCCGCCGAAGTGGCGAGCGCCTTCCCCGACGGGGCCTGGCTCATCGATCTCGACGACCTCACCGACGGCACCCTCCTGCCGTCCACCGTGCTGCTCGGCCTCGGCCTGCGCGACGACGGCGGCATGCCGGTGGAGGAGCGCCTCGCCGACCACTTCCGCGGCCGGCAGGCGCTGCTGCTCCTCGACGGCTGCGACGGGGTGGTCGACGCGTGCGCGGGCCTGGTCACCCGGCTGCTGCGCGCCGCACCCGGTCTCAAGGTGCTGAGCACCAGCCGCCGCCCGCTGCACGTCGAGGGCGAGGCCGTGGTGAGCGTGGGCCCGCTGCCGGTGCCGTCCGACGACGCGCCGGGGGCCGGGGCCGCCGCGCTGACCGGGTACGACTCGGTCGCCCTGTTCATCGAACGGGCCGCCGCCGTCCGGCCCGACGTCCTGGAGTCCGACGCCCGGCTGGCCGCGGTCGCCCGCATCTGCCGACGCCTGGACGGTCTGCCCATGGCCATCGAGTTCGCCGCCGACCGGCTCGACGTGCTCGCGCTCGACGAACTCGACGACCGGCTCGAAGACGCCTACCGGGTGCTGGTCACGGGCCGCCGGGGCGCTCCCGAGCGGCAGCGCACCCTCCAGGCCCTCGTCGACTCCAGCTATGCGCTGTGCTCGCCGGAGGAACAGACCCTGTGGACCCGGCTGGCGGTCTTCACCGGCCCCTTCGGCCTGCCCGCGATCGAGCACGTCTGCACCGACGACGTGATCCCGGAGGACCGGGTGCTCGACCTCGTCGCGGGGCTGATCGACAAGTCCGTGCTCGTCCGCGAGGAGCGGCCCGGCGGGTCCTGGTACCGGCTGCCCCGGCTGCTCCGCGAGTACGCGATCCGCCGGGTGACCGACCCCACCGAGTGGGAGCGGCTGCGCGGCCGGCACGTCCAGTGGTGCCTCTGGCTCGCGGGGCGCGCCTCCGACGGGCTGCTGACCGAGCGCTCCCAGGACTGGATCAGCCAGATTCGCGGCAACTACGCCAACTTCCGCGCGGCACTGGAGTACTGCTTCCAGGACAAGGACACCGCGCAGGACGGGCTCCGGCTCGCCGCGGCCCTCTGGTACCACTGGCTGATGGCCGGACTGGTCGCCGAGGGCCGCGAATGGCTGGACCGCGGGCTGGCCGTCGCACCCCCCGAGCCGACCGTCGGCCGGGCGCTCGCCCTGACGGCCGCCGCCTACCTCGCGGTCGTCGGCGGCGACGGTCCCGACGACCTGCTGGCCGCCTCCCACGAGGTCGTCGGCCACCTCACGGATGCCACCGCCACCGGCCACCTGTGGTTCGTCGAGGGACTCCTCGCCGTCCAGCGCGGCGACCTGGTCGCCGCCTGCGGGAAACTCGACCGCGCGCTCGCGGCGTTCCGCTCGGCGGGGAGCATGATGAGCAGCGGCCGGACGCTGTGCCTGCTGGCCATGGCGTGGACGCTGCGCGGCGACTGGGAACGCGGGCGCGGGTACTGCGAGGAGTTCCTCGCCATGCCCGGAGCCGTCAGCGAGAACTGGGGCTTCGCCTACATCCAGTGGACGACCGCGCTCGCCGAGTGGCGGCACGGGAACCACGCCGACGCCCGGGTCGCGCAGGAGACCAGCGCCCGGCTGGCCGGCCGGTTCGACGACCGGTTCGGCATGGGCTCCTGCGTGCAGAGCGGTGCCCTGGTCCTCGCCGCGACGGGTGAGCACCGCAAGGCGGCCCTGCTCATGGGCGCCGCGGAGACGCATCGCTTCCCGGCCTTCACCGTGCTCGACGGACTGCGCCGGGAGTACGTACCCGAGGTGCGCGAGGCGCTGGGCGACGCCGTGTTCGCCGCCCTGGTCGAGGAGGGCCGCGGGCTGACGCTCGGGCAGGCCACCGAGGTCGTCGCGGGCGGCCGGGCCGCCCCGGGACCGGCCACCGCCCCGGCGGTGCCGGACGCCCTGTCGCGACGGGAGTGGGAGGTCGCCCAGCTGGTCGCCGACGGCCAGGGCAACAAGCACATCGCCGCCGCCCTGGTCATCTCGACCCGCACCGCCGAGGGCCACGTCCAGCGCATCCTCGGCAAGCTCGGATTCACCTCGCGGGCGCAGATCGCCGTGTGGGTGACCGAGCAGCGCGCACTCGCGAGCGCCGGGTCGCCCGCCGGCGGGCGCCGCGGCTGAGTCGGTGGGTCCAGGCATGAGCACTCCTTCGTGATCTCCTCGCAGCCTCCCGTGCGGGGAGCGGCAGGTGAACGCGGGGAACTACCTGTCGCCTACCTGTTCGTGCTCGGCGGGCAGGTGGGCGGGGGATACGGGTAGGCGCCCGGGAACGCCGAAGGCCCACCCGAACCGGGTGGGCCTTGGCCGTGGGGGAAGAGCGGCGGCGGTCAGGCGGAGTGCAGATCGATCCGGCTGCGGTCCTGCTTGTAGGGCGCCGGGGCCACGACGGCCCGGATCGCCTTCTGGGGGCCGTCCGGGGTTCCCCAGTGGACGGTCAGCGGGGTGCCGATCTCCGCGTGCGCCACGTCGACGGTGGCTAGCGAGATCATCTTGCGGAAGTAGTAGCTGTAGCCGCGCGAGGTGGCCACGCCGACCAGTTCGTCGCCCGCCGTCACCTTGTCCGCCCACATGAAACCGCGCTGGTCCCGGGGCATGTCCATGAACGGGTAGTGCGGGCCGGGGCGGAACAGCGACGCCTGCACGTCGAGTACGTCCTCGGCATTCCACTCCAGGGTGCGAATGACCCGCCGCGGTTCCGCCTTCTCGCGTTCGAGAGCGGCCCGGCCGAGGAATTCGTGGTCGAATTTGATATTACGGCCCCAGCCGAGTTCCACCGGGCTCCGGTAATAGTCGGAAATCTGCTTCCCGTCGAAGCTTCCCGAGATATAGGCGGGCTGCGCGAAGGCCGGCATCGAAGCGCGGAAGACGTCCAGATACTCGGCCATGTCCTCGTCGAAGATCGCCGGAATATAGTCGGTGGCGATCGTCGGGAAGCACGCCTCCAGGTGGTTGATCATGGTGACCCGGGCGCCGAGCCGCCGGATGCCGAACTCCTGGCCGGCCTCCATCACGGCGGCGTGCACCGCGTCGCCGAACTCGCGCGGCCCCTGCAACTCGAAGCCGATCTCGCCCGCCATGCCCTGGCGCAGGGCCCAGATGTCGTGCCCGGCGATCCGCAGCGGCGCGACATGCATGTACTTGGTGTCCCGGAGCTGGTTCTCGCCCGCCAGCCGGTCCAGGACCAGGACCGCGTGGGGGCCCGACACCTGGAAGACGAACCAGTCCTCCTGGGTGATCCTCGCGTCGTAGTCGCCCTTGTCCAGCCGGTGCTTCAGCCAGAACCCGCCGCGCCCGTGCACGACGTAGTCGTCGTCGCCGAACTTGGTGACGATGCCCTCGTGGATGACCTTGCCGTCCCGGTTGGTGTGGATGGCGTGCTTCGACTGTCCCTGGCGGAAGACCGCAAAGCTGTTCACCGAGGTGTCCGCGAGCAGCCGGATCGCGTCCGGGCCGCTGATCCGGTGCTGCCACAGGAACGACCAGTCGCCGATGTAGCAGGTCTCCTTCCAGGACATGGACTCGTCCAGCCAGTCGGTGTACTCGGGAGCGCCGAAACGGCTCCACGCGTAGGTGGCCGGCGGAGTCCGCATCCCCGCCACGGTGAAGGACATGGTGTGCACCTTTCTTCGACGTTCCCCGTCCGGCTATGTATAGAACAGCTAGAAGCTGTCAGACAATAGACAAGTGCGAACGGCCCCTGGGGGCCGGACGGTGACGAGGGTGGCGGGGGGCGGTCGGCGGGTCAGGGGGCGGCGGGGCCGTCGGACGCCGCGGCCATCATGACCCGGGCGGCCTCCTCCACGTGGGCCGTCGCGGCGGCCTGGGCCGCGGCCCCGTCCCGGGCGTCGACCGCGGCGACGATCGCGCCGACCTCGACGACGCTGCGCTGCGCCCGGCCCTCCTGTGCGAGGGTCAGCGCGCGCAGCCGGGTGACCCGGTGCTGGAGCGTCTGCACCGTCTGGTGCAGGACCGGATTGCCGCACCCCCGGAACAGCACGTCGTAGGCCCGGGACTTCGCCTTCAGGAGCACGGCCGCGTCGGCGCCCCGCTCGGTCTGCGCCGCCAGTTCGGCGACGGCCTCACGGAAGGCGGTCCGGTCCTCGTCGCTGCCGTTCTCGGCGAACAGGCGGGCGGCCAGCCCCTCCAGGGGTGCGCGCACCTGGTAGACCTGCAGGGCGGTCGCCGGCGAGATCACGGTGACACACGTGCCGCGGCCGTTGCGCGACTCCACCAGCCCCTCCGCCTGGAGCTGGCGCAGCGCCTCGCGCACGGAGGCGCGGCTCGCCGAGGTCATCTCGCACAGCTCGCGCTCCACGAGCAGCTGGCCCGGGGCCAGCCGCTGGTCGACGATCGCGTCGCGCAGGATGTTCGCCACCTGCTCGCGGATGGGGGCGTGCCGCAGTACCTGCATGTCGGTCATACGCCGAGGATACTCAAGCCGACTGCTGTCAGACAGCTGCCCGGACTCTGTCCGGCATTCTTTGTCTGACAGCTGCTAGCTGCTTTCAGTCGTCTCCTCGGTTATGGTGAGCGCACCGAAGACGCTCGACCCAGGAAACTCAGGAACCTCTGGAGGCACAGCCGTGACCGTTCAGCCGGACTCCACCGACCAACTCGCCGCGGGCGATGCCATGCGGCGCCGGGTGCTCGGCGACGCGCATGTGGACCGCTCCCGTGCCAACGCGACCCCGTTCAGCCGCCCGCTCCAGGACCTGGTCACCGAGTACTGCTGGGGAGCCGTCTGGACCCGGCCCGGCCTCGAACCCGCCACCCGCAGCCTGCTGAACATCGCCATGCTGACCGCGCTGGGCAAGCCCGACGAGCTGCGCCTGCACGTGCGCGGGGCGATCAACAACGGCTGCACCACCGAGCAGATCCAGGAGGTGCTGCTGCAGGCCGCCGTCTACTGCGGTGTCCCCGCGGCGCTGGAGGCCTCCCGGGCCGCCCAGCAGGTCATGGCGGAGCTGGGCCATGAGTGAGGCACCCGCGCGGCGGCGGATCGGACTGGCCGGACTCGGCCGCATGGGCCGCCCCATGGCCCGGCGCCTGGTGACGGCCGGCCACGACGTGTACGGCTACGACGTCGACGCGGAGCTCCGCGCGAGCGTCACCGCCGACGGCGTCACCCCGGTGGCATCGTCGGCCGAACTCGCCGGATCCGCCGAGGACGTCATCCTCATGCTGCCCAACAGCGACATCGTGGAGGCCGTCGCCGCGGACATCACCGACGCGGTCCGGTCCGGCGCCCGCTGCCGCCGCATCGTCGACATGAGCTCGTCGGAGCCCGCACGGACCCGCCAACTCGCCCTCCTCCTGGCCGAGTCGGGCATCGAACTCGTCGACGCCCCGGTCTCGGGCGGCGTGAGCGGGGCCGAGGCCGGCACGCTCACCGTCATGGTCGGCGGCACCGAGGAGCAGTACGAGCGCGCCGAGCCGCTGCTCACGGCGCTCGGCTCGTCGGTCGTGCACGTCGGACCCGTGGGCTCCGGACACGCCATCAAGGCACTCAACAACCTGATGTCGGCGTGCAGCATGCTCATCACCGCCGAGACCATGACCGTCGCCGCCCGCTTCGGCATGGACCCGGCCACCGCGCTCTCGGTGGTCAACTCGGCGAGCGGGCGCAGCGGTTCGACCGAGGTGAAGTTCCCGAAGTTCGTGCTCACCGGCGCCTTCGACTCCGGCTTCACGGCCGCGCTGATGGCGAAGGACGTCGGTATCGCCACGCTGCTCGGCAAGGACCTGGCCGTCGAACTGCCGCTGGCCGAGGCGGTCGAGGCCCGCTGGCGCGAGCTGACCGCCGAACTGGCGCCCGGCGCCGACCACACCGAGATCGTGCGCCCCCTCGAAACACGGAACGGCGTCAGCATCCGGGCGGCCTCACCCCGCCATGACTGACACCTCGGCGCCCGCGCACTGGGAGGTCTACGCCGTCCGCTTCGGCCGGCACCGGCTGCCGCGCAGTGCCTTCTACCTCAACTACGCCGGCTACGGCGAACCCGACGGCGACCTCACGATGGACTACTACCTCTGGCTGGTGCGCGGGCCCGCCGGAACCATCGTGGTCGACACCGGGTTCGCCCCGCAGGCCGGTCGGCGCCGTGGCCGCGAGGTCCTGGCCGATCCGGTCGCGGTCCTCGCCGAACTGGGCGTGGACGCGTCGACCGTGCCCACGGTGGTCGTGACCCACGCCCACTACGACCACATCGGCAACCTCCACCGCTTCCCGGCCGCCGAGGTGGTGATGAGCCGGCGTGAGTACGACTTCTGGCAGGGGCCGTTCGCCGGACGCCCGCACTTCGCGATCCCCACGGAGCCCGCCGAACTCGCCCTCCTGCCACGGTTGTTGGAGCAGGACAGGCTGACGCTGGTCGGCGCACAACACCAGCTCGCGCCGGGGGTGGAGCTCGTCGAGGTCGGCGGCCACACCCCCGGCCAGCTGATCGTCGTGGTCCGCGGAGCGACCGGTACGGCCGTGCTGGCCTCGGACGCCATCCACTCCTACGAGGAGTACGAACGCGACCGTCCCTTCGCGATCGTCGCCGACGTCGCGGGGATGTACCGCGCCTACGACCAGGTCCGGGAGCTGGAACGGCAGCCGGGCACCCGGGTCGTGGCGGGCCACGACCCGGAGGTCATGACCCGCTTCACACCCCACCTGCCGGGCACGGTCTGTCGCGTTCTTTAGACAACATCTTGTCGTAGCGAGAATTCTCAGTGGAGTATTGCGCATGGCCGACAGAGCTGACGACGTACAAAAGCCCTTCGCCGGGGCGGGCGAGGGATTCGCGCCGCTGCCGCCCGCGCGCCGCGGCGGACGGGGCAGCCGACTGGTCCAGCGGCTGCTGCGCCTGGAGCCTCCACTCACCCGGAGCGTCGCCGTCCAGCGCGACCTGCCGGTACCCATGCCCGACGGAACGGTCCTGCTGGCAGACCGGTGGGCACCACGCGCGGACGGTGACGGCCTGCCGACGGCCTTGATACGTACGCCGTACGGCCGTCGGGGCCCGATGATCGCGATGGCGGCCGTGCCCCTTGCCGAACGCGGCTTCCAGGTCGTGGTGCAGAGCACCCGCGGCACCTTCGGCTCCGGCGGGGTCCATGTGCCGTTCCGGGACGAGCGCGAGGACGGCCTCGCCACCCTCGACTGGCTGGTGAGCCGCCCGTGGTGCGGCGAGTCGGTCGTGCTCACCGGCGGAAGCTATCTCGGCCATGTCCAGTGGGCCGTCGCCGACCGGCTTCCCCCGCAGGTCAAAGCCATCATCCCGGTCGTCACCGAGTCCGCGCTCACCCTGGACTTCCTCCGGGAGGACGCCTTCTCGCTGGAGACCCCGTTCCGGTGGGGTGTGATGGTGGCCGGCCAGGAGCGCCGGGCCGCGATGCTGCGCCAACTGCTCGACGAGCGCAGGACGCACCGCGCCCAGTTCACCCTCCCGCTCGACCGGGCCGACACCGCCGCGCTCGGCCGCCGCTCGCAGTACATCCAGGACATGCTGGTGCACGGCGCGGACGACCCGCACTGGTCCGGGGGCGACCACCGCGCCCGGGTGGCGGACGTCTCCGTACCGGTCAGCTCGGTCGCCGGCTGGTACGACATCTTCCTGCCCGGGCAGCTCCGCGACTGCCAGGCCCTGCTCGCGGCGGGCCGCGAGCCCCGGCTGACCATCGGCCCCTGGTCGCACGCCGCCGTGGGCGTCTTCGCCGAGGCCGCGACCCAGACCCTCTCCTTCGGTCTCGCGCACGCACGGGGCGAGCAGCCGCCGGAGCGCGCGCCCGTGCGCCTGTACGTGATGGGCGAGGAGGCGTGGCGCGACGCGGAGTCCTGGCCGCCACCCGGCTACGAGCCCCGCCGCTTCCACCTCCACCCCGACGGCGCCCTCTCGGCCGACGAGCCCCCCGAGTCGGATCCCGACGGCTACCGCTACGACCCGGCCGACCCGACGCCCGCCGTCGGCGGCGTACGCCTCACCGGCCGGCACGCCGGCCGCAAGGACAACACCGCCCTGGAGTCCAGGCCCGACGTGCTCACCTACACCACGCCCCCGCTCGGCACGGACGTGGAGGTGATCGGCGAGGTCACCGCCGAGATCTGGTTCCGCTCCAGCCTGCTCTGGGCCGATGTCTTCGTCCGCCTGTGCGACGTGGACGAGAAAGGCCGCTCGACCAACGTCTGCGACGGCCTGCTCAGCCTCACCGAGGCGGAGAGCACCACCCTGGCCACGGTACGGCTGTGGCCCACGGCCCAGCTGTTCAAGAAGGGCCACCGCATCCGCGTCCAGGTCTCCAGCGGCGCCTTCCCGCGCTTCGCCCGCAACCCGGGCACCGGAGAACCCCGCGCCACCGCGACCACCCTCCGCGCCGCGGACCAGCAGGTCTTCCACGACCCCGCCCACCCGTCGGCACTGCTCCTCCCGGTGCGCCGGACCTGAGCGGCGGTCAGGGGCTTCGGGTATCACGCGCTCGCTCACGTCTCGTTCCCCACGGCCTCGCCGTTCGCGAACTTGCCTGTGCCGAGCAGGAGTTGACGCCGGGCGGTGATTGATGTTCTACAGAACCTTGACGTAGTTGAGAATTCATGTGGAGGATTTCCCTCACTGGTACCCGTGCCCGCCCGAGGAGGCGCTCAGCATGGTGGTGGTGTCCTTCGACCGGAGTCCGCAGACGTACCGGCACTGGCGGCTGAGCACGGACGGCCCGCTGGCCCGGCTGGAGTTGGACGTCGACGAACAGGGCGGTCTGGTCCCCGGCTACGAGCTCAAGCTCAACTCCTACGACCTGGGCGTGGACATCGAGCTGTACGACGCCGTGCAGCGGCTCCGCTTCGAGCACCCCGAGGTCCGCGCGGTGGTGGTGACCAGCGCCAAGGAGAAGGTGTTCTGCGCGGGCGCCAACATCCGGATGCTGGCGGCTTCTCCGCACGAGTGGAAGGTGAACTTCTGCAAGTTCACCAACGAGACCCGCAACAGCATGGAGGACGCCTCGGAGCACTCCGGGCTCACCTTCATTGCCGCCGTCAACGGCGCCTGCGCGGGCGGCGGTTACGAACTCGCGCTGGCCTGCGACCGGATCCTGCTGATCGACGACAACGCCTCCACGGTCGCCCTGCCCGAGGTCCCGTTGCTGGGCGTGCTGCCCGGCACCGGCGGGCTGACCCGGGTCACCGACAAGCGCCGCGTCCGCAAGGACCTCGCGGACCTGTTCGCCACCCGCAGCGACGGCGTGCGCGGCAAGACGGCGGTGGACTGGCGCCTGGTCGACGAGGTCGTGCCGCGCCGGGAGTTCCGTACGATCGTCGAGCAGCGGGCCCTGGAGGCGGCCGGGCGCGCCACCCGCCCGGCCGACGTGCGGGGCGTCGCGCTGACCCCGTTGGAGCGCGAAGTCACCGACGACGGGCTCGCCTACCGCCACGTACGCGCCGAGTACGACCGTCCGCTCGGCCTGGTCCGCGTCACCGTGCGCGGTCCCGCCGGACCCCCGCCCGCCGACACCGGCGCCCTGCACGCCCAGGGCGCCGACGGCTGGCTGCTGGCCGTCACCCGCGAACTCGACGACCTGATCCTGCGGTTGCGCACCAACGAGACCGAGCTGGGCACCTGGGTGCTGCGCACCGAGGGCGTCCCCGAACTGGTCCTCGCCCATGAGCGGGCCGTGCTGGACGCGGCCGCCGACGGCGACTGGCTCGCGGGCGAGATCCTGCACTACTACAAGCGCACCCTGAAACGGCTGGACGTCACCAGCCGCAGCCTCGTCGCGCTGATCGAGCCGGGCGGCTGCTTCGCCGGACTGCTCCTGGAACTCGCCCTCGCCTGCGACCTCCAGTACATGCTGGACGGCCCGCCGCCCGACGATCCCGACAGTCCCGAGCGGGCCGTCCTCGCCCTCTCCGCCGCCAACTTCGGCCCCTTCCCCATGGGCAACGGCCTGACCCGCCTGGAGTCCCGCTTCTACCGGGAGGACGACCACCTCGACTGGCTGCGCCAGGAGACCGGCCGCCCGCTGAGCGCCGCCCGGGCCCGCGAACTCGGCCTGGTCACCGACGCGCCCGACGACCTCGACTGGGAGGACGAGATCCGTCTCGTCCTGGAGGCGCGGGCGGCCCTGAGCCCGGACGCGCTGACCGGGATGGAGGCCAACCACCGGTTCGTCGGCCCGGAGACCATCGAGACCAAGATCTTCGGCCGGCTCACCGCCTGGCAGAACTGGATCTTCATCCGCCCCAACGCCTCCGGTCCCGAAGGCGCGTTGCGCCGCTACGGCACCGGACAGAAGGCGGTCTACGACCGGAAGCGAGTGTGACCCGATGCCCTCCGCCATCGACTACGACTCCCGCATCCCCAACAACGTCTCCCTCGCCGACGACCGCCGCCTGCAACGGGCGTTGGAGGGCTGGCAGCCCAAGTTCCTGAACTGGTGGGGCGAGATGGGCCCCACGCTGGAGAACCACGGGGTGTACCTGCGTACCGCGGTCTCCGTCGGGCGGGACGGCTGGGCCCACTTCGGCCATGTCGACGTGCCCGACTACCGGTGGGGCATCTTCCTGGCCGAGCCCACCCCCGACCGCCGTATCGGCTTCGGGGAACACCAGGGCGAGCCGGTCTGGCAGCAGGTGCCCGGCGAGTACCGCGCCGACCTGCGCCGCCTCATCGTCGTCCAGGGCGACACCGAGCCCGCCTCCGTCGAACAGCAGCGCCTGCTCGGGCTGACCGCGCCCAGCCTCTACGACCTGCGCAACCTCTTCCAGGTCAACGTCGAGGAGGGCCGCCACCTCTGGGCGATGGTCTACCTGCTGCACGCCTACTTCGGCCGCGAGGGCCGCGAGGAGGCCGAGGCGCTGCTGCAGCGCAACTCCGGCAGCCCCGACGCCCCGCGCATCCTGGGCGCGTTCAACGAGGAGACCGCCGACTGGCTGGCCTTCTACATGTTCACGTACTTCACCGACCGGGACGGCAAGTACCAGCTCGGCTCGCTCAAGGAGAGCGCCTTCGACCCGCTCTCCCGGACCTGCTCCTTCATGCTGAAGGAGGAGGCGCACCACATGATGGTCGGGACCACGGGCGTGGACCGGGTGGTCACCCGCAGCGCCCAACTCGTCCGCGAGCACGACACCCTGGACATCGCCGCGTGCGGGGGCATCCCGCTCGACGTCATCCAGAAGTACATCAACTTCCACTACACGGTCTCCCTCGACCTGTTCGGCGGCGAGACCTCCACCAACGCGGCCAACTACTACACCGCCGGGCTCAAGGGCCGCTGGATGGAGGAGCGCCGCAAGGACGACCACCGGCTCGCCGACGACAGCGCCATCCTGGACAGGCCGCAGAACGACGGCAGTTGGAGCCAGGAGGAGGTCTCCGCGCTGCTCGCCCTCAACCTCGACCTGCGCGACGAGTACATCTCCGACTGCCGGGGCGGTGTCACCCGCTGGAACCGGATCCTCGCGGAGCACGGCGTCGACCACCGGCTGACCCTGCCCCACCCCGGCTTCAACCGCGACGTCGGCCTCGCCGCCGGACACCACATCACCCCCGACGGCACGATCGTCGACGAAGGGACCTGGGAGGCGAGCCGCCACCACTGGCTCCCCACCGCCGAGGACCTCGCGTTCGTCAGGTCGCTGATGCAGCCGGTGTACGAGCGCGGCAGGATCGCCCACTGGGTGGCACCGCCGGCCAACGGCATCAACGGCAAACCGTTCGACTACGAGTACGTCCGACTGGTGTGAGGTGAGCCGGATGCCCGAGGTGTTCAACACGGCGGACCACCTGGTCGAGAGGCATCTGCGCGAGGGGAACGGCGACCGCACGGCCCTCGTCACCCCCACCCGGAGCCTCACCTACGCCCAGCTGGCGGCGGAGGTCCGCCGGGTGGCGGCGGGACTGCGCGCGCTCGGCGTCCGGCCCGAGGAACGCGTCCTGATGTGCATGACGGACGACGTCGAACTGTTCACCGCGATCCTCGCCGCCTTCCGCATCGGCGCGGTGGCGGTCCCCGCGTCGACCATGCTCACCGGCGGCGAACTGGGCATGCTGATCGCGGACTCGCGCAGCCGGGTGGTGCTGGGTTCCGCCGAGTTCGCCCCGCTCGTGCGGGCCGCGCTCGGCTCGGCGCCGGAGGTGGCACAAGCCGTTCTCACCGGCCCGGCCGCCACGGGACTGCCGGACCACATCCACGGCCGGACGTGGGAACAGCTACTGGAGACAGGCACCGACGACCGGCTGTATCCGACCTGGCCGGACTCGCCGGCGCTGTGGCTGTACACCTCCGGTACGACCGGCACCCCCAAGGCGGCCATGCACCGGCACGCCGACATCCGGTTCGTGTCCGAGAACTACGGACGGCAGGTGCTCGACATCGGCCCGGGAGACCGCTGCCTGTCGGTCGCCAAACTCTTCTTCGCGTACGGCCTCGGCAACTCGCTCTTCTTCCCGCTCGCGGCGGGCGCCACGGTACTGCTCGAACCCGCCAGGCCGTCACCCGCGCTGTTCGCGAAACGCGCGGCCGCGGACCGGGCCACGATCCTGTTCGGCACCCCCAGCTTCTACGGCCCGCTGCTCGCGAGCGCCGACGTCCCCGACGACGCGTTCACCACCGTACGACTGGGTGTCTCGGCCGGTGAGGCGCTGCCCGCGCCGATGTACCACGGCATGCTCCGGCGGTTCGGCGTGGAGGTGCTCGACGGCATCGGCTCCACCGAGATGCTGCACATCTTCGTCTCCAACCGCCCGGGACGCGTCCACCCCGGCTCCTCCGGCGAACCCGTTCCGGGGTACACCGTGGAGCTGCGGGACGCGCAGGGCGGGGTGGTGGCGGGCAGCGGCACACCGGGGGAGCTGTACGTGCGGGGCGAATCGGCCGCCGTCGGCTACTGGTGCCGGGCCGGGACCACCCGGCAGGTGTTCCTCGGCGACCGGGTGCGCACCGGCGACACCTACGTACGCAACGCCGACGGCACCTACACCTGCCTGGGCCGCACCGGCGACCTGCTCAAGGCCGGCGGCATCTGGGTCTCGCCCGCCGAGGTGGAGGAGCGGCTGCTGGCCCATCCCGACGTGGCCGAGGCCGCGGTGGTCGGCGGACCGGACGCGGACGGCCTGGACAAGCCGGTGGCGTGCGTGGTGCCGGTACCCGGCCGGGACATCGATCCGGACGCGCTGGTCGCCTGGTGCCGTGAGGGCCTGGCCGCCTTCAAACGCCCGCGTGTCGTCGTGCAGCTGCCCGAACTGCCCCGCACCCCCACCGGCAAGATCCGCCGGAACGTCCTGCGGGCCATGGCCCGTGACGGCTCCTGGGCCGGGCCCCCTCAGGAACCGCCGCCGCGCTCCTCCTGATCCCGCTGATCCCGCGTCAGCTCCGTCCAGCGCGCCAGCGCCGCCGGGCTCCACTCGGCGTGTCTGCTGTGGAACAGCGCGGCTGCCCTGGCCCCGTTCCAGCCGGGCGGCAACAGCTTCGGAGGCAGCCGGGGGTCGAGGAACGGGAACCGGCGCCACTCGTGCACCAGCTTGGTCTGGGCGTGCAGTACGGCGTCGCCGTCGGCCGGGCGCAGGCCGGTGAACTCGTCGATGAACGCCTCGTAGCGCTCCTCGACCTCGCTGAGGTCCCAGGCGCGCGCCACCATCGCGGCCTCGCTGCCCACGGCGCCGTACGAGGCGGTGAAGGACATCGCGCCGTCGGCGAGCCCGAGTTCCTTCAGGACGCCGAGCGCCTCCGCCTCCCGGTCCGCGTGCGGGGTGATCCACACACCGGGTTCGGGGGAGCCGAAGCCCGCCCAGGTCAGCCGGGTGCGCACCCGGTGGCGCAGATCCCGTTTCGCCTCCGGCACCGACGCCAGGACCACCAGCCAGGTGCCGTCCCAGGCGGCCTCGCCGCTCCCGAAGTCGTAGATGCGCTGCGCGCCCTCGGTCAGCAGCCGGCGTCCCGTCGGGGTCAGCGCCCAGCGCACCCGGCGGCCGACGCGCTCGGAGGCCAGCCAGCCCTCGGCACCGGTGCGCGCCAGCGACTGCCGGGCCGACTTCTCCTCGACCCCGAACCGCGCCAGCGCGTCCACCAGTGCCGACGTCCATACCGGGCGGCCCTGCGGAAGCACGTACTCGCCGAGCATGGTCATCAGCAGCGACCGCGCGCTGACCTCGCCGATCTCCCGCCGCCGGCTCACCACCGGCCGCGTCCGGCCCGTGGCGGTGCCGCCGGACCCGCCTGCCGCCGCACCCGCCATGGCCGCCCGCCTCCCTCACCCGCACCGTCACCGTCTCCGTGTAGTGCACAATAACTTGTCGTCACGGTGCATTTCAGTAGAGGGTCGGTCAGGATCGGCCGTGGGCCACCACACTCTCGATGTCGATACCGATGGACCAGTTCTCGCCGGCCGAGTTGTCGGCGTTGCGCCGGTGGACCCGCCGCCTGGTCGGGAAGCGGATTCCCTCGAACGTCCGGTACTCGCCGACGTAGTGGGCGACGGCGACGCCCACGTTGACGTCGACTTCGTAGTCGAGCCTGCGCAGCAGACCGTCGTCGCCGAAGTAGAAGGTCTGCCCGGCCGTGTGTGTGGCGATGGACTCGGGAAACTCCACGTGCAGCCGCCGCCACACCTCCCCGTTCTCCGTCCAGGGTTCTCCTTCGCGCGAGATGACGTCGGGACGGTCGAACAGGAAGGGAGTGGTGAGGTAGTTCCACATGGCGTAGCCGATGAAGTAGCCGACCTGGAGCGGCTGCCAGGGCGAGGTGAGGTCGTATCCCCGGTACGTCGACCGGATACCGGTCCGCGACTCCAGCACCGTGCCGTCCGACGCGGCTCGCAGCTCGATCACGTCGTCGTCGGCGCGGAACACGAAGTCGTGATCGGGCCGGCCCCAGGGACTGAACCGGACCAGTTGACGTCGGGTGTCGATCGTCACGGTCTCGTTCAGCGGTTCGTCGGAGAAGCCCCGCATGGCCCAGAAGGGACCGTGAAGCTTCGTCCGAACCCGCAGGCTGCCGATCCGCGACCAGCGGTCACGGCCGCCGTGGGCTGAAATGACATGGTCGAGCAGGTCGTTCATGGGTGTCTCCGGTGGAGTAGCCGAGGCGACTGGCGATCTGTGCGGTGTCGAACCGTCCGAGGGCATCCGGAGAACGGTCATGTCCCGGACGCCGAGGCCTGATCCGGCACCGGATCCATGTGTCAGAGCCGGTCGACCTCGATGAACTCGAAGGTCAGCAGACCGTTGGCCGCGTACGGCAGTTGGCCGAGCTGCTCACGGGCGCTGTCGAGACTCTCGGCCTCCACGATCAGGAAGGCTCCGGGCCTGTCGGTGCGGCGGAAGGAGGAGAGCACGACGCCGTCCGCCTTCAGCCTTCGCAGGACGCGGGCCTCGTCTTCCGCGTGCGGTGCCAGTTGCTCGCGCTCGGCCGTGACGATGCCGGTGACGTGCAGGTACATGGTGGGGTCCTCGTTCGTGGGTGTTGTCGAGCGGTGCCCGGGTCCGGGAGACGCGGTCAGCCGGCGCTCGCGCCCTGCCCGGTACGGGCCTTGGCGTCCGCCGCGCTGCGGGCGGAGATCTCCCGGAAGTCCTCCAGCGTGTGACGTTCGACGTCGTAGCACCGGCCGTGGGTCCACCGGGCGGTCAGCTCGGCCAGCCGGCGCCCGTACCGCTCGGCGGTGACCAGATCCCCGTGGGCGGCGACGGCCCCGGGCTCCTCGTCCACGTTGGTCTGGCCCATGACGCCGAGCCAGGAACCCAGCCGGTTCACGTCGTACACCGAGCCGCCCGTCCAGTTGTTGCCGGAGGCGTCACCGACCGAGATCCACTGCATGTTCATCTGTGCGGCGAACACCGCGAGTTGCTGCAGGGAGAACAGCTTGTCGCCGTTCTGCGAGGCGGAGTGGGTGAACCCGCCGGCGAGCTTGTCCTTCCACTCCTGCCCGAGGAACGGATGGAAGCCGGCCTCCAGGAAGGCCTTGAACACGGCCGAGACGCTGCCCATGTACGTGGGTGCGCCGAAGACGATCGCGTCCGACTCCTTGAGCAGTTCCATGGTCGCGGCGTCGGACCAGCGTCCTTCGTGGACCTGGTGTCCCTTGATCTCCGCCAGTCGCACCTCGGTGTCCGGCACGCTCCTCGCTCCGCGAGCGACGCTCTCGGCGAGGGCGCGGGTGTGGCCGTTGGGGGAGTGGAAGACAACGGTGACAGTAGCCATGTGGGGGGAACCTCTCCGATCGTGCGGTGGTCGTCAGGCGGCCGGGGCGGGCACGACGGCGGCCAGGAAGCCGTCGACCGTCGTGACCTCGTGGCCGAAGGTGGGATAGGAGATCTCCAGGGCGGCCCGATGGGCCTCCTCCGTGAAGTCGGCCACGGCGTCCGTGAGGAAGGTGACGTGGTACCCGGCCTCCAGCGCGTGCCGGCCGGTCCCCTCGACGCAGGTCTGGGAGGTCAGTCCGGCCAGGACCACGTGCTCGATGCCCCGGGCGGTGAGCTGCTCGTGCAGGTCCGTGCCGGCGAAGGAGTCGAACATGTGGTGGCGGCCGACCACCACGTCTCCCTCCTGGGGGCGCAGCGGCGGGTAGAAGTCCGCGCCGTCGGTGCCCTCCCAGAAGACCTGGTTGTCCACCGCGAACCGGAAGCGCGGCAGCACGTGCCTGACGTCGTCGAAGACGCCCTCGTGGAGGCCGTGGGGTGCGTAGAAGACGGTGACGCCGGCCTCACGGGCGCCTGCCGCCAGGCGGGCGAGCTGCGCGTGCAGGCCGGTCCTGTCCAGCATGGGACCTATCTGCCCGTTCAGCTTCCCGTTCGGGGCCAGGAAGTCGTTGAGGGGGTCGATCAGGACCACGGCGGTTCGGGTGGCGGGGTAGGGGTGAGGGCTCAGGCTCATGGGGGTGCTTTCTGTCGAGTCACGCGCCGCCGGCGCGGGGAGTCCGCTGCTCGGCGGCCCGGACGGCCATCCCATTTACATGATGGCCATCATGAATAACTTCATCATGATGGCCATCATGTAAATTGTCAAACAGGGATACGGTCCAGGAGGTGGACATGCGCGCTTCTCGCGAGCAGGTGGCTGCAAACCGTGAGGCCATCATCGTCAGCGCAGGTCAGCAGTTCAGGAAGCGCGGCTTCGACGATGTGACCATCGCCGACGTGATGAAGGCCGCCGGGCTGACCCACGGTGGCTTCTACGGCTACTTCGGCTCCAAGGAGGCGTTGGCCGCGGCGGTGTGCGAGCGGGGGATCGCGGAGAGTGTCGCCGCCGTCGATGCCGTGGCGGAGCAGGGCGGGGAGGGCGGCGGGGAGAACGGCGGACCGGACGCCGAGCCCCTGCTGCACCGGTTCGTGGAGGACTACGTGTCGGCCCGGCACCGGGACAGCCCGGACGACGGCTGCAGCGTCGCCGCACTGGCCCAGGACGCCGGCCGGAACTCCTCGGAGATCCAGCGCGTCTTCGCCACCGGCGTCACGGGCATGGCGGAGTCGCTGAGCCGGCTGCGGGCGCTCGACGCGCCGGACCGGGCACCGGGGGCCGGGCCCGACTTCGCCACCCTGTCCACCATGATCGGCGCGTTGGCCCTTTCGCGAGCGGTGGCCAAGGCCGACCCCGGGCTGTCCGAAACGATCCTGGAGGCGGCACGGGCACACATCGAGAACCCGGCCTGAGGGACCCGTCGCGGGCTCCTGCTTGCCCAGCGGCTCACGCCGTCAACGCGACCCAGGTCCGGTCCGCCGGGTCCGGGGCGGCCCCCCTGGCCTCCGGGGCTTGCTCCCGTCGCCCCGCAGCGGCCCACGGCGGGTTGTGGTGAGGCTGATGCCGGTCCGATGCCGCTATGGATGAGGGTTCGTCGGGTGTGGGCGATGGTGTGAGCGCGAGCGGCGTGATTCTGCTGAACGCGGTATCGACCTTGGCGGCGCGCCCGGGTGATGTGTCCCGTGCTAACGTTGACCGTTTGCAGCGTCGCTGTGCCGGTGCCGGGCTCGCGGTTCCTGGCCGGTGGCCGCGTCCCCGCCGCGCCTTCCTCGGTACGGTCCCTTCGGAGGAAGGCTTTCTGTGAGCGAATCAGCACGTGCCGATGCCCGGCCGCAGGGTGCGGCGTCCTTCGCGGAGCTGGGGCTGCCGGCCGCGGTGCTGCGGGTGCTCGACGAGCAGGGGGTGACGGTGCCCTTCCCGATCCAGGCGGCGGCGCTGCCGAACGCGCTCGCGGGACGGGACGTCCTGGGCCGGGGCCGCACCGGGTCGGGAAAGACGCTCGCCTTCGGCCTGGGGATGCTCGCCCGGACGGCCGGGCGGCGCGCACAGCCCAAGGAGCCGCTGGCGCTCGTTCTGGTGCCCACCAGGGAGCTGGCGCAGCAGGTCGGTGAGGCGCTCACCCCGTACGTCGAGGCGCTGCGGCTGCGGCTCACGACCGTGGTGGGCGGAGTGTCCCTCGGGCGGCAGGCCGCCGAGCTGCGGGACGGCGCCGAGATCGTCGTCGCCACGCCCGGTCGGCTGCACGACCTCGTCGAGCGCAAGGCCTGCCGGCTGGGACGGGTGCGCATCACGGTCCTGGACGAGGCCGACCAGATGTGTGACATGGGATTCCTGCCGCAGGTCACCGAGATCCTGGACCAGGTGCGTCCCGACGGGCAGCGGATGCTGTTCTCCGCCACCCTCGACCGTGACGTCGACCGGCTGGTGCGGGACTACCTGCGCGACCCCGCCGTCCACTCCGTGGACCCCTCGTCCGGCTCGGTCGCCGCGATCGAGCACCACGTCTTCGTCGTGCACGGCCCGGACCGGTACGCCGTGACCACGGAGATCGCCGCCCGGGACGGCCGCGTGCTGCTGTTCCTGGACACCAAGCACGGCGTCGACCTGCTCACCCGGCATCTGCGGGCCAGCGGTGTGGCCGCCGCCGCCCTGCACAGCGGCAAGGCCCAGCCGCAACGCACCCGCACCCTGGCCCAGTTCAGGAACGGGCAGGTCACCGCGCTGGTGGCGACGAACGTCGCCGCACGCGGCCTGCACATCGACGACCTCGACCTCGTGGTCAACGTCGACCCGGCCACCGACCCCAAGGACTATCTCCACCGCGCCGGCCGCACGGCCCGGGCCGGCCGTTCCGGCACCGTCGTCACCCTCGTCCTGTCCGCGCAGCGCCGCGAGACGAGCCAGGTCATGGCCGACGCCGACGTCACCCCCAAGGTCACCAAAGTCCGCTCCGGCGAGGCCGAGCTGAGCCGTGTCACCGGCGCCAGGGCCCCCTCCGGAAAGCCCCTCGACGGCGGACCGGCCGTACCGCGCCCCAAGAACCACAACACCCCCTTCCGTGGCCTCGGCAGCACCAAGGACGCCCGGGGAGGCTCCGCCGGCAGGCCCTCCCGCAAGACCAGCGAGGCCCGCAAGCTCGCGGAGGCCCGTGAAGCGGCCCGGGTGCGGCGCGGCGGTTCGTCCGGCGGGCGGTAGCCGACACGGCCGCTGCCGAGCCGGGTGCGGAACGGCCGGAGGAGGCTGCGGCGGCGGTCTGCGGTCATGGGCGTGCTGTCGTCGGGGAGGCGGACGGTGGGGGACGGCTCGGGTTCAGCGAGCCGCACGTCCCGTCAGCCGCCGGCCGAGGTCCGGATGATCGGCGCCCGGCCCGACTTCCTGGCCCGGAAGGACGGGCGGTCTGACCGCCGCTGACGTTCGGCGAGGCAGGGCCTATCACACGGGTTTGTCTTCTCTCATTTACTTGGACGTCCTACTATTTATTAGTAGGACGTCCTAGTATCTATCTCGTCAGCGTTCCTTCGTCCTGCCCGGGAAGGCCCATGACCGAGCTGCATCGCCCCACGCACCCCGTCCGTCTGGTCACCGCATCGGCGCTGTTCGACGGGCATGACGCGTCGATCAACATCATGCGGCGGATCTTCCAGTCCCAGGGCGCCGAGGTGGTCCACCTCGGGCACAACCGGTCGGTCCAGGAAGTCGTGGACGCGGCGCTGGAGGAGGACGTCCATGGGGTGGCGGTCTCGTCGTACCAGGGCGGGCATGTCGAGTACTTCGAGTACCTGGTGGAGTCGTTGCGCGCCGGCGGCGCCGACCATGTGCGGGTGGTGGGCGGGGGCGGCGGGGTCATCGTGCCCGAGGAGATCGCCCGGCTGCGGGCGAGCGGGGTGACCATCTTCTCCCCGGAGGACGGGCAGCGGATGGGGCTCGCCGGGATGGTCAACTCGGTCGTACGGGACTGCGACTTCGACCTGTGGGGCGCGAAGCAGGCCGACGCGGACGCCGTGCTGGCGGGGGACCGGTTCGCGGTGGCGCGTGCCGTCACCGGGGCCGAACTGGGCAGGCTGTCCGACGAGTTCCGCGAGCGGCTGCGGTCGGCGGCGCAGCGGCGACCGGTGCCGGTCCTCGGGATCACCGGCACCGGCGGTTCCGGAAAGTCCTCGCTCACCGACGAGCTGGTGCGCCGGTTCCGGGTCGACCAGCAGGACAAGCTGCGGGTCGCGGTGATCGCGGTCGACCCGACCCGCCGCAGGGGCGGCGGCGCGCTGCTCGGCGACCGGATCCGGATGAACTCCCTCGACGGGAACCGGGTGTTCTTCCGGAGCCTTGCCACGCGGGGCAGTCGTGAAGTGCCCGAGCATCTGTCCGATGTGATCGATGTGGTCAAGGCCGCGGGCTTCGACCTGGTGATCGTGGAGACGCCGGGCATCGGGCAGGGCGACGCGGCGATCGTGCCGTTCGTCGACAGTTCGCTGTACGTGATGACGCCGGAGTTCGGCGCCGCCTCGCAGCTGGAGAAGATCGACATGCTCGACTTCGCCGACGTCGTGGCGATCAACAAGTTCGAGCGGCGCGGCGCCAAGGACGCGCTGCGCGACGTGGGCCGTCAACTGGTCCGCAACCGCGAGGCGTTCGGGATGCGGCCCGAGGACATGCCGGTGTTCGGCACCTCGGCGGCCACCTTCAACGACGACGGTGTCACCGCGCTCTACCAGCACCTGAAGGCCACCCTGGCCGAGCGGGGGCTGCCGCTGCCCGAGGGCCTGCTGGCGCCGGTGACCGTACGCCACTCGTCCGGGATCCGTCAGGTGGTGCCGGCGGACCGGGTGCGCTACCTCGCCGAGGTCGGTGACACCGTCCGCGCCTATCACACGGCCACCGGGCGGCTGGCCGAGGCGGCCCGGCGCGAGCAGCGCCTCGCGGAGGTGGAGCGGGAGCTGCTCGCGGCGGGCTCCGACGCGGCGAACGTACGGTCGCTGCTGGACGACGCCCGCGCCGGCCTCCCGCGCGACCTCACCGAACAGCTCGCCGGCTGGCCGGCCGTCGTGGCCGCCTACTCGGGCGACGAGCAGGTCGTGAAGGTCCGCGACAAGGAGATCCGTACCAAGCTGACCCGGGAGTCGCTGTCGGGCAACAAGATTCCCCGGGTCGCCCTGCCCCGGTTCACCGACCACGGCGAACTGGTGCGGTTCTGGCGCCGGGAGAACCTCCCCGGCCGCTTCCCCTTCACGGCAGGCGTGTTCCCCTTCAAGCGCGACGGCGAGGACCCGGCCCGGATGTTCGCCGGCGAGGGCGACCCGTTCCGCACCAACCGCCGCTTCAAGCTGCTCTCCGAGGGACAGCCCGCCACCCGCCTGTCCACCGCCTTCGACTCGGTCACCCTCTACGGCCGCGACCCCGACGAACGCCCCGACGTCTACGGCAAGGTCGGCACCTCCGGCGTCTCGGTCGCCACGCTGGACGACATGAAGGCGCTCTACGACGGCTTCGACCTCGTCGCGCCCACCACCTCGGTCTCCATGACCATCAACGGCCCCGCGCCGACGATCCTCGCGTTCTTCCTCAACACCACCGTCGACCAGCGGATCGACGGCTTCCGGGCCGCCGAGGGGCGCGAACCCACCGCCGAGGAGGCGGCCGAACTGCGGGCGCACGCCCTGGCGAACGTCCGGGGCACCGTGCAGGCGGACATCCTCAAGGAGGACCAGGGCCAGAACACCTGCCTGTTCTCCACCGAGTTCTCGCTGCGGATGATGGCCGACATCCAGGAGTGGTTCATCGAGCAGAAGGTCCGCAACTTCTACTCCGTGTCCATCTCCGGCTACCACATCGCCGAAGCCGGGGCGAACCCCATCAGCCAGCTCGCCTTCACCCTCGCCAACGGCTTCACCTACGTCGAGACCTACCTCGCCCGCGGCATGCACATCGACGACTTCGCGCCCAACCTCTCCTTCTTCTTCTCCAACGGCATGGACCCCGAGTACGCGGTCCTGGGCCGGGTCGCCCGCCGCATCTGGGCGGTCGCGATGAAGGAGAAGTACGGCGCGAACGAGCGCAGCCAGAAGCTGAAGTACCACGTCCAGACCTCCGGCCGCTCGCTGCACGCCCAGGAGATGGACTTCAACGACATCCGCACCACCCTGCAGGCGCTCATCGCGATCTACGACAACTGCAACAGCCTGCACACCAACGCCTACGACGAGGCGGTCACCACCCCCACCGAGGACTCCGTCCGCCGGGCCCTGGCCATCCAGCTGATCATCAACCGGGAGTGGGGCCTGGCCATGAACGAGAACCCGCTCCAGGGCTCGTTCATCATCGACGAACTGACCGACCTGGTGGAGGAGGCCGTCCTCCAGGAGTTCGAGCGGATCAGCGAGCGCGGTGGCGTGCTCGGCGCCATGGAGACCG
The DNA here is from genome assembly GCF_043201555.1 of Streptomyces sp. NPDC048288. Lineage (NCBI taxonomy): Bacteria > Bacillati > Actinomycetota > Actinomycetes > Kitasatosporales > Streptomycetaceae > Streptomyces > Streptomyces sp. NPDC048288. Next base: position 83,575 of record NZ_JBICZD010000014.1, read on the forward strand.
GCTACCAGCGCGGCCGTATCCAGGACGAGTCGATGCTGTACGAGCAGCGCAAGCACGACGGCACCCTGCCGATCATCGGCGTCAACACCTTCCGCAACCCGCACGCCGACACCGCCGAACCCGGCGCCGTCGAACTGGCCCGCGCCACCGAGGAGGAGAAGGCGACCCAGCTGCGGCGCGTGCGCGGCTACCGGGACGGACACCAGGACGATGCCCATGCCGCCCTCGCCGCCCTGAAGGCGGCCGCCACGAGCGACGCCAACGTGTTCGGCGTCCTCATGGACGCCGCCCGCGTCTGCACCCTCCAGCAGATCACCGACGCCTTCTTCGAGGTCGGCGGGCAGTACCGCCGCAACGTCTGACTCTTCGAGACAAGCTCATCGGATTCCCTCCCGTTGCGCCGGCCCTTGACGGCGTCCTGGGCCCTGGTTACCGTAGCGACCATTCTAATTGGAATGAACGCTACGGTAATGGGGGAGCCGGTGGGAAGACGATCGAGGAACGACATGACCACACCGACCGGCCTGCCGGTGATGCGGGAGACGACGTACGACGTCGGCGGGAAGAAGATCTTCGTCGCGGAGGCGGGCGAGGGCCCGCCGGTGCTGCTGCTGCACGGCGGGGGTCCCGGGGCCTCCGGTGTCTCCAACTACACGCGCAACATCGCGGGCCTGGCCGCAGAGTACCGGGTCATCGTTCCCGACCTGCCCGGCTACGGCCGTAGCAGCAAGGGCGTGGACGGCGCCGACCCCTTCGGCCACCTCGCCGACCACATCCGCGGTCTGCTCGACCGGCTCGGCCTGGACAAGGCCCACCTGGTCGGCAACTCGTACGGCGGCGCCTGCGCGCTGCGGCTGGCCCTGGACACGCCCGACCGGGTCGACCGCATGGTCCTGATGGGCCCCGGTGGCGTCGGCACGACCCGCACCGTGCCCACCGCCGGTCTGAGGAGCCTGCTCGCCTACTACAACGGCGACGGACCGTCCCGGCCGAAGCTGGAGAAGTTCATCCGGAACCACCTGGTCTTCAACGCCGCTGGCGTCCCGGACTCCGCGATCGACGAGCGCTACCGGGCCAGCATCGATCCGGAGGTCGTCGCCTCGCCGCCGTTGAGGCGGCCCTCCGGCCGGGGCGCGCTGCGCACCCTGTGGAAGAGCGACTTCACCCGTGACCCGCGCCTGAGCCGACTGCCCGTGCCCACACTCGTGCTGTGGGGCGCCAAGGACCAGGTGAACCGCCCGTCCGGGGGGCGCATGCTGGCCGACCGGCTGCCCAACTGCGACCTCTACCTGGTGGCCAACACCGGGCACTGGGTGCAGTTCGAACAGGCGCGCCTGTTCAACCGCGTCTGCTCCGACTTCCTGGCGGGCCGCCGATGACCACGGGGGACGGGTACGGCGCCCCGTCCGTGTTCGGCGCCGTCCACCTCGGCTACATCGTCATCGAGACGAACCGCTTCGCCGACTGGCGCCGCTTCGGCACCGACGCCATCGGCATGCACCACGACGCGGTCTCCCGCGACCTGATGCGGTTCCGCCTCGACGACCAGGAGTGCCGGTTCCTGCTGCGGCGCGGCCCCGCCGAGGACGTCGTCGCCACCGGCTGGCACATCGACGACCACACCGCCTTCGAACGGATCGAGGCCCGCATCCGCGCCCACGGCGTCCCCCTCGTCGCCGGCACCGACGAGGAGGCCGCCCTGCGCGGCGTCGAACGCCTGCTGCGCTTCCCCGGGCCCAAAGGCATCACCCAGGAGATCTACACCACCCCGGTGAAAGCCGCCGAGCCCCTGCGTATGCTCGCCTCCGGCTTCGTCACCGGCGACTCCGGCATGGGCCACATCGCCCTGACCTCCACCAGACCGACGCGGATCCGCGGCTACTTCAACACCGTCTTCGACGCCCGCCTGACCGACCGCATCGACGAGACCATCAGCGGCGTCAAGCTCAAGATCCGCTTCCTGCGGGTCAACGAACGCCACCACTCGATCGCGGTGGCCAACACCGTCGGCCTGCCGATCGACCCGATCCGCACCCGCGTCCAGCACCTCAACATCCAGGCCGCGAGCCTCGACGACGTCGCCCACAGCTACCGGCGCGTCCATGAACTCGGCTTCGACATGGCCCTGTCCGTGGGCCAGCACACCAACGACCGTGAACTGTCCTACTACGCCCGCACCCCCTCCGGCTTCGAATGGGAGGTCGGCTGGAACCCCGTCGTCATCGACGAGTCGACCTGGGAACCCGGCACCCACCAGGGCATCAGCGTCTGGGGACACCTTCCGGTCGGGCAGACCATCCTCGACAAGCTCGCCCAGTTCCGGGCCGGCGCCCGCTCCCTGGCCCGCCCGGAGAACACCGTGCCCGCCCTCAGCGGTACCGGCATCGCCGACGACTGACCGGCCCCGCCCCGGGCGACGCCGCCCCCCGGAACGCCTCCCGCGGTCACACGACGATCGACGTCAGGGCCGCCCACAGCAGGGGCGCGTGTTCGATCCGGCCCCCCGCCCGCCACAGGCCGAGCCGTTCGCGCTGCCAGCGGCCGAGCCGGGCCACGGGGTCGGGGTCCTCATGGGCGGCGTCGACGGCGAGCACCGCCTCCGACAGCGGGCGGACGGACTCGGGGACACCGGCCAGCCGGTGGAAGGCGAAGCTGGTCGGCAGCACCCAGCGGGTGGCGGTGACGAGTTCGGCACCGTTGTGCAGCATCGCCGTGGCCAGACCGAACGACTCGGCGAACCGCAGATCGCCCCCGCTCTCGCAGCCGATCAGCGCGACCCGCGGCGGCGCGGGCCAGATCCGCGCGCCCGGCTCACCGTCGCCGCGCAGGGGCAGCGTGCCCAGCAGGAGGTCCTTGGCCGACAGCGGCCGGTGCGTACGGACCGGTTCGGTCAGGCCGACCGTCTCCTGGCCGCAGCTCAGGTGGAGGGTGCCGTCCTCGCTCTGGCCGCCCTCGACCGGCGCGCCGCTGACATGACCGACGTACAGCAGTCTGCGCGCCCCCTCGCGCAGCACACCGCTCAGCCAGTCCCGGTCCAGGTCGGTGCGGCGGAACGCCTCCGCCGGGGTGGCCGGGGCCGGTTGTGCCGTGCCCGCGTCGAGGTGGCTCCGTACCAGGGAGAGCAGGTCCGGATCCGAGCCGGGCGGCCCCAGCACCGAACCGAGCGCGGAGTCCGCGCGGAAGCCGGGCACCCGGGGGTCGAGCACGAGGACGACCGGACCGCCGCCCGGTGCTGTTGGGGAGGAGGGGGCCGTACGCGCCGGCGGGCTCTGCCGCCGCAACGAGGTCGGTGCCGTCGTCACCACGTCCGCCAGGTCGAGCAGCCGGGCGTCCCCGTCGTCCACGGCCAGCAGCTCCCAGGGGACCTGGGCGACGCGCGGCGACGGCTGGACGCGGACCAGCGGACGGCCCGCCCGCGCCGACACCTGGCGGATCTGCGCCGTCAGCCCCGCCGGCCAGAGCGCCTCGCCCAGCGTCCGCGCGAGTTGCCGCTCGGCGCCGGGGTCGGCCAGCGCGCCCGACTCGAAGGCGCGGCGCATCCCCGTCGCCCCCTCGCCGGCCCCGGGCAGCGCGGCGGCCAACTCCGCCACCGCGCCGTCGACTTCGGCGGCCGGGCCGCGGCCGGTGCCGAAGCCCCGCGCGCCACCGGCCCAGGTCCACGTCATGAACAGATCGCCCGCGTCGGCGAGGCGGACCTGGACCACCGGACGGGCGGTCAGCTCGTCGGTGTTCCAGAACGGCACCTCCTCCGCGTCCACGATCCGCCGGCCGTAACGGAACTCGGCCGCCGCGATGTACTCCTGCAGCGCGATCCGCCCGGACTCCGCCGACATCCGCACCTTCGGCGGCGGCGCGACCCGCAGACCGACGGACGCGGCGGCCTCCGTGGCGACACCCCCGAGCGTCATGGCCCCGACGCCGCCCTCGCCGTACGCCTTCATGGCGGGGTCGGGGAAGACCGGGGCCCGGTCCGGGGCGGAGGACGCGACGGACGCCGGTGCCCCGCCCAGCGCCAGTGCGGCGCCCGCGGCGCGGTGTTCCACCAGTTCGAAGAGGAGCCCCTGGTCCTGGCGGCGCACGGCCAGCCGGAAGGCCAACCGCATGGCGTCGTCGGCCAGTTCGAGCCACTGGCTGCGCGCGTGGGCGGTGACGAAGTCATGGCGGGCCGCGGCCAGCGCCAGCGCGGCGGGCAGGGCGAGGGAGAGCGCGGTGTCGACGGACGCCCGCTCGTGGTCGCCGTGGTCCGTCCGCTCCAGGTTGTCCTCAAGGGTGCGTGCGAGCATGAGGTCGACCTGGGCGCACCGCTCGTGGATCCGGCGGGCCTGATAGACGTCACGGGCCTCCTGCGCGAGGCGCTGCATCTCCTCGATGTCGCCCCGCTCGTAGGCGTGTTGGGCGCCCATCAGCATGGTGTCGGCGGCGGCGACCGAGGCGCCGAGCCGCGCGAAGCGTTCCAGGCTCGCCTCCATCAGGCCCTGCGCGCCCGCCGAGTCGCCGCGCAGCCCGGCGAGATGGCTGCGGGCCTGCTCGCAGGCCGCCAGGTCCCCGAACTGCCGCTGCCGTTCGAACACGGCGGACGCCTCCGCGAACAGCCGCTCCGCCAGGTCGAGTTCACCCCGCTCCATCGCGAGGAACGCGCGGTGCCCGAGCAGCGTCTGCTGCTCACCGGTGTCGCCCAGGACCCGGAAGCGGTCCTCCGCCTGAGCGAAATAGTCTTCGGCCGGGTCGTACCGGCCGGTCGCGGTGCAGATCGCGCCGAGCGCGGTCAGCAGGCGCGGCACGGTCTCCGCCGCGGTCTCCGGAGTGGTGGACAGCAGCAGCGCGGCCTGTTCCTCGGCGCTGCCCCACTCGCCCCGTGTCATCAGCAACAGCACGCGGTTCAGACCGAGTTCGGCGGCGCGCAGCCCGTCGGGGTCGTCGAACCCGGGCAGGGCGGCCGCCGCCTCGTCGAGACAGGCCAGGGCCTCGTCCAGCCGCCCCGTGCCGCTCAGCACGGCGCACCTCGCGATCAGCGTCCGCAGGAGGATCTCCAGCCACAGCTGACGGCCCCGCGGCCCCATCGGCGCTGACGCGACGCTGTCGAGCAGCGCACGGGACCGCTCGTTGGTGTCCTCGGCCCGGGGCAGGTCCGAGGCGGTGAGGAGCACGCTGGTGAGGTCGGCCAGCAGGTGTGCGCGCAGGAACCGTACGTCGGGGGAGTCCTCCAGGGACTCGGCCAGGGCGAGCAGTTCGTCGTAGACGGCGTACGCGGCTTCGAAGTCGGCGGCCAGGTGCCGCTCATGGGCCGCGGCGAAACCGCTGTCGAACGGTTCCCCGTACAGCCGCACCGGTGCGTCGGTCGCGTCCGTCATCGGTCAGTAGTCCTCACTGGTGGCGGCGAGCGCGGTGAGTGTTTCGGCGAGAAGCGGTTCCCGGACGTCGTCGTGGGTGTCGTGCGGTTCGGCGGCTGCCGCCCCGGCCTGCGCCGCGTCGGCCAGTCGCCGCCGGGCCAGGGCGCGGATCGCGTCACGCTCGGCGCGGGCATCGGTACCGGCGCCCGGGTCGAAACCGGGCAGCAGGACACCGACGTCGATACCGAGCGGCGCTGATGCCGATGCCGATGCCGACGCCGATGCCGACGGCGTGGCCGCCGGGGTCAGGTCCACGTCTGCCCGGCCGCTCCACAGGTCGTCCCGCCCGGCGAGGGGCACCCGGTGCGGCGGGCCGCCGTCGACCCGGACCTCCGCGACGAGGGGCACGCCCATCCCGGCAGGGGCCGAGACGTGCGCGACGACCTCGACCTCGATCTGCCGTCGCGCACCGAGCGCACGGGCGGTCCAGGACACCGCGTGCTCGCCGGCGTCGACGAGGCCGGGCGGGTAGCGGCGCCAGTCGTTGGTCCCCGTGCCCCGGGCGATCACCCGGCCGCCGGCACCGCGCGCGTCGCCCGCCGCGAGGGCGTAACCGGCCTGCCGGGTGAACAGCGTGGCGGGGTCGGCCGGGGCGCGGGAACGGCCGTGCTCCGGCCCCTCGTCGAGAGCCGAGCGGAGTCGGCGCAGCGCCGTCCCGTCCAGCCCGGCGCAGTCCGCCGCGCTGTCCAGCAGCCGCAGGACCCGGTCCAAGTGCCGAGCGGTATAAGCCTGTTGAGGTGAAGAGTGCCACCACCGGAGCAGCGGGGCGAGGGCGGCCCGGTGCTCCTCGATCAGGTCGGCCGCGCAGTCGTCGGGCTGGTCGCCGAGGCCGTCGAACAACTGCTGGCAGTGGTGCGTGAGCGCGGCCGTCTCCAGTCCGAGCACGTCCGGTTCGAGTGCCGCGATGCCGTCCGGGTACGACGCCGGCCACCACCGGGCCGCCCAGTGCGCGAAGCCGAGCCGGGCGGCGGCGCCCGCGAGGGCCGGCGTCTCCGCCGCGACGCGCGCATCCGACGGTCGCCCTGCCCCGGCCTCGTGCACGGCGGCGGCGACCCGCTCGCCGTAGACCGCCCACAGCCACTGCTGAGCCCGCCCCGCGTCGTGGATCTCCGCCGCCGGCGGCCCCGGCTCCCCGAGGACCGGCCAGACCAGCACCGCCCCCGCGACGTCGAGCACGGCCCGCGTGAAGTCCGGTCCGGCGGCCGTCACATCGTCGTAGGAGGACACGTTGTACCCGAGGCCAGGACCGGTGGCGATCCGGATGGTGCCGTCCTCGCCCCGCGCCACGCGGACCTCCGTCCCGGTCCCCGCCGCCATCACGCACTCCTCGGCTCGGCCCGTGCCACGTCGGCCGCTGCCGGGGGCGCCGACAGCGCGCGCAGCGCCGAGCGGACCCGGGCGCGGTGGTCCATCATCACGGAGCGGGCGACCCCGTCCAGCATCGCCCAGGCCGACGCGAGGTCGTCCAGTGGCGCGTCGCGCACGTCCCGTCCGTGCAGCCGGACCCACAGCCGCCGCATGTAGGCCACCCAGGGGGTGCGGAGGTCCCGGGCGAGCGCTTCCAGGGCGCCGCCGTCCGGGTCGGGGCGGTCCGAGACGGTCATCCTGCGGGCGCGCAGCACCGAAGCCTCCCTCCGCCAGCGGCCGTTGACGGACCGGTGCGCGGCGGTGCGCCCCGGCACGGTTTCGCCGGTGCCCAGGGGGTCGAGGCCGACCGCGAGCCGTCCGCCGAGGACGACGGCGACGCGCAGGCTCTCGTCGTGCAGGCCGAGCGGAGCACAACTGCGGCCGACCTCACGGGAGACGAGCTCCGGCACGGTCGGCAGTTCCTCGCGCCGGGCCGACGACTGGAGCACGACGAAGAGGCGTTCGAAGAGCGTGCGGTCCAGCGGTGCCGGAAGGGTCGCGGTGGAGGCGCCGTGGCCGGTCTCCGGGCGTGGCGGTACCTGGCGCGCGGTCAGCCCCAGCGCCGCCGGAGGCCCCTCGACACCCCAGAACCCGCCCGCCCGCGCCCACAGCGCCCGGCCGAACAGCGTGCCGTGCCCCGCCCCGACCATGGCGGCGAACACCGGTGAGCCGCCCGGCCCACCGCAGGCGTCCAGTGCCTCGGCCGCCAGCCTGACCGCATCAGCCATATCAGCCGCACCAGCTGCATCCGCCGTATCAGCTGCATCGGCCGCATCCGCCGTCTCAGCGGCATGAGTCGCATGAGCCGCGTGAGCCGTACCGGCGGCCGGGACAGCGGTCCGGCTCTCCCACGCGGCGGCCAGCTCCGCGTCGAGACGGGCGCGCCGGTCCGCGTCCGCGAGGTGCCCCTTCAGCGCCTCCACCGTGCGCCCGTCGCCCGCGTCCGCCACCTCCTCGACCACCGCCCTCGCCACCGCGTCCGCACCCGTCGAGGGCGCCCCGTGCTCGGTGGCCAGCTCGAAGCAGCGCTGGAAGTACAGGTCCTGGGGGTTGCCCGCGACCACGCCCAACGCCCGGCGCGCCTTCTTCAGCAGCGTGAACCACTGTGCCGTGGCCGCCAGACGCGGACCGGACTCCCGGATCAGCGCGTCCAGGCGCGCGGCCTCGGCCGGACCGAGGAAGTCCGCCCCGAGTTCGGGACGCAGCGCGGGCCTGACGACCAGCGGTAGCACGATCAGCTTGACGGTCCGGGTCAGCGGCGCCCCGCCGGGGCCGCTCAGCGACTCCGGTCCCGGCCCGAGGCTCCGCCAGGCACGGTCGATGACCAGGGCACGGGGCCGGGTCTCGGCGGTCGGCGGGCGCGGGGGCGGCATGCGGCGAGCGTACGTCGTCGCCGAACAGGCGGGCGAACCTGGGATCGGTAGACGGTCCGGGCCGCCTACCGTCCTGACCACGCACCGGGCACCACGCACCACCTGCAACACCGGCTCACCACAAGGAGAAGCGGACATGGGAATCTTCGGGAAGCGTGGCGGGAACCGCGAGGAGCGGGCCGCCGAGATCGCCGACAAGGTGGCGAGCGGCAAGGGCTTCTACGGCCGTGCCACGCGCGCCTTCCTCGGCCAGGAGGACTTCGCCAGGGTCCAGGAGTCGATCGGCGCGTACAAGTCGGTCCAGGAGGTACAGCAGTTGCTGGCCGCGGGGGCGCCGACCGTACCCGCCGTCGTCGTGTCGCTCGCCGACACCGGACAGCTCGTCAACCACGACCCGGTGGTCGACCTGGTCCTGCGGACCTCCGCGGCGACGGCCGAACCGGTCACACTCCGCACCGTCGTCTCCAAGCTGCGCATCCCGCGCCCCGGCGACCAGGTCCTCCTGATCGCCGACCCCTCCCGGCCGGGCGGCTACCTCTACGCCGGGGACGGTGTGACCCCGTGACCTCGGCACCGCTCGTCGAGGCACCGGCCAACGACCACGTCCTGCTCGCCTTCGACGGCCGGGTGCTGGAGGTGTTCGGCTACGTCGACGACGCCCGCTACCACGTCTGGGAACGACCGCGGCTGGAGTTCGGCACCGGCCGCAGGCGCCTCGCGCAGATCGTCACCCGGCACGGCAGACGCCATTCCGTCCCGTACGACGCCGCTCTGCTCCCCGGTCTGCGGGCGCTGGCGGAGCAGCTGGCGCGGAGCCAGCCGCCCGAGCCCGCGCGGCACTGACATGGCCGACGACGGGGAGGGGATCCGGTGGACGCGAGTGCAGCGGATCGGCCCGTGGGGCGCCGCCAACCTGTACTGCGACGCCCTGCTGATGTGCCTGTGCGGGCCGGTGATGCTGGGCGCGGTCCTCCTCGCCGGAGCGGACCTGACGGTCATGGGCATCGTCTTCACGGTGGTCTTCCTTCCCCTGGGGCTTGGACTTTGGGCGCACACCAGCGTCGAGCGGGAGCACAACCGGCGGCTCGACGCCGCCGGGCTCCCGGCGACCGCGGAGGTCACCGACCTGACCCCCTGGGAGGACGCCGACGACGCCGGCCTCGCGGTCGGGCTGCGGGTCAGCGGGCCCGGGTTCCGGACCTTCGAGGTGACCTGGCGGCGCTCCTCCCATGACGCCCTGCGCGTGGGCCTGCGGCTCACGGCGGTCGTCGACCCGTCCGGCGGCCTGTTCCGCGTGGACCTCTGACGAAACCACCCCACCCCGCACCCCGACCCGCCACCAGTGAGGAGAGACGATGCGCAGCCGTACCGGTGTGTTCGTCGGCCAGTTCCTGTTCGCCGCGCTCTGCTGTTCGGTGGGACCGATCTTCCTCGCCGTGGGGTGGACCGTCTGGCGCGACGGCGAGCCCTGGGGCCTCGCGGTGGGCGCGGGCGGCGCGGCCGTCACCGCCCTGATCCCGGTCGTGGCCTCCGCCGCCACGCGGCAGATGTTCCCCCGGATCACCCGCCGGGACCGGGTGCGGGACGGCGCGTACGGCTCCTACGGGGACGACACCTTCGTGATGTGGGCGCCGAGTTCCGCGCCGGGCCCTGCGGGTGCCCACCTGGTGCGGGCGGACGTCCTGGAGGCCTCGCTCGCGCGGTACAGCCCCGACGGGGAGGCGACGTTCACGACGCACTACGGCGACTACGCCCCGGACGAGTTCACGCCGGTGGTCAGGATGAGGCTGCGGGTGCACACGGCGCAGGACGTCCGGTCCGAGGTGACGGGCGAGTGGCGGGTGCCGTCCCTGTGCCTGTCGGCGGTCACGGCGGGCCGCCTGGCCGTCCTCGTCGACCCGGCCGATACCGGGGCCCCCGAGCGGGTCGACGTGCTCTGGCCGCGCAGCGCCCTGCTGGCGGGCACGAGAACCTGCCGGGTGATCGACCTCGAAGGCCGGACGGCCGACGTGACCCGGCGGACCGGCCGCCAGCTGGCACAGATGCGGATCTCGCGGGAGGTCGGAGGCGTCAGGATGGTGGGGGACACGATCGACCTCCGACGCCTGGACGCGCCGACGGCGGCCCGCTACGCCGAGCTGGCCGACCGCGACCGTGCCCGCCCCGAGGAGCGCGCACCGGTGTCCGAGCCGGGCGAGGAGGCCCGGCTGCTCGTGGACGAACTCCCGGGCAAGGAGGGCGGGTTCGGTCATGTGGGCCGGGGGTGGTCGCGTCGTGGCGGGCATCTGGTGCGGGCCCGGTTCCTGGAGATGCGCGGCCGGACGACCTTCCAGGACCACGGGCCGGTGCTGGACACGGTGCTGCGCATCCGGCCGGCGGACGGCACCCGCCCGTTCGACGCGGCCCGGCGCCTCACCGTGCCGCTGGACTACCTGGCGGTCCTGCACCACACCAGGGACGTGGTGCTCAGCGTCAGCCCGGACGGCCGCGCCTACGACGTCGACTGGAACCGCACCAGCCTCCTCGCGGGCGTCACCACCGCCACGGTCATCACCCCCGACGGCCGTCGGATCCCCCTGCCGCGACGCTCCGACGCCCTCTGGCCCCTGATGAACCTGCTGGCCTCCCACGCCGTTTCGAACCCCGCCCCCGTCCTGGACCTCCGCAGGCACCGGACCGCCCGCGTGGCGGGGGCCGTGATGGACGTGCTGTCGGACCTGGGTCCGACACCCGCCGATCACCGGGCGGGGCATCGCCCCGAGCAGTACTAGGACGAGAGCGGCACCAGGGCCTGGAGTGCGGACAGCGCGCCGCCGCTGACCGGGGACGGCGGGGCCGACTCGGGCGGGACCCCGCGGAAGGCGCTCGGGGACATGCCGTAGACGGCGCGGAAACGGCGGGAGAAGTGGTAGGCGTCGGCGAAGCCGCACTGCAGGGCTATGGCGCGCAGCGAGAGGTTGCTCAGCCAGAGCAGCGGTTCGGCCCGCGCGAGGCGGAGCAGTTCGAGGCCCGCCACGGGGCTGACGCCGAGGTGCCGGCGGCAGAGGCGGGACAGGGTGCTGGGGGAGACTCCGGCCGCCTCCGCCAGCCGCTCCAGGGCGAGCGGGCGGGCGACGCCGTCCGACCAGCGGGAGCGGACCGCGGCCATCATGGCGAGCAGCGGCTCCGGGAGCGCCTGGGCGCCGGTTCCCGGGCCGGTGCCGTGCACGAAGGTGAAGAGCAGCAGCCGCAGGGTCTCCTCGGCGTGCCGCTCCCAGGCCGGCGGGCGGGTCGCGCCGAGCGTCAGGAGGTGCCGGCAGAGCGCGGCCATCGGGTCGTCCCGGCCGGTGAGGTCCCGGACGAGCGGCCAGGCGGTGTCGGCGGGGGCCGGGCGGAGCCGGAAGTGCGTGTAGGCGTGCCGGGTGGGCCGGTGGGTGTCCCAATGGAAGGTGTCGCGCATCCCGGGGCGCACCAGCAGCAGTTCGCCGGGCTTCAGCGGCACGCTCTGGTCACCGCAGACCCAGCGGGCACTGCCCCGCAGCAGCCAGACGAATTCGTACGATCCGGCGTCCCTGGGGCCGAAGACCGAACCGGGCGGGTAGTCGGCGACGGCGGGGCCGAGCCGGGACAGCAGCGCGGGGGTCGGCGGCGGGACGCGCTCCGTCACGGCCGTCTCACCGGTCGCAGCCCCCGGACCGGTCGCGCCGCACCCGGGGCGTACGGATGTCGATGGTGCCCTTGTAGGCGTACGGGTCCCGGCCCGCGACCAGCACGATGTCCCGGAAGTCGGTCTGGGCCATGGGCACTTCGGCCTCGGGCGGGGCCCAGGGGAGCAGGGACGCGGCGCTCATGTAGTGGTTGACCAGCGCCCGACGGAAGCCGCGCCGACCGGAGTTGGGCAACGACTTGTGCAGCAGGTAGCCGTTGAAGAGCAGCACCGATCCGGCGGCGATCTCGACGGGCACGGCGTCGGTCTCGTCGTAGGGGAAGGCGTAGGACTCGACCGTGCAGTCGTAACGGGCGTCGTCGTGCTGCCGGTTGGGGTAGATGACGCCGGGGCGGTGCGAGCCCGGCAGGACCCAGAGGCAGCCGTTGTCGACGGTGGCGTCGTCCAGGGCGAGCCAGGCGGCGGTCAGCGACCGGTCCCGGGTGGGGATGAACATCTCGTCCTGGTGCCAGGCCTGGCCCGGCCTGCCCTCGGACTTGACGAACAGCATGGACTGCATCGACTTGACGTCCGGGCCGATCACCTCCGTCAGCGGCCCGACGACCGCGGGATGGCGCATGGTGCCGAGCATGAGCGCCGACAGCTTGTGCGGATAGTGCACGCACAGGAACCGCCGTACGACGTCGTCGTCGCTCTCTCCCGCGACCGGCTCCGGCGCGCCCTCGACGCAGCCCCGCTCGCCCCGGCAGATCCGCACGGTCTCCGCACGCAACTCCGCCACCTCGTCCGGGGCCAGGGCGTCGGGCAGCACGGCGTAGCCGTCCCGGCCGAAGCGGGAGGCGAGGTCGTCGTCGGCGGTGTTCTCGGCCATGGTCCCGATGTTCCCGGACACCGCGTCCGCGTGCCATGGCTCGGGCGGGCACCCGGATGGCGAATCCGGTCACTCCCCAAGATCCGATCATCTGTCAGAAACAAGGCGGACAAAGGCCGTTCACGTGTCTTGACGCGTTTCTCCAGGTCCGAGTAGCGTCATTCGGCACTGCTTAATACGTATTAGGGAGCGCTCATGGCCCCTCCCGAACGGCGTAGACGCTCCACCCAACGGGACATCGCCCGGCGCGCCGGCGTCTCCCAGGCGACGGTGTCGCTGGTGATCAGCGGCGGTGCGGCGAGTGACCAGATCGCGGAACCGACCCGGCAGGCCGTGCTGGCGGCGGCCGAGGAGCTGGGCTACGCGGCCAATGTCGCCGCGCGCAGCCTGAAGGGCGGCCGGAACCGGCTGCTCGGGCTCTACACCTTCGAGTCGGTGTTCCCGACCGACCAGCGGGACTTCTACTACCCGTTCCTGCTGGGCGTGGAGGAGGAGACCGCGCGGCAGGGCTACGACCTGCTGCTGTTCTGCTCCGGCGGGGCCGCGTCCGGGGCGCCGGGGGCCGAGCGGTCGATCTACGTCGGCGGGACCAACCGGCTGAAGATCGCGGACGGTTGTGTCCTGCTCGGCCGGAACGTGCGCCGCGAGGAGCTGTCGGCACTGGTCCGGGAGGACTTCCCCATCGTGTTCGTCGGACGCCGCGAGGTGGACGACGGCGAACTCTCCTACGTGGCGGCCGACTACGTCTCGGCGACCGCGGCGCTCGTTGCGGAGCTGGCGCGCCTCGGCCATCAACGCATCCTCTACCTGCGCGCCCTGGAGGACAGCGAGCCGACCAGGGACCGTGAGGAGGGCTACCGGCGGGGGCTGGCCGAGGCCGGCCTGGTCGCGGACGAGGCGCTGATCCGGAGCCTGACCGATCCGGCGGAGCTGACGGCCGATCGGCTGGCCGGGTGGATCGGCGAACTGGGGATCACCGCGCTGCTCGTGGAGCCGACCGAGGACAACCGGCTCACCGAGGCGCTGGCGACGATGGCCGGTACCCGGCGGGTCCGGTTCCCGGAGGACTGCTCGCTGGCCCTGCTCGGCGATCCGCCGTCCTGGACGCCGGAGTCGCGGAACTGGACGCGGTTCTCGCTGCCCCGCGCCCGGATGGCGGGGGAGGCCGTACGGGTGCTGGTCGAACTGCTCGACCAGGAGAGCCCCGAACCGCGCCGGCTGACGGTGCCCTGCGCCTTCGTCCCGGGTGACTCGATCGGTCCGGTGCCCACCGGGGGCGGGAGGACGCGGACATGATCCGGATGATCGTGCACCGGCTGCTCATCGGGGTCTTCGTGATGTGGGGCGCCGCCTCCCTGATCTTCCTCATCGTCCGGGCCGCGCCCGGCGACCCCGCGACGGTGCTGCTCGGCCCGGACGCCACCCGGAGCCAGATCGACCAGCTGCGCTCCTCGCTCGGCCTCGACCGGCCGCTCGGCGCGCAGTACCTCAGCTACCTCGGCGACGTCTGCCGGCTCGACTTCGGCCAGTCGCACTGGCTCGGCAGGTCCGCGATGGGCGCGGTCCTCGACCGGCTGCCCGCCACGATCGACCTCACGGTGACGGCTACCGTGATCGCGGTGGTCGTGGGACTGACCCTCGGCATGCTGGCCGGGGCGCGGCCGGGCAGCCTGGTGGACCGGGTGGTCTCGGCCTGCACGATCGCCCTCCAGTCGTTCCCGACGTTCTGGATCGGCATCATGCTGGTGCTGGTCTTCGCCCTGACCCTGCGGCTGCTGCCCAGTTCCGGGGTCGGCACCCCCCAGCACCTGGTGCTGCCCGCCATCACCCTCTCCTTCCCGTTCGTCGCGATCATCGCCCGGCTGACCCGGACCAGCGTCGCCGAGACGATGGGCGAGAGCTACATCCAGACCGCGCGCTCCAAGGGGCTGACCGAGCGTCAGGTGCTGTTCGGGCACGCCCTGCGCAACTCGCTGATCCCGGTGGTGACCGTGGTGGGCGTCCAGGTCGGGGCGCTGGTCGGCGGCGCCGTGATCGTGGAGAACGTGTTCGCCTGGCCCGGCCTCGGATCGCTGGTGGTGGAGGCGGTGGCCAACCGCGACTACACGGTCGTCCAGGGCGCCACGCTGCTGATCGCCGGGATCGTCGTCGTACTCAACCTGGTGGCCGATCTGCTCATCGCGCAGCTGGATCCGCGGATCCGGACGGGAGCCGTCTGATGGCCGACCTCACCGTCGCCGTCGAGAAACCGATGACGGCTCCGCGGCGGGCACCGCGCTCGCTCCTGTCCCGTCTCCCGGCCGTGGTCGTGGGCTGCTACCTGCTGGTGGCCCTCGTCGGGCCGCTGCTGGTCCACTACGACCCCGTGCACACCTCCCTGGACGACCGGCTGCTCGCCCCCGGCGCCAAGGTGTCCACCGGGGGCACGGCCTGGCTCGGCACCGACGGACTCGGCCGCGACCTGTTCGCCCAGATCGTCTACGGGGCCCGGACGGCGGTCCTCATCGGCGTCTCCACGGTGGCGCTGTCCTGCGCCGTCGGGGTTCTCCTCGGTGCCGTCGCCGGCTACTTCCGGGGCGTCGCCGACGCCGTACTGGCCCGGATCTTCGACGTCCTGCTGGCCTTCCCCGCGATCCTGCTGGCGATCGTGATCGCGGGCGCGTTCTCGCGCAGTGTGCTGCTGGTCGTGATCGCGCTCTCGGCGACCGGCTGGATCGGCTTCGCCCGGGTCACCCGGGGCATCGCGCTGTCGCTCAGGGAGCGGCCGTGGGTCGACGCCGCCCGGGTGCTGGGCGTGCCCGGCCGGACCGTCCTCGTCCGGCACGTGCTCCCGTTCACGGCGGGCCCGATCGTCGCCCTCGCCACGCTCGAATTCGCGCTGGTGGTGCTGGCGGAGGCGGGGCTCAGCTTCCTCGGCATCGGGCTGCCTCCGTCGACCGTGTCGTGGGGGCAGACCATCGCCAACGGCAAGGAGTACCTCGAAACGCAGTGGTGGATCTCCACCCTGCCGGGCATCGCCCTGTCCCTCCTGATCGTCAACGTGGGCATCCTCGGCGACCAGCTCACCGCCCGCTACGGGCGTGGCCGCCCCGGCTGAACCACATCAGGTACGGCGCCTCACCCACTGACTCACTCCGGATCCCCGACCGACTTCGAACGCACCGGCTGACTCCGACCGACCCTCGATCGAGAGGAGCACCATCATGACCAGGACACGTGAGCACGGGCGGAGCCGGCTGATCCGGCTCGCCGCCACCGCCACGGCGGGCGCGGCGCTCCTCGCCGCCTGCTCGACCACCACCGGCGGCGACGACAACGGGGGCGGTTCCGCCTCGGGAGACGTGACGGTCGCCGGCACCTATCCGATCGAGAGCCTGGACCCGCACGGAGCCCAAGGCGCCTCCACGGGAACCCAGTTGGCCGCCCAGGAGATCTTCAGCAGACTGGTGAAACCCGCCGCGGACGGCACCCTCGAAGGTGACCTCGCCGCGTCCTGGAAGCCCAACAAGGACGTCACCGCCTGGACGTTCACGCTGCGCTCCGGCGTCACCTTCTCCGACGGCTCCGCCCTCGACGCCGACGACGTGGTCGCCTCCTTCCAGCGGATGATCGGCCTGAACGGCCCCAACGCGGGCAACTTCCCGGGCGACACGATGACCAAGGTCTCCGCCACCGAGGTGGTCCTGCACAGCCCGGCGCCCGACGCGTCCGTCCCCGGCAAGCTCGGCACCTTCTACGTCCTCCCGTCGGGCATCGGCAAGGACGACACCGCCTTCTTCAACCACCCCGTCGGCTCCGGCCCGTTCACCGTGAACGCGTTCACCCCGAGCGGGTCGCTGGTCCTGGTGCCCAACAAGAAGTACCGGGGCACGAAGCCCACCCTCGGCAAGGTCACCATCCGGAACATCCCCGAACTCGCGGCCCGCATGACCGCGCTGCGCACCGGCGAGGTGGACGTCGTCTGGGGCATCCCCGACGACCAACTCGCCTCGCTGAAGGGCCAGAAGGACCTCACCGTGCGGACCGTGCCGAGCAGCGCCGAGTTCACCATGTGGTTCAACTCCTCGATCCCCGCCCTCAAGGACGCGAAGGTCCGCCGGGCCATCTGGCAGGCCGTCGACTTCAAGACCATCATCGACAAGCTCTATCCGGACACCGGCAAGGCCGCCGACGCGCCCGTGACCGGCGTCGTCCTCGGCCACGTGACCCAGCCCGCCGTCGCCTACGACCCGGCGGCCGCCAAGGCGGCCCTCACCGCCGCCGGATTCGACTTCTCCAAGAAGCTCCGGCTCCAGTTCGCCAACGACGAGTTCAAGCCCTTCATCGAGGCCGTCGTCTCCGACCTGCAGAAGGTCGGCGTACAGGTGGACCCGCTGGAGAAGGAGCAGGCCGTCTTCACGGAGGACCTGCTCGCCCTCAAGTGGGACATCAACTTCCAGCAGCTGGCCACCCCCAGCTACGACGCGGCCAGCAACCTCGGCCGTCTCTACACCTGCGCGGCCAAGCGCATGGGCTACTGCAACAAGACGCTGGACGGCCTGCTGGCGGCGGCCGGCGCGACGGCCGACAAGGCGAAGCGCACCGACCTCTACGGCCAGGCCAGCAAGATCATCTGGCAGGACGCGGTCGGCATGTACCCGATGTCCGTGAGCATCGCCTACGCCTGGAACAGCGACCTGAAGGGCTTCGTCCCGGACGCCAGCGGACTGCCGGACTTCGCCGGTGTACGGACCGGCGGCTCGTGACCCCCGCCGGAACCGCACGCGAACACGGCGCCGGGAAGGCGGTGGCCGCGACGGACGGGCCGGTCCTGCGGATCGAGGACCTGGTGGTGGAACTCCCCGGTCCGCGCGGCACCCGCACCCGGGTCCTTGACGGCGTCTCCTTCGACGTGCCTCGCGCCACTACCGTGGGGCTGATCGGCGAGTCCGGCAGCGGGAAGTCCATGACCGCCCAGGCGATCCTGGGCCTGCCGCCCGAGGGCGCCACGCTGGCCGGCCGGCTGCTGTGGCGCGGCGAGGACCTGCTCGCCGCCGACCCGGCACGGCGCCGCGCGGTACGCGGCCGGGAGATCGCGATGATCTTCCAGGACCCGCTCGCCGCCCTCAACCCGACCCAGCGCATCGGCCGTCAGGTCGGCGAGATACCGCGCCGCGACCGGCTGCCGCGGGCCGAGGTGAACCGCCGGGTCGTCGAACTCCTCGACCGGGTCGGCGTACCGGAGCCGGAACGGCGGACGCGGGCCTACCCGCACGAGCTCTCCGGAGGCCTGCGCCAGCGCGCCGTGATCGCGATGGCGCTGGCCGGAAACCCCGCGCTGCTCCTCGCCGACGAGCCCACCACGGCGCTCGACGTCACCGTGCAGTCCCGGATCCTGCGGCTCCTCGCCGACATCCAGGCGGCCGACGGCCTGGCGATGCTGCTGGTCAGCCATGACCTGCGGGTCGTGTCGCACGTCGGCGAACAGGTCGTGGTGATGTACGCGGGACGGGTCTGCGAGCACGGGCCCGCCCGTGACGTCCTGCGGCGGCCCGCCCATCCGTACACCGCCGCCCTGGTGCGCAGCGTGCCCGCCGTCCGGACCCGGACCGCCCTCGCCGACCCGCTGCCCGGGGCCCCGGCGACCCCGGCGAACCGGCCGGCGGGCTGCGCCTTCCACCCGCGCTGCCCGCTGGCCCGCGCCCGCTGCCGTGCCGAGCGGCCACAGGTGCGGGAGGTGGTGCCGGGCCGCTGGAGCGCCTGCCACTTCGCCGAGGAGGTGTCGCGGTCGTGAGCACGAGCGACAGCGCCCTCCTCGACGTGCGTGACCTGCGGGTCCGTTACGGAGGACGGCGGAGCGGCCAGGTTGCCGTGGACGGGGTGAGCCTGTCGGTGGCACCCGAGGAGACACTCGGTCTTGTCGGCGAGTCCGGCTCCGGCAAGACGACCGTCGCCCGGTGCGTGGCCGGACTCCTGCGGCCGGGTGCCGGGACCGTCACCTTCGAGGGCCGCCCGCTCGGCCGCGCGGGACACCGGCCGCCCGAACTGCAGCGCGCGGTGCAGATGGTGTTCCAGGACCCGCGCTCCTCGCTGAACCCGCGGATGACGGTCGCCTCGGTCATCGGCGAGGTCTGGCGCACCCACCCCGTCACCGCGCCCGAGGGCGACCGCACCGAGGCACTGCACCGGCTCCTCGCCGACATGGGGCTCGACCCCGAGGTGGCCGCGCGGCGCGCCGGGGACCTGTCGGGCGGCCAGTGCCAGCGGGTCAGCATCGCCCGAGCGCTGGCGGTACGGCCCCGGCTGCTGGTCTGCGACGAGGCGGTGTCGGCGCTCGACGTGTCGGTCCAGGCCCAGATCCTGCGGCTCCTCGCCGACCTGCGCGCCCGGCACCGGCTCGCGATGCTGTTCATCTCGCACGACCTGGGCGTGGTGCACCAGATCGCCGACCGGGTGGCGGTGATGCGCCGGGGCGCGATCGTCGAGGAGGGCCGGACCGGCGAGGTGCTCACCGCCCCGCGACACCCGTACACGCAGGCGCTGCTCGACGCGGCCCTGGACCTGGACGACGCGGTGCCGGGCGACGGCGCCGCCGACGGCAAGGCGGTCGTATGAACGAGCACGGGACGGGAGAGCCGCGCACCGCCGTGACTCCGGCGCCGACCGGCTGGAACACCTGGGACGTCCGCACCCACACCGGCATGAGCCGGCTGCCGTCCGGACCCCGGGTACGGTTCGGCGTCCTCGGCCCCGAAGGCCCGGTACTCGACGGGTTCACCTGGCGCGACGGACTCGAACGGCTCGGCCCGCACACCGTGGACGGCGGCTACGCCGAGGTGACGGTCCGCGCGGCCGGCCACCGGCTGCGGCTGGCCTTCGCGGGCGGACCCGGCGACATCCTGCACGTCCGCGCCGAGAGCACGGGCCGGATCGTGCTCTCCGTGGAGGGAGCGGAGGGAGCAGAGGGAGTGGCGGGACCGGAGGACCCGGTCGGGACCGCCCTCGCGGGCGGGATCCGCTGGACGGTCACCGCCTCCTCGCCCGCCCGCCGGGTGGCGAGCCCGACGGTCCTGGTCTACGACGGACCCGGCACCGTGTACCTGCGCGTCGCACCGGCCGGCACACCCGGCACGGTGGACGGGACCCCCGCCGTACTCGCGGCCCGCCGCGCCGCCACCGACCGCACCCGGCTCCGCTCCGGCGGCTGGCTCGGCGCCGCCGCCGACGCCCTGACCAGGGCCGTCACCTGGAACACCATCTACGCCCCGGACCTCGGCCGGGTCCTCACCCCGACCTCCAGGGACTTCGTCTGCGCCGAGCGCAAGGGCTTCTACGGCACCTGGGCCCTGCACGCCTGGGACACCTTCTTCACCGGTCTCGCCGCTTCGGCGGTCGACCGGGACTACGCGCGCGGCATCTTCGGCCAGATCCTGCCGTACGCGGACGCGGCCGGCATGATCCCGAACCGGATCTCGGACGAGCGGGGCCGCACCGACGACCGTTCGCAGCCGCCGGTAGGCGCACTGACGGTGTATCAGGCCTACCTGGCGAGCGGTCTGTCGTCCGAGACCCGCGACCGGGCACTGCTCGACGCCACCTTCCCGGCGCTGCTGGCCTGGCACGACTGGTGGCCCCGGGCCCGCCGCGGCCCGCACGGGCTGCTCGCCTGGGGTTCCGACCCCGTCGACGGCGACCCCGCGTCGGCGACCCTGGACCGCGCCAAACGGGAGTCGGGCCTGGACGACTCCCCGATGTACGACGAGGCCCGGTACGACCCGGTGACCCACACCATGGACCTCGCCGACGTCGGCCTCAACGCGCTGCACATCGCCGACGCCGAGGCCCTGGCCGAGATCGCCACCCTCCTGGGCGAGCGGGCGACGGCCGACCGGCTGCGCGCCGAGGCCGCGACGGCGAAGGCGGTCGCCGACCGGCTGCTCTGGGACGGCGACCGCAACGGCTACCGCAACCTCACCTCCACGGGCACGCACGATCCGCACGTCTCGCCGACGATGCTCTACGCGCTGCTCGGCGGCCTGCCGGACGCCGACCGCGCGGCGGCCATGGCCACCGAACTGCTGCGGCCCGAAGTACTGGGCGGTGTCCGCCCCTTGCCGAGCGTGGCCCGCGACGACCCGGGCTTCGAGGCGACTTACTGGCGCGGCCGGATCTGGGCACCGATGGCCTATCTCGCCGTACACGGGCTGCGGCGGTACGGGCTGACCGAGCTGAGCCGACCGGTGGTGGACGCCCTGCTGCGGCTGTTTCTCGACGAGTGGCGGGTGCACGGCCATGTGCGGGAGAACTATCCGGCCGTCGAGGGAGAGAACTTGACGAGCTTTCAGAAACGTTCGGACGGGCTGATGGCCTGGGGCGGTCTGCTGGCCTATCTCGCCTTCGGTGAACTCGCCGACGCACGCCCCGACGGCTGGCGGTTCGCCCACCCGGGTGAACCGGCCGAACTGTGCAACCTGCCGCTCGGCGAGGGCCGCCTCGACGTCCGGGCGGCCGACCGGCTCACCGTCCACCTCGACGGACGGGTCCTGCTGGACATGGCGCCCGGTGTCGTCGTACGGGGCTACCGGCGCACCGGCGACCGGGTCACCGGGATCGCCGAGGGCGACGGCGACCTGCTCGTCACCCCGCCGGACGGGGGCCCGCCCGTGCCGATGGAGGTACCCGGCGGGACCAGGGAATTCACGATCGGCCCGGAGGGGAGCGGCACATGAGCGCAGCTACGGCGGCGGCCGCTGACATCCTTGTCGTCGGCGGGGGCCTGGGCGGTGTGGCCGCGGCGCTGGCCGCCCTCGACCGGGGCCGGTCGGTCCTGCTCACCGAGGAGACCGACTGGATCGGCGGTCAGCTCACCAGCCAGGGCGTACCGCCCGACGAGCACGCCTGGATCGAGCAGTTCGGCGCCACCCGCACCTACCGCGCCCTGCGCGAGGCGATCCGCGCGCACTACCGGACCTGGTACCCGCTCACCGACGAGGCCCGCCGACGCCCGTACCTCAACCCGGGCGAGGGACGGGTGAGCGCGCTCTGCCACGAGCCGAGGGTGGGCGCCGCCGTCCTGGAGGCCATGGTCGCGCCCTACGTGGCCGCCGGCCGGCTGCGGATCCTGTACCGGCACCGTCCGGTGGCCGCTTCCGTGGACGGCGACCGGGTACGGTCCGTGGTCGTCGAGGGCCCCGACGGCACGCGGGTCGAAGTATCGGCACCGTACGTCATGGACGCCACGGAACTCGGCGACCTGCTGCCGCTGACCGGCACCGAGCACGTGACGGGCTTCGAGTCCCGGCGGGACACCGGCGAGCCGAGCGCGCCCGAGGAGGCCCAGCCCTCCAACATACAGGCGTTCTCCTGGGTGTTCGCCGTCGACCATGTGCCCGGGGAGGACCACACCGTCGACCGGCCGGCCGGTTACGACACCTGGGCCGCCTACCACCCCCCGCAGTGGCCGAACCGGCTGCTGAGCCTGAGCGCGCCCGACCCGAGGACGCTGGAGACCGTACCGCGCGGCTTCACCCCCAACACGGACTCCGGACCGGTCGTCGCCGACCAGAGCAGGGACGCGGGCGACAAGGAGTTGTGGGAGTTCCGCCGGGTGGTCTCCCGGAAGCTGTACCGGCCGGGTTTCGCCGCGAGCGATGTGACCATCGTCAACTGGCCCATGATCGACTATCTGCCCGGACCGCTCATCGGGGTCGACGACAAGGAACGGGACCGGCATCTGGCGGGCGCCCGCGAGCTCAGCATGAGCATGCTCTACTGGCTGCAGACCGAGGCCCCCCGTCCCGACGGCGGCACCGGCTGGCCCGGACTGCGACTGCGCGGCGATGTCCTCGGCACGGCCGACGGGCTGGCCAAGGCCCCGTACATCCGTGAGTCACGCCGGATCGTCGCCCGCCGCCGGATCGTCGAACAGGACCTGTCCCTCGCCGTCCGCGGCGAACACGGCGCGATGCCGTACCCGGACTCCGTCGGCATCGGCATGTACCGCATCGACCTCCACCCCTCCACCGGCGGCGACACCTACATCGACGTCGCCAGCAGCCCCTTCCGGATCCCCCTGGGCGCCCTGCTCCCCGTCCGTGTGCGCAACCTGCTGCCCGTGTGCAAGAACATCGGCACCACCCACATCACCAACGGCTGCTACCGCCTGCACCCCGTCGAGTGGAACATCGGCGAGGCAGCCGGATCACTGGCCGCGCACTGCCTGGACCACCGTCTGGAACCCGGGCAGGTCTACGAGGACGAGGACCGGCTGCACCGCTTCCAGCACGAACTCACCCGCGCCGGAGTCGAACTGGCCTGGCCCGAGATCAGGGGCTACTGATGGACGGCAGAACAGCGCCCCGCAGGGGCGCGGGGAACTGCGCGACCAGCCACGACGGCGCAGCACCCGAACGAAGACAGATCGACGGACGCGCATTGCTTTCCGGAGTAATCGCCCCGTTGGTCACCCCCATGGACCACCCGGGCCGCCCCTCGTCCACAGCCGCCGTCCCTCTGCTCGGCGCGCTCGCCGCGGCCGGCACCCGCGGCCTCATGCTCTTCGGCAGCAACGGCGAAGGCCCCCTGCTCCCCACCGCACAACTCACCGACTTCGCCACCGAGGTGGCCGCCGACTGGCGTGAACTGACGGACAACGGACCGGTGTTGATCAACATCACCGCGCCCGGCACCGCCGAGGCGCTGGAGCGGGCGGAGGCCGTCCGGCCCGCCGCGCCGGACGCGCTGGTGCTCAGCCCGCCGATCTACTTCCACCACCGGCACGACGAGATCGTCGCCCACTACACCGCCCTGGCCGGCCTCGGCATCCCCGTCGTCGCCTACCACGCCCCCCGCTACGGCAACCCGCTCACCCCCGCCCTGCTCGACGTACTGACCGGCCTCGCCCACCTGGTGGGCATCAAGGACAGCTCGGGCGACCTCGCCCTGTTCGGCCACGCCCTTGCGGCGGCCCGCCGGCGCGAGGACTTCGGCGTGAGCCAGGGCGCGGAGCGGCAGGCGCTGGACGCGCTCCGGCTCGGCGCCGACGGTGTGGTGCTCGGGGTGGCCAACCTGGCCCCCGGGGCGGCCGTCGAGCTGTTCCGTGCCCACCGCGAGGGCCGCGACGAGGACGCGCGGCGCGCACAACGGGTGCTCGACGCGGTGCTGGCGCTGCACACCGTACGACCCGGGGTGCCCGCGGTGAAGGCCGTCCTCGCCGCACGAGGGCTGTGCCCGCCCCATGTCGCGCCGCCCTTCACGCCGTGCTCCGACGGGGAGCGCAAGGCACTGCTGGACCTGCTCGCTCCGCTCGACGCGCATCTCGTACGAGCCTGATCCCGCGCGTGACGTCCCGCGCCGGTTCCCTCACCTCCGTACCGCCCGGAAGGGGTGGCCCACCATGTCCGACAGCGGACCGCACCGCACCGCCATGAACCGCAGATCCTTCACCCTCGGAGTCGTCGGCGCCTCGGCGACCGCCGCGTTGGGCTCCGTGGCCCTCGGATCGCCGGCCCAGGCCGCCGGCCGGCACGGCACCTCCTTCGAGGAGCAGACGCTCTGGGACTCCGGAGAGGGCCCGCTGGTCAGCTACCACGTGCACGCGCTCGCCGTACTGCCCGACGACACCGTCCTGGCCGTCACCGAGGGCCGCCACGAGGTGTGCGACGCCGGACCGCGCGACCTGCTGCTGCGCCGCAGCACCGACGGCGGCCGGAGCTGGGAGGAGAGCCGCACCCTGGTCACCTCCGTCGACGGCGAGTCCTGGGGCAACCCGGCGCTGGTCGTGGACCGCCACACGCGGGAGGTCTTCCTCTTCTACATGCTCTCGCTCCGGCTGCCCGAGAACACCTCCTGCTCGGGCGACTCGGGCGACCTCTATGTGATCTCCAGCCGGGACAGCGGCCGGACCTGGAGCGAAGTCCGCAACCTGGCGGGCCTGTTCGACGGCTTTCCCTACAACTGGGCGCTGCACGGCCCGGGTCCGGGCCACGGCATCCAGCTGAGATCCGGCCGGCTGCTGCTCAACTGCGCGCACCGCAGGGTGATCGTCGGCAACACCGTGGCCCAGCGGTTCTACGGCGTCGCGCCGATCTACAGCGACGACCACGGCGCCACCTGGCAGGCCACCGGCGAAGTCCCCGTGCAGGTCGCCTACCCCATCAACGAGGCACGGCTGGTGCAGCGCGCCGACGGCAGCGTGTTCGTCAACGGCCGCGCCGCGGCGGGCGGTGAGGGCCAGCGCATCGTCTCCGTCAGTACGGACGACGGCCTGACCTGGTCGCAGCCGGCGTTCGACGGCGCCACCGGCTCGTTCAACGCGGTCGACGCCGGACTGCTGCGCTACAGCGGCGGCCCCGGCGGCCACGACACCGGGCGGGTGCTGTTCAGCCGCCCCGACTCACCCGTCCGGCGCAACATGACGGTGGCGGTCAGCTACGACGACGGCTACTCCTACCGCTACCAGCGGGTCGTCAACGAGAACCGCTCCTTCTACTCGGATCTCGCCCGGCTCTCCGACGGCACCATCGTGCTGCTCTACGGCTGCGACGGCGACATGGCCGGCGTCCCGCTGCGGGTCAACGTCTGCCGTTTCTCCCTGGACTGGCTGACCGGCGGCCGGGACAGCCTGCGCCGTGGCCCCCACTACCGGGAGACCGTCGTCGCCCTCGCCGACGCGGACCCCGAGGTCACCGGCGGTGCCGTGCAGACCGTCGGCGATCCGCTGGCGCGCCGTGCCGAACGCCTCGACTTCACCCCCGAACAGGTCGGTGACGCGGTGGAGTTCACCTTCCGGGCGCCGCACACCGGGGAGTACGAACTGCTCCTGCGCTACCACCGCACCGCGGACGGCGCCCTGGCCACCGTCACCGTGGACCGCTCCGGACTGCCCGCCTACGCGATCGACGCCACCGCGCAGTCGGCGGACGGCTTCGACCTGGCCCGCCTCGGCACCACCCGGCTGCGCGCCGGCCGGCACACCCTGCGGTGCGCGGTGACCGGGACCGGCCGGGGCGGCGGCACCCGCCTCGGCCTCGACTCGCTCAGCCTGGTCGAGGCGCCCGGCTCCGCCGACGTACGCGCCGAGGTGGTCGTGGACAACGACCGGCTGGGCTTCGAGATCGTCAGCGGCAGCTGGCCGACGGCGACGGCGGACCCCGGCTACTGGTCGGGCAACTACCGCACGGCGCCCGCCGGTTCGGGCCAGCGGAAGGTGCGCTGGCGGCCGGTCGTACCCCAGGACGGCGTGTACGAGATCCAGGCGTCCTACCCCCCGGCCGCGAGCCGCGCGAGCAACGCCCCGTACACCGTCGTCCAGCCGGACACCACCACGACCGTACGCGTCGACCAGCGGGCCGCCGGAGCCGCCGACCCGCGCGGCGGAACCTGGGTCTCGCTCGGCGAGTTCAGCCTGCCGGCCGGTCTCGGCACCTCGGTCGAGCTGACCAACGACGCCGACGCACCAGTGGCCGCCGACGCGATCCGGCTGCTGGGCCCGCGGACCTGAGACCCGGCCGGCCCGGGCCGCCGGAGTCACGGTCGGGGAGCCGCGAGCGCCGTGAGGAGACCGTCGGCCAGGAGCAGCCGGGTCCGGCGGTCCTCGCCCTCGGCCGCCGTGGCGCGTAACACCGCCCTCAGCTGCGCTTCCGGGAACGTGTCGGCGTAGGCCCGCGCGTCGTCGGCCGCGTAGGCCGCCGCGAGCGCCGCGCCGACGGCTTCGGCGTGCGCCTCGGCGAAGGCGCGGGCGTTCGCCTCGCTGCTGAGCCGCGCGTACTCGTGGCCGTAGGCGTCCGCCTCGGCTTCGGCGTACCCGTTGGCCAGCGCGTAGTCACGGGCGCCCGCGTGCCCCTCGGCATAGGCGGAGGCACGGTCGTAGGCGGCCTCGTACAGCCGCAGCAGCGACGGGCCCAGGGCCGACCGCCAGGCGGCCCGGTCGGCCGGCGCGCCCCGGGCCGCCGCGCGGTGCAGCTCCGCGAGCGCGGGAGTGGGCGCGGGCGTGGGTACGGGTTGGTCCGATGTCCGCGCGAGCAGCGGCAGCACGGTGTCCGCCTGCCAGAGGTGCACGGCCCGCAGCCCGGCCGGGACGCCGAGCAGGCCGTGCAGCCGGGTCGCCCAGGCGTCCGCGTAGGGCGGCGGCAGTTCCCCGTGGACGGCGGTGGCGAGCCGCCACAGCCAGCCGGGCAAGCCGGCCGCGGGCGGCTCGGCGGCCGGGGACCGCAGCGCGGCGAGGAAGGCCGCCGGGGCGGCCGTGGACGTGGCCATGTGCGCTCTCCCTCCGGCCGGGTCAGGCGTGCAGAGCCGAACCGTCGATGGCCACGCGGCGGCCCTCCCTGGTGTGCGGGAAGTAGTCCCACACCGCGTGGTGCTGCACGCTGCGGTTGTCCCAGAACACCAGCGTGCGTTCCTGCCAGCGGACCCGGCAGTGCAGCAGCGGGGTACGGGCGATGTGCGCGTAGAGCATCCCCAGCAGGGCGTCGCTCTCGGCGCGCGCCAGCTGGGTGATGTGCGAGGTGTAGGGGGCGTTGACGAACAGCAGCTTGCGGCCGTTCTCCGGATGGCGGACGACGACCGGCTGTTCGGTGCGCGGCACGTCGTACTCGGGCGGCGGGGTCAGCCCGGCGTCCGTCCAGGGCTTGGCGCCGTCGTGGAGGGCGGTCAGACCGTCCAGGAAGCCGCGCAGGGCGGGGGAGAGCAGGTCGTGGGCGAGGTGCATGTTGGCGAACAGGGTGTCGCCGCCGCTGCCGCCCTCGGGGATCGTCGTGATGTACAGCATGGAGCCGAGGGAGGGCTCGGCGTCGGCGGTGCCGTCGGAGTGCCAGCCGTTGCCGGCGACGGCCCTGGAGTCCTTGCCCGCCTTGATCTCCAGGATGTGCGGGTCCGAACCCTCGGCCGCGAGGGCGACGGGGTGCAGGGCGCCGAAGACGCCCGCGAACCGCTTGTGCGCCTCGGGGGTCAGGTCCTGGTCGCGGAAGACCAGCACATGGTGGGTGTGGAACGCGTGCGTGAGCTCCTTCTCCTGCTGGGGTGTCAGCTCCCGGGAGAGGTCGAGGCCGGTGATCTCGGCGCCCAGCACCGGGGTGATCGGGGCGAGCGTGAAGGTGTCGTACGGCTCGACGGGGCGGGTGGTGAGCCGTTCGACGGCGCGCAGCGCGTAGTCCTCCATGGGGGACCTCCTTGGGATCGGGGTTGCGGGGTCACAGGGCGCGGTCGAGGAGTTCGGCGACCACCAGGCGGCCGAAGGCGAGGTTGCCGTGGATCGTGTCGTCGGCCTCGCAGAAGACGGGCCGCTGCCGTCCGGAGCCGTCGGTGACCCGGGCGCGCAGGTCGACGATCTCCACACCGCGCGCGGCGAGTTCGGCGCCGATGACGTCCTGGGCGGCGAAGAAGACGGCCGGGTCGGACATGCCCGGGACGCGCTGCGGCGGCAGCGGGGCCAGCACCCGCAGCCCGAGCGCGGCCGTCCGCTCGTAGAAGGCGAGCGCGCCGCGGACGCTTGCCCGGACCAGGTCCCCGAACAGGCCGCTGCGCAGGAACCCCTCGGGCACGGTGGCGTGCCGGTCGCGGTGGATGTCCCAGTTCTGCCGGGTCGCCACCGTGTGGGCGCTCAGCCCGAACGTGCACACGAGCGGCACCCCCAGCTCCGCGAACCCGGTCACCCCGAGCGCGTCCAGGAACTCCCGGACCAGCCGCCGGGTCTCCGCGTTCCGGAAGACGAGGTCGCCGTCGCCGCCGTCCGCGCCGTCGAGGTCGAGGAACGGCCCCAGGAAGTCCCGCCCCGAGCCGACCGGCCCGCCCACGAAGGGCAGATCCGCCTGGAGCGCGGCCCGTCCCATGCAGCCGGCGTGCGAGTCACCGAGCAGGAGGAACCGGGCGGGGGCGGGGGCCGTAGTAGTCGAGCACGGCGTCGTCACACCAGTGGTCCTCTCTGCCGGTGGTGCCGGTGGTGCCGGTGACATCCGCGGCGGGGGTGGCTGGTGCGGGCGCGGGCCGCAGGGAACGGAAGAAGTGCCGCATCACGAAGGCCACTCCGTCGGGGGTGACCGTGCGCAGGTTCGGTGCGTAGAAGGCCGCCCGGTACGGGAAGCCCGTGACGATCTCGTACGACGGGAAGTAGTCGACCTCGTCCGACGCGTCGGCGAGCTGACCGGCCGCCGCGCGCAGCACCGACTTGGAGTGGGTGGTGGCGACCAGCGCGTGGCGGCCGGTGGCGGTCGCGGTCAGCGGGACCGGGGAGACGGTGAGGACCGTCCGCAGCCGGGAGTTGACCCCGCGGGCCATCGCGAGCACATCCGTGAGGTCGCGCTGCACCCGGTCGACGGTGTGGTTGTGCAGGACGTGCCGGCCGGGGTCGTAGCTGCCGCGCACGGTTCCGGGACACATCGGCAGCACGGTGCCGGTGCGGACGTCGTGCCAGGCCTCGGTCAGGCCGAGGGTGAACACCAGCACGTCGGCCCTGGTGAGGGCGGTACGGATCGCGTCCAGGGTGACCGCGCGGGCGCGCAGCACCTCGTCGGGCGAGCCGAGACCGTCCGGTTCCACGGCCGGCCGGTAGGGGTCGTGGAAGCGCCCGTCCTCCTCCCACACCTCCTCCGGCGGTTTCTCCTCCTCCAGCGCCCAGGCGACCCACTGGCGCAGCGCGGCGGCCGTGTAGACGTTGCCGGTTCGGAAGGAGAAACGGCGGTAGCCGCGCGCCGCCCGCTCGGCGGCCGTCAGGCCCGGTGGCGGGAGTTCGGCGTCGTACCAGTGCATGCCCTCCGCCAGGAGGGCCCGGCCGATGTGCGCGGCGAAGCAGGATCCGGCGGTGACGACGGGATCGTCCTGGCCGATCGCGAACTTCGGCGTCCACAGGCCGTCGATGTCCGCCGGGTCCGGTTCGGCGACCGCGGTGCGCCAGAACGACCGCGCGGGCAGGCGGGTGTACGGATGCTGCACGGGTGGTCTCCTCAGATCCGTCCGGCGGGCTGCGGCCGGGCGCCGGACGGGGACAGGGTCCCGGCGAGGGCGGCGGCGATCTCCCGGACGTGCGGCTCGGCGACGATCTGGTAGTGGTCGGCGTCGACGTGGTGCAGCCGGTACGGCGAGGGCAGATGCGCGTCCCAGGCGCCGGGGGCGGTCGGTTCGGGCGCGAGCGTGGCCTCCTCCACGCGGCGGGCCGCCAGCCATACCGCGGCGGGCGTCCGGCGCAGCAGCGGCAGCCGGTGCCCGGCCATGGCCGCCAGGTTGGCCCGGCAGCGGCGAGCGAGCCGCTCGGCGTAGACGCGACCGGACTCCGTGCTGGTTTCGGCGGCCCCGGGGGCCGGTTCCGTCGGCCGCCGCCCCGCGCCGCTTCCGCGCAACTCCCGGGCGAAGACGGCCTGTAGCCGCTCCTCGTCGTAGGCGGCGAGGCGGTGTCCCGCGCCCGGTGGTGGCGGGTCGAGGAGATGGAGGGCGGTCAGTGGTCGGTCCTCGGCCTCGGCGAGCGCGGCCATCGACAGCGCGGTCCACGCCCCGAACGACCAGCCGGCGACCGTCAGTCGGTGCCGGGGTGCCGGGAACTCCCTTCGCACGGCGGCCAGATAGAGCGCGGCGCGCTCCTCGATGGAGCGGTCCGGCAGTCCGGGGTCGCGCAGTCCGGGGTCGGCGATCAGGCAGACGGTGAGGTCGTCGGGGAGGGCGGACACCAGCGGGCGGTAGGCCTGGACGTCCCCGCCGACCGGATGCACCAGGCACAGCACGTCCGGCCCGGGGGCACGCTGCCACACCTCGACGTCCACCACCGTGCCCTGCGGGCCGGAGCCGCCGCCGAGGTGGCCGAGGATCTCCGCGAGGCTCACCCGGTGGCTCAGCCGGGACAGTTCGATGTCGGTGCCGTGCAGGCGTTTGATCTCGTCGAGGAGTTCCAGCAGGGTCAGCGAGTCGGCGCCCAGGTCGTACAGGGCGGCCTGCGGATCGACGGTGTCCACGCCGAGGAGGCCGAGGAGGACTCCGGTGATCTTCGCGCCGATGTCGCGCCGCACGGCGGTGGCGGACGCTTCGGGAGGCATGGGTGTGGGTGTGGGTGTGGGTGTGGGTGTGGGCGTGGGTGCGGGTTCGGGTGCGGTGTCGGCCGGTTCGTAGAAGGCGCGCGCGGCCGTCAGGTCCGTCGTGCTGACGAGGAGACCGGGCAGCTGGAGATGGAGGGCCCGCTCGAAGACGGCCGTGCCCTCCTCGGGCGTGAGGGCCACGGTCAGGTGGTGCCGGTGCCGGGCATCCGCGCGGGCGGCGTGCTGCTGGGCCATGCCGACGTCCCGCCACGCGTCCCAGCCGACACTCGTCCGTACGGTGGCGTCGCCGCCGGGCGCGGTGTGGTGGGCGTAGGCGTCGAGACAGGCGTTGGCGGCCGCGTAGTCGAACTGGCCGACTCCGCCGAACCGGGCCGCCATCGAGGAGCAGTACAGGACGTAGTCGGGGGCGTGCTCGGCGACGAGGAGTTCGACGAGCAGGGCCCCGCGGAGTTTGGCCGCCGTGACGGCGCGGGCGGCGCCCGGTGCGCGGCGGGCCAGCAGCCCGCCCCCGGCGGTGCCGGCGGCGTGCACGACCCCCGCCAGTCCGTCGAGCAGCGGGATCAGCCGGTCCGCGACCGCCGCGGGTTCCTCGGCCGCCAGGTCGGCGGTGACCAGGGTGACGCGCTCGCCGAACGGCCGTAGCGCGGTGGGTACTTCGGCACCGCGGGCGACCAGGACGACTTGGTTGCCGGGATGCCGGAGGAGGAGGTCCGCGGCCAGGGTGGTGCCGATGCCGCCCGTGCCGCCGAGGACCAGATGGGTGCCCGGCGCGGCGGCAGGGCGGGGCGCCTCACCGGCGGGCACCGGCACGGTGGTGCGGTGCCACCAGAAGCCGTCGCGCAGCGCCGTCGCCCGGTCGGTGACGGTGTCGTCGAGGAGCAGGTCGGGCAGGTGGGCGGCCCAGGCCGCCGGGTCGGGGCCGGGCAGGTCGGTCCAGCGGAGCGTGACGCCCAGTTCCTGCCGGGGGACTTCGAGGGCCCCGGCGAGCAGACCGGCCAGGGGGACGTGGACGGTCCCGGTGACCGGCTGTGCCCGCTGGGACAGCAGCCAGGCCCGGGGCCGGTCCGCCGCCGGGCGGTCGGCGAGGGCCAGTGCGAGGGCGGCGACCGTGTCCAGGCAGGCCCACTCGGCGGTCCGGAGACCGGTCGCGTCCGTGCCGTCGCCGAGGGCGAGGGGCAGCGCGTGCAGCCAGTCGACGGGGGGTTCGCCCGCGCCGGTCAGGCGGTCGAGCAGGGCGGCGAGTTGTGCGGCGTCGGCGACATCGGCCTCGTAGCGGTCGTCGCCGAGCCGGGTCAGGCCCTGTCCGGCGCGTACGGTCACCACCCGGGCGTAGGGGCGCTCCAGGAACCGCCAGTTCTCACCGTCCTGTCCGGGGCCGATCACCACCACGGCGGTACGGCGGGACGCCGGTGCGCCGGTGCGGGCGCGCCGTGAGCGGGTCCACAGGGGTTGGTGCAGCCACTGGGCGGCGGGCAGCCGGGGGACAGCGGGCAGCCGGGAGACAGCGGACGGTGCCTCGGGGGCGCGCGGGATGTCGTACTCGGCCGTGTCGAAGGCGGGCGGTGGGAAGTCCCAGGGCGCGGGCGCCGGGCCGGGCGGCCAGGCGACGGTGCGGCCGGCCGTCCAGGCCCCGGCGAGGGCGTGCGGGTCGAGGTCCGCCACGGCCGGCGCGTCCTGGGCCGGGGGCGCGGTGACCGCGGGCAGGGACCGCAGCCAGGCGACGGCGGACGCGGCGTCGGGGTGGACGGCCGCCGCGCGGTGGGCCAAAGCGGGCCGCCCGGCCTGGAGGTGCCGCAGCACCTGGGGGTAGGTCTCGGGGCGGGCCGCCAGATAGTCGGCGATTCGGCGCCCGTCCGCGCGGACGGCGGCTTCCGAGGCGCCGGACAGCACCAGGCACGGCGGTATCTCGGGCGGAACCCGCTCCGGCACCGCGGCCGGCTGCTCCAGCAGGAGGTGGGCGTTGGTGCCGCCGATGCCGAAGCTGCTCACCCCGGCCACCCGGGGCCGGTCCGCGGCCCAGGGTTCGGCGGCGACCGGGATCCGGAACGGGCCGTCGGCGATCTCCGGGTTGAGCCGGTCGAAGTCGGCCGTCGGCGGTACGACCCCGTGGTGCACCGCGAGCACCGCCCGCACCAGTCCCGCCACCCCCGCCGCCGCGCCCAGGTGGCCGATCTGGCTCTTCACGGACGACAGCGCCAGCCGCGCGTCCGCCGCCGGCCGGTACGCCTGGCGCAGCGCCGCCGCCTCGACCGGGTCCCCGAGCCGGGTGCCGGTGCCGTGCGCCTCGACGTATCCGACCTCGTCGCCACGGCGGCCGCTCCGCTCCAGCGCGGCACGGATCGCGGCGCGCTGCCCGGGCAGCGACGGGGCGCTGTATCCGAGCTTGCCGGAGCCGTCGTTGTTGAGCCCCGAGCCGGTGACGACCGCGTAGACGGTGTCGCCGTCCCGGCGGGCCGCGGCCAGCGGCTTGAGGACGACCACCGCGGTGCCGCTCGCGCCCACGGTGCCCTCGGCGTCCGCGCTGAAGGGCCGGCAGTGCCCGTCGGGGGAGAAGATGTGCTGCGGCCGGTAGGTGTAGCCGTCGGTCAGCTCGGTGTCGACGAGGACCCCGCCGACGAGCATCACCTCGGCGTCGCCCTGCCGCAGCATCCCGGCGGCGATGTGCACCCCGGCGAGCGAGCTGGAGCAGGCGGACTGGAGGGTGAACGCCGGTCCGGTCAGCCCGAGATGGTAGGCGGCCTTGGTGGCGAGGAAGTCCTTCTCGTGGTGCAGGGCGAGCCGGAAGGAGTCGGGCAGCAGGTCCGGGTCGCCGTCGCGGAGCATGCGCCGGAAGTAGGTGTTCTCGCCGCAGGAGGCGACCAGACCGACCGACAGCCGCGCCGGGTCGCCGATCCCGGCGTGGGCGAGGGCCTCGGCGCAGTTCATCAGCAGCTGGCGCTGCTGGGGGTCCATCAGCCGCGCCTCCTGCGGGCTGATCGTGAACCGGCCCGGGTCGAAGGCGAGCGGCCCTTCCAGCTGGCTGCGGGCGCCGACCCGGCCGTCGGCCGCGGCGAAGTGCTCGATGCCGCGCCGGCCGGAGACGACCAGGTCCCAGAACGCGGCCAGGTCGGGCGCGCCGGGCAGCCGTACGGCCATGCCGACGACGGCGACGGGCTCGTCCGCCCGGCGCGGTTCCGGACGGGCGCCAGGGGTGTCCGGGGCGGTGCCGTCGTCCGACACCAGCCGGGCCAGGGCGCGCAGGGTGACGTGCTCGAACAAGTCCGGTACGGAGAAGGGGAGATCGCCCTCGCCCGCGCATCTGAGCTGGAAGCGCATCAGGTCCAGGCTGGTGGCCCCGGCGTCGAAGAACCGCTCGTCCACGGCGATGCTCCGCCCGGTCGCAGTCCGGAACAGGTCCGCCAGCCGCCGTTCGAGGGGCGACAGCCCGGCGTCCGCGCGGTCGCCCGCCCGGTCGCCCGCCCGGTCGTCCGCGCGCAGTTCGCGCCCCGGAGCGGTGAGCGCCGCCCGGCGGTCCAGTTTGCCGCTCGGTGTGCGCGGCACGTCCGTGACGCGGCGGAACCGGGCCACCCGGACGTAGGCGGGCAGCAGCCGCGCCAGCTGCCGGGCCAGGTCCGCCGGGTCGGGATCCTCGCCCCGGCACTGGAGGACGGCGACCAGCCGGCCGTCCAGCACGCCCGCGACCGCGTTGACCACTCCCGGACAGCCCAGCAACGCGGCCTCGACCTGGCCCAGTTCCAGGCGGTGCCCGCCCAGTTTGACCTGGCCGTCGTCGCGCCCCGCGTAGTGCAGCAGTCCTTCCTCGTCGAAGCGGGCCCGGTCGCCGGTGCGGTACAGGGTGCCCAGCTCGGGGTCGTCCACGAACCGGTCCCCGTGTGCGGCGGGGTCGCCGAGATAGCACCGGCCCGCCATCGGACCGCCGACGAGCAGCTCGCCCGTCACCCCCGGCGGTACGGGCAGACCGCCCTCGTCGACCACCCGCAGTACGGCCCCCGCCACCGGGCGCCCGATGGCCGGTCGGGCCGGCCAGCCGCCCGGGTCGCCTTCGAGGCACAGGCCGCTGACGACATGGGTCTCGGTCGGCCCGTAGTGGTTGAACAGCCGGGCACCGCCCGGCAGCCCCGCGAACCAGCGCCGGATCGCGTTTGTGCACACCAACTGCTCTCCGGCGGTGACCACTTCACGCAGCCGGGACGGGAACACTCCGCCGCGCACCCCGTGTTCGGCGAGCAGCTGCAGGGCCACGTACGGCAGGAAGATCCGCTCCGCTCCGCCCGCCTCCAACTGCCGCAGCAAGGTGGGCATGTCCTGCCGCCAGGCCGGTCTCACCAGGCGCAGTTCGCCGCCGGAGCAGAGCGTGGTGAGGATCTCCTGGAAGGAGACGTCGAAGGAGAGCATGGAGAACTGCTGGGTGACGGCGGGCCGTTCGAGTCCCCCCGCGACCCGCTGCCAGGCGATCAGGTTGCACAGGGTCCGGTCGGGCACCTGCACCCCCTTGGGCGTGCCCGTGGAGCCGGAGGTGAACAGGGTGTACAGCGGCCGGAGTCCGCGGTGCCGGTACGGCACGGGCGGCGCGGTGGGTGTGCGGGTGAGGGTGACGACGTGCCGGGGCAGATCCGGCGGGGCGATCGTGGCCAGGACGTCGAGGTCCTGGGCGCCGGTGAGTACGCACAGCGGGTCCGCGTGGTCCAGGACGTGCCGCAGCAGGGCCGGCGGGTAGGCGGGGTCGAGGGGGACGACGGTCAGGTTGAGCCGGGCCGCCGCGAGCAGGGCGACGACATGCTCGACGGACGGCTGCAGGCAGAGCGCCACGGATGCCGGGGCGGCGGGATCCTCGGGGGCCGTCAGGAGCGACGCCAACTCGTTGGCCTGCGCGTCGAGTTCGGCGTAGGTGAGCGTGGTCCCGCCGAGGGTGACGGCGGGCGCGTCCGGGGTGCGGGCCACCTGACGGGCGAAGCCCTCGGCGACCGTCGCGAAGTCCGCTGCCACGGGGACGCCGTGGACCGTCGCCGACGTGCGGTGCGGGGCGACGAGTTCGCCGAGGCTGATGTCGCCGCCGTCGTCGCCGGTCAGCCGGTCCAGGGCCTGCCGGAACAACCGGGCCGCGCTCTGCGCGCGTTGGGCACCGAAGTCGTCGCGGTACTCCCAGAGGCAGGCGAACCCGGACTCGTCCTCCACCACCGACAGCGTCAGCGCGCACTTGGCGCCCAGCGGCTCGGGCCACAGCGGCTCGACCGCGCAGTCCGTCAGACGCAGGGCGGAGAACTCCGTGTTCTCCAGGACGAAGAGGTAGTCGAAGAGGGGCGAGCGGCCGCGGAACGCCGGGTCGGCGAGGACATCGGCGAGGAGAACCTCCTGCCCCCGCAGAACCCGCCGCACGGTGTCGGCGTGCGACGCGAGGTGGGCACGGAGGGAGTCGCCGGGCCGGGCGTCCAGGCCGAGGAGCACGGTGTTCGCGAACATGCCGACGGTCTCGGCGAACTCGGGGCGCGGCCGGTTCGCCACGGGAGCGGCGACCAGCGGCCGGGCCTGCCCCGTCACGCCGTACAGGCACGCGCCGAACGCCGACACCAGCAGCTGGAACCTGGTCAGGCCGAGCTCCGCGGCGCGCCGGTCCAGTGCGCTCCGGCGGACCAGGTCGAGGGAGGTGCGCAGCAGCCGCGCCCGGGCCGGTGCCGGGGGCCGGGCGGTGGACGTCGGCACGGGCCGGGGCAGGGGCACGGGTTGGGGCTGGGGTGGGGGTTGGGACTCGGATGCAGACAGGGCGGGTGACGGTTCCGGCGCGGCGGCGTAGTGCTCGCGCAGCCGGGCGCGGTGGTCCGCGTAGCCGGGGGCCGCCCGCCGGTCCCGCTGCCAGCGGGCGAGGTCGAGCGGGCCGGCGGCCGGGGCCGGACGTCCGGCGGCGCCCGCGTAGGCCTCGGCGAGGTCCCGGAAGAGGACGTTGAGCGACCAGCCGTCCACGGCCGCGTGGTGCAGGTGCAGCAGCAACAGGCCGCCGTCGGCCCGCTCCGTCCAGGCGGCCCGCAGCATACGGGGCTCGGTCAGGTCGAAGCGGTGGGCGAAGAAGCGGTCGGCGGTCTCCTGCCAGGGCTCCTCCGCACGGGCGTGCGGCGGCTGCCAGGGGTCGTACGGCGGCTCGGTCCGCTGAAGCAGGCCGTCCGGGGCGGGCACCAGCCGGGTGCGCAGGGCGGGATGCCGCTCCACCAGCGAGCACAGCGCGCGGCGCAGCGCCCGCGGGTCGACGGTGCCCCGGATCCTGAAGGCGAGCGGTACGTCGTAGGAGCGGTCGTCGGGATCGCGCAGCCGCAGCAGCCAGAGGCGTTCCTGCTCGCTGGTGGCCGGCGCGGTCGTGGCGTCCGGGGCGGCCGGTGGCAGCGGCGGACGGGAGCCGGCCGGCGCGGTGCGCACGGCGTCCGCGAGGGCGGTGAAGTCGGCCTCCAGCACCAGGTCCTGGGGGAGGTCGACGCCGTACCGCTCCAGGATCGCGAAGCGGAACCGCACCGCCTTGAGGGAGTCGCCGCCGCTCGGGATCCACCGGTCGTCGGGACGCAGACCGCCGACGGCGAGGATCTCCTCGGCTGCCTCCAGGACGGGACGCTGGTCCGCGCGGACGGCCACCGCGTCCGCCCGGCTGCCGCGCCACGGCGCGGCCGCGTCGCGCAGCAGCGCGGCCTGGTCGACCTTTCCGTTGGCGGTCAGCGGGAGCCGGGTGATGAGGTGGGTGTGGTGGGGGCGCATGTACGGCGGCAGGGCGGCGGTGAGATGACGTGCGTAGTCGGTGAAGGATAGGCCGTCGCCGAGGACGAGGAAGGCCAGCAGCTCATGGCGGTCCGCCGCGTCCCGCCGGGTGCAGACATGGGCCTGGCGGACGGCGGGCAGGGTCAGGATCCGCTGCTCCACCTCGCCCGGTTCGATGCGGAAGCCGCGCACCTTGACCTGCCGGTCGGCCCGTCCGACGTAGGTCACCCGCCCGTCTGCGTCCCGGCGCACCAGGTCACCGGTCCGGTACCAGCGGCGCGGGGTGCCGTCCTCGTCCGCCAGCCGGACGAAGCACCGCTCGGTGAGCTCCGGCAGATTGCGGTAGCCGCGTGCCAACGCCGGTCCGGAGAGGAGGAGTTCGGCCACCTCGCCGTCCTCCGCGAGGCGCCCGTCCGTGGTGCGCAGCAGCACTCCGGTCCCCGGCAGCGCGGTGCCGATCGGGACCGAGTCGCCGTCGAAGTCGCGGGGTATCGGGTGGCACAGGGCGAACGTCGTCGCCTCCGTCGGCCCGTACACGTTGTGCAGGACGGTGGCCGAGCCCGGGTTCGCGTCGTACCAGGTGCGGATCGCGCGCGGGTCGAGCCGTTCGCCGCCGACGAGCACCTGCGCGGTGTCGGCGAAGCAGCCGGGGACCTGGTCGACGACCGTGTTGAAGAGCGCCACCGTGAGGAACAGGGTGTCGACCCGGCGCTCGCGCAGCACGGCCGTGAACCGGTGCGGGCTGTGCACCTCGGAGTCGTCCAGGACGACGCAGACGCCGCCGGTGAGCAGCGGGGCCCAGACCTCGAAACTGAGCGCGTCGAAAGCCGGGTTGGACAGGCAGCCGAACCGGGCACCGGGCCGCGGGTCGAGCCAGCCCGGCCGGGCCAGCCGCAGCACACCCGCGTCGGTGACCTCCACGCCCTTGGGACGGCCGGTGCTGCCGGAGGTGTAGAAGACGAAGGCCGTGCCGCCGTCGCCGGCGGGTGCGGGCCGTGCGGTGGGGACGGGAGGCGCGGGCCGTGCGGCGGCGACGGGGGATGCGGGCCGTGCGGCGGCGACGGGGGATGCGGGCCGTGCGGCGGAGACGGGGGATGCGGTCGGGCCGAGGAGCAGGTCGGCCTCGATCCCGTGGGCGTGCTCGGTCGTACCGTCGTGGACGACCGCGACGGCGCCGGAGTCGTCCAGGATGTGGCGCTGCCGGTCGGGCGGGCTGAGCCGGTCGAGGGGGACGACGGTGGCTCCCGCGCGGCGGA
Source organism: Streptomyces sp. NPDC048288 (assembly GCF_043201555.1). Classification (NCBI taxonomy): domain Bacteria; kingdom Bacillati; phylum Actinomycetota; class Actinomycetes; order Kitasatosporales; family Streptomycetaceae; genus Streptomyces; species Streptomyces sp. NPDC048288. Next base: position 122,249 of record NZ_JBICZD010000014.1, read on the forward strand.
TTCCGAGCATGACGCACACCAGCTGCCAGGAGCGGGGCAGGCAGACCGCCACGGACTGCCCGGCGCCCACGCCCCGTTCCCGCAGCCGCTCGGCCACCCGGCCGCTGAGCAGGTCGAGTTCGGCGTAGTCGAGCAGCCGCCCGCCGTCCTCGACGGCGACCGCGGAAGGCGTACGACGGGCCCGGTCGAGGACGGCTGCGGCCAACCCGGACCGGGGGAGGCCGGCTTCGGTCGGACCGGACGGTGTGCCGAGGTCGGTCATCGGGCTTCTCCCGCCGGTACGGCGACAGTTCGCGCCCCGGATGTCGACTGCCCCTCGTGACGGGCGAGTTCGGCGGCCAGCAGCGCGGCGACCCGGGCCGTCTCGGCGCCCTCCAGGATCTCCCAGTGGTCGCATTCCATCGTCTCCACGTGGAAGTCGCCCTGCGCGCGCCGCTCCCAGAAGGCGCGGACCTCGGCGTGGAAGGGGGTGCGGGCGCCGTCCGGCACGGCCTCGGCGAGGACCAGCCGGGCCGGGGAGGCGGCCGGGACGTGCTCGCGGGCGGTGAGCCGGTTGTGGTTGTAGATCCGGAAGTACCGGTCCACCTGGGCGTCGTCGATGCCCGGGTACATCCCGTTGAACCGTACGAGTTTGTCGCGGAACTCCGCCGCGTCGACGGGCGCGATCGCCGCGCGGGCCTCGGCGTCGTCGGTCGCCTGGGTGTCGAGCAGCACCACGCTCACATCGCTCCGTCCGGCACGGCCGAGCAGGCGGCCCATCTCGTGGGCGACGAGCCCGCCGTAGGAGAGGCCGGTCAGGACGAGCGGGCCGTCGCCGAGGGGTTCGAGGAGGCGCAGATAAGCCCCGGCCATCGCCTCCACGGTGGGCAGCAGGTCCTCGCCCGGGTTCACCCCGGGGGACTGGATGCCGTACAGGCCGGTGCGCGGAGGCAGATGGGCGGCGAGCGGCAGGTAGCAGAAGGCGGTGCCACCGGCCGGGTGGACGCAGACCACCCGGGGGCCGGTGCCCCGGCGGAACTCGATGAGGCTGCCCGGTGCGCGGTGCGTGCCGTCCTCGCGCAGCAGCGCGGCCAGGGCCTCGATCGTCGGCCGGACCATGACCTCGGCGACCGGCAGCCGGCGGCCGAAGGCCTCGGAGACCTCGTGGGCCATCTTGATGGCGGACAGCGAGGTGCCGCCGATGTCGAAGAAGTTGTCGCCGACGCCGATCGCGGGGTGCAGCAGCACCCGCTGCCAGACGCGGAACAGGGTGTGTTCGACGTGGTCGCGCGGACTGGCCGTGTTGACCTGGCCGTTCGTCTGCTCGTGCACGAGGCGCAGCAGGTCGGCGCGGTCGAGTTTGCCGTTGCGGCCCAGCGGCAGGGTCTCCAGGTCGAGGACGACGGCGGGCACCATGTAGTCCGGCAGGCTGCGGGCGAGTGCCGTGCGCCAGTCGGCGCTCGTACGGGCCGTCGCGGTGCCCCGGCCGACGGCGGCCACCAGACGGGGCCGGCCCGCCGGGTCCTCGTCGGCGAGGACGACGGCCTCGCGGACACCGGGCAGCCGGGTCAACGCCGCCTCGATCTCGCCGGGTTCGATGCGGAAGCCGCGGAGTTTGACCTGGTCGTCGGCGCGCCCCACGTAGTGGAGCAGACCGTCGTCGCCCCAGCGGGCGAGGTCGCCGGTGCGGTAGACGCGGGCGCCGGGCACGAACGGGTCCGGCAGGAAACGCTCCTCGGTGAGGTCGGGGCGGTGGAGATAGCCCCGGGCGAGGGCCGCGCCGCCGAGATGGACCTCCCCGACGACGCCCGGCGGGACCGGCTGCAGCCGGGCGTCCAGGACGTAGCAGCGGGTGCCGGGCAGCGGACGGCCGATGGGGCACGGGCGGTCCAGCGGGCGGGGGTCGTAGTGGGCGGTGCTGTAGAGGGTCGCCTCGGTGGGGCCGTAGCCGAAGCAGACCCGCAGGCCGGGCAGGCGCTCCGTCATCCGGTGCAGCGCGGCCTCGGTGAGCGACTCGACCCCGGTCAGCAGCTTGCGCAGGCGCAGGCCGCGCAACCGGTGGTCCGGGTCCTCGTCCGCCCACTTGACGTAGGCGGGCGGCAGGAAGGCCTGGACGATCCCGCGCTCACGCAGCCAGGCGAAGAACTCCTCCGGGTCGCCCCGCAGTTCTTCGGGGACGATGTGCAGCACACCGCCCGTGGTGAGGGGCAGCAGGAGTTCGTGGACCGAGGCGTCGAAGCCGATGCTGGACCAGGCCGAGCCGGCCTCGCCCGGCGCGGTGCCCATCCGGTCGTGCCAGGCCGAGAAGAGGTTGAGGACGCTGCGGTGCTCGACGGCGACTCCCTTGGGCCGCCCGGTGGACCCGGAGGTGAAGATCACGTAGGCCAGTTGGTCCGGGGAGCGGGTGATCCCGGCCGGCGGCCCGTCCCCGGTGGTCGTCCCCTCGGCCTCGGCCTCGACCGAGGCGAGGTCGAGCCAGTCCGGCGGGCGGTCCGCGCCGGAGTGGTCGCTGAGGACCACGGGGCACATGGCGTCCTCGACCATCGCGGCGAGGCGTTCCCGGGGCTGCCCCGGGTCGAGCGGGAGGTAGGCGGCACCGGCCTTGAGGATGCCGAGGACGCCGACGGCCAGGTCGCGGGTGCGGCGCGCGTGCAGTCCGACCACGTCACCCGGGCGGACGGCACGGGCGACCAGGGCGTGCGCCAGCCGGTTGGCGCGCCGGTCCAGGGTCGCGTAGTCCAGCGCCTCATCCCGGTCGGCGACGGCGACGGCGGCGACGGCGACGACGGCGGTGGCGGAGGGGTGCGCGCGGGCCCGGGCCTCGAAGAGCTCCGTGAGGCCGGAGGCCGTACGCAGGGCGGTCGCCGTGGCGTCGGAGTGGCCGGAGTGGCCGGAGAGATCGGAAGAACGGGAGGGGCCGGAGGAACGGGAAGGGCCGGAGGAACGGGAAGGGCCGGAGGAACGGGAAGGGCCGGAAAGGGCATCGTCCTCCTCCCGTGCCCGGGTGGCGTCGCCGGCGCCGATCAGCTCCAGGCGCTCGCGCGGGTCCATCAACTCCAGGGTGTCGACGGTGCGGTGCGGGTGCCGGGCCATGTCCGTGAGCAGCTGCCGGAGGTGTCCGGCCCAGCGTTCGGCGGTGGCGGTGTCCACCAGCGCCGTCGCGTGGTCGAGATGCCCGGTGACCCGCCCCTCCGACTCGGTCGCCGACAGGGCGAGGTCGAACTTGGCCGGGGCGTGGGCGATCGGCAGCGGCACGGTCTCGACACCGGGCAGGCTCAGCAGGTCGTGCCGGTCCGGGACCCAGGCCAGCATGGTCTGGAACAGCGGGGTGTGGGCCGCGCTCCGGGGCGGGTTCGCCACTTCCACGATCCGCTCGAACGGCAGGTCCTGGTGGGCCAGGGCGGCGCGGACCACCGCCCGGGTCCGGGCCAGGGCCTCGGCCGCGGTCGGGGAACCGGACAGGTCGACGCGGAGCGGCAGCGAGTTGACGAGGAACCCGATGAGCCCGGCGGTCCCCGGGCCGCGACGACCCGCCACCGGACTCCCGACAACGATGTCCTGCTGCCCGGACAGCCGGGACAGCAGCATGGCCCAGCCCGTCAGCACCGCCACGAACAAGGTGGCCCCGTGTTCCCGGGCCAGCCCGCGCAGCGCGGCCGTGATGTCCGCGTCCAGCTCGAACCCGACCCGGCCGCCGGCATACCCCTGCTCCGCAGGCCGTGGCCCCGCCAGCGGCAGTTCGAGCACGGGCGGAGCGTCGGCCAGCACGTCCTTCCAGTACGCCTCCTGGACGGCGAGCCCACCGCCGAGCACCGACTCCCGCTGGGCTTCCGCGTAGTCCGCGTACTGGAGCCGCAGCTCGGGCAGACCGTCCGGCACACCCGCTGCCAACGCCTCATACAGCAGGCCGAGTTCGCGCATCATCACGTTCATCGACGCACCGTCGTAGATGCTGTGATGGAACGTCAGCAGCAGCACATGGCGGGCGCCGCCGAGGGCGAGCAGCCGGCCGCGCCAGAGCGGACCGGCCGCCAGGTCGAACTCCCGCTCCGCTTCCTGGAGTTGGCAGGCCGCAACTCGTCCGTCGGGGTCGGCCGAGGTGGTGAGGTCCTCGATGTCCAGGACGCCGCCCGGGCCCGCCGGGTCGATGTGCTGGCGCACTCCGCCCGCCTCGGCCACCAGCCGGGTCCGCAGGGTCTCGTGCCGGTCGGTCAGGGCGTCGAAGGCGGCGGCCAGGACGCGGCGGTCGAGCGGACCGGTGAGGAGGAAGGCCAAGGTCTCGTTGTAGGCGGTGTTCCCGCCCGGGAGCTGGGCCAGGAACCACAGCCGCTGCTGGGCGAAGGACGCGGGGCGGACGAGGCGGGGGGTGTTCTGCACCGGCAAGGCCTGGCCTTCCTGTCGGGTGGACGGGACCGGGGACGGAACAGAGGCGCGGTGGAACAGGGGCACAGTGGATTCAGAGGCGCAGTGGGTTCAGAGGCGCGGCGAACGACGGCATCGCGCGAAATGCCGGAATCGGGAGGAGGGGGAGGGGTGGGGGTGGGGTGGGGGGAGGGAACGCGGGGATATCGGCGAGTGGGGGCAGGACCGACGGGATACGCGTGGTGCGGCCGCGCACGCTGATGCGTCAGCTGTGCGGAGTTTCCGAGGAGGCTCCGTGACGTAGCTGTGATCATCAGTCACGCGTTGAGGGCATGTCAACACTTGACATTCCAGGGGGAGTTCACCTACCGGAGGCGGCTCTTCCGCAGCCTCTCCCACACCTCCCGTGGATCCGGACGGGCCGGACGTGCCTCACAGCCGGAGGGTGAACCAGGTGGTCTTGCCCTCGTCCGTGGGCCGCACTCCCCAGCTGTCGGCGAGCGTGCGGACGAGCAGCAGACCCCGGCCGGACTCCTCGTCCTCGGCGGCCCGGCGCGGCCGGGGCAGTTGCGGGCTGCGGTCGCTGATCTCCACGGTGAGGTCGGTGGCCGTGCGGTGCAGATGCAGACCGATGGGGCCCTCGCCGTGCTGGACGGCGTTGGTCAGGGTCTCCGACAGCAGCAGGAGCGCCTCGTCGGCGCCCGCGGCGCAGTCCCAGGCGGTGAGCGCCTGGTGCAGGAACGCCCGCCCCGCCGGCACCGAGGAGGGGCAGGCCGGCAGATCGGTGGTCAGGGCCGCCAGCGGCGCGGCCGGGAGCTGCGCGAGCAGCAGGGTGACGTCGTCGTTGTGGCTCTCGGCGTCGGGCAGCAGACTCGCCAGCACATGGTCGGCGGCGGTCTCCAGGCACGGTGTGCCCGCGAAGAACTTCTCCAGGACGACGGTGAGTTCGGCGATCCGCTCCTCGATGTCGCTGCCCGGCGTCTCGATCAGGCCGTCCGTGTAGAGCACCAGGGTCGCCCCGGGCGGGACGGCCGTACGGGACTGCTCGTAGAGGACACCGCCCACCCCGAGCGGGGCGTTGACGGGCGAGTCGAGGATGCCGACCGCGCCGTCGTCGGCACTCGCGACGAGCGTCGGCAGATGACCGGCCGAGCAGACGGTCACGGTCCCGGTGTCGGGGGCGATGACCAGGTAGCAGCAGGTGACGAGCTGGTCGGGGACGTCGAGGTCGGCCACGCAGGAGTCCAGCGCCTGCATCAGGAGCCGCGGCTCCATCCCCGTCTTCGCCAGCGCGTGGGCCGCCGAGCGCAACTGGCCCATGACGGCGGCGGCCTCCAGCCCGCGGCCCATCACGTCACCGATCAGCACGCCCACCCGGTCGGCGCCCAGCGGTATCAGGTCGAACCAGTCGCCGCCCACCCCGGCGCCCTGGGTGGCGGGCCGGTAGCGGCTGGCGGTGGCCAGACCGGGCAGCGCGGGCGGGGTGCCCATCAGACTGCGCTGCAGCGTCAGCGCGATGTGCCGCTGCTGCTCGTACAGGGCGGTCAGTTCGGCCTCGGCGCGCTTGCGGTCGCTGATGTCCCGGACGATGGCGCACGCGCCGACGACCCGGCCACGGGTGTCCCGCGTCGGCCACAGGGTGACGTCCACGTCGAGCAGCGCCCCGGAGCGGGTGACCCGCAGCGTCTCGAAGTGCTCGACCTTCTCGCCCTGGCGCAGCCGGGTCAGCAGCGCGCTGACCTCCGCGCGGAGGTCGGGCGGGGCGAGCATCGACACGTGCCGGCCGATCGCCTCCTCGGCGGTGTAGCCGTAGAGGTCCTGCGCCGCCGCGTTCCAGTAGGTGATGTCCCCGTCGAGGGTCTTGGCGAGGATGGCGTCCTGGGAGGACTCGACGAGGGCGGCGAGCTCGTTGATACGGGCCTCGGCGGCCTTGCGGTCGCTGACGTCGCGGACGGCGGCGGACACCAGCAGCCCGTCCGCGGTCTCCATCGGGCTGAGGCTGATCTCCACCGGGAACTCGGTGCCGTCCTTGCGCAGCCCGTGCAGTTCCAGTCCGGCGCCCATCGGACGGACCTGGCGGTTCGCCGAGTAGCCGCCCCGGTGCAGGGTGTGCTGGGTACGGAAGCGGTGCGGCATCAGCAACTCGACCGGGTGACCCAGGAGTTCCTCGCGCCGGTAGCCGAAGAGTGCCTCGGTCTGCGCGTTGACCAGCTTGATGATGCCCTGGCCGTCCACGATGACCATCGCGTCCGGCGCGGCCTCCAGCAGACCGCGGAAGCGTTCCTCGGCGGCGCCCGTCCCCTGGCCGGGGGCCGGCGCGCCGCCGCACCGGCAGTGCTGCGCCGCCGTCTCCGCTGTCACGGCCACGCGCGTCCGTTCGCCTCCGAGGGAGCCGGCCATGTCCGCCCCACCCCTTTCCCGCCGATGGATGCGGTCATCTCAGCGCTTCCGGCGCGCCGGGGCGGGGAGAAGTCGTTTAGTGGCCGCGACCGCCCGAACCTGTTCGCTGCGGGGCGCTCGTTGGCCCTCTCGCGTCCGAGGACGGGGATGGGGCCGGGGCGGGCCGGGGCAGGCAGGGTGGGGCAGGGCCGGGCCCGGCCAGGCGGGGCAGGGCGGGGTGGGGACGGGGATTGGGCTGGGATCGGGGCCGGACGCGGCGGCGCGGCGACCACGCGGGCCGTGCGGGCCGTGCGGGCTGCGCGGGCTGCGCGGGCCGGGGGGCCGTGCGGGCCGGGGGGGGTGACCGGCGGCTGCCGGGCCCGCGACCCGGCGACGCTCTCCGGCGCGTACGGCGGCATGCCGGCGATGGTCGCCAGCAAGCGGCTGATCCGGTCCGGTCGGGCCGCCGCCCTTCCCTCACTTGCCCATGCGCTCCCCGGAACCCGGCTGTTCCAGGTGGGAGGCGAGAACCGCGGCCTGTACCCGGCGCTGGACGCCCAGCTTGGCCAGCAGCCGGGAGATGTGGTTCTTGACGGTCTTCTCGGAGAGGTAGAGCTTCTTGCCGATCTCGCGGTTGGTGAGGCCGTCGCCGATCAGCGCGAGGATGTCCCGTTCGCGGGGCGACAGGCTCGCCAGCTCGGCGGGGACCGAGGGCGTCTCGGCGGGGTCGGCGCGCAGCGACCGCATCAGGCGGGCCGTGGTCGCGGGGTCCAGCATCGACTGGCCGGAGGCGACGGTGCGCACCGCGGAGACCAGGTCGGAGCCCTTGATCTGCTTGAGGACATAGCCGGACGCCCCGGCCATGATCGCGTCGAGCAGGGCCTCCTCGTCGTCGAAGGACGTCAGCATGAGGCAGGCCAGCTCGGGCATCTGGTCGCGCAGTTCCCGGCAGACGGTGATGCCGTCGCCGTCGGGCAGCCGGACGTCGAGGACGGCGACGTGCGGCCGCAGGGCCGGACCGCGGGCGAGCGCGTGCTGGACGGTACCGGCGTCGCCGACGACCGAGATGTCCGGTTCCGCTTCGAGCAGGTCGGTGATGCCACGCCTGACCACCTCGTGGTCGTCCAGCAGGAAGACCCGGATCGGGTCCTGTTCCGTGAACGTGCGCGACTGCGTCATGACGGCCCCTCGTCCTCACCGGATGCGCGGGCAGACCGCGGACTGCCCCCAATGATCATCGCTCCGCCGGGGCGGGCCGTGCTAGGGCCGTCCGGCCCCACTTGTGCGCTCCGGGCCCGCCGCCACGCTCGGCGCCGGGCGCGGGGACAGCTCGAAGTCCACGTCCACCACGCCCTCGACGGCCCTGACCAGCCGTGCCGCCACCGGCACCAGGGACGTGTCGCGGATCCGGCCGGCGAGCGTCACGACGCCGTCGCGGACGACCACCCGCAGCAGGGACGCGGGGGCCGGGAAGAGGTACGACACCACGTCGCGCCGGACCTCCTCGGCGATCTCCTCGTCGTCGCGCAGGAAGACCTTGAGCAGGTCGGCGCGGCTCACCACGCCCTGGAGCACGCCCACCCCGTCGACCACGGGCAGCCGCTTCACCCCGCCCCGCGCCATGATCCGCGCCGCCTGGGCGAGCGTGGCACCCGGACGGACGGTGAGCGCGGGAGCGGTCATCAGCCCGCCCGCCGTCAGCGCACCGGCCTCGGCCGCCGCGTCCCGCACCTCCTGCCCGTCCCGGACCTCTTCCGCGTCCCGGACCTCCTCCGCGTCCCGGACCTCCTCCCTGCGCAGCAGGTCCGCCTCGGAGACGACGCCGACGACCCGGCCCTCGCCCTCGACCACGGGCAGGGCGCTGACCCGCCAGTCCCGCATCAGCCGCACGATCTCCTTGAACGGGGCCCCGCGTCCGACGCTCACGACGGTCGTGGTCATGACGTCGCTGACGATGCGCGGTGTGCCGTGCATGGCGGTCACTCCTCGGTCGCTTCTTGGTCAGACGCTCGCCCCGGCGCCGTACGGGGCGTAGAGGTCGAGCAGTCGGGTACGGGCGGCGCGCAGACGGTGGGCCAGCACCTCGCCCACCCACTGGCCGACGGCGTTCCCCAGCTCGGGGTCCTGCCGGCACAGCGACCTGACGGTCTCGGCGTCGAACTCCCAGGCGCGTACCGGGGTGGTCGCCGCGGCGCCCATGTGCCACACGCGCGGGCCGAACAGCCAGGACCAGCCGACCAGTTCGTTGTGGCCGACGTTCTCGATGACGGCCGCCCGGCGGCCGGGCACATGCATGTCGAGCTCGATCCTGCCGGTCCGGACGATCCAGAACCGGTCGGCGCGGCCGCCTTCGTCGAAGAGCCGGGTCCCGGCGGCGAACGAGACCTCCCGCGCGGCCGGCATCAGACGGTCCCGGTACTCGGCGGGCAGCGCGCGCAGCACGCTGGGGGACGGGGGTGCGTTCATGGCGGGCCTCCCGGTGCGGGTGTACGTGGTCCTGCCGCCAGCGTGTGCCACGGGGCGCGCTCCCGCCATGGGCCGAGCGGACCCGCCGCCCCGGGACCATCAGCCCACCGGCGGGCCGTACGGCCGTCCCCAAGGGTCGTACGGCCGTCCTCGCGGCCCGTACGGCCTACTGCCTACCGAGGGGGCTGCTTCGCGAGCCACTCGCGGTAGGCGGTCACCGCCGTCGGCAGGGTCGGGAAGATGCGGTCCGGGCCGACCGAGGCGGCCAGGCCGTAGGTCCGGAGGTCGTCCAGGAGGTCCTGTTTGACGCGGGCGAGGGCGAACACGACTCCGCGTGCGGTCAGTTCGCGGCGGAGGTCGTCGACCGCGTCGAGGGCGGTGATGTCGACCTCGACATTGGCCTCGGTGTTGAGGACGAACCAGCGGACCGGCTCCGTCCGGTCGGAGACGGCGGCCAGCGCCCGGCGCCGGAAGTTCTCCGCGTTGGCGAAGAACAACGGCGAGTCGTAGCGGTAGACGAGCAGACCGGGGACGGTCCGGGCGGCCGGGTAGTCGTCGATGTCGTGCATGCCCGCGAGGCCGGGCACCAGCCCCTCGACCGCGTCGTGCGGGCGGGCCACCCGCGTCAGCAGCTCCGCGACCGACAGGCCCACGGCCACCAGCACGCCGTACAGGATGTCCAGGGCGAGCACCCCGGCCAGGCAGCCGAGGGCCAGCAGCAGCTCGCGGCGGCGGAAGGCGGCCAGCCGGCGGAAACCGCCGAGGTCGACCATGCGGGTCGCCGCGTAGACGACGAGGGCGCCGAGCACCGCCGAGGGCGTGCGGGTCAGCAGGGGACTGAGGAAGAGCAGCACGGCGAGGACGAGGGCTCCGGCCACCAGGGAGTACGCCTGACTGCGGGCGCCCGCCGAGGTGGCCAGGGCGGTGCGGCTGGCGCTGCTGCTCACCGGGAAGCCGTGCACGGCGCCGGCGCCGAGGTTGGCCGCGCCCAGGGCCAGGAACTCCTGGTTGGCGTCGAGCTCCGGCTCCTCGTCCGGCCCCCGGCCGGCGAAGGCGCGCGCGGTGAGGATGAAGTCCGTGTAGGCGACGAGCAGGACGCCCAGCGCCGGCAGGACCAGCCGGGGCAGCTCGCCCAGGTCCGGGGCGCCGAGGCCGGGCAGGCCCGAGGGCACCGTGCCGATCACCTTGACGCCGAAGCGGCCGTCGAGGTCGAACACCGTGACGGCCGCTGTGCCCAGGACGACTGCCAGCAGCGGACCGGGGACGGCGGGCGCGTACCGGGCCAGGAGGAGGACCATGGCCAGGACGGCCGCCGAGAGCACGAGGGTGGGCGCGTGTGCCTGTCCCAAGTGGGAGAGGAACGACCAGAGTTGGGGGAAGAACTCGGTGCCCGTCGTCGGTACCCCGGTGAGTTTCGGCAGCTGGTCCACAGTCATGATCAGCGCCACGCCGGTCAGGTAGCCGATGAGGACGGGGCGGGAGAGCAGGTCGGCGAGGAAGCCGAGGCGTGCCGCCCACGCGACCACGCAGAGCAGGCCCACCGCGGCGGCCAGGGTGGCGGCCAGCACCGCGTACCGGGCCGAGTTCCCGGCGGCGAGCGGGCCCACCACGGTGGCCGTCATCAGGGCCGTCGTCGACTCCGGGCCGACCGACAGCAGCCGGGATGAGCCGAACACGGCGTACAGGGCCAGCGCGGGCAGGATCGCCCACAGCCCGGCGACCGGGGGCAGCCCGGCCACCCCGGCGTACGCCATGACCTGCGGCACCAGATACGCGGCGACGGTCACACCGGCGAGCGTGTCGCCCTTCAGCCAGGCGCGCCGGTAGCCGAGCAGCGAGCCGAGCCCGGGCGCGAGCGCGCACCACCTCACCTGTCTGCCGCCGCCCTCGCCCATGGAGCCCCTTTCGCCGGGGCCCCAGCATCCACCGGGCCCGGGCCGGCCGCGAGACGGACGCGCCGGACCGGTCCAACAGGCCTTACGACCAGGGCCGTTCGGCCCCACCCCCACCGGCCTTCGGCATCCGGCGCACCTGCCCGTTCCGGGCCGGAGCGGCCCTCGCAGAGGCCGACATCCCGCGCCCGCGGATTCCGCTCCGCAGGAGGTGGAGAGCGTGCTCCTGTCAGGGCCGTTCGGCCCCACCCCACCGACCTTCGGCATCCGGCGCACCTGCCCGTTCCGGGCCAGAGTGGTCTTCGCAGAGGCCGACATCCCGCGCCCGACCCGAGGTTCCCGCTCCACAGGAGGTGGAGACCATGCTCCGTACCGTCCCCGCAGGCCCCGACGGCTCACCGCCCCGCTCCGGCACCACCGCGCCCCGCTCCGGCACCACCGCGCCCCGCTCCGGCGCCACCGCGCCCCGCTCCGGCGCCACCGCGCCCCGCTCCGGCGCCACCGCGCCCCGCTCCGGCGCCACCGCGCCCCGCTCCGGCGCCACCGCGCGCCGGTCCGGCCGGACCCCGGGCGGCTACGGGGCCCGCCCGCCGGCCGCCACCGACGAGTCCCTCGACAGGTCCGACGCCGAGCCCCTGGACGACTCCCTCGACAGGTCGGCCGCCGAGCCCCCGGACGGCTCCCTCGGCGAACTCACCGCCGAGCCCTCCGGCGAATCCGCCGCCGAGCCTCTCGGCGGCGTCCCGCGCGGCCGGGGCAGTGCCCGGAACGCGGGCGGCCTCGGGGCGGGGCGGTGACCGTCGTGGAGGAGCTTCCGCTCGTCGTAGGTGTGGACGGTTCCGAGCCGAGCCTGCGGGCCGTGGAGTGGGCGGCCGACGAGGCCGCCCTGCGCGGGACACCGTTGCGGCTGGTGCACGCCTCGCTCTGGGAGCGGTACGAGGGAATCTCGCCCGCGGGCGCCCTCGCCGAGCCGTCCGAGCAGGTGATGGCCGAGGACATCGTCGAGGCCGCGGCGCGGCGGGCCCGGGGCCGGCAGCCCGAGGTGAAGGTGTCCTCCGAGGTGCTGCCCGAGGAGCCCGAGTACGCGCTGGTGCGGGAGAGCCGCGACGCCGGTCTGCTGGTGCTGGGCAGCCGCGGGCGCCACGGCCTCACCGAGGCCCTGCTCGGCTCCGTGAGCCTCACCGTCGCCGCCCACGCGCACTGCCCGGTGATCGTGCTCCGTGGCGACCAGGACACCCGGGGCGGCGGAGCGGGCAGGCACGGCCGGATCCTCCTGGGCGTGGGGGACCGGCGGGAAGCGGTGCGCTTCGCGCTGCGCGAGGCCGAGCTGCGGGGCGCCGAGCTGGCGGCCGTACGGGCCTGGTGGTGCCCGCCGTACGAGACCACCGACCTCCCGCTCCTGGCGGGGGCACCGGCCCGGGCGCACGAGCAGGCGGCCGCCGAGCGGCTGGCGGAGGCCCTGGGCGAGGCCCCCGAAGGCCTGACGCTGCGCCGGCGGACCGTGGAGGGCCACGCCCGCCAGGTGCTGTCGGCCGCCTCCCGCGACGCCGACCTGCTGGTCGTGGGCGCCCGCCGCAAGTCAGGGCACCGCGGCCTGCCGCTCGGCCGGACCGTCCACGACGCCCTGCACCACTCCGCCTGCCCGGTCGCCGTCGTACCCGAGTGGGTGTGAGCGAGGTGCCCGGCCGCCGGTGCAGGTACCACTGCCGCTCAGAGACTTGCCGCGTGATCGGGGACGTAGGTCTGCAGATCCCGCGGCGGACGCTCGTACCCGGTCGACGGCGGCCGTTCCGGCAGCTCCAGGACCTGCGGTGGCAGCTCCTGGTAGGGCACCGAGGACAGCAGGTGGGCCATCATGTTCAGCCGGGCCCGCCGCTTGTCGTCGCTCTCCACGATGTTCCAGGGCGCCTCGGTGAGGTCGGTGTGCACCAGCATCTCGTCCTTGGCCCGGGAGTACGCCTCCCAGTGGGTGATCGACTCCAGGTCCATCGGCGACAGCTTCCAGCGCCGCAGCGGGTCCTCAAGGCGCTTGCGGAACCGCTCCTGCTGCTCGACGTCGCTCACCGAGAACCAGTACTTGCGCAGCAGGATCCCGGACTCGACCAGCATCCGCTCGAAGATCGGGCAGTGCCGCAGGAAGAGCTGGTACTCCTCCTTCGAGCAGAAGCCCATCACATGCTCGACCCCGGCCCGGTTGTACCAGGACCGGTCGAACAGCACGATCTCCCCGGCGGCCGGCAGATGCGCCGCGTACCGCTGGAAGTACCACTGGGTGCGCTCGCGCTCGGTCGGCTTGGGCAGCGCCGCGATCCGCGTGAAACGCGGATTGAGGTGCTCGGTCACCCGTTTGATCGTGCCCCCTTTGCCGGCCGCGTCCCGCCCCTCGAAGATCACCACGAGGCGGGCGCCCGTCGCCCGCACCCACTCCTGCAGCTTCACCAGCTCGGTCTGGAGGCGGAGCAGTTCCTTCTCGTACGTCCTGCGCGGCAGCTCCGCCGCGTTCTTGCCGGCCATGCCGCCTCCACCACCCGATGACCCCCGCACCGACGACCTCCGGAGCGTCAGCCATGTCCACGGTCGAAAACCAGGACGCCACCGTACTGTCCGACGACGAACTGCGCACCCTGGACGCGCACTGGCGGGCCGCCAACTACCTGGCCGCCGGGCAGATCTACCTGATGTCCAACCCGCTGCTCACCGAACCGCTCACCCCCGAGCACATCAAGCCCCGGCTGCTCGGCCACTGGGGCACCTCGCCCGGCCTGAACCTCGTGTACACCCACCTCAACCGGGTGATCAGGGCACGCGGCCTCGACGCGCTCTGCGTCTGGGGACCCGGCCACGGCGGCCCCTCCGTGCTGGCCAACTCCTGGCTGGAGGGCAGTTACAGCCAGACCTACCCGGACGTCTCCCGGGACGTGCGGGGCATGGAGCGGCTCTTCCGCCAGTTCTCCTTCCCCGGCGGGGTGCCCAGCCATGTGGCCCCCGAGACACCCGGCTCCATCCACGAGGGCGGCGAACTCGGCTACTCCCTGTCGCACGCCTACGGCGCCGCCCTCGACCACCCGGACCTGCTGGTCGCGTGCGTCGTCGGCGACGGCGAGGCGGAGACCGGACCGCTCGCCACCTCCTGGCACTCGAACAAGTTCCTCGACCCGGTGCACGACGGCGCCGTCCTGCCGATCCTGCACCTCAACGGCTACAAGATCGCCAACCCGGCCGTGCTGGCCCGCCTCCCCGAGGCCGAGCTCGACGCCCTGCTGCGCGGCTACGGCCACGCCCCGATCCATGTCACGGGCGACGACCCGCACCAGGTGCACCGGGCCATGGCCGCGGCGATGGACGAGGCCCTGGACCGCATCGGAGCGCTGCAGCGCGCGGCCCGCGAGGACGGGGTCACCGAGCGCGCCCACTGGCCCGTCATCGTGCTGCGCACCCCGAAGGGCTGGACCGGTCCCGCCGAGGTGGACGGCGAACCGGTCGAGGGCACCTGGCGGGCCCACCAGGTGCCGCTGGCCGGCGTCCGCGAGAACCCGGACCACCTGCGGCAGCTGGAGGCCTGGCTGCGCTCGTACCGGCCCGCGGAACTCTTCGGCGCCGACGGCCGCCCCACCGCCGACGTGCTCGCCTGCGTCCCCGACGGTACGAAGCGGCTCGGCGCGACCCCGTACGCCAACGGCGGCCTGCTCCTGCGCGACCTGCCCATCGCCGACCTCGACGAGTTCGCGGTCCCCGTCCACAAGCCGGGCGCCACCCTGCACGAACCCACCCGCGTCCTCGGCGACCTGCTGGAACAGGTCATGCGGGACACCAGCGTCCAGCGCGACTTCCGGCTGGTCGGCCCCGACGAGACCGCCTCCAACCGGCTGCAGGCCGTCTACGGAGCCAGCGGCAAGGCCTGGCAGGCCGAGGTGCTCCCGGTCGACGAACACCTCGACCGGCACGGCCGGGTGATGGAGATCCTCTCCGAACACACCTGCCAGGGCTGGCTGGAGGGCTATCTCCTCACCGGCCGGCACGGACTGTTCTCCTGCTACGAGGCGTTCGTGCACATCGTCGACTCGATGGTCAACCAGCACATCAAGTGGCTGAAGACGTCCAGGCAGTTGCCCTGGCGCGCCCCCATCGCCTCCCTCAACTACCTGCTCACCTCGCACGTGTGGCGCCAGGACCACAACGGCTTCTCCCACCAGGACCCCGGCTTCGTCGACCACGTCCTCAACAAGAGCCCCGAGGTCGTCCGCGTCTACCTCCCGCCGGACGCCAACACCCTTCTCTCCGTCGCCGACCACGCCCTGCGCAGCCGGGACTACGTCAACGTCATCGTGGCCGGCAAGCAGCCCTGCTTCGACTGGCTCTCCATGGACCAGGCCCGCGTCCACTGCGCGCGCGGTGCCGGGATCTGGGAGTGGGCCGGTACCGAGAACGGCTCCCGCGAGCCCGACGTCGTCCTCGCCTGCGCCGGCGACGTGCCGACCCAGGAGATCCTCGCCGCCGCCCAGCTGCTCCGCCGCAACCTGCCCCAGCTGGCCGTACGCGTGGTCAACGTCGTCGACATGACCCGCCTCATGCCCAAGGACGAACACCCGCACGGGATGACCGACTTCGAGTACGACGGCCTGTTCACCACCGACAAGCCGGTGATCTTCGCCTACCACGGCTACCCCTGGCTGATCCACCGCCTCGCCTACCGCCGCACCGGCCACGAGCACCTGCACGTGCGCGGCTACAAGGAGTCCGGGACCACGACCACCCCGTTCGACATGGTCGTCCGCAACGACCTGGACCGCTACCGCCTGGTCATGGACGTCATCGACCGCGTCCCCGGCCTCGCCGTCCGCGCCGCCGCCCTGCGCCAGCAGATGGCCGACACCCGCACCCGCCACCACGCCTGGATCCGCGAGCACGGCACCGACCTTCCCGAGGTCGCCGACTGGACCTGGACGGACTGACGCCCGGCCGCTCAGCCCGTCCGGTGCCCCCACTTCGGTTCCACGAGATCCCACTCCCGCCCCCACCGGGCGATCCGCCGCTGATCCAGCCGCCACCGGGCGACGGCTCCCGCACCGAGCACGACCCCGGCGGTGGCGCCGGCGGCACCGGCCCCGAGGACCCCGGCCTCCAGACCCGCCTCCGTGGCGTCCGGTGGTGCGGCGACCAGCCGGCCCCGGCCGTCCTGCCAGACCACGACCCGGCTGCCGGCCGGCAGGCCCGCCGCGACCAGGGTCGGGCCGGTGCGGGCCGACCCGTCGGGCGCCGTCCACCGCACCGAGCCCATCACGTCGGGCGCGGTGCTCTTCGGCGCGTCGGCGACGAGCACGGCCCGGACGGACCGGCGTTCGGCCCGCTGCTGCGCGAACACCTGGTCGGCGGCCTGCGCGGTCACGGTGCCGGCGACGGTGCCGCCGAGCGCGACGCCCGCGTACACGGCCAGGACGATCCAGGCCTCGACGAGGTCGTCGTGCCGCCGCAACGGGTTGTTCCGCCACCGCCACAGCCGTCTGCTCGCACTGTCGCCGTGCATCGGACCGTACCTCCTCGTCGTCGTGGTGGTGACGTCAGCGAAGGCGGCGGACGGGACGGGTGAGCCGTCAGCGGGCGTCGGAGAGCGCTCGGGGGAGTGGCGGCCCGGACACCCCGCGGACCAGCTCGAAGGTGCCGTCCAGCCCCGTGCGGCGCAGCAGCCGCAGGAAGCCGTCGTCCGGCGTGATCAGGCGCAGCCGGCCCTGCCGCGACCGGATCCGGTTCCGGGCCCGGCACAGCACGCCGAGCCCGGCGCAGTCGATGAAGGAGACGGCACGCAGATCCACCACCAGGTCGGGCTTCGGGCCGGACGTCAGGGCGTCCAGGGCCGTGCGCAGCGCCAGCACCGCGAGGACGTCTATCTCGCCGTGCAGGGTCACCACCGTCGTCCCGTCGGCGCTGTGCGTCGTGTGGTACGCCGTGGACCTGGTGTGGTTGTCGGCCATAGGCCCAGACAAGCCGAGGCGGCGGGTCTCCGGAAGGGCCGTTCGGCCCCTTCGGCCCGGTACCAGCGGGCCCGAACGTCCTCCGCCCGCTCCGGTGGGGCCCGTCCGGCGGGCACCGGGGGCCGGACGGCCCAAGCGCGGCCCACCGGGCGGGGACACGATGGACCCACCGGACGACCAAGGACGGTGAGCGTGTCATGAAGGCCTTCGTCTTCCACGGCCCCGGGCAGTCCGCCTGGGAGGAAGTCTCCGATCCCGCGATCAAGGAGCCCACCGACGCCGTGGTGCGGGTGGCCGCCGTCACGATCTGCGGCACGGACCTGCACATCCTCAAGGGCGACGTCCCCGAGGTGCCGCCCGGCACGGTCCTCGGGCACGAGGCCGTCGGCGAGATCGTGGAGACCGGCAGCGACGTACGGAGCGTCCGGCCGGGCGACCGGGTGCTGGTCTCGTGCATCACCTCCTGCGGCCGCTGCCGCTTCTGCCGGGAGCAGCGGTACGGCCAGTGCCGGGGCGGCGGAGGCTGGATCCTCGGCCACCTGATCGACGGCACCCAGGCCGAGTACGTCCGGGTCCCGCACGCCGACCTGTCCGTGCACAAGCTGCCCGGCACGCTCGCGGACCAGGACGCCGTACTCCTCGCGGACATCTTCCCGACCGCCTACGAGGTCGGCGTGCTCAACGGGCGGGTGCGCCCCGGCGACACCGTCGCCGTCGTCGGCGCGGGTCCGGTCGGGCTCGCGGCCGTCGCCACGGCCCGGCTGTTCTCGCCCGAACGGATCATCGCCGTGGACCTGGTCCCGGCCCGGCTGGAGGCCGCCCACCGGTTCGGCGCGGACGCCGTGGCCGACGTCCACGAGGCCCCCGCCCAGCTGGTGGCGGACCTGACCGACGGACTCGGCGCGGACGTGGTGATCGAGGCCGTCGGCGTACCCGAGAGCTTCGAGCTGTGCACCCGCATGGTGCGCCCCGGCGGCCGCGTCGCCAACGTCGGCGTGCACGGCAGGCCCGTCACGCTGCACCTCGAAGACCTGTGGAGCAAGAACATCACCCTCACCACCGGCCTGGTCGACACCCACTCGACACCGGCCCTGCTGCGGATGGCCGCCGCCGGCCGGCTCCCGACCGCGCAGCTGGTCACCCACACCTTCCCGCTGAGCCGGACGGAGGAGGCGTACGACGTCTTCGCCCGGGCCGGCGAGAGCGCCGCGCTCAAGGTCGTGCTCGGCGGGAAACAGCACGAACTCGCCGTTCCCGCGGCCTGACGAGAGGACGTGACCGGTCATGGCCGAACAGGTACGGCCGCACACCGTGGAGAAGCCGCCCCTGGGGGACCTGGGCCGCCGGCTGGCCGCACGCCGGACGGAACTCGGCCTCACCCGCAAGGAGACCGCCGTCCGGGCCGGCATCGCCCCCGGCTATCTGGAGTACCTGGAGGAGAACCCGCTCGCCGCACCGGGCACGGGCGCCCTGCTCCGGCTGGCCGAGGTGCTGCACACCACGCTGTCCCATCTCACCGGCGGCGACACCGAGTCCCCGCCGGGGGCAGCCCGTGCCGGGCGCGACCCGGAGTTCGTGGAGCTGGACCCCGCCCGGTGCACGGCCCTGCTCGGCACGCACGGGGTGGGCCGGCTCGGGGTGGCCACGGCCACCGGGCCGGTGATCGTGCCGGTCAACTACGGCGTCGTGGACGGCGCGATCGTCTTCCGCACCGCTCCCGGCACGACCCCGGCGCGGGCCGCGGGCTGCCGGGTGGCCTTCGAGACCGACCGTATCGACGACGCGTTCAGCGAGGGCTGGAGCGTCCTGGTCCGTGGCCGCGCCCACCTCGTGACCGACCCGGACGACATCCGCAGGCTCTCGGCACGGACCTACAGCGCCCCCTGGGCAGGGGGCCGGCGCGAGCTGTGGGTGCGTGTCGTCCCCGGCGTCGTCACCGGACGCCGGATCAGGACCTGACACCCAGTGACGGAACGACCTGACACCCAGTGACGGAACGACCTGACACCCAGTGACGGAACGCTCCCGGTACCGCAGCAGGAGGCGGCCCCATGTACGCCAATGACGGATTCCGCGAACTCGACCGGCAGGAGTGCCTGAGCCTGCTCGCCACGGTGCCCGTGGGCCGGATCGTCTTCACCCGTCAGGCGCTGCCCGCCGTACTGCCGGTCAACTTCGGCCTGGACGGCGACGGCGCGGTACTGCTGCGGACGTCGGCGGCCTCGGAGCTGGTGCGCGCCGTCGACGGCTCGGTGGTCGCCTTCGAGGGCGACGCGGTCGACGCCGCCGCGCGGTCCGGCTGGAGCGTCGTCGTCACCGGTCCCGCGACCGTGGTGAGCGACCTCGCCGAGCACCGCCGGCTGGTCCGTACCGGCCCGCGGTCCTGGGTGCCCGCGCCCCACGAGGTCTTCGTGCGCATCCGGCCCGAACTGGTCACCGGACGCGAACTGGTCGGCGGGCGCAGCCTGTACGGGGTGGACCTGACGGCCCTGACCTCCGGCGGGCCCCGGTCGGCGTGACCGCTCAGCCGTCGTCGGCGACCAGGGCGATCCCGGTCACCAGGTCGGGGTGGATGCGGACCGCGTGTTCCATGGTCCGGTCCAGCCACGGCCGCAACAGCGTCTCGTAGCGGGCGAGTTCGCGCGGGTCCGTCACCAGACGGGCGTAACCGGTCACCACCACGCTCCAGCCCAGGTGGGTGTCCGGGTCGATGACGTCCGCCTCATAGGCGACCACGACCCCGGTGCCGTCCGCCTGCCGGGCGCGGGAGGTCAGCGCGGCACCCTCGTGGGTGCGGATGACGATGTCGCCGTCGACCAGCACATGGTTGACCGGCCGGACGGCGGGCAGGGCCTGCCGGGTGAAGACGATCCGCCCCAGGGACACCGACCCCAGCAGCCGCATCGCCTCCACGCCGTCGAGCTCGACGCTCCGGCGCGCACCTGGCACCGGAGCGGGCGCGCTGTCGTCGTGGGCCATGGCGGGCTTCCGTCGGTGAGCCGCGCCGGAAGGCGCGGGCGGGGTGCGTCCGGGTGTGTCCGGGTGCGTCGGCGTGGCGGGGATCCGGTGCCACGGGGGGCGTTACGGGCGGAGCGACACCGCGGGGGATCGGTGCCGCTCCTGAGACGACTCTCTCCCGGACGACACCCCGGCGCAGGTGCCGTTGGTCCCGCGTCCGGGGCCGACCGGCCCTACGCGCGGACCGGTGCCCCGCCGTCCGGACGGCCGCCCGCCACCACCGCCCTCCGCCACCGCCCGGCCGTGCCCGGTTGGCCGATCCGGGTGCCCGCCCCCGCTGCCGCCCACTACCGTGTCAGGTGACCGGACCTGCCGGTACGCGCGGGTCGACAGGATCTGGAGGACAGGACCGGTGGAAAGCTCCGAGGAAGCCCGGATACGGCTGCCTCAGCTCAGGCTCGACGAACTGCTGGACGAGCTGCAGGCCCGGCTGGACGCGGCCCGCGGCACCCGGGACCGGGTGCACAGCCTGCTGGAGGCGGTCCTCTCCGTCGGCCGGGAACTGGACCTGGAGCAGGCGCTGCACAGCATCGTGGAGGCGGCGGCGGTGCTGGTCGACGCCGAGTACGCGGCGCTGGGGGTCATCGGGCCCGACGGCAAGCGGCTGTCCGCGTTCCACACCGTCGGCGTCAGCGAGAAGCAGATCGCCCGCATCGGCCCCTACCCGGAGGGCCACGGCATCCTCGGCGAACTGATCCGCAACCCCGAGCCGCTGCGCCTCGCGAAGATCTCCGAGCACCGGGCCTCGTACGGCTTCCCGCCGAACCACCCGCCGATGAACACCTTCCTCGGCGTCCCCATCCGGGTCCGCGACCAGGTCTTCGGCAACCTGTACCTGACCGAGAAGCGGGGCGGGGCCCAGTTCGACGAGGAGGACGCGTCGGTGACGTCGACGCTGGCCGTGGCGGCCGGCGTGGCGATCGACAACGCCCGGCTGTACGAGGAGTCACGGCTGCGCGAGCGCTGGCTGCGGGCCAACGCGGAGATCACCCACAGCCTGATGTCCGGCGGCGACTCCGGCGAGGCCCTGGCCCTCATCGCCGAGCAGGCGCGGGGCATCACGGGCTCGGCGCTGGCCGCCGTGGCCATACCCGTGGAGGGGGCCGGTTCGCTCAGCGTGGAGATCGCCGTCGGCATGCACGCCGAGGACCACCGGGGACTGGTGCTGCCCCTGGACAAGACCCTCATGGGCCTCGCCTTCGCCGACGGTGCCCCGGTCACCAGCGAGGACGTCGGCCACGACGACCGGGTCACCCCCGAGCCGCCCCGGTTCCAGGGGCTCGGCCCCGCCGTGGCCATTCCCATCGGCACCGGCGACAGCGGCGTACGGGGTGTGCTCCTGCTGGCGCGCGAGTGCGGCGGCCCGGTCTTCACCGCCCCCGAGACGGAGTCGATGCGGGGCTTCGCGGCCCAGGCGGCGATCGCCCTGGAGCTGGCCCAGCGCCGCCGCGACGCCGAGGAGATCGCGGTGCTCCAGGACCGCGACCGGATCGCCCGGGACCTGCACGACCTGGCCATCCAGCGGCTCTTCGCCACCGGGATGACCCTGCAGAGCGCCGGCCGCTTGATCGAGCACACCGAGGCGTCCGAGCGGGTGCTGCGGGCCGTGGACGACCTCGACGAGACCATCAAGATCATCAGGTCGACGATCTTCGGGCTGCGCGCCCGCGACGACGGCGCCGGGACCGGTCTGCGGGCCCGCGCGGTCCGGGTCGCCGGGGAGGCGGCGCCGGTGCTCGGCTTCGCCCCGAGCGTCCGCATGGAGGGCCTGCTCGACACCGACGTGCCCAAGGAGGTCGCCGACCATGTCGTCGCCGTCCTCGCCGAGGCCCTCACCAACATCGCCCGGCACGCCCGCGCCCACCGCGCCGAGGTCGTCCTGTCGACCGACGGCCGCGACCTGCTGCTGACGGTCCGGGACGACGGTGTGGGCATCCCGCCCGACGGCCGCCGCAGCGGTCTGCGCAACATGGCGGAGCGGGCGGCGGAACTTGGTGGCAGCCTGGAATGGGACTGCCCCGACGGAGGCGGTACGACGCTGGTGTGGCGGGTGCCGGTCGCGAACCCGTAGGCGTCACCGCACGGCACCGACCCCTGGAGGCCGCCATGATCGGCACCCCGTCCGTGGTGGGCGACGTGATGACCCGCACGGTCGTCGCCCTGCAGCGAGGAGCGGCGTTCAAGGACATCGTGAAGGCGATGCGGGGCCGCGGGGTGGGTGCCCTGCCCGTCCTGGACGACGACCGGCACGTCATGGGCGTCGTCTCGGAGGCGGACCTGCTGCGCAAGGAGGAACTCCGGGACGGCGCCTCCGGCGCGTACACCCGGGAGCTGCGGTCCGGCGATCTCACCAGGGCGGCCGCGGCGACCGCCGGGGAGCTGATGAACACCCCCGCCGTCACCGTCCGGGCCGACGCCACGCTCCCGCAGGCCGCGCGCACGATGGCGCAGCACGGGGTGAAGCGGCTGCCCGTGGTCGACGCCCAGGGCGTGCTCGTCGGCATCGTGAGCCGTTCCGACCTGCTCAAGGTGTTCCTGCGGGACGACGAGCAGATCGCCGAGGAGATCCGCCGCGACGTCCTCCCGCACCTGTTCGCCGCCGAGGCCGAACCGGTCCGGGTGCGGGTCCGCGACGGCGTCGTGACCCTGACCGGCCGGGTCACGGACACCGCGCTGGTGCCGGTCGCCGTCGGCTGGGTGCGGGGCGTCGAAGGCGTCGTCGACGTGGACTGTGCACTGGCCGGACCAAGTCGCCGCCCCGACCTCGACCCGGATTTCCCGGACGCCGAGGGGAGTCCGGGCCCGCCGACCGCGCAGGCAGGCACCGGACCATGAGGCGGGACAACCGGCACGGGCCGGCCGTGCGGTACCTGCGGTGGTGGCGCTGGCGGCGCAATCCGCTGCGGCGGCACAGCGACGTCGTGGAGGGCTGGGTGGTGCTCGCGCTGTGGGTCCTCACCCTGGTCGGCGGTGCGCTCGCCGGCTGGGCCGCCGCCGCGGGCGTGGACCGGACGATCGCCGACCGGTGGGCCGGCGTCCACCCGGTCTCCGCCGAGCTGACCGAGAGCGCCGCCCACGGCACGCCCGTCAGCGCGGGCTACGACATCGGCAGGACCTGGGTCACGGTCCGCTGGACCGCCGCCGACGGCTCCGTGCACACCGGCCGGGCCAAGGCCCTCCCCACGGCGGCCGCGGGCAGCCAGGTCCGGGTCTGGGCCAACCGCAGCGAGGCGCTCGTCGCCGAACCACCGGGCAAGGCGGAATCGACCTTCGAGGCGGTCGTGGCCGGCACGCTCGCGGTGCAGCTCACCGTGACCGTCGGCTACGGCACCGGCCGCCTGATCCGCCACCGGCTCCTCGACCGGCGCCTCGCCGAATGGGACACCGAGTGGCGCCACATCGGCCCCCAGTGGCGCAACCTCAGCGGCGGCAGGGGCTGAGCAGACCGCCGCCCGCCGGGTCAGTTCATGTCGCTGCGTACGGAGACCGGGGCGAGGTGGCAGCGGACGTCGACCACGCCCTCCACGGCGCGGGCCAGGCGTGCCGCGACCGGGGCCAGATCCGTGCTCTCGATCCAGCCGGTCAGGGTCACCACGCCCTCGTCGACATCGACCCTGATGTGGTCGGCGGAGAGCGGGAACAGCCGGTCGACGACCTCCCGGCGCACCTCCTCGGTCAGTTCCGCGTCCTCGCGCAGGAACACCTTCAGGAGGTCCGCGCGGCTGACGATGCCCTTCAGCAGGCCCACGCCGTCCACGACCGGCAGCCGCTTGACCCGGCGCCGGGCCATGATGCGCGCGGCCTCGGCCAGGGTGGCGTCGGCGTGCACGGTCACCGCGGGCGCGCTCATCAGCTCCCCGGCGGTCACCCCGCCGGCCTTGGCGAGGTCGGCCAGCCGCTCCCGCTGCACGAACCGGTCCGGGTCGCTGTCGCGGAACTCCTCCTTCGGCAGCAGATCGGCCTCGGACACGACACCGATCACCCTGCCCTCGCCCTCCAGCACGGGCAGGGCGCTCACCTTCCACCGGTCCAGCAGTGCGACGACGTCCTTGAACGAGGCGTCGCGGCCGACGGCGACGGGGCTGTGGGTCATCACATCGCTGACGGTGTGCGGGCTGCCGCGCATGACTGCCTCCTCGGATCTCCCCGTCTCCCAGCGTGGAACCGCTGCGGACCGGACACCAGGGCCGCCCGGACCCCCTGAGGGGCTCTTCGGCCCGCGCACCGGCGAGGCCGCGGCGCACAAGGGCGGGAAGGACGCCATCCACTTCTCGCGGATCCTGATTGCGCGGTGCGCGACCGCCGCCGGCCGCTTCCCCGCGTCCTGTGCGGGTCCTTCCCGTCCCCTTCAGCACACCACGGGACGGCCCGCACCACCACTGCCGGGGCGCTCCGGCGGAGCATTCCGGTCCGGGCGCCCGCCCGGTGTCCGTCATGCCGCCGGCCGTACTCCTCTGGCGGAGCGGCCGACCGTCGCGCAGCGTGGAGGTGGGGGCTGGCCGAACGCCTGAGGAGAGGTGGAAGGCATGGACAGTGACGTCCCCGAGGCGCGCGTCGTGGTCGGCGTCGACGGATCGCCGTCCTCGTACGCGGCCCTGCGCTGGGCCCTGCGCTACGCCGGCCTGGTCGGCGGTGTCGTGGAGGCGGTCGCGGTGTGGGAACTGCCGGGCCTGTACGGCTGGTCGGGGCCCGCCGTGGACATGGACGTCGACGCGGAGGAGGCCCGCGACCGGATGCGCCAGGAACTGACCGACGTGCTCGGCCCCGACCAGGCCGCCTCGGTCCGCTCCCACCTGGTGCACGGCAACGCCTCCGACGTCCTGCTGCGCGCCGCGGAGGGCGCCGAGGCCCTGGTCGTCGGCAGGCGTGGCCGGGGCGGGTTCGCCCGCGCCCTGCTCGGCTCCGTCAGCCAGCATGTCTCCCAGCACGCCACCTGCCCGGTCGTGATCGTGCGCGCGGACCAGAAGTCAGCGTAGGCTGCGCCACCCGTACGAGGGTGGGGTGGCATGGACGTCCTGGGGATCGACGCCTGCGGCAAGCTCGGCTGGGTCGGGATCGGGCTCAGGGACGGGGCGTACGCGGGCAGCCTGGTCGACGTCCGGCTCGACGCGCTGATCGCACGCGCCGCGACGGCCCGTATCGTCGCGGTGGACATGCCGCTCGGGCTGGTCGCGAACGGCTGGCGCGCCGCCGACCTCGCCGCCAAGGCCCTGCTCGGCAAGCGCCGCAACAGCGTCTTCCTCATCGCCCCCGAACCGGCCTGGCGGGAGCGGGACTACCCGGCGGCCGCCGACCGCTGCCAGGAGCTGACCGGCAACCGGCTCAGCCGGCAGGCCTGGGCGCTGGCCCCCAGGCTGCTGGAGGCCCGCGCGTGCTGGGCGGCCGACGACCGCGTCCACGAGATCCACCCCGAGGTGTCCTTCCACGCCCTGGCCGGCGGGATACCGCTGACCCACGCCAAGAAGACCTGGCGCGGCCAGCACCTGCGGCGCTCCCTGCTCGCCGAGGCCGGCATCGTCCTCCCGGACACCCTCGGCGAGGCGGACCAGGTACCCCCGGACGACGTACTCGACGCCGCCGTCGCGGCCTGGTCCGCCCACCGGATCGCCCAGGGGACCGCACGCCGCATCCCCGAAACACCCCAACTCGACCCAGCGGGCCGCCCGGCCGAGATCCACTTCTGACCGACGCCGAGCAGCGCCGACTGCTTCCCGGCGGGCGCGGATGGTCTCGGACGGGCCGTGGCGGGTGTGGGTGGGTCTGGGTGGTGGCGGGCGCGCCTGAGTGGTGCCGGGTGGGTCTGGGTGGTGCTGGGCGGGTTCGGGCGGTGCCCGGCAGGTCCGGGTCGTGCCGGGTGGGCCGTGGCGGGTGTGGGTGGTGCCGGGTGGGCCGTGGCGGGGGCGGGTGGGTCTGGGTGGTGGCGAGCGCGTCTGAGTGGTGCCGGGTGGGTCTGAGTGGTGCCCGGCAGGTCCGGTGTGGTGTCGGGTGGGCCCGAGTGGTACCGGGTGGGGACGGGCAGGCTCGGGTAGTGCCGGGTGAGGCCGGGCGGCACCAGAAGACGCCGGGAGGCATCGGCAGGTTCTGGCAGGCTCCGGGAGGCATCGGCAGGCTCCGGGTGATGCCCGGAGACGGTGGCGCTCCGGCGGGCCCCGGGGCGTCGGACCTCGGCGGATCGTGGCGTGGTGTAGCGGGCTACACCACGGGTCCGGGAGCGCGCTCCCTCGTGGCCGGGCAGGGGCGACGGGATCGTGGACGGCAGAGATCCCCGGGGCGGAGCAGCCCCTCGTCCCCGCCCCACGTCCTAAGGATTGCCCGATGGCCGCCAAGTCGCCGCTCGCCACCGTCAAGTCGTTCTTCGCCGATCTGCTGCTCTGGTCCTTCTTCGTTGTGGGCCTGGCCGCCGCCATGGGCGGGGCGGGTGCCGTGCTCGACGGTACGGCGAAGACCGCGGCGACCTTCGCCGGGATCGCCGTCTCGCTGGTGACCGGCACCCGTATCGCGAAGAAGCCGAAGATCAAGGCGTTCCTGTCGACCCGTCCGGTGCTGTGGTTCCTGTTCCTCTTCAACGGCGGTGTCGCCGCGGTCGCCTACTTCACCATGGACGGCGCGAAGGGCATCGCCACCGCCGCCGGGATGGGCCTGGTGGCCCTCGGCGCGGCGGGCGGTCTGGTGTCGGGCCGCCGCGGGTCCGGCGCCGACCGGACCCAGGAAGAACCGACCGGAAACTCGGCCACCGGCTGGTAGGCCACGCCCCCGGCGTACCGGGGCAGCCCCGGCCGTCCGCCTCCCGGGCCCGGATCCGATCCATGGATCCGGGCCCCTGCCGTACCGGTCCCGCCGCCGTGGTGGTGGAGCGGGCTACACCACGCGTCCGGGAGAGTGCTCCCTCGTCGCCCGCGCCGCCCCGCGAAAGGGTGGAACACGGAGCGCCGGACGGCCCCGCCCCGGTACCCGCTCCCCTCGCCCGTCCCCGAATTCCCGTTGTGGAGGCCTCTCCGTCATGGCAACTGTCCTTTATCACCTGGGCCGTACGGCCTTCCGGTGGCGGTGGTTCGTCACCCTGCTGTGGGTGGCGGTCCTGGGCGCCGTCGGCTTCGCCGCGTCCAAGGCGCCCGCGGCCGCCGACGAGGGCTTCACGATGCCGGGGATCGAGTCCCAGAAGGCGTTCGACCTGCTGGAGCAGCGCTTCCCGGGCACGGCGGCCGACGGGGCGAGCGCCCGGATCGTGTTCATCGCCCCGAGCGGTGAGAAGGTCACCGCGGCCGGCCACCGGAAGGCCGTCGAGAGACTCGTCGACGAGGCCGCCGACGGCTCCCAGGTGGCCACCGCGGTCGATCCCTTCCGGGCGAAGGCGGTCAGCGAGGACGGCAGGACCGCGTACGCGACGGTCTCCTTCACGGCGAAGGCCGACGACCTGACCGACGTCAGCAAGCAGCACCTCGAACGGGCCGTCGACCAGGCCAGGGACGCGGGGCTGACCGTCGAGGTCGGCGGCGACGCCCTGGCGACGCAGCCCGCCGCGGGCGGCAGCGCCGAGGCGATCGGCATCGCGGTCGCCGCCCTCGTCCTGCTGGTCACGTTCGGCTCGCTGGCCGCCGCCGGACTGCCCCTGATCGCGGCGATCATCGGCGTCGCCGCCAGCATGACCGGCATCATGGCCCTGTCCGAGACCTTCGGCCTGTCCGAGAACACCGGCACCCTCGCCACCATGCTCGGCCTGGCCTGCGGCATCGACTACGCCCTGTTCGTCGTCTCCCGCTACCGCGAGGAGCGCGCCAAGGGCCACGCGCCCAGGGACGCCGTCGGCCTGGCCGTCGGAACGGCGGGCTCCGCGGTCGTGTTCGCCGGTCTCACCGTCGTCATCGCGCTGGCCGGGCTCTCGGTGGTCGGTATCCCGATGCTCACCAAGATGGGCCTGGCCGCCGCCGGCGCGGTGCTCGTCTCCGTGCTGATCTGCCTGACCCTGGTCCCGGCGATCCTCGGCTTCTGGCCGAACGCGGTGCTCTCGCGCGGTGCCCGCCGCAACTCCCGGCGCCACCGCCGGAAGCTGGCGAGGACCGAGAACGGCGGCTCCCGGTGGGCCAAGGCCGTCGTCCGCCTGCCCCTGCCCGTCCTGCTGCTCGGCGTGGTCGGCCTGGGCGCGGTCGCCACCCCCGTACTCGACCTCCAGCTCGGTATGCCGGGCGACGAGGCCAAGCCCACCTCCACCACCGAGCGACGGGCCTACGACGCGCTCGCCGAGGGCTTCGGCCCCGGCTTCAACGGGCCCCTGACCATCGTCGTCGACGCCAGGGAGGCCGAGAGCGCCAAGTCGGCCGTGTCCGTGGTCGCCAAGGACATCGCCGCCACCGAGGGCGTGGTCTCCGTGTCGCCGGCCCGCTTCAACAAGGCGGGGGACACCGCGGTGTTCTCCGCGACCCCGTCCACCAGCCCGACCGACGAGCGGACCAAGGACCTGGTCAAGACCATCCGCGGGGAACGGTCCGGCATCGAGAAGGACGCCGGGGTGTCCTTCGAGGTGACCGGGAAGACCGCGCTGGACATCGACGTCGCGCAGAAGGTACAGGACTCGCTGATCCCGTACCTCGCGGTGGTGGTGAGCCTCGCGATCGTGCTCCTGCTGCTGGTGTTCCGCTCCCTGCTCGTCCCGCTCAAGGCCGCCTTCGGCTTCCTGCTCTCCGTCCTCGCGGCCCTCGGCGCCGTCGTCGCGGTCTTCCAGCAGGGGCACGGCGCCGAACTGCTGGGCGTGGACTCCACCGGCCCGATCATGAGCATGATGCCGATCTTCCTGGTGGGCATCGTCTTCGGACTGGCCATGGACTACGAGGTGTTCCTGGTCTCGCGGATGCGTGAGGCGTACGTCCACGGTGAGGAGCCCCGGCAGGCCGTCGTCTCCGGCTTCCGGCACAGCGCCCGGGTGGTCGTGGCCGCCGCGCTGATCATGATGGCGGTGTTCTCCGGGTTCATCGGCGCCGGCGAGTCGATGATCAAGATGATCGGCTTCGGGCTCGCGATAGCGGTCCTCTTCGACGCCTTCGTGGTGCGCATGGCGATCGTCCCGGCCGTCCTCGCGCTGCTCGGCCACAGGGCCTGGTACCTGCCGAAGTGGCTGGCCCGGCTGCTGCCCGACATCGACGTCGAGGGCGAGAAGCTGAGCCGCAAGGTGCCCGCGCCGACCGCCCCGACCGACTCGGCGTCCGAGGAGCCGCGGACGGCGGAGCCCGCCGCGACGCACTGAGACGCGAGGAGGGGCCGCCCCGGCCGGGGCGGCCCCTCCCACTGTGCCCTACGTCCCGCTCACTCCTGCGGCGCGTGCGCCAGATAGGCGAGGACCGCCAGCACCCGGCGGTGGCCGCTGTCGCTCGGCGGCAGGTTGAGCTTGAGGAACACGTTGCCGATGTGCTTGTGGACCGCGCGCTCGGTGACGACGAGGGTCTTGGCGATGGTCGCGTTGTCGTGGCCCTCGGCCATCAGCCCCAGCACCTCGCGCTCGCGGGGCGTGAGCGAGTCGAGCGGGGAGTCCTTGCGGCGGGTGAGGAGTTCGGTGACCACCTCGGGGTCCAGCGCGGTACCGCCGCCGGCCACCCGCTCCAGCGCGTCGAGGAACTCGTCGACCCGGCCGACCCGGTCCTTGAGCAGATACCCGATCCCGCTGGTCCCGCCGCCCAGCAGCTCACTGGCGTACGACTCCTCGACGTACTGCGAGAGCACCAGCACCGGCAGTCCGGGGATCCGCTCCCGGGCCTCCAGCGCCGCCCGCAGCCCCTCGTCGCGGAAGCCCGGGGGCATCCGCACGTCGAGCACGGCCACGTCCGGGCGGTGCTCCAGGAGCGCGGGCATGATCTCGGGCCCGCTGCCCGCGACGGCCACGACGTCGTGCCCGGACGAGGTCAGCAGCAGGACCAGTCCCTCCCGCAGGAGGGCGTTGTCCTCGGCGATCACCACACGCACGGCAACTCCACTTCGATCACGGTCGGCCCCCCGACCGGGCTGGACACTTCCATCGTTCCGTCGAGCGCGGCGACCCGCCGCCGCATCCCCAGCAGCCCGGAGCCGCCGGTCTCGTCCGCGCCGCCGCGCCCCTCGTCCCGGACCCGCACCCGCAGGCCGCGGCGCACCCGCACGAGCCGGACCTCGGCCCGCGACACCCCGCTGTACTTGACGACGTTGGTGAGCGACTCGGCCACCGCGAAGTAGGCGGCCGCCTCCACCGCCGCGGGCGCCCGCACCCCCTCGTCGAGACCGCCGTCGTCCACGGCGACCTCCAGTCCGCTGCCCGCCGCCAGCGCCCGGACCGCGCCGGCCAGGCCGCGGTCGCTGAGGATCGGCGGATGAATGCCGCGCACCACCTGCCGCAGCTCCGTCAGCGCCTTCTCGGCCTGTTCCTGGGCCTCGTCGAGGAGCCGGAGCCCGGTCTCGCGATCCCCGCCGTAGGCGCGCCGGGCGAGTCCGATGCGCATGGACAGCGCCACCAGCTGCGCCTGTGCCCCGTCGTGCAGGTCCCGTTCGATCCGCCGCAGTTCGGCCTCGTGCGCGGCGATCGCGTCGGCGCGGGTCGCGGCCAGTTCCTGGACCCGGGCCGTGAGCTGCGCCTGCGGGGACGGCTTGAGCAGCGCGGTCGACCAGTCGGCCTCCAGGTCCGCGAGCCGCACGATCAGCGGGAGGACGACGGCCTCGCGGCGCAGCAGCCCGCACCACACGCCGTCGACGACCAGCCCCACCGGCCACAGCGGCACGGCGAGGGCGAGCAGCGCGCCGTAGAACCAGTACGCGACCATCCAGCGCGCGTCGGTCCGGGTGCCGGGGTCGCGTACGGCCGTCACCACCCGCTCGCGCACCGTCCCGGTCAGCGGCCGGTACACCTCGGGGATCTTCACCCCGGTCCAGGTGGCGGTCAGGCTCCGCTTGGCGCCCGCGATCCGCCGGATCAGCAGCACCGTCTCGGGCAGCAGCCAGACACCGACGACCGCCAGCGTGCCGATCGCGGTGATCAGCAGGACGGTGACGAAGATCCACATTCCGAATGCCATCGCGGCGGCCAGAACGAGGTGGACCGTGGCCCACCCGGCGCGCCGCACCGTTTTCCACATGCAGGGAAGCTAAACGTTTTGCTTGAGTCACGCAAGTTTTGTTAGGGTCGAGGGATGCCGTGTCGCCGGGAGAGGGGCTGGACGTGCGAGCGAACCTCACGGAGCGGCCGGCGCCGCCGCGCACCGGTGGCCGGGACGTCCTGATCGTCGCCCAGGACACCGCCGAGACCGATCTGCTGACCACCACCCTGGGCCTCGCCGGCTACCGCGTCACGGGCACGGCGGCCACCGGCGCCGAGGGGATCGAACGGCTCTCGCGGGGCCGGTTCGACCTGGTGGTGTGGGACGCCACGCTGCCGGACCTCAGGGACGTCGCCCGGGGCCGCCGGATCGCGCCCGAGGAACGCCCGCCGCTGCTCTACCTGATCACCTGCGAGTACCTCCACACCCTCCTTCCCGTCCTCGGGCGGGGCCGGGACGACTACGTCACCAGGCCCGTCCGCACCACCGAGGTCCTGGCCCGCGCCCAGCTCCTGCTGCGGGGCCCGCATCCCTCCGGCCGCCGGGGCACGGCCGAGTACGCCGACCTGGTCCTGGACGACGCCACCTGCCAGGCCAGGCGCGGAACCCGCCCGCTGGGCCTGACCCCCGCCGAGTACCGGCTGCTGCGCCACCTGCTGGCCAACGCCGAGCGCGTGCTGTCGAAGGAGCAGATCAGCCGCTACGTCTGGGGCGAGTTCCGGGCGAGCGATGCCATCGAGAAGCTCGTCTCCCGGCTGCGGCACAAGGTGGACCGCGAGGAGCCCGCGCTGATCCACACCCGCCGGGGCTTCGGCTACTGGCTCGGGCACGCCCGGGGCTGAGCGCCGCACCACCACCGCCGCCACCGCCACCGTTCTGTGACGACCGTCACGTCCGGGAATTGTCGGGAAGCCGTCCGGGAGGTGTCGGACCGGCTCGCTGTCATGCGGGTACGGCGACCGTCCGGTTCCCGCTCCTCCCGCGTCCCGTGCGGCCGCCGGTGAGGTGCCCGCGGGGACCCGGTCGCCCCCACCGCACAGCACTTCGGCGAGGAGCAGCACATGACGACCGTAGGAATAGTCACCGGGGCCGGGCGCGGCATGGGGGAGGCGTGTGCGCGGCGGCTCGCCGGCACCGTGGACGTGCTGCTGCTCGTCGACCGGGACGCGGCGAGCGCCGAGGCGGTCGCGGCGAGCCTCGACGACCCGGCCGGGCACTCCCGGGCCGAGGCGTTCGCCCTCGACATCACCGACCGCGAGGGCCTGGCCCGGCTCGCCGCCCGGGTCGCCGCACTCGGCACGCTGCGCGCCGTCGCCCACGCCGCCGGCATCTCGCCCACCATGGCCGACTGGCGCCGCATCTTCGAGGTCGACCTCGTCGGCACCGCCCTGCTCGCCGAGGCGCTGCGCCCACTCGCCACCGAGGGCACCGCGCACGTCTACTTCTCCTCGATGTCCCCCCTGCTCGCCGGCGTCGACAACCCGGATCCGGCCATCGGCGCGATCCTGGACGAGCCGCTGCGCGAGGACTTCCTCGACCGCATCCGGGAGGCCGTCGGACCGGAACTCGAACAGTCCACCCTGGCCTACCCGTGGGCCAAGCACGGCGTCGCCCGGTTCGCCCGCCGGGAGGCCGTACGGCTCGGCCCGGTCGGGGCCCGCGTCTGCTCGCTGGCCCCCGGCATCATCGACACCCCGCAGGGCCGGCAGGAGGCGGCCGAGCAGTCGTCCATGCGCAGACTCGTCGAGGCGACGCCGCTCGGCAGGACCGGCCGTTCGGAAGAGGTCGCGGAGGTCGTCGCCTTCATGCTGTCGGACGGGGCGAGCTTCCTGAACGGCGTCGACATCCTCGTCGACGGCGGTGTCCACGCGGCCGTCCGCGACTGCTGACGCATCCCGTCGACGGCTCAGGAGACCATCGCCCTGAGCCGTTCGACGTCGGCCAGCCGCCGGGCCGGGTCCGGGGCCAGGGGCCGGACCTGGAGGGTGGTGACCCCGGCCGCCCGGAAGACGGCGAGCCGTTCGGCGACGTGGGCGGCGGGGCCGACCAGCGAGGTGGCCCGCAGCAGCGCGTCGGGCACGGCGGCCGCGGCCTCCTCCTTGCGGCCGGACAGGTAGAGGTCCTGGACGGTGGCCGCCGCGGCCCCGAAGCCGTAGCGGTCCGCGAGGTCGTAGTAGAAGTTGTGGCCGCGTGCCCCCATCCCGCCGATGTACAGGGCCAGTTGCGGCCGGGCCAGGTCGATCAGGGCACCGGCGTCGTCGCCGATCGCCAGGGGCGGCGAGACGACGATGTCGAGCGGCCCGAGCGCGGGGTCCCGCGCCGCCGATCCGGCGGCCAGCGCGGGACCCCAGACCTCCGCCGCCTTCTCCGGGTGGAAGAACATCGGCATCCAGCCCTCGGCGATCTCGGCGGCCAGCGCCACGTTCTTCGGTCCGATGGCGGCCAGGACGATCGGGACGCGTTCGCGCACCGGGTGGTTGATGAGCTTGAGCGGCAGGCCGAGACCGGTGCCCTCCCCGGGCGGCAGCGGGATCCGGTAGTGGCGGCCCGCGTGCACGACCTTCTCCCGCCGCCACACCGACCGGCAGATCTCCACGATCTCCCGCGTCCGCGCCAGCGGAGCGGTGTACGGCTGTCCGTGGAAACCCTCGATCACCTGCGGCCCGGAGGCGCCGAGGCCCAGGGTGAACCGGCCGTCCGAGACATGGTCCAGGCCCGCGGCGGTCATCGCGGTGAGGGTGGGGGTGCGGGTGTAGATCTGCAGGATCCCGGACGCGATCTCCAGCCGCTCGGTACGCGCGGCGATGAAGCCGAGCCGGCTGATCGCGTCGAACGAGTAGGCCTCGGGCACGAAGACGATGTCAAGACCGGCCCTCTCGTAGTCGCGCAGCTCGTCGACGGCCTCCTTGAAACCGCCGCTGTAGCTCAGGGGCATACCGATGCGCATACCGACCTCACTCCCTCCCGCACGGCAAATAAAGGGCACTCTATAGGGTGATTGTCTCTGTGGGCGATGTCTCCGCAGTGTTGATGGCCATTAACCGCACACTCTTTTTCCGGTGCTGTCGCGGCGGTACCCGCACGCCCCTCCTGTCGTCCGCCCGGCTGGTGCGAGGATGTCGGCCGACAGGGAGCGTGCCGAGGGAAGGGATCGCGGATGGAGCCGCCACGGGGCGACACGGCGGTCTTCGCGGGAACCGCCCGGTCGGGCCGGCCGCGCGCGACCTCGCGGGCCGCGCTCGAACGGCTCGGCTTCGAGCTGTTCGCCGAACGCGGCTTCGACGACACCACGGTCGACGACATCGCCGCTGCGGCGGGCATCGGCCGGCGCACCTTCTTCCGCTACTTCGCCTCCAAGAACGACCTCGTGTGGGGCGACTTCGAGGAACAGCTGACCCGGCTCGACGCGCTGCTGACGGCGGCCGACCCGGACACCCCGATGATGGACGCGCTGCGCGCGGCGGTCGTCGAGTTCAACCGGTTCGACCCGGCCCAGGTGCCCTGGCACCGGCAGCGCATGGCCCTCATCCTGCGCGTGCCGACGCTCCAGGCGGACTCGGCCGTGCGGTACGCGTCGTGGCGGGACCTCGTCACGGAGTTCGCCGCCCGGCGGCTGGGCCGCCCCGCGTCCGACCTGCTGCCCCGGCTGGTCGGCGGCACCACCCTGGCCGCGTGCGTCACGGCGTACGAGCAGTGGCTGGCGGACGAGAGCGCCGACCTGGGGGACCTGCTGGCCCTGGCGGTAGGGCAACTCGCGGACGGGTACCGGGACCTGGCCGGCTAGCCGCACCCGCCGCGGGGGCCTGCATGGCTAGCCGCACCCGCCGCGGGGCGCCGGTCCTCAGGCCGGGCCGCGCCGCATGGCGTGGGCGACGACCTCCCCGATGAGGACCGCGGTGGCCGCCGGGCCCCTGAGCGGCGGCGTCGGCAGGACGGACGTGTCCGCGACGCGCAGCCCGGCGACACCGTGCACCCGGCCGTGGGCGTCGACGGCGGCCCGGGGATCCCCGGCGGGACCCATCGGAACCGTGCCGCAGGTGTGGTGCGACGTGCCCAGGTGCCCGAGGATCCACTCGTCGAGCAGCCGGTCGTCGCCCAGCACCTCGGCCACCGGCGCCACGAGCCCCGCGGAGACCGCCGCGAAGTCGTCCGTGCCGGCCAGCTCGGCGGCGACCCGGACCGCTTCGCGCATCCGCCGCCGGTCCGCCGCGGTCGACAGATAGCCGTAGTCGAGGTCCGGGGGTGTCGCGGGATCGGCGGACCTGGTGCGCATCCGGCCCGTCGGCCGCGGGGTCTGGACGGAGACGAGGAACGCCAGCGGAGCGCCGGGCACCGACACCCTGCCGCCGGTCAGGCCGGCCGGCGGGACCAGGGACTGCAGGATCTCCAGGTCGCCCGGATGGGCCCCGTCCGACGAGGACAGGTGCAGCGCGCCGCCCAGCCAGGAACCGGCCGGCTCCGGCAGCGGACGCCGCGGTGCCCACTCCAGCACCACCTGCGGATGGTCGCCGAACCGCGCTCCGACGGCCGGCGCGTCCCTGACCACGGGGATGCCGAGCGCCTCCAGGGAGCGGCGCGGCCCGACGCCCGACAGGTGCAGCAGGTGCGGGGAGCGCAACGCCCCGGCACAGAGCACCACTTCGCCGCCGTACACCGTGTCGCGGTGCCCGTCGCGCTCGACCACCACACCGGTCGCCCGGCCGTGCTCGACGACCACCCTCAGGACCGTACTGCCCCCCGCCACCCGGAGGTTGGGCCGGCCGGCCGCGCCCAGCAGGTAACCGAGGCCCGTGTTGAGGCGCACCCCGTCCACGACGTTGCACGGCACCGGGCCGAAACCCGGCGCGCCCTGGGCGTTCTTGTCCGGCTCCGCCGGGAAGCCCAGCCGCCGGGCGGCCGCCCGGAACGCGACGGCGGCGGGATGGCCGAGGCCGGTGCGGCGGACCCGCACCGGCCCCCGGTCGCCGTGCAGTTCGCTGCCGCCCAGGTCGAGGTCGGTCTCCAGCGCACGCAGGAACGGCAGCATCCGGTCGTAGGACCAGACCGGTCCGGCCGCGGCCGACCAGCGGTCGAAGTCCGCCCGCCGGGCCCGGACGAAGTATCCGCCGTTGACGGTCGTCGAGCCGCCCAGGACCCGTCCCCGGACGACCGTGTACGGACGCTCCGGGGCGAGCCGGACCGGGTACGGCTGGACGGCGGGGTGACCGGGCTGCGCGCCGGGCACCAGCCGCGCGTCCAGCAACTCCGGCGCGAACGCCGACGCGCCGGACGGCACCGGGCCGGCCTCCAGCACCAGCACCCTGCGGCCCGGATCCTCGCTCAGCCGCGCCGCGAGCACGGCCCCGCTGCCGCCGGCCCCGACCACGATGACGTCCGGGCGCGTCACCGGTGCCCGCCGTGCGCCGGAGAGTGGCAGGGCGTCAAGTGCCGTTGCGTTGCCGTCGTCTTCATCCGTGTCCTCTGCGAATGCGTCCTCTTCGAAGCTCCGTGCCTCCGGCGTCTTCACTTTCGGCACCCGGTGTCATTATTCTCCGGATGTCCGATGGGAGCGATGCCCAGGGAGAGTCGCATGAACGAATCACCAGCCACCCCGCCCGTCCCGGAGAGCGAGATCCAGGACGGGAGGACCCCCGCCGAAGGCTCGTTGATCGAGGCGGACGAGCTGATCGAGGAGGTCTCCATCGACGGCATGTGCGGCGTCTACTAGGCGCCGCCGGATGACCGCCATGGACCTCGACCGCGCCATGGACCTGGACCGCGCCTGGGACCTGCATCCGCAGGTCTCGGTGCGGCCCGAACCCTTCGGTGCGCTGCTGTACCACTTCGGCACCCGCAAGCTGTCGTTCCTCAAGGACCGGCGGCTGCTGGCCGTCGTCCAGGCCCTCGCGGACGCGCCTACGGCCCGCGCCGCCTGCCTGGCCGCGGGACTCACCGAGGCCGAACTGCCCCGCTACGGCCGGGCCCTGGCCGTACTCGCGCAGTCCTCGATGCTCGTCGGGAGGACCTCATGACCACCACGCCCGCCCCGTCCCGGCTGGTCGACCTGTTCGAGCTCGGGCTCGACGCACCGATCTGCCTGACCTGGGAACTCACCTACGCCTGCAACCTGTCCTGCGCCCACTGCCTGTCCAGCTCCGGCCGCCGCGACCCGCGCGAGCTGAGCACCGCCGAGGCCAGGGCCGTCATCGACGAACTGGAGGCCATGCAGGTCTTCTACGTCAACATCGGCGGCGGCGAACCCACGGTCCGCGCCGACTTCTGGGAACTCCTGGACTACGCCACCGCCCACCACGTCGGCGTGAAGTTCTCCACCAACGGTGTCAGGATCACCCCGGAAGCCGCGGAGCGCCTCGCCGCCAACGACTACGTGGACGTCCAGATCTCCCTCGACGGTGCCACCGCCGAGGTCAACGACGCGGTGCGCGGCCCCGGTTCGTACGCCACGGCCGTCAGGGCCCTGGAGAACCTCGCCGCCGCCGGCATGAAGAACTTCAAGATCTCCGTCGTCTGCACCCGGCACAACATCCCGCAGCTGGACGCCTTCAAGGCACTCGCCGACCGCTACGGCGCCCAGCTGCGCCTGACCCGGCTGCGCCCCTCCGGACGCGGCGCCGACGTCTGGGACGAACTCCACCCGACCGCCGCACAGCAACGCGAGCTGTACGACTGGCTGGTCGCGCACGGTGAGAACGTGCTGACCGGCGACTCCTTCTTCCACCTCTCCGCCTACGGCGAGTCCCTCCCCGGCCTCAACCTGTGCGGTGCCGGACGTGTCGTCTGCCTGATCGACCCGGTCGGTGACGTCTACGCCTGCCCGTTCGCCATCCACGACGAGTTCCTGGCCGGCAACGTCCGCGAGGTCGGCGGCTTCGCCGGGGTGTGGCGCGACTCGGAGCTCTTCCGGCGGCTGCGGACCCCGCAGCACGGCGGCGCCTGCGCCTCCTGCGCGTTCTACGACACCTGCAAGGGCGGCTGCATGGCCGCGAAGTTCTTCACCGGACTGCCCCTGGACGGCCCCGACCCCGAGTGCGTGCAGGGCTACGGCGCGGAACGGCTCGCCCACCGTGACACGGCCCTGCTTCCCAAACCGTCCGGCGACCACTCACGGCGCCCCGTGGACCTGGTGCTCACGCGCCGCCCTCCGGTCAGCGCCTGCGCCGAGAGCCCCCTGGCCGGGCTGGACCCGACACCCACCGGAAAGGGCGGGACACATGCCTAGGAACCCCTGGTTCGAGACGGTCGCCGAGGCCCGGCGCCGGGCGAAGCGGCGGCTGCCCGGTTCGGTCTACGGCGCGCTCGTCGCCGGCTCGGAGCGCGGCCGTACCATCGACGCCAACACGGAGGCCTTCGCCGAACTGGGCTTCGCGCCACGGGTCGTGGGCCATCACGCGGAGCGCGACCTGTCCACGACGGTCCTCGGTGTGCCGACCGAGCTGCCCGTGCTCATCTCGCCGACCGGGGTGCAGGCGGTCGACCCGGACGGGGAGGTGGCCGTGGCCCGGGCCGCCGCGAACCGGGGCGTGATCATGGGGCTCAGCTCGTTCGCCAGCAAGCCCGTGGAGGAAGTGGCCGACGCGCAGCCCGACTTCTTCTTCCAGCTGTACTGGAGCGGCACCCGCGACACCATGGTGCAGCGCATGGACCGGGCCAGGGCCGCCGGCGCCAAGGCGCTCATCGTCACCCTCGACTGGTCCTTCTCCCACGGCCGCGACTGGGGCAGCCCCGCCATCCCGGACAAGCTCGACCTCAGGACCATGCTCCGGTTCGCCCCGGACGTCCTGCCCCGGCCCGGCTGGCTGTGGCGGTACGCGAGGTCGGGCCGCGTCCCCGACCTCACCGTCCCCAACCTGACCGCCCCCGGCGGAGCTGCCCCGACCTTCTTCGGCGCCTACGGCGAATGGATGGGGACCCCACCGCCCACCTGGGAGGACCTGGCGTGGCTGCGCGAGGAGTGGGGCGGCCCCTTCCTCCTCAAGGGCGTCTGCCGGGTGGACGACGCCAAGCGCGCCGTCGACGCCGGCGTCTCCGCGCTGTCCGTCTCCAACCACGGCGGCAACAACCTCGACACCACCCCGGCCACCATCCGGCTGCTGCCCGCCGTCGCGGAAGCCGTCGGCGACCAGGTCGAGGTGCTGCTCGACGGCGGGATCCGGCGCGGCGGCGACGTGGCGAAGGCCCTCGCCCTCGGCGCCCGCGCCGTCCTGATCGGCCGCGCCTACCTGTGGGGCCTCGCCGCGAACGGACAGGCCGGCGTCGAGAACGTGCTGGACATCCTGCGCGGCGGCCTCGACTCCGCCGTCCTCGGCCTCGGCCACTCCTCCGTGCACGAACTGAGCCCCGACGACCTGGTGATACCGCCCGGCTTCCGCCTGACACTGGGCGGCGGAGCAGTACCGTCGACCGGGTCCGCCGGGTCTGCCGGGTCTGCCGGGTCTGCCGGGTCTGCCGGGTCCGCCGGGTCCGCCGGGTCGACCGGGTCAGGCAGGGCGGCCGGGTCCGGCGCCGAGCCGGCGCTCGCGGAGGCCGACGCCGAGTCCACGGCCGCCTGACCGTGTCCGGGGACAGCGTGCCGCCCGTCCTGGCGGACTGCGTGTGGCCGGCCGTGCCCGCAGGCGCACTCGTCCTGGTCCCGGTCGGGTCCACCGAGCAGCACGGCCCGCATCTGCCGCTCGACACCGACACCGTCGTCGCCCGCGCCGTCGCCCGGCGGACGGCCGCCGCCCTCGACGGCGGCCCGCAAGACCCGCACGGTCCGCCGCTGGTGGCCCCGGCCGTGGCCTTCGGCGCCAGCGGTGAGCACGCCGGCTTCCCCGGGACCGTCTCGATCGGGCACGAGGCGCTGCACGCGGTCCTCGTGGAACTGGCGCGGTCGCTGTCCCTTTGGGCGGGCCGGATCGTGTTCGTCAACGGCCACGGCGGCAACACCGTCACCCTCGACCGGGCCCTCACCCAGCTGCGCGCCGAGGGCCACGACGCCGCCTGGACCGCCTGCGAGGTCCCGGGCGGCGACGCCCACGCCGGCCGTACGGAGACCTCACTGCTGCTGCACCTGGCACCCGGACGCGTCCGCCTCGACGCCGCAGTCGCCGGCGACACCCGCCCACTGGCCGCGCTCCTGCCGGAACTGACGGCCCGTGGCGTCCGCGCGGTGTCACCCTCGGGCGTACTCGGCGATCCGGCCGGTGCCTCGGCAGCGGAGGGGCGCCGGGCGACGGCCGCGATGGTCGCCACCACCGTCCGCCGCGTCACCGCGTGGGCCCCGAACGCCCACGGCCGCCTCACCGACCCCGCCCGGACCGCGGCCCCCTCCACACCGCCGACGCCTCCCCCCACCGCGAAAGGCGCACCCCAGTGACGCTTCCCCCCGGCCCCGACGCCCGTCCGGACGCCGGCCCGAGCACCTGTCCGAACGCGTGTCGGGCCGCGTGTCCGGCGTCCCTCTCGGCTGTCCTCGCCGAGGGCCCGCGCCGGTGGGCGCTGGTTCCGGGCCTTGGCGCCCGTTTGGTCCGACCCGGAGTCTGCTCGGCCGCGTGTCCGGCGTCCCTCTCGGCTGTCCTCGCCATGGGCCCGCGCCGCTGGACGCCGGCTCCGGGCTCCGACGCCCGTCCGGTCCGTCTCGGAGCCAGCTCGGCCGGGCGTCCGAGCGCCTGTCCGGGCGTTCGTCCGACGGCCCGCGCGGCCGTCCTCGCGAAGGGCTCCCGCTCATGACGCTTCCCCTCGGCTTCGTCGTGGCGTTCGACCGGCACACGCGGGTGGTGGACGGTGGCCGGGCGTTGCTCGGGGGGTTTCCGACGCGGCTGCTCAAGCTGACGCCGCGGGCGCGGCGGCTGTTCACCGGGCGGGTGCTGGTCGTGCGGGACGCGGCGGGGGCGCTGCTCGCGGACCGATTGCTGGAGACGGGTATGGCGCATCCCGTCGCCGGCTCGCTGCCGGCGCCGGCGGACCCCCGGTACACGGTCGTCGTGCCGGTCCGCGACCGCCCGCGCCAACTCGACCGTCTGCTGCGGAGCATCGGTCCCGGCCGCCCGGTGATCGTGGTCGACGACGCGTCCCGGCAGCCGGCCGCCGTGGCCGCCGTGGCGGCACAGCACGGCGCCCGGCTGGTCGCGCTCGCCGACAACGTCGGGCCCGCCGGGGCACGCAACGCCGGACTGCGCCTGGTCGGCACGCCGTACGTGGTCTTCGCCGACTCCGACATCGTCCTGGACCTCGACACGGTCCCCACCCTGCTCCGGCACTTCGCCGACCCCCGGGTCGCGATGGCCGTCCCACGGATCACCGGACTGTCCGCTCCGGCCACGACCTGGATCGAACGGTACGAGAACTCGCGGTCGTCGCTCGACCTCGGCGCGCACCCCGCCCCGGTACGGCCCGGCACGCCGGTCTCCTGGGCCTCCTCCGCCTGCGTGGTGGCGAGGACCGACGCGCTGGGGGACGGCTTCGACGCGAGCATGCGGGTCGGGGAGGACGTCGACCTGTGCTGGCGGCTGGTGGCGGCGGGCCGCCGGGTGCGGTACGAACCCGCCGTCCGGGCCGCCCACGAACACCGGGTGCGCCTGGGGGACTGGCTGCGCCGCAAGGCCTTCTACGGCACCGGGGCGCAGCCCCTCGCCGAACGGCACCCCGAGTCCGTCGCACCCGTCGTGTTCGCGCCGTGGAGCACGGCACTGGCCGCCGCGCTGCTCGCAGGACGGCGCTGGTCGGCGCCGGCCGCCGTGGCCGTCCTCGGCGTCGTGACCGTACGCATCGCCCGGAAACTCGACGGCACCGAGCACCCCTACCGGCTCGCCGTGCGGCTGACCGGCAACGGAACCCTCGCCACCCTGTCGCAGACCTCCGCGCTGCTGACCCGCCACTGGTGGCCGCTGACGGCCGTGGGCTGTGTGCTCTCCGGCCGCCTCCGCCGTGCCACCGCGGTCGCCGCCCTGGCCGACATCGCACTCGAATACCGTCGAGATCAAGCCACACTCGACCCGCTGCGCTACGGCGTCGCCCGCCGCCTGGACGACCTCGCCTACGGGGCGGGCGTGTGGTTCGCCGCCCTCCGGGCCCGCTCCGGCGCCGCGCTGCGCCCCCGCGTCACCCGCTGAGACGTTCCAGTCCCGGTCAGCGGAAAGCGCCCGGCCGCCGCCCGTCCCCTGCCCCGACACTGAGACATCCCGCCGCCGGCACCACGCCGCGCGGGC
Source organism: Streptomyces sp. NPDC048288 (assembly GCF_043201555.1). Taxonomy (NCBI): domain Bacteria; kingdom Bacillati; phylum Actinomycetota; class Actinomycetes; order Kitasatosporales; family Streptomycetaceae; genus Streptomyces; species Streptomyces sp. NPDC048288. Next base: position 164,551 of record NZ_JBICZD010000014.1, read on the forward strand.
GATGGACCAGTCACCAGGAGGTGGGCGGAGTGACGCATGAAGTGGTCGGCCGTATCGAGGAGTCGGGTCCGGAACTGGCCGCACTCGCCGACGAGAACGAGTCACTCGGCAAGTTGAGCGACCGTACCGTCGAACTGCTGCGTTCCGCCGGGGTCATACGGCTGCTGCAGCCCAAGGAGTTCGGCGGTTTCAGTGCTCATCCCCGGGACTTCGCGGAAGCGGTGATGGCGGTCGCGCGGCACGACGGGGCCGCCGGCTGGGTGTGCGGTGTCGTCGGGGTGCACCCGTGGGAGCTGGCCCAGATGGACCCGCGCCTCGCCCACGAGGTGTGGGACGACGACCCGGACACCTGGATCGCCTCCCCGTACATGCCCAACGGCATCGCCGACCCGGTGGACGGCGGCTTCGTCCTCAGCGGACGCTGGCCCTTCTCCTCGGGCAGCGACCACTGCAGCTGGGACTTCCTCGGGGCGCTCGTCGGCGACGGCAAGGGCAGGCCCGCGGGGCCGATCCAGGTGATGCACGTGGTGCTGCCGCGGTCGGACTACGAGATCATCGACGGCACCTGGGACGTCGTCGGCCTCTCCGGCACCGGCAGCAAGGACGTCGTCGTCGACAAGGCGTTCGTGCCCGAGTACCGCACCATCAGGCAGGAACAGGTCCAGGCCGGTGCGGCGGCCGAGGAACTCGGACTCACCGACAGCCTGTACAAGCTGCCCTTCGCCTCGATGTTCCCGCTCGGGATCACCGCGGCCGTCATCGGCATCTGCGAGGGCGCGCTCGCCCACCACCTCTCCCAGCAGAAGGACCGGGTCGCCGTGACCGGCATCCAGGTCCGCGACGACCCGTACGTGCTCTACGCCGCGGGCGAGGCCGCCGCCGAGATCGCCGCCTCCCGGGTGCAGCTCATCGACGGCATCAGCCGGATGTACGACCAGATAGAGGCCGGCAAGCCGGTCACCATCGAGGACCGGGCGACCGTACGCCGCAACCAGGTCCGCTGCGCCTGGCGGGCCGTCTCCGCCCTGGACGAGATCTTCGCGCGGTCCGGCGGCAACGCCATCCGCAAGGGCAACCCGATCCAGCGGTACTGGCGGGACGCGCACGTCGGGCTCTCGCACATGATCCACGTGCCGGGCACCGCGTACCACGCGTACCCGCTGTCCCAGATGGGGCTCGATCTGCCCGAGTCGATGCGGGCCGTCATATGACCCACCGGGCGACCCGGCAGCAGGAGGTGGATGTGATCGACGGCCGCCGGTTCCGCGACGTGCTGGGCAACTTCCCCACCAGCGTGGTCGCGATCACCACCACGGACGCCGGGGAACGGCCGCACGGGATGATCGTCGGCACCTTCACCTCCGTGTCCCTGGACCCGCCCCTGGTGTCCTTCCTGGCCGACCGCTCCTCGACGACCCTGCGGACGATCAGGGCCGCGGGCCGCTTCTGCGCCAACGCGCTCGCGGGCGACCAGGAACGGCTCTCCCGGCGGATGGCGACCGGGCCGGCCCGGGAGCGGTTCGCGGACACGGCCTGGGAGGCCTCGCCGCTGGGCAGTCCCGTCCTGGACGGGGTCGTCGCCTGGGTGGACTGCGCGGTGGAACAGGTCGTCGAGATCGGCGACCACCTGCTGGTCGTGGGGCGGGTCCACGACCTGTGCGTCGAGTCGTTGAAGACCCCGCTGCTGTTCTTCCGCGGCGGATACGGCGACTACCTCTCCAGCGCGGCACTGCTGCTGGACAGGCTCGTCGGCTGGGACGAGATCGGTCGGTAGCCACCGGTCGGCACACATAGGGAGCCGCAGTGAGAAATGACCTCTACATAAGACTTTCGCGCATCTCGGCGTGGTGCGGTGTCGTCCTGATGGTGGGCTTCATCGTGGCCTTCAGCGCGGGCCACCTGCTCACCCCGGTCGACCCGGAGATGAGCCCCGCGGACCTCGTCACCTTCCTGCACGACCACCGCACGGGGATCCTGTGGTGCACCGTGATCATGGTGCTGGCCGTGCCCTTCGAGTACCCGTACGTCGTCGTGACGAGCCTTCAGATGAAGCGCGTCGAGGGCGGCTGGGGTCTGCTGTCCATGATCCAGCTGACCACCGGGGTCGTCGCCCCGCTGGGCTTCTTCTTCCCCCTCGCCATCCTCTCCGCCGCCGCGTACCGGCCGGAGATCCACTCGCCCGACGTGCTGTCAGCGTTGACCGACACCTTCAACCTGATGCTGGTGGGCAACGCGTGCATCTTCGTCCTCCAGGTCTGGTCGATCGGCTACACGGCGTTCATCGACCACCGGGAGAAGCAGGTCTTCCCCAAGTGGTACGGCTGGCTGAGCATCGTGCTGGGCGTGCTCCTCATCCCGGGGGCCTTCGTCTTCGTCGTCCACAGCGGTCCGTTCGCCTGGAACGGCGTGCTGGCGAACACGATCCCCTCGCTGACGTACTTCGTCTGGAAGGTCGCCACTCCTTATGTGCTGCTGAAGGCGATCAAGTCGGAGGAGCAGGAACTGGCCGGTCTGCCGGAGGCCCAGCCGGCGACCGTCTGAGCGAACGCCCGAGCGAATGCCTGTGGCCGTGACCCCGGTGGGGGGCACGGCCACAGACGTGTCGTCAGACCGAGAGCGCGAACCCGCCCGTCACCCGCAGGGTCTCGCCGGTCACGAAGGACGCCTTCGAGGAGACCAGGTAGAGCAGCGCCTCGACGATGTCCTCCTCCCGGCCCTCCTGCCGCAGGATCTGCTCCCCGAGGACGCGTTCCGCCTCGGCGGGGGAGAGCTGCTGCCGTACCGCGTCGGTGAAGATCAGGCCCGGCGCGATCGCGTTGACCCGGATGCCGTCGGCGGCGAACTCCCGCGCGAACGACACCGTCAGACCGCGCACGGCGAGCTTGGAGACGCCGTAGACGCTGCGGTTCGCGTACGCCGCCGACGAGGAGATGTTGACGACCGAGGCCCCGGCACGGCCCTTCATGGCCTCGTGGGCGGCCATGGTGCAGATGACGGTGCCCATGATGTTGACGTCGATCACGCGCCGTACCTTGGCCAGGCCCAGTTCGGTGAAGGGCTTGTTGTAGGCGGCGTGCAGACCGGCGTTGTTGACCAGGATGTCGAGTCCGCCGTGGCGCGCCACGATCCCGTCCACCACGGCGCCGACCCCGTCCTCGTCCGCCACGTCGCAGGCGACCCCCGTCGCGCCCCGGCCCTTCGCGGTGAGTTCCGCGGCCGCCCCGGCCGCCGCGTCGCCGTCGATGTCGGCGAGCACGACATGCGCGCCGAGCGCCGACAGCGCCTCCCCGAACGCCTTCCCGAAGCCCCGGCCGCCGCCGGTGATCAGGGCGACCTTGCCCTGGTGCGGTGTGCTGTCCGGCATCAGAACCTCACTTCGATCGCTGCCGTCACTTCGATCACTTCGATCACTTCGGGCCGAACCGCTGGCCCGCGTCCAGGCGCAGGCACTGGCCGTTCAGCATCGGGTTGTCGACGACCGCCAGGGCGAGCTTCGCGTACTCCTCGGGCCGGCCCAGGCGCCGGGGGAACGCGGCGTCCTTCACCAGGGCGGCCCGCGTCTCGGCGGGGATCTTCTCGGTGGCGCCGGTCTCGAACAGACTCGGCGCGATGGCGACGACCCGGATGCCGAGGGAGCCGAGGTCCCGGGCCATGGTGAGGCTCATGCCGGCGATGGCGGCCTTGGCGGCGGAGTAGGCGACCTGCCCGATCTGCCCCTCGAAGGCGGCGATCGACGAGGTGTTGACGATGACCCCGCGTTCGCCGTCGGTTTCCTCGGGCTCGTTGCGGCTCATGTGCGCGGCGGCCAGCCGGCTGATGTTGAAGGTGGCGACGGCGTTCAGGTCGAGTACCCGGCGGAAGGTCTCCAGGTCGTGCGGACCGTCCTTGCCGAGAGTGCGCCGCACACTGCCGCCACCCGCCGTCGTGACCGACACGTGCAGCCCGCCCAGCGCCTGTACGGCCGCCTCCAGCGCCCCTTCCGTCGCCGCGAAGTCGGTCACGTCGACGGGGTGGAAGCTGCCGCCGAGCGCGGCGGCGACCTCCCCGCCCGCCGACGCCGGACGGTCCAGCACCGCGACGTCGGCGCCGCGGGCCGCGAGGAGTTCGGCGGTGGCCCGGCCCATGCCGGAGGCGCCGCCGAACACCACCGCCTTCTTGCCCTTGATCTCCATGGGGAACCTTTCGGATCGTCCGCTCACGCGGATGCGGGAGACGCCCGCAGGAAGTCGCAGAGCCGGTCGCGGTGGACGGCGGTGTCGCCGTACAGCACGCTGTCGGCCCTGGCCCGGCGCAGGTGGAGATGGAGCTCGTGCTCCCAGGTGAAGCCGATGCCGCCGTGCAGCTGGAGGGCCCGGGCCGCGACCTCGCCGGCCGCGGCCGCGACGTACGAGGCGGCGGCGCAGGCGGCCCGGCCGGCGTCCTCGGTACCCGCGTCGGCGGCCATCGCCGCGTAGGCGGTGACGGCGCGGGCGCCGTGCACCCGCAGCGCCATGTCGGCGCAGGCGTGCTTGACGGCCTGGAAGGAGCCGATGGGGCGGTCGAACTGGACCCGGGACGTGGTGTGTTCGACGGTGAGTTCCAGCATGCGCTCCATCACCCCGAGCGCGTCGGCGCAGCGCAGCACCGACGCCTCGTCGAGCAGCCGCTGGATCTCCTCCGGGCCGGCGCCGAGCCGGCGGTCCGGAGGCACCCGCACCCCCTCGAACCGGACCTCGTAGAACGCGCGGGTCAGGTCCAGGACCTCCTGCCGCCGGACCGTCACCCCGGAGGCCGTACGGTCGACGAGGAAGGACTCCGGGACGCCGTCCCGTAGTGCGGTGACGAGCAGCCAGCGGGCGCCGCCCGCGTCCTGTACCGCCGTCTTCACCCCGTCCAGGACGACCGTGTCCCCGTCCGAGCGGGCCGTGGCCCGCACGCCGTCCAGCGACCACGGGGCGTGCGGCTCGGCGAAGGCCCAGGTGGCCCAGGCCGAGCCGGCGGCGAGCGCGGGCAGCACCTCGGCCCGCAGCGCGGGCGGTGCCCAGGCGGCGAGTGCCCGCCCTGCGATCGCGGTGGGCGTGACCGGTCCCCGGCCGAGCGCCCGCCCCATCTCCTCGGCGACCAGGGCGAGTTCCACCAGACCTTGCCCGGCACCGCCGTACTCCTCGGGCAGTCCGAGACCGGGCCAGCCGAGGTCGGCCGTCAGCCGCCACACCTCGGGATCGACGTCCTCCGCGCGGTCCGCCCAGGCCCGCACGTGGGTCACCGGAGCCCGGTCCGACAGCAGGTCGCGCGAGGCCGTACGGAGCATCTCCTGCTCTTCACTGAGCTCGAAGTTCACCCGAGCAAGGTATCCTCTTTTGATTCAACGGTCGAGATCCTCAGGCGAGATGAGTCATGACCTGTTGATCAACGAATGATTTGAGTACTCTGAATTCCATGGTTGATGCCGTTCTCCTCTCCGCGTGCCGCACCGCCATCGGAACCGCCCGCCGGGGCAGCCTGCGGGACACCGACGCCTTCGAGCTCGCCGCCGTCGTGGTCCGTGAGGCCGCCCGGCGCAGTGGACTGCCACCCGAGGCGTTCGACGACGTCGTCCTCGGCGAGTCCCTGGCCGGCGGCGGCGACATCGCCCGCCACGCGGCCCTGCGGGCGGGCCTGACCCATGTCCCCGGCCTCGCCCACAACCGGCACTGCGCCTCCGGACTGGCCAGCGTGGCCACCGCGGCCGCCGGCGTACGGGCCGGGATGGACCGGGCCGTGATCGCGGGCGGGACGCACTCCTCGTCGACCGCCCCGGTGGCCCGGCGGCGGATCCCGGGCACCGACGACTGGCAGGACCCCTGGATGGCGCCGACCCATGTGCCGACGCCCGAGGCGCCCAACGACGACATGGGGGTCCTCGTCGGCTGGAACACCGCCCGGCTGGCCGGGCTCACCCGCGAGGAGATGGACGCCTGGGCGCTGCGCTCGCACGAGCGGGCCGTACGCGCCGTCGACGAGGGCCGGTTCACCGACGAGATCGTCCCCGTGCCGGTCACCGGCCGGGACGGCACCGCCTCCGTCTTCGACACCGACGAGCACCCGCGCCGCGACACCAGCGCCGAGAAGCTCGCCGCGCTGAAGGTGCTGCACCCCGAGATCGAGGGGTTCTCCATCACGGCCGGCAACTCCAGCGGCGTCAACGACGGCGCCGCGGCGGTCGTCGTCGCCTCCTCCGACCTGGCCGCGGAGCACGGACTCACCCCGATCGCTACCGTACGGTCCTGGGCGAGCGTGGGAGTGGACCCCGTCGAGACGGGGCTCGCGCCGGTCGCGGCCATCCGCAAGGCCCTCGACCGGGCCGGGCTCGGCCTCGGCGACGTCGACCTGTTCGAGGTCAACGAGGCCTTCGCGGCCGTGGCCGTGGCCACCACCCGCGAGCTGGGCCTCGACCCCGAGCGGGTCAACCCGTTCGGCAGCGGCTGCAGCCTCGGCCACCCGATCGCCACCACCGGCACGCGCATGGTCGTGACGCTCGCGCACGAACTGCGCCGCCGGGGCGGCGGGACCGCGGTCGCCGCCATGTGCGCGGGCGGCGGTATGGGCGCGGCGCTGGTCCTGACGGTCTGACCGACGGTGATCCAGGTCGGGGCCGAGGGGCTGGACTGCCGCTGGACGGACGGTGTGCTGTGGCTGACGCTGGACCGGCCGCGGGCACGCAACGCCATGACCATCGCCATGCGGCGCGGGCTGATCGAGGCCGTCAGGGCGGCCGACGACGACGCGGAGACGCGGCTGGTCGTCCTCACCGGCACCGATCCCGCGTTCTCCGCGGGTATCGACCTCAAGGAGGCGCTGGGTAACGGCACCGGCTCGCCGCGCGGGGCGCGCACGGACCCCGCCGAGGTGGTGCGGGCGGCCCGTACCCCGGTGCTCGGCGTGATCAACGGCCCCTGCTACACCGGGGCGTTGGAACTGGCGCTGTCGTGCTCGTTCCTCATCGCCTCCGACCGGGCGCGGTTCGCCGACACCCATGCCGCGATCGGGCTGGCGGCGGGCTGGGGAATGAGCGCACTGCTGCCGCGCGCCGTCGGCACCCGGCTCGCCCGCCGGATGATGCTCACGGGCGAGCCCATCGACGCCCGACGGGCCCTGGCGGCAGGCCTGGTCACCGAAGTCGTCCCGCACGACTGCCTCCTCGACCTCGCCCACGAGATCGCCGGCCTGATCCGCGCCGCCCACCCCGCAGCCGTCACGGACACCCTCGCCCTGCTCGCCGACGGCGAGGACACCAGCCTCGCCCACGCCCTCACCCTGGAATCACGCGCGAAACTGCGCCGCCGATACGACGTGGCCGAAGTGGCACACCGGTTCGACAGTGCCCCGAAGGGGCGCGAGGAACTGCGCGACCAGCCACGATGACGCCGCAGCCGACCGACGGCGCATGTGCGGCCCGGCAGCGGACTCGCACATGCGCACAGCTCAGGGGCGCGGGGAACCGCGCGACCAGCCACGACCCGGCCGCAGACGACCCACCACCCATTCCCGGCCCCACAACAGAGCCGCGCCTCTGAACAGCCACAGTGCAGTCACCCCACCGCGGCCTCCCCCAGATAGCGGCGCAACAGCTCCGGCCCGGCCACCCCCGCGTCCCCCGCCCAGGCCACACTCCCGCGCCGCAGCACCAGGCACCGGTCGGCGAAATCGAGCGCCCGGCTCGCGAACTGCTCGATCATCACGACCGCCACACCGGCGGCCCTGGCCCGCCGCAGGCTCTCGAAGACCACGTCGACCATCTTCGGCGCGAGCCCCAGCGACAGCTCGTCGGCGATCACCAGCCGGGGGTCGGCGGCCAGGGCCCGCGCCAGCGACAGCATCTGCTGCTCGCCCCCGGACAGCGTCCCCGCGGCCTGCCGCCGCCGCTCCCGCAGCACCGGAAAGATCTCGAAGGCCCGCTCCAGCGCCGCAGGCCGGCCGCGCCGGTCGCCGGCGGTGGCCATCCGGAGGTTCTCCAGCACGGTCAGGGAAGGGAACACCCCGCGCCCCTCGGGCAGATGGACGAGCCCCGCCCGGCGGATCGCGTCCGGCGGCTGCCCGGTGAGGTCCCGGCCCCCCAGCGCGAAGCGACCGGCGGCGGCCGGGACGAGCCCCGACAGCGCCCTGGCCAGCGTGCTCTTCCCCGCCCCGTTCGGCCCCAGCACCGCGAGCGCGCTGTTCGGCGGCACCTCGAACGTCACGTCCCGCAGCGCCTGGGAGGCCCCGTAACGCACGGTCAGATCACGGACGGCGAGCAGCGGGGCACCGGTGACGGTCATGCGGAAGTCCTCTCCTCGTCCTGGCCGGCATCCTGATCTGCCGCCTCGCCCAGGTACGCCGCGCGTACCGCGGGATCCCGGCGCACCTCGGCAGGGGAGCCCACACTGATCTCGACGCCGAAGTCGAGGACGTGGACCACGTCGCTCATCCCCAGCACCAGCTCGACGTCGTGCTCGACCAGCAGCAGCGACACCCCGTGGTCGGCGACGACACGCGTGAGCGTCGCCGCCAGCTCGTCGGTCTCGCGCGCGTCGAGCCCGGACGACGGTTCGTCGAGGAGCAGCACACCCGGGTCGACGGCGAGCGCCCGGGCGATCTCCAGCAGCCGGCCGGTGCCCAGCGGCAGCCCGCCGACCGGCCGGTGCGCCTGCCCGGTCAGCCCCAGCGCCGCGAGCAGTGCGTCGGTCCTGCGGTCCTCGTCGGCCGGGGCCCGCCGGAAGCCGCCCCCGGTGACGAGGTCGGTCCAGATCCGGTGCCGGGTGTGCCGCAGCCGGTACGCCAGCACCACGTGCTCACGGACCGTCAGCCCCGGGAACAGCTCCGGATGCTGGAAGGTACGCGCCAGCCCGCGCCGGGCCCGCGCCTGCGCACTGGCCCGGGTGACGTCCCGGCCGTCCATCAGGACCGCGCCCTCGCTCGGCGCGAGCAGCCCGGACAGCACGGCGAACAGCGTGCTCTTGCCCGCGCCGTTGGGCCCCACAAGCCCGACCACCGAGGCGGGCGGCACGGCCAGATCGACCTCGCTGAGGGCGACGAGCCCGCCGAAGCGGACGGTGACCCCGCGGGCCTCGACGCGCGGTGGTGTCGTACCGGATGCCGCGCCGGTACGACTCGTACCCGCCGCCGTGCTCATACGAGTTCTCCCTCGGGCGTCGAAGGCTCCCCGGCGCGGGCCCGCCGGCCCTGCCGCCACCGTCCCAGCTCGCGCAGCTGCCGGGCGTGCATCGCGATGATCCCCTCGGGGTTGCGGGCGAGCATGACCGCGCCGAGGCCGAACAGGATGACCGGGATCTCGGCCCAGCGGGTCGGCAGGTAGGTCTGGAACACACTGGGCAGCACGGCGAAGGCCACTCCGGCGACCAGCGCCCCGACGACCGGCCGCGCTCCCACCGTGACCAGGACGGCCAGCCAGACCAGGCCGGTGAACGGGTTGAAGGAGTCGGGCAGCGCCGACTGGTAGGCGAGTGCGAGGAGACCTCCGCCGACGGCCGCGACGAAGGTGGCCACGGCGGAGACGAGCACCTTGACCGGTACGACGCCGAGCCCGAGCGTGCGGGAGCCGGCCTCGCTCCAGCGGACCGCCGTCACGGCGAGCCCCGCCGTCGAGCGCCGCAGGTTGACGACGAACAGACCGAGGACGGCGAACACCGCCAGCGCGAGCAGCGCGAAGCTCCGGTTGTCCAGCGCCCAGGCCGGGCGGGGCATGTAGATGCCCTGGCCGGAGTTGTAGAAGCGGTCGCGCAGGAAGACCAGGTTCTGGGCGAGCAGCCCGAAGGTCAGGGTCACCAGGGCGACGTACAGGTTGCCCAGCCGGATCGTCAGGAGGCCGAGCACCACCCCGACCGGGACCACGCCCACCGCGCTCACCAGCACCGCCGCCAGGGGCGGCCACCCGGAGTTCGTGGTGAGGTCGGCGGCGAACAGGGCGCCGAGCCCCGCGAAGGTGATCTGGCAGAGCCAGATCATGCCGCCCTCGCCGGTGACCAGCGTGCCGGACAGCAGCGCCGTGGCCAGCGCGACACCGGTGGCCGTCAGCCCGGTCCAGAAGTCGTTCAGGACCAGCGGCAGGCATCCGACGACGGCGAGCGTCGCCAGGGGGGCCAGGAACCCCGAAGGGGTCGTGATCGCGGGTGCGCCCGCGGCTTCGGCGCGGACCGCGCGGTCCAGCGCGCCGCCCGCGGGTGCGTCTCCCGCCCGGCCGCGCACCGCGTGGGCGAGCAGGAAGACGAGCATGAAGAGGAAGGGGACGCTCGGCACGATCTGCGCCGACAGCGCGCTCTGCGGATCGAGCCAGCGCTGGATCACGCTGGTGACCACGCCCATGGCCAGGGCGACCGCGACGGCCGTCGGCAGACTGCGCAGCCGGGCCGCCACCACGGCCGCGAAGGCGGCCGCCATCAGGAACGTCATCCCGTCCACCGACAATCCGGCGGTGGGCGCGACGAGGACGCCGGCCAGCCCCGCCAGCAGCGAACTGACCGCCCACACCCCGACCGACACCCGCGTCGGACTGACCCCCGACATCGCGGTGAGCGCCTCGGAGTCGACCAGGGCGCGGACCTTCAGGCCGAGGTCGGTGAAGCGCAGCAGGACGGTCCCGATGACCAGGACCACGGCGAGACCCGCGTAGGTGATCAGCTGGTTCATGTCGACGACCGCGCCGAACGGCCGGTACACCGCGACGGGTTGGGGCGCGAGACCCGGCGCGGTGGCGTTCACCAGCCGCCCGAGCACCAGGTCGACCAGCGGCGGCAGGGCGACCGACAGACCGATCGTGGCGACGATCTTCACCAGCGGGGAGCGCAGCCGCAGGTGCCGGAAGAGCACCACGTACAGGAGCACACCCAGCGCGGGGCCGAAGGCGCCGATCGCGACGGCGGCGGCGAGCGGCAGCGGCCAGCCCTGCTCGACGTACAGGAAGTAGTAGAAGCGGGCCACGGCGAACGCCATGGCTCCGAAGGCGAAGTTGAAGACGCCCGAGGAGACATGGGTGACGACCAGTGAGGCCGCGGCGATGGCGTAGACGGCCCCCAGGGCGAGGCCGGCGACAACGTAGGAGAGCAACGACGGCCTCCTGGGAGTGCGTGCTCGGATGAGCAACGGGACCCGATTAAAGTGCTCTCATAAGGAGTTGGCGTCAACCCTACGGGGGCATATCGCCGCACGAGCCGGTGACAAAGGATACTTAATATGCTCCACTGTGCCTCGCGTACCACCTGTCGGAACCGTCGTTCGACGGGCCGGGGACGGAGGAGAGCACATGAGAAGAGTCGGTGCCATCGCAACCTGGACCAGTGCCGCGCTACTGCTGCTCACCGCCTGCGGCGGCGGTGCCGCGGGTGACGCGGACAGCGCCGGCGGGCCGGTGAAGGTCGGCGTGCTGACCTCGCTGAGCGGCGCGGCCGCCGCGCACTACGCGGACACGGAGAGCGGAGTGAAGGCCCGGTTCGCGGCCTACAAGGCGGCCGGCGGCAAGTGCGCCGCACGCGGCTTCGACGTGGTCATGGCCGACGACCAGTCCACCCCGCAGGGCGCGCTCACCGCGGCCCAGCGACTGGTGCAGCAGGAGAACGTGTACGCGGTGCTGCCGGTGAGCACCTACTTCTACGGCGCCGGACAGTACGCCGGCACCCAGGCCGCCTCCACTCCGTTCCTCGGCGGCGCCTTCGACGGCGGCGAGCAGTGGTTCGACCCGAAGTACGGCAACCTCTTCCCGGCGATGTCCGGCACCGACTACGACCGCGCCGCGACCACCCTCGGCACGTACTGGAAGAAGCTCGGCGGCACCAAGGTCGCCGTGGTCGCCTACAACACGCCGAGCTCCGCCAAGGCGGCCGAGGGGGCCGCGGTCTCGGCCGAACACGCCGGACTGGGCCGGGGCTACGTCAACGAGCGCATCCCGTTCGGCAGCAGCGACGTCGGCCCGATCGTCCTCGGCATCAAGAAGTCCGGCGCCGACGTGCTCTACGCGCCGGTGATCCCCGAGACCGGCTTCGCGCTCGCCACCGGCCTGCGCCGGGCCGGGGTGAAGATGAAGTCCATCCTGCTGGCCACCGGCTACGGAGCGGACCTGCTGAAGTCGCCGCCCACCCTGAAGGTGGCGCAGGGCGTGGGCTTCATGACCTCCTACGCGCCGGTGGAGACGGACACGAAGGCGACCGCCGCCTGGTCGGCGGCGCTCAAGCGGTACGCCAAGTCCGCCTCCGGCATCCCCTCCTTCTCCCAGGCGGTCGGCTGGATCAGCGCGGACCTGCTGCTGCACGGGCTGGAGAAGGCCGGCTGCACCGCGAGCCGCAAACAGCTGATGGCCGCGCTGCGCACCGACAACAGCTGGACCGCCGGCGGACTGTTCCCGCAGCCCGCCGACTTCGCGCACAAGGGCACCTACTCGGTCGGCGGCCCCGGCGACTGCACCTTCGTCTCCGTCCTCAAGGGCGCGAAGTTCGTGCCGGACCCGGCGGCCGCACCGGCCTGCGGCGAGCAGATATCCGGCGTGAAGGTCAGCGTCAAGTAGCGGCCGGGCGGCACGCGGCTCAGCGTGCCGCCCAGCTGACCGTCTTCGTCTGCAGGTACTCGTCCAGGCCGAACTCGCCCCACTCCCGGCCGAGTCCGCTCTGCTTGTACCCGCCGAACGCGGCCCGGGGGATCACCCCGGGGCTGCTCGCGTTCAGGGCGACCGCGCCGGTCCGGATACGGGACGCCATCTCGTACGCGGCCACGGTGTCGGCGCTCCACACGGCGCCGGCAAGGCCGTACGGGCTGTCGTTGGCGATCCGCACCGCCTCCTCGTCGTCGGCGAAGGGGATGACGACACCGACCGGGCCGAAGAACTCCGTGCGGGCGATGGTCATGGAGTTGTCGACGTCGGTGAAGAGGGTCGGCTCGACGAAGTAGCCGCGGTCCAGGCCGGCGGGCCGGCCGCCGCCGCAGACGAGCCGGGCCCCCTCCTCCTCGCCCAGCCGGATCAGCTTCTCGACCTTGCCCCGCTGCGCCTCGCTGATCAGCGGGCCCATGGTGGTCGCCGGGTCGGCCGGGTCACCGACCTTCACCCGCGCGAGGGCCGCGGTCAGCCGCGCGACCAGTTCGTCGTGGACGGACTCGTGCACCAGCGTGCGGGTCAGCAGCGAACAGCCCTGTCCTGCATGGGCGGTGATGCCCGTGAGCGCGGCGCGGACCGCGCCGTCGAGGTCGCCGTCGGCGCGGACGATGTTGGCCGACTTGCCGCCGAGTTCGAGGACGACCTTCTTCAGCGAGGCCGCGGCCTGGGCGTAGACCATGCGGCCGACCGTGTCGGAGCCGGTGAAGCTCACCAGGTCCACCATGGGGTGGGTGGTCAGCGCCCGGCCCGCCTCCACGTCACCGGTCACGATGTTCAGCACGCCCGGCGGCAGCCCGGCCGCGTCCGCGAAGTCGCCGATCAGCAGCGACTCCAGGGGCGTGGCGGGCGCCGGTTTCAGTACGGCGGTGCAGCCGGCCGCGAGGGCCGGGACCACCTTCATCATGCTGAGGAAGAACGGGAAGTTGTAGGCGGAGATCAGCGCGCACACCCCGAACGCCTCGCGGCGCAGCACTCCTTGGAAGATGCCGGTGCCCGGCGTGATCGTCGGGTCCATCGGGCGCTCCCAGGCGAACGTGGGGATCACCCGCTCGGCCATGTCCCGCAGATGCGTCACCGGGACCCGGGTCTGCAGGGTCTCGGCCAGGGAGCGGACCGAGCCCGCCTCCGTCATGTTGACGGCGACGAGTTCGGGCAGCCGGCGCTCCATCTCCTCGGCCATCCGCAGCAGGACGGCGGCCCGCTCCATGGGCCGCATCCGTGGCCACGGCCCCTCGTCGAAGGCGCGCCGGGCCGCCCGGACGGCCTCGTCGACGTCGGCCGGCGCGGAGCCGGGGACCTCCGCGATCGTCTCCTCCGTCGCGGGATTGCGGACCGGTACCGGCGTGTCCGACCGGCCGTCGGTGCGGCGCCCGTCGATGTAGAGCTGCGCGGAGAACGCGTACGCCGTCGTCATGTCGGTCTCCTGGTCGTCTGCGGTGGTATCCAGACCTGATCAGTTGAGTGTACTGAATTTGCCCACTGCGGGAAGAGGGCTGCCCGGTTCCCGCTGTCAGCAAGGCGTCAGGATTCTGAGAGGAAATCGCCTGCTCATTCCGTATGCTGAATCATTGACTGGACCGATCGGTACAGCTAACTTCGGCAGCACCAGCGGGTTGGATTTCTGCGACGAACGACGAGGTTCGAAAGAGGTACCGCCTGTGTTCAAGGAATTTGTCGTCTCCGGCGACTCCCACATCATCGAGCCGGTCGATCTCTTCAAGACCCGGCTGCCCAAGCAATTGCGCGACCGCGCCCTGTGGGAAGAGGAGTTCACCCTCGACGAGCCGATCGTCGACGGCGGGCACACCGAGTTCAAGAAGCTGCACACCATCGGGTTCGACGGCTGGACCATCTCCAAGTACCGGCAGACCGGCGGGGAGACCCCGGACGGCGACCCGGAGCACATCATCCGGGACATGAACTTCGACGGCGTCGACGCGTCGGTGATGTTCCCGAACCTCTCGCTGTTCGTCCTGTTCACGGACGACCACGAGCTCTCCATGGCCCACGCCCGGGTGTGGAACGACTACCTGGTCGAGCGGTACCTGTCGTACAAGGACCGGCTGCGGCCGACGGCCGCGATCCCGCTCACGGACGTCCCCGAGGCGGTCGCGGAGATCGAGCGGGTGGCACGACTGGGGATCGGCGCGCTCCTCCTCCCGGAGATACCGCCGCTGCCGTACTACTCGCGGGAGTACGACCCGGTCTGGGCGGCCGCGCAGGCGCACGGACTGCCGGTCTTCATCCACGTGGCGACCGGCGGGGTGAAGGTCAAGGAGCAGGTGTCCGAGACCGCGCTCACCGTCCGCGGCCTGATGACGGCCATGAACATGGGCAAGGGCAACCTGACCGACGACATGGTGGCCGGCCGCACCATGGGCAGCGCGGTCGGCTCGGCCGTGGCCGGCCCACAGGGCATCATCGCCAGCCTCGTCGGCGGCGGGGTGTGCGAGCGCTTCCCCGACCTGCACTTCAACCTGATCGAGTACACGGCCGGCTGGCTGGTCTCCTTCATGGGCTACATGGACAAGGCGTGGAAGACCGGCACCGGCCAGGACCCCGACTGGTGGCTCGGCTTCTGGGACGACAGCCGCGGGCCGAAGGAGCAGCTCTCGATGGGACGGCTGTTCGCGGTCAACGACAAGTGGCCCTACCCGCTCAAGCCCACCGAGTACGTCCGGCGCCAGATCCACGTCCAGTTCGCGGACGACCCGACGGCCGTCAAGGCCCGCCACATCACGGGCCTGTCGACGGTGATGTGGGGCAACGACTACCCGCACGCCGAGGGCACCTTCCGCAGCAGCGAGGAGTGCATCGCCGAGAACTTCGAGGGCGTGGGCGACGAGGACCGCGCCGCGATCCTCGGCGGCACCCTCGCGAAGGTCGTCGGCTTCGACAGCAGCCGCAAGCTGGCACCGGTGCCCGAGGGCGCCTGACGGCTCGGGCCGGACGGCCCGGATGCGGGCCGGACCCGGCGGGGCGCGACCGCCCGGCCGGGTCCGGCCCGCTCAGGCCGGGTCCGGCAATGCCCCGATCAGCGCCAGGGCGGCCCGGGCGTACGCGGCGCGGCGGCCGCGGCTCACCATGAAGCTGGGCGCGGCGAAGTAGCCGATGTCGCGGGGGAGCGAGCCGGCGCGACGGGCCAGGGCGTCCTTCGCGTCGGCGGTCGTACCGCAGACGGCGATCCCGGTCAGCATGTCGTCGGTGACGGCCCGGACCATGGCGTCGGTGTCACCGGCCCGGAAGGCGTCGCGCAGCCGGGCCACGGGCTCCTCCCAGCCGTGGTGGGCGACGAAGGGGTCGTATGTCCGGACCGTCAGGTAGAAGGCGATCATGCGCCGGGCGTCGGCGATCGCGCGTTCGGGCGCGTGGTCGTCGACCGCCGTGATGATCCAGCCGTGTTCCAGCGGACGCGTACCCGCCGGGTCGCCCTCGCCGTCGCCGTCACTCGCGCCCCGGGCCACCGCGGGCCGTACCACCTCGTTCCACCAGGAACCGGTGAACAGCCCGTGCCCGACGACACCGTCGGCCACCCGGCCGGCGGTGGCCGCCATGCGGGCGTTGAACGCGGCGAGCAGGACCGGGATGTCCAGCCGGCCGAGCACGGGGGCCCGGACGTCGGCGTCGAGGTGGTGGAACTCGCCCGCGTACCGGACCCGTTCGCCGTTCTCCGCGTGCAGCCAGGCCCGTACGGCGCCGACGGTGTCGGCGATCCGGGCCACCGGCCGTTCCGCGGGCACGCCCAGCCAGTCCCGGTTGATCCGGAACGCGGCGCTGCCCAGCCCGAGGAACAGCCGGCCCGGCGCCTGGGCGTGCAGCTGGCGCAGGGCGGTGGCGTGGGCGTAGGGGGTGCGGGCGAAGGCGTAGGCGATGGCCGGGCCCGCCAGCGCGCGCTCGGTGTTCGCGACGATGTCGGCCACCGTGAGGTAGGCGTCGTGGTCGGCGAACTCCCCGGCGCAGAAGGCCTCGACGCCGGCCTGCTCGGCCTCCCGTCCGACGTCCCGGCCGGGCCAGGGCATACCGAACCGCATGACAGCCTCCCGTTGATCACCTCGACATGGCAGAGCTGTAAAAAAGTACACTTATTTAGGTGTGGGTGGGAAGCCTCACCGCAGTGTCCACTTCCCCCTGGGTACCGCGGCGCGGTCGACCTCGGCCTTGCCGATCGGGTTCCCGAGCTGTGTGTACGACAGCCCGGTGCGCAGGGCCTGGGTGCGGGTCGAGTCGAGGGACTCCCAGATCGCGCGGACGGTGCCCTGGACGGCGGCCGGCGGCTTCGCCGCGATGATCCGGGCGATCTCGTCGGCCCTGTCCCACAGTTCCTCGCGCGGCAACACCTCGCTGACCAGGCCGATCTGCAGCGCCCGGGCGGCCGACACGCGCTCGTCCAGGCCGAGCAGGGCGATCCGCAACGCCTCCCCGAGGGGGATGCGCCGGGCCAGGCCGATGGGTTCCAGGGCCGCCGTCAGCCCGTAGCTGACGTGCGGGTCGAAGAACGTGGCCTCCTCCGAACAGATCAGGATGTCGGCTTCGTTGAGCCAGTAGAAGGCGCCGCCCGCGGCCATCCCGTGCACCGCGCAGACCAGCGGTTTCCACACCTGGTTGAGCTTCGGCGAGAGGAACTCGCCGGGATCCGTCTGCGACCAGACGTTGGGGTGGCGGTCGATGCCCTCCTTCACGTCCATCCCGGTGCAGAACGCCCGGTCACCGGCCCCGCGCAGCACGACGACGCGCACGTCGTCGTCGTGCTTGACGGTGTCCCAGAGGGCGGCGAACTCCTCCAGCATCCGCTGGTTGAAGCCGTTCATCGCCTCCGGCCGGTTGAGGGTGACGGTGGCGACGTGGTCGGTCACCTCGAACAGGACGGTCTTGAGTTCCATCCGGCAGCTCCGTTCTCGACGCGATCCAGGAAAGTAGTATACTTTTCTCTGGTTACTCGGCGCCGCGGGTTCGGCGCCACGAGAGCCGCGGAGGACACTGCGATGAGGCCACGCGTGGGTCAGATGCTCGCCAGTACGGTCGACACGACGGCGGTGATCGTCGTCCGGTGCCCGGACGGGGAAGTGGAGATCGGCTGCGGCGGAGCCGCCATGGTCGAGGGCGACGGGAAGGGCGCGGGAGCCGCCGCCGGTACCCCGGACCCCGGCCTGAGCGGCGGCGCGCTGCTCGGGAAGCGGTACGCCGACGACGAACTCGGTGTGGAACTCCTGTGCACCAAGCCCGGACCGGGCACCCTGACGGTCAACGGCGTCCCGCTGCCGATGAAGTCCGCCAAGCCGCTCCCGGCCTCGGACTGAGGGGCGGCGGCCCGTGAACATATCGATGCTCCTGGACATGGCCGCCGAGGGCTTCGGCGACCGGGTCGTCGTCGGACGCGCGGACGACGGCCTGACCGCCGCGCGGCTGCGTGAACTGGCCGCGGGCGGCGCCGGGTTGATCCGCTCCGCCGAAGCCGACGCGATCGTCTACCTCGCGGTCAACGGCCCGGCCCTGCCCGCCGCGCTCTTCGCGGCCGCCGGCGCCGGAGTACCCCTGGTCCCGGTCAACTACCGCCTCGGTGACGCCCAGCTCGACGCCCTGCTGGCGAACCACCCCCGCGCGCTGGGCATCGCCGACCCGGCGCACGACGCGGCGCTGCGGCGCGCGGGACTGCCGGTCCTCAGCCCCGCCGAGTGGCTCGACCGGGCGGCCGGGCAGACAGACCCGCGGGCCGACGCCGACCCGGTGGTCCCCGGCGCCCCGGCCGTCCTGATCTACACGAGCGGGACCACCGCCGCGCCCAAGGGCGTCGTCCTGCGCCACCACAACCTGGTGTCGTACGTGCTCGGCACCGTGGAGTTCGCCGGAGCCGGCCCCGACGAGGCGGCACTGGTGAGCGTCCCGCCGTACCACATCGCCGCCGTGTCGAACGTGCTGACGAACCTGTACGCGGGGCGCCGGGCCGTCACCCTGGAGCAGTTCACCCCGGAGGGCTGGCTCGACCTGGTGCGGCGGCAGCGGATCACCAACGCGATGGTCGTCCCGACGATGCTCGCCCGCATCATGGACACGGCCGGGCTCGACCGGTCGGTGCCCTCGCTGCGCGCGCTCGCCTACGGCGGGGCCCGGATGCCGGTCCGGGTCGTGGAGACCGCGCTGCGGGCCTGGCCGCACGTGGACTTCGTGAACGCCTACGGGCTCACCGAGACCTCCTCCACCATCACCGTCCTGGGCCCGCGGGAGCACCGTACGGCCGTCGCCAGCGACGACCCCGCGGTACGGGCCCGGCTCGGCTCGGCCGGACTGCCGGTGCCGGGCGTCGAACTGGAGGTCCGCGACCCGTCCGGCGCGGTGGCGGCCCCCGGCGAGACCGGGCAGATCTGGGTGCGCGGCGAGCAGGTCTCGGGGGAGTACGCGGGAGGCGGCTCCGCCGTCGACGAGCGGGGCTTCTTCCACACCCGCGACCGGGGCCGCCTCGACCACGACGGCTACCTCCACATCGAGGGCCGGGCCGACGACACGATCATCCGCGGCGCCGAGAACATCGCGCCCGCCGAGATCGAGGACGTCCTGCTCGGCCACCCGGACGTGCTCGACGCGGTCGTCGTCGGCCTGCCCGACGAGGAGTGGGGCCAGCGCATCGAGGCGGTGGTCGTCCTGCGCGACGGGGTGAGCGTCGACCCGGAGTCCCTGCGGGCCCAGGTGCGCGCCACGCTGCGCGGCTCCAAGACCCCGGAGCGCATCACGCGCTGGCCCGAACTGCCCCGCACCCCCACCGGCAAGCTGATCCGGCGTGACATCGTCGAGGCGCTGACCGCCGGGAACCGGACGGGGGCCGGCGCATGAGCGTCCTCGCCGACAGCCCGGACCTGACCGCCGAACTCGCGCGGCGCACCGCCGTCGCCCTGCGCGGCTGGGCGCCCGAGGCCACGGTGGAGTCGGTCGAGCCGCTGGCCGGCGGCACATCGAGCCTCACCTACGTGGCCACGCTGGCGGGTGCCCCCGCCGGCCACGAGCGCGTCGTCCTCAAGGTGGCCCCGCCCGGCCTGGAACCGGTCCGCAACCGGGACGTCCTGCGCCAGGCGCGGCTCATGCAGGTGCTGACCGGGGTACCCGGCGTCCGCGTGCCGAAGGTGCTGTTCTCCGACAAGGGTGCCCCGACGGCCCAGCAGCCCTTCGTGGCGATGGAGCTGGTGCCCGGACAGTGCGTGGAGCCGGTGCTCGTGCCGCGCGGTACCGTGCCGGCCGCGCAGGTACGGGCCCGTGCGCTCGACGCGGCCCGGATGCTGGCCCGCCTGCACCGCGTGGACCCCAAGCGGACCGCGCTGGCGGTGGAGCCCGTCGTCACCCCCGGCGCCGAGATCGACCGCTGGGCACGTGCGTTCACCACCGTTCCCGAGGATCTGCGGGCCGGCTGCGAGGCCGTCGAGGCACGGCTGCGGGCGACCGCGCCCGCCGCGATGATGCCGGTGGTCACCCACGGCGACTACCGGCTCGGCAACACCCTGTGCGACGCCGACCGGGTGAACGCGGTCATCGACTGGGAGATCTGGTCGCTCGGCGACCCCCGCGTCGACATCACCTGGCTGACCTTCTTCACGGACGAGGCCCACCACCCGGCGTCCGTCTCCGACGAGCCGACGGGGATGCCCGGGAAGGCCGAACTCATCGACGCGTACCAGGAGGCTCGGGGCGGACCGCTCCGTGACATGGCCTGGTTCGAGGCGCTGACGAAGTACAAGGAGGCGGCGGCGACGGCCCTGCTGATCAAGCGGGGGCGGAAGGCGGGGCGGGTGACGGACATGCATCGGCGGATGGCGCCGGCCTTGCCAGTGCTGCTGGCGGAAGCGATCGAACTGCTGCGGTAGTTCGTCGGCTGCGGGTGCGTCGTGGTTGCTCGCGCAGTTCCCCGCGCCCCTAAAAGCATGGGGCGCGCCCGGTCTTTAGGGGCGCGGGGAACTGCGCGACCAGCCCCCACGCACCCGCACTGTTTTCAGTACAGGCCGCCGTCCACCCGGATCAGTGACCCCGTCGTGTAACTCGACGCGTCGCTCGCCAGGTACAGCGCCGTGCTGATGATCTCCTCCGGCCGCCCCGGCCGGCCCGCCGCGCTGCGCGCGGTCTGTCGCTTCTCCTCGGTCCACGCCTTGGAGATGTCCGTCAGGAACGGCCCCGCCGAGATCGTGTTGACGCGCACCGTGGGGCCGTACTCCAGGGCGAAGACGGTCGTCAGGGCGTTCAGCGCGGCCTTGGCGCCGGCGTAGGGGCCGAACCGAGGCTGGGGGAAGAGCGCCCCGGAGGACGAGATGTTGATGATCGAGCCGCCGTCGCCCTCGGCCATCCGCTCTCCGATCAGCGAGGCGAGCCGGAACGGGCCCTTGAAGTTGACGCCGATCACCTTGTCGAAGAGTTCCTCGCCGGTCCCCGCCGAGGAGGGGGCCAGCGGGGACATCCCGGCGTTGTTGACGAGGACGTCGACGTGTCCGAACTCCTCGTACGCGAGGTCCGCGAGCCGGCCGAGGTCGTCCCAGTGGCCGACGTGCGCGGCGACCGGCAGCGCGCGCCGGCCGAGGGCGCGGACCTCCGCCGCGACCGTCTCGCAGGCCTCGGACTTGCGGCTCGCGATCACCACGTCCGCGCCCGCGGTCGCGAAGGCCCGCACCATCTCCCGGCCCAGCCCCCGGCTGCCACCGGTGACGAGCGCGACCTTCCCGGACAGGTCGAACAGGTCCGCCGGGGCGATGGACTTGGCGTCGCGGCCGCCCGCGTCGCGTTCGCCGGTCACCCGTCCACCCGGCCGCTGAGCCCGTCGTCCTCGATGATGTGGGCGTAGCGCTTGCGGGCCGCCTCCAGCTTCGGCGGGATGTGCTCGCTGGGGAACAGCCCCTCGGCCGGCCGGTGGTTCCTGAGGACCTGCTTGGCGATCGTGGTGCGGTGCACCTCGGTCGGGCCGTCGGCCAGGGCCAGGTTCGGGGCGGCCATCCACCACTTGGCGAGCGGGAGTTCGCCCGTGGTGCCCAGCGAGCCGTGCAGGTGCACCGCCCGCTGGACGATGTCGTGCAGCACCTTCGCCGTCTGCACCTTGCACATCGCGATCTGGGTGCGGGCGGCACCGTGCGGCTGGGTGTCGATGATCCAGGCGGTGTGCAGCACGAGCAGCCGGAACTGCTGCAGCTCCACCCAGGAATCCGCGATGAACTGCTGCACCGCCTGCTTGTCGGCCAGCAGGGTGCCCTGGGTACGACGGGACAGCGCCCGCTCGCACATCATGTCGAAGGCGCGCGTGCACTTGCCCACGGTGCGCATCGCGTGGTGCACCCGGCCGCCGCCGAGCCGGGCCTGGGCGACCGCGAAGCCCTCGCCGGGGCCGCCGAGCATGGCGTCGAGCGGTACGCGGACCTGGTGGTAGCGGATGTAGGCGTGGATGCCCTCGTCGAGGTTCTCCCGCTCGTCCATGGTGCCGACGTTGCGCTTGATCTCGATGCCGGGCGTCCCGGACGGCACGATGAGCATCGACATGCGCCGGTGCGGGGGCGCGTCCGGGTCGGTGACGGCCATGACGATGAGGAAGGCCGCGTACCGGGCGTTGGAGGAGAACCACTTCTCCCCGTCGATCACCCACTCGTCGCCGTCCCGCCAGGCGCGGCACGTGAACTCCTTGGGGTCGGCGCCCGCCTGCGGCTCGGTCATCGAGAAGGTGGAGACGATCTCGCCGTCCAGCAGGGGCTGCAGATAGTCGGCCTTCTGCCGCTCGGTGCCGAACATCGCGAGGATCTCGGCGTTCCCGGTGTCGGGAGCGGCGGTGCCGAAGACCGTCGGCGCCCAGTAGGAGCGGCCGAGTATCTCGTTGAGCAGGGCGAGCTTCACCTGGCCGTAGCCGGGGCCGCCCAGTTCGGGGCCCAGGTGGCAGGCCCACAGGCCCTGCTCCCGGACCTGTTCCTGCAACGGCCTGAGGATCGCGCGGGCCTTCTCGTTGCCGGTGTCGTACGGGTCGCCGCCGTGCGGGAACAGGAGGTCGAGGGGCTCGACCTCCTCGCGGACGAAGGCGGCCGCCCAGTCGAGCTTGGCCTGGAAGTCAGGTTCGATCGTGAAATCCAGCATGGCGAAAACAGTATACTTTTTGGCGGCCTCGGTCCATACTCGAAGCGGCAAGAGGCCGATTGGGTATGCGCAATAGCGAGATTCGGGAGGTCTGGTCGGATGCAGAGGCCGATGGAGGGCGTGCGGGTGCTCGAAGTCGCGCAGTTCACCTTCGTCCCAGCGGCGGGTGCCGTGCTGGCCGACTGGGGTGCTGACGTGATCAAGATCGAGCACGCCGAGCGCGGCGACGCCCAGCGCGGGCTGGTGCGGGTGCTCGGTTACGAGGCGGCCAGCGCGGGGTCGTCCTTCTTCCCGATCATGGAGGGGCCCAACCGGGGCAAGCGCAGCGTCGGCCTCGCCCTGGAGAAGCCCTCGGCGCGGCCCGTCCTCGAGGAACTGATCCGCTCCAGCGACGTGTTCCTCACCAACTTCCTGCCCGACGCGCGCAAGAGGCTGCGGATCGAGCTGGAGGACGTCCGGGCGGTCAACCCCGACATCATCTACGTCCGGGGAAGCGGCTTCGGCACCCGCGGCGAGGAGGCCGGCAAGGGCGGCTACGACAGCACGGCCTTCTGGGCGCGCGGCGGCAGCGCCGCCGGGGTCACCCCGCCCGGCGCCGACCGCATGACCCGGATGCCGGCCGGCGCCTACGGCGACTCGATGGGCGGCATGACCATCGCCGGCGGCATCGCCGCGGCCCTCTACTCCCGGGCCACCACCGGCGAACCCTCCGTCGTGGACGTGTCCCTGATCGGGGTCGGTGCCTGGGCGACCCAGTTCACCGTCAACCTGGCGCTGCTGACCGGCGGCCCGCTCCCGGTGAAGACCCAGCCCCGCTACGGCTCGGCCACCAACCCGCTCATCGGCGCCTACCCCACCGCCGACGGCCGCTGGATCGAACTGTCCATGCTGCAACCGGGCCGCTACTGGGCCGAGTTCTGCAAGCTGGCCGGCCGTGAGGAACTCGGCGCCGACGAACGGTTCGACAGCACCGAGAAGCTGATGGCGAACGCGGCCGAGGCCGCCGAGATCGTCGCCGGTCTGATCGCCTCCCGGCCCTACGCCCAGTGGGTGGAGATCCTCTCCCGGGGCGAGGGGCAGTGGTCGGCGGTGCAGAACTCCTGGGAGGTGGGCCAGGATCCCGCCCTGCGGGCCAACGGTCTCATCGCGCCCGTGGTGGACGCCGACGGCGTCGACCGTGAACTGGTCGCCAATCCCGTCCAGTTCGACGAGACCCCGGCCGTCCTCACCCGGGCACCGCAGTTCGCGGAACACACCGACGAGGTCCTGCGCTCGCTCGGCCTCGGCGACGACGAGCTCATCGCGCTCAAGATCGACGGCGCGGCGACGTGACGGACGTACGACGAAAGGAGCCGTGATGGGGACGACGCTCGACGAGTCCGAGGGAACGTACGAGGGCCTGCCCGCCTACCATTTCGACAACCGGCTCGGCGGCCCCGTCCTCAGCCACCAGGAGCGCTGGGACGAGATGGCCGGCACCCACGGCGGGTTCCGCAGCACCGTCGCGCGCGGCTTCTGGGTCGTCACGGACGGCCCGGCCGTGCAGCAGGCGCTCCAGGACTGGCGGACCTTCTCCAACAAGTCGGTGACGGCACTCGAACCGGACCCGAAGTTCCTGTGGATACCGGAGATGCTGGACCCGCCCACCCACAGCGTGTGGCGGCGCCTGCTCGGCCGCTTCTTCTCCCCGGGCGCGGTTGCCGCCCGCGAACCGGAGGTCCGCCGGACCGCCGCGGAACTGATCGACGGCCTCGGGGAACTCGACGGCGCCGACGTGCTCGACGAGTTCGCGCGCCGCTTCCCGACCCTGATCTTCATGCGTCTGATGGGCCTGCCCGAGGAGGACCTGGCCACCTTCCTCGCCTGGACCCGCGAGCTGCTGCATCTCTCGCATGCCGAGGACCCGGACGGCGCCCGGCAGCTGACCGCCATGCGGGAGGTGTCGGCGTACTTCGACGAACAGATCGCCCTGCGCCGCAGGACCCCCCTGGACGACCTGCTCTCGCACGCCATGACCTGGGAGATCGACGGCGAGCCCATCAACGACCGGGACATGCACGCCTTCTGCGTTCTGATGTTCCAGGCCGGCTTCGACACCGTGCCCATCTCGATCGGCTGGGCGCTGTACCACTTCGCCACGCACCCGGAGCAGCGCGCCGAGATCCTCGCCGATCCCTCGCTGATCCCGACCGCGGTCGAGGAGATCCTGCGCGTCTACTCGTTCGTCGTCCCGGCCCGCAAGGCGACCCGGGACGTCGAGGTCGGCGGCTGCCCGGTCCGCGCGGGCGAGATGGTGATGCTCCCGCTCGCCGTCACCAACCGCGACCCCGGACGGTACGAGCACCCGCTGGAGGTGGACCTGCACCGCACGGCCACCAACCACATCGCGTTCGGCTCGGGACCGCACCGCTGCCTCGGCTCGCACCTCGCCCGCCTGGAGCTCAACGTGGCGGTCGAGGAGTGGCACCGGCGCATCCCCGACTACCGGGTCGCCCCCGGCCAGGAGCTGTGGCAGCACGGCAACATGTACGGCATCAAGTCGCTCCGGCTGGAGTGGTGAGGCACCGGCCATGACACATCCCCTGCGAGCGGCGGACCTCTACCACACCGGGATCGTCGTCGACGACGTGGAGGCCTGGAAGGCCCGGATGAGCGAGGTCGCCGGGTACCGGTGGACCGAGACCATGTCCGCCGAGCTGCCGGTGCGGCTGGCGGACGGCGACCGGGTGCTCAACCTCCGCTACACCTACTCCCTGGACGCCCCGCACATCGAACTCGTCCAGGAGATCCCCGGCACCCCGTGGACGGCGGCCGAACACATCGCCACCCACCACCTCGGCTACTTCTGCGACGACCTGGCGGCCACGTCGAAACGGCTGGCGGAGGCGGGCTTCGCCCTGGAGGCCTGCGCGGTGATCGACGGCGAACCGTCGGTCTTCGCCTACCACCTGGCCCCCTCCGGCATCCGCGTCGAGATCGTGGACCGCACCCGGATCCCCGACCTCGCCGCCTATCTGCGGTCGAAGACGCCCCGGTGACGGCCGACGCGACCGCCACGGCGGCGGCCGGGGACGGGAAGGACACGACAGCGGCCTTCACCGAGGAGCACGAGCAACTCCGCGCCACCCTGCGCCGCTTCCTCGCGGACAAGGCGCCCAGCGAGGCCGTGCGCCGCTCCATGGAGTCCGCGGACGGAC
Source organism: Streptomyces sp. NPDC048288 (assembly GCF_043201555.1). Taxonomy (NCBI): domain Bacteria; kingdom Bacillati; phylum Actinomycetota; class Actinomycetes; order Kitasatosporales; family Streptomycetaceae; genus Streptomyces; species Streptomyces sp. NPDC048288. The sequence continues at coordinate 190,423 of NZ_JBICZD010000014.1, forward strand.
ACGATCCGCTGCTCTGGCGGCGGATGGCGGACGAACTCGGCCTGCTCGGACTGGCGTTGCCCGAGGAGTACGGCGGCTTCGGCGGCGGCCCCGTCGAACTGGGCCTGGTCCTGGAGGAGTTGGGCCGGACCCTGCTGCCCTCCCCGTACTTCGCGACCGTGGCCCTGGCCGGCCAGGCCCTCGCGGCCTCCGGCGACGAGACGGCCAAGGCACACTGGCTGCCCGCCGTCGCCGACGGGTCGCTGACCGGCACGCTGGCGCTCGCCGAGGAGAGCGGATCCTGGCATGCCGAGGACGTGCGGGCCGAGGCCGTGCCCGACAGCGACAGCGACAGTAATGGCGACGGTGCCGGCCACCGGGTGTCCGGCACGAAGATGTTCGTCGTCGACGGCCACAGCGCCGACCTCGTCCTGGTCGTGGCCCGCGCGGCCGGCGGACCCCGGCTGTTCGCCGTGGAGGGCACGGCGCCCGGAGTGACCCGCACCCGGCTGGAGACGCTCGACCCGACCCGGCGCCTGGCCCGGATCGACCTCGACGGCGCCCCGGCACTGCCGGTCGGCCCGGCGGGCCCGGCCGCCACCGCGTATCTGCGCCGGGTGACCGACCTCGCGCTGGTGGCGCTGGCCGCCGAACAGGCCGGCGGAGCCCAGGCGTGCCTGGACGCGGCCGTGGCGTACGCCAAGGTCCGGGTGCAGTTCGGGCGGCCCATCGGCTCCTTCCAGGCGGTCAAGCACAAGTGCGCCGACACGCTGGTGAAGGTCGAGGCGGCACGGTCGGCGGTCTACCACGCGCTGTCCGTGGCGGCGGACCCGCCGCGGTCGGAGGAGGCGGGCGAGTCGCCGCTGTCCACGGCCGCCGCGGTCGCCGCCGTCTGCTGCGCGGACGCCCACACTCACGCGGCCAAGGAGAACATCCAGATCCACGGCGGCATCGGCTACACGTGGGAGCACGACGCCCACCTCCATCTGAAACGCGCGAAGTCCTCCGAGCAGCTCCTCGGCAGCCCGGCGGCGCACCGCCGGCGGCTGGCCGGACTGGTCGGGATCTCCGCGCCCCAGGCGACGAAAGGCCGATCACGTGGGAATCCGTGACCGTCTGTCCCGGCTGCTCGGCGAAGCCGCCGCCGACGCCCAGGCGATCGAGTACGACGGCGAGTGGTGGACCTGGGGACAGGTCCGCGCGACCGCGGGCGCCGTCACGGCGCTCCTCGACGAGGCGGGCCTGCCGCCCGGCGGCCGGGTCGGCGTCGTCCTGGAGAACCGCCCCGAGCACGTCGCCGTGGTCGCCGCGGTGATCGCCTCCGGGCGCTGCCTGGTGATGCTGAGCCCGCTGCAGCCGGCCGAGCGGCTCGCGGCCGACGTCGAGCGCTGTGCGCCGCCCGTCGTGGTCGCCGGTGCCGAACCGCTGGCCCGCGCGGGCGTGTCCGCCGCGGTGACCGCCCACGGCGCGGCGCTCGAACTCGGCCCGGACGGCACCGTGCGGCCCGCCGGCGGCAGCGCCCCCGCCGACGCCCCCGCCAACCCCGACGTCGCCGTGGAGATGCTCACCTCCGGCACCACCGGCCCCCCGAAACGGATCCACCTGCGCATCGCCCAGCTCGACCACGCGCTGGTCTCCGGCGGCCAGACCCCCAAGGCGGAGCGCCTGCTGTCGGCGTCGGCCTCGCTCGTGTCCAGCCCGCTCGTGCACATCGGCGGCCTGTGGCGGGCGCTCGCCTGCCTCGCGACCGGCCGCCGCATGCTGCTGATGCCCAAGTTCGCCGTCGAACCCTGGGCCGCAGCGGTGGAACGGCACCGGCTGCGGGCGGCGAGCCTGGTCCCGGCCGCGATCCGCGCGGTGCTCGACGCCGGGGTGCCCAAGGAACGGCTGGCGAGCCTCCAGGTCGTCACCTCCGGCACCGCGCCCTGCCCGGCCGAACTGGCCGACGCGTTCCACCGTACGTACGGCGTGCCCGTCCTGATGACCTACGGGGCGACCGAGTTCGCCGGGGCGGTGGCCGGCTGGACGCTGCCGCTGCACGAACGCTGGTGGCGGCGGAAGGCGGGCAGCGCCGGGCGCGCCTTCGACGGCGTCGACCTGCGGGTGACCGGCGAGGACGGCGCCGAGCTGCCCGTCGGGCGGACGGGCCTGCTGGAGGTCAGGACCGAGCAGAGCACCCACGGCGGCCGGGTGTGGGTACGCACCAGCGACCTCGCCCGGATCGACGCCGACCGTTTCGTCTGGATCGAGGGGCGCGCCGACGACGCGATCATCCGCGGCGGCTTCAAGGTGCAGCCGGAGACGGTCGCCCGCGTCCTGGAGTCGCACCCGGCCGTACGGGAGGCGGCCGTGGCCGGACTGCCGGACGCGCGGCTCGGCGAGGTGCCCGTCGCGGCGGTCGAGGCCGAGCCGGCCCGGCCCGCCCCGGACCCCGCCGAACTCGTCGCCCTGTGCCGAGGCCGGCTCACCCCCTACGAGGTGCCCGCGCACATCGTCGTCCTCGGCGCACTGCCCCGGACCCCCTCGGGCAAGGTCAGCCGGGTGGAACTGCTGGGACTGGTCAGGGACCGGCTGGGACTGAAGGAGGAACGGCGATGACCGACACCGAGGAGCGGTACGGCGTCCTCACCGACGAGGCGGTCGAGCGCTCCCGGCGCCGCCTCGGCATCCCCCGGCCGCAGCGCAACCCGCCGCACAACCACGAGGTGACCTGGGACGGCGCCCGCCACTTCGCCTACGGCTACGGCGACGACAACCCCCTGTACTGCGACCCCGACTACGCGGCCGGCACCCGCTGGGGCGACCTGATCGCACCGCCCACCTTCCTCTACACGATGGGCGAGGACGCCGCCCCGCCGCCCGACGCCGAGACCAAGGCACTCCTCAGGGGCGACCCCTTCGCCGGGCTCGGCTCCTACCAGGCGGTGATGGAGTTCGAGTGGTGGCGCCCGCTGCGCCGGGGCGACCGCTGCCGGGTGCTGCAGACCCAGGTGGGCGTGACCCTCAAGCCCAGCCGCTTCGGCGGCCGTACCGCCCACGTCGTCAACGACTACCTCTACGCCAACGGACGCGGCGAGCCGCACGCGCTGCGCCGGGGCACCTGGATCAACGCCGAACGGCACACCTCGAAGCAGCGGGCAACGGAACAGCTCGTCCAACAGCCCTACGCTGCAGCCGAGTTGGCGGAGATCGACGCCGCCTACGCGGCCGAGACCCGGCGCGGCGCCGAGCCCAGGTACTGGGAGGACGTCGAGATCGGCGAGGAGCTCCAGCCCCGGGTGAAGGGGCCGCTGACCACCACCGACGTGGTGGTGTGGCACCTGGGCTGGGGCATGCAGCTCACCCCGCCCGGCGCGTTCGGGATCGCCGCGCGGGTCCGGCGCAAGGCGCCCGGGCTCTACCCGCCGAACCCGCTGAACGTCCCCGACACCGTGCAGCGCCTGCACTGGGAACCGGAGCGGGCCCGGGAACTGGGCCTGCCGGCCCCCTACGACTACGGCGGCATGCGCGAGACCTGGCTGTGCCACCTGCTCACCGACTGGATCGGCGACGACGGCTGGCTGTGGAAACTCCGGTGCGAGCACCGCAGGTTCAACTACCTCGGCGACACCACCTGGGTGCGCGGCACGGTCGTCGGCAAACGCCTGGCGGACGGCCGCGCCGAGGTCGACGTCGAGGTGCGCTGCGAGAACCAGCGGGGCGAGGTCACCACGCCGGGCACGGCCGTCGTCCTGCTGCCCACCCGCGACCGGGCCGTCGAACTCCCCGCGCCGCCCGCGGCGGACCTCGACGGCATGGTCGCCCATGAACTGACCCGATTCGCCGTGACCGGCGACCATCCAAGGAGGTAGGCGTGTCCGACGAGGTACTGGTGGAGCGCCGTGGCGCGGTGCAGCTCATCACGGTCAACCGCCCGGCGGTGAAGAACGCGTTGGACGCGGCGGTGGCCGAGGGGGTGGCGGCCGCGGTCGACGAACTGGACGAGTCGGACGAGCTGCGGGTCGGCGTGCTCACCGGCGCGGGCGGCACGTTCTCGGCGGGCATGGACCTCAAGGCGTGGCTGCGCGGCGAGACCCCCGCGATCGAGGGCCGCGGCCTGTGCGGGATCAGTATGACGCCGCCGCGCAAGCCGCTGATCGCCGCCGTCGAGGGCTGGGCCCTGGCGGGCGGCTTCGAACTGCTGCTCGCCTGCGACCTTGTCGTCGCCGCCCGCACCGCCCGGCTCGGCGTGCCCGAGGTGACCCGCTCACTGGTCGCCCGCGCGGGCGCAGCGCTCCATCTGCCGCGCCGCATCCCGTACGCGATCGCCCTCGAACTCCTGCTCACCGGCCGGCCGATCGACGCCGAACGCGCCGCCTCGTACGGCCTCGTCAACCGGCTCACCGACGAGGGCGGCGCACTGGACGGCGCCCTCGAACTCGCGGCCACCATCGCCGCGAACGGCCCCCTTGCGGTCGCGGCCACGAAACAGATCGCCCGCTCCACCGCCGACTGGACCCTCGACGAGGCCTGGAACAAACAGTTCGACATCGCCGAGCCCGTCTTCCAGTCCGAGGACGGCAGGGAAGGCGCCGCGGCCTTCGCGGAGAAGCGCCTGCCGTCCTGGAAGGGCCGCTGAGGATGACGCCAGGGGCGGGGATCACTGGCGGGGCTGGGACCACCGGCGCGGCCGGAAGTACCGGCGGGGCCGGGATCACCGGCGGGGCCTGGACCGCTGGCCGGCATGAGGACGCCAGCCGACGCGATGACGTCGGCCGGGGCAAGAGCACCAGCCGTGCCGGGGACGCCAGCCGTGCCGAGGGCACCGACCGTTTTGGGGATGCCGACCGTGCCGCGGATGCCGACCGTTTTGGGGATGCCGACCGTTTTGGGGATGCCGACCGTGCCGGGGATGCCCACCGTGCCGCGGGGGCGGCCGGCGTTTCCGGTCCGCTTGCCGGATGCCGGGTTCTGGAGCTCGGCGGTATCGGGCCGGGGCCGTTCGCCGGGATGTTTCTCGCGGATCTGGGGGCGGAGGTCGTGCGGGTGGACCGGCCAGGGCGGGAGGGGGACGCGGACGCGGGTGGACCGGCGGCCGTGCTGGACCGGGGGAAGCGGTCGGTCGTACTGGACCTGAAGGAGCCCGCCGCGATCGACGCGCTGCTGGGCCTCGTAGCGCGCGCGGACGTGCTGATCGAGGGGTTCCGGCCCGGTGTCACGGAGCGGCTCGGCATCGGACCGCACGCCTGCCTGGCCCGCAACCCCCGCCTGGTCTACGGGCGGATGACCGGCTGGGGCCAGGACGGGCCGCTGGCCGCCGCGGCCGGACACGACATCACCTACATCGCGCTGACCGGCGCGCTCGGCGCCATCGGCGAGGCGGGCGGCCCGCCGCGGATCCCGCTGAACCTCGTCGGCGACTTCGGGGGCGGCGGCTGCTACCTCGTGATCGGCGTGCTGGCCGCCCTGCACGCCGTCGGCCGCACCGGCGCCGGCCAGGTCGTCGACGCGGCCATCGTCGACGGCACCGCCCACCTGCTCGCCAGCACCTTCGCCAAGCTCGCCCGCGACGAGTGGCGCGACGAGCGGGGCGTCAACCGGTTCGACGGCGGCTGGCCCTTCTACGCCGTGTACGAGACGAAGGACGGCCGCCATGTCGCCGTCGGCGCGCTGGAGCGGAAGTTCTACCGAAGTCTCGTGGAGATGCTCGACCTCGGTGTGGACCCGGACCGGCAGCACGACCGAGCGGCCTGGCCCGAGCTGCGGGACCTGCTGGCGAAGCGCTTCGCGGAGCGCACCCGGGACGAGTGGGCGACGCTGTTCGAGGGCACCGACGCCTGCGTGGCGCCCGTGCTGAGCCTGACCGAGGCGGCGGCCCACCCCCAACTGGCCGCCCGAGCCAGCCTGTTCACCCGCGACGGCGTGCTCCAGCCCGCCGCGGCCCCCCGTTTCTCGGAGACCCCCGCCCGCCCCGGCCCGACGGCACCGGCCGTCGGCGCCGACACCCGAGCCGTGTTCCGCGACTGGGGCGTGCCGTTCCCCGGCTGACCCGGGAACCCGGTGCCCCGACGACCAGACCTAGGAGTTGTCATGCGAGACGCCGTCATCGTCGACGCCGTACGCACCCCGATCGGCAAGCGCAACGGCTCGCTGGCACCGGTGCACGCGGCGGACCTGTCGGCCGAGGTGCTCAAGGCGCTGGTGCGGCGCACCGGCATCGACCCCGGCACCGTGGACGACGTGGTCTGGGGCTGCGTCACCCAGATCGGCGACCAGTCCAGCAACGTCGGCCGGTTCGCGGTGCTCGCCGCGGGCTGGCCCGAGCACGTCCCGGCCGTCACGGTCAACCGGGCCTGCGGATCCAGCCAGCAGGCCGTCGACCAGGCCGCGCACGCCGTCATGGCCGGCCAGTACGACCTGGTGGTCGCGGGCGGTGTCGAGACCATGAGCAGGGTGCCGCTCGGCTCGCACCGTACGACCGGGCAGCCGTACGGTCCCGCCGCCATCGCCCGTTACGGCGGCGCCGAGTTCAGCCAGGGCATCGGCGCCGAACTGATCGCCGAACGGTACGGGTTCAGCCGGGCCCGCCTCGACGCGTTCGCCTCCGAGTCGCACGCGAAGGCCGCCGCGGCGATCGACTCGGGCGTCTTCGACGACCACCTCGTGCCGATCGACGTCGACGGCACCAAGTTCGCCACGGACGAAGGGCTGCGGCGGGGCACCTCGCCCGGGACGCTGGCCCGGCTCAAGCCGTCGTTCCAGGAGGACGGTGTGATCCACGCCGGCAACTCGTCCCAGATCTCCGACGGGGCCGCCGCCCTCCTCGTCACCACCCCGGAGCGGGCCCGCGACCTCGGCCTGACCCCGATCGCCCGCTACCACAGCGGAGCGGTCAGCGGCGCCGACCCGATCACCATGCTCCTCGGCCCGGTCCCCGCCACCGAGAAGGTGCTGCGCCGCTCCGGGCTCTCCCTGGACGACATCGGCGCCTACGAGGTCAACGAGGCCTTCGCCCCGGTGCCGTTGGCGTGGCTCGCCGAGACCGGCGCCGACCCGGGGCGGCTCAACCCGCTCGGCGGGGCGATCGCCGTCGGCCATCCGCTCGGCGGCTCCGGCGCCATCCTGATGACCCGGCTGCTGGCCCGGATGCGCCGGGAGAACCTCCGCTACGGCCTCCAGACCATGTGCGAGGGCGGCGGCACGGCCAACGCGACCATCGTCGAGCTGCTGTGACGACCCGCCCGCTGCCCCAACCCACGCTCGCCAGCGCCGAGTTCTGGGCCTCCGGCGCCGACGGCGTGCTCCGGATCCCGCACTGCGCCGACTGCGACCGGTACTTCCACCCGCCGCTGCCGGTGTGCCCGTCCTGCCGCGGCCGTTCCGTGGCCCTCGCCCCGGTCTCCGGCAGGGCGGTCGTGGTCGGCTTCAGCGTCAACCACCAGACCTGGCTGCCCGATTTCCCGCCGCCGTACGTCGTCGCGGTGGTCGCCCTCGCCGAGGACGACCGGGCCCGCCTGACCACCAACATCGTGGGCTGCGACCCGGACGAGGTGAAGGTCGGCCTGCGCGTCCGCGTCCGCTTCGAGCACCACGACGACGTGCACCTCCCGCTGTTCGAACCGGATCCGGGGGCAGAGGGCCCCGGGCCGCTGCCGCAACCGCGCGAGGTGCGTGCCCGGCCCATGGCCTCCCCGGACAAGTACGAGGACAGAGTGGCCCTGACCGGTGTCGGCCAGTCGCGCGTGGGCCGCCGTCTGATGGTCGATCCGCTCTCCCTGACCGTCGACGCCTGCCTGGCCGCGGTCGCGGACGCGGGACTCGACCTGGACGAGATCGACGGGCTCTCCACCTACCCGGGGCCCAGCCCCGACGGCATGAGCGAGGGCGGTGTCACCGCCCTCACCGAGGCCCTCCAGCTGCGCCCCACCTGGGTCAACGGCGCCCGCGAGGTGCCGGGCCAGATCGGCTCGATCACCGCCGGGATGCTCGCGGTCGCGGCCGGGCTCTGCCGGCACGTGCTCTGCTTCCGCACGGTGTGGGAGTCCTCCCACAGCGCCCTGGTGCGGGCCGGGCGCCGGCAGTCCGGCGGCGGCCCGGCCACCGGCATGTTCGAGTTCCGGGCCCCCTTCGGGGCGATGTCGGCCGCGCAGTGGATCGGCTGCCACGCCTCCCACTACCTGCACCGCTACGGCGTCGGCCGCGAGGCCCTCGGCGCGATCGCGGTCACCGCGCGGACCAACGCCGGCCGCAACCCGGAGGCCCTGCACCGCGATCCGATGACCCTCGACGACTACTTCGACGCCCGTATGATCACGACCCCGTTCGGGCTCTACGACTGCGACGTGCCGTGCGACGGAGCGGTGGCCGTCGTCGTCTCCGCGATCGAGACGGCGTACGACCGCCCCCGGCCGCCGGTGCTGGTCGAGTCCGTCGGTACGGCCGTCCTCGAACGGCTCAGCTGGGACCAGGACACCCTGACCCACCTGCCGCAGTCCCGCGGCCCCGCCGCACACGTCTGGACCCGTACCGACCTCACCCCCGCGGACGTCGACGTGGCCCTGCTCTACGACGGGTTCACCTTCAACGCCCTGTCCTGGATGGAGGGCCTCGGCTTCTGCGGGCCGGGCGAGGCGACCGACTTCATCGGCGACGGCAAGACCATCTCCCTGGACGGACGGCTCCCGCTGAACCCGCACGGCGGCCAGCTCTCCGCCGGCCGCCTGCACGGCTACGGCTTCGTCCGCGAGGCGATGCTGCAACTGCGCGGGGACGCCCCGGGCCGTCAGGTCGAGGGCGCCCGCGTCGCGGTGGTCACGGCGGGCGGGGGAGTGCCGTCCGGGGCGATGCTGCTGCGGACGGCGGAGTAGGAACTCGCCGTCCGCAGCAGCACTCGCTCAGGCCTCGTCGTCGTAGGTGACGACGACCTTCTCGGCGGCGCCGGGAGTGAGCGCCAGCTCGAAGGCCCGGTGCACCTCGGCGAACGGCACCCGGTGACTGATCAGCCGGGCGAACCGTTCCTGGTGCTCGGCGAGTTCCGCCGTCACCTCGAAGATCTCGGTCGGGTACCCCTGGGAGGCGATGAGGGTGAGTTCGCTGCGCAGCATCCCGCCGAGGTCGATCGCGTCGGAGGGCTTCTGCACGGCGACCATCACCAGCTTGGCGCCCCACTTGGCCGCGTCGACGGTGGTGTTGAAGACGGCGGCGACACCGGCGGCGTCGATGTAGATGTCGGTGCCGGCGCGAGGCTGCCCGAGGGCGTTGGCCGCCTCGCCGTGCAGTGCGGTCAGCCGCGCGGTGACGTCCTCGGTGCCGGAGTGGATCACCGCGTCGGCGCCGACGGCCAGCGCGGTCTCCAGCCGCTCGGGGATGACGTCGGCGACGACCACGTGCCCGACCCCGCGCAGCTTCAGCCAGATGGTGACGCCCAGCCCGATGGGCCCGGCACCGAAGACCACGACCTTGTCGTCGGGGCGCGCCCCGGACCGGTTGACGCAGTGCCGGGCGACCGCCATCGGCTCGTTGAGCGAGGCGACGGCGAAGGGCACGGTGTCCGGGAAGACGGCGAGGGTCCGGCCGATCTCCGCGTCCTCCAGCAGCAGGTACTCGCTCATCCCGCCGTGCGCGCCGCCGCAGCCGATGATCCCCGAGGGCACGCCCTGCGGGTTCACCACCACCCGGTCGCCGACCTTCAGCCCGGTGACCTCGGCGCCCAGCTCCGCGATCTCGCCGGCCGGTTCGTGCCCGAGCAGCAGCGGCTCCACCGAGCCGTCGGCGTTGTACGGGGTGCCGCCCGCGTGGACGAAGAAGGTGTCGGTGCCGCAGATCCCGCAGGCGCGGATCCTGACCACCACGTCCCTGGGGCCCGGCACCGGACGCTCGGACTCCACGACCTCGACCGTGTCCTTCTCCGTGCCGGTCCGGACGGATTTCATCGTCGCCATGTGGATGTCTCCTTTCCCGGGGCGCCGGTCACCAGGTGACGGGCAGCTCGTAGATGCCGTACGCCTGGGAGTCCTCCTTGAACTTCAGCTCCGAGACGTCGACCGCGAGCCGCAGGGCCGGGATGCGGCGGAACAGGGTGCTGAAGACGACGTGCAGTTCGATGCGGGCCAGCTGCTGGCCGACGCACTGGTGCGGACCCCAGCCGAACGCGTGGTGGTGCGCCGCGGTGCGGGTCAGGTCGAGCCGGCCGGGCTCGGGGAAGGCCTGCGGGTCCCAGTTGGCCGCCGGCAGCGAGGCGATGACGCCCTCGCCGGCGCGGATGGTCTCCCCGCCGATCTCGATGTCGTCCAGCACGGCCCGCCGGGCCAGCAGGTGCGGGATCGTCAGGTAGCGCAGGAGTTCCTCGACGGCCTTGGTCACGTACTTCGGGTCGTCCTGGTTCTCCCGCAGCGCCGCGAGCTGGTCGGGGTGCTGCAGCAGCAGCGCGGTGCCCAGGGTGATCATGTTGGCGCTGGTGTCGTGGCCGGCGACGAGCAGGATGTGCCCGAGCGGGGCGGCCTCCTCCATGGAGAGCACCCCCTCCTTGATCCGCGCGCCGAGGTCGGAGAGGACGTCCTCACCGGGGTTGTCCATCTTGGCCTCGATGAGCCCGGCGATGTAGCGGCGCACCTCCACGGTGGACCGGGCCGCCTCCTCGGGGGTCTTGAAGCGGGCGTTGGTGACCCCGGCGTGCTCCTGGAAGAAGTCGTGGTCCTCGTAGGGGACTCCGAGGAGCGCGCAGATCATGAGCGAGGGCAGCGGCAGGGAGAGCGCCTCGTTGAGGTCGACCGGGTTGGGTCCGGCCAGCATCTTGTCGATGAGGTCGTCGGTGATCTGCTGGATCTCCGGGCGGAGCTTCTCCATCCGGTGCCGGGTGAACGAGTTGGTCAGCATGCGGCGCCAGCGGGTGTGCTCGGCACCGTCGGTGTTGTTGATGGACGGCTGGATCTCCGCCGCGTGCGCCTTCATGGCCTCGGTCGTGTGCGGGTAGCCGGGGGCACCGATGTTCGCGCTGAGCCGCGGGTCGGTCATCAGCTCGCGCTGTGCGGCGTGCGAGGTGACGAGCCACGGGGTGGTGCCGTCCCAGGTGCGGACGCGCAGGACGTCCTTGTCCGTCTCGTGCAGCGCGAGCAGGCCCGGAGGGGGCGCGAACGGGCACTGGCTCGATCGGGGCGTCGGAAACTCCGGCAGCTCCGTGGCGGCATCGGTCCCGGCGATGCTCTCGCTCATGGTTCCCTCGTTCTCTCGGCGGCACAATTGAGGGCACCATACGTGGACCGAGCGGTACAATCAATATTGCGGACGCATGTTCGGCGGAGGTCGTGGCCGGTATCGACCGTACGGTCTATTCAAGGGGACTGAGGCCCTTCCGTCGCGCGTCCGGCCAGGTCAGCGGGGTTCCCGGGGCATCCCGAGGCCTCGCTCGGCGATCTGTGTCCGCAGCACCTCGTTCGCGCCGCCCGCGATCGTGTACGCCCGTGAGTACAGGTGGGCGTCCTGCCACCAGCCCGCCGCGACCACCTCCGGGTCGCCCTCGGTGAGCAGGCCGTCGGTGCCCTGCAGGCCCAGGCCGAAGTCGGCCAGGTCGTGGTTGAGCTCGCTGAAGAAGACCTTGCCCAGCAGGGCGTCCGCGGGCCGCTCCGTGCCGTGCAGCATCCGCGACTGCGCGAGGGCGATCAGCGCGGCGTTCACCTGCACCCGCGCGGCCAGTTCGCCGATCCGCTGCCGGGCGGCGGAGTCGTCGAGCGCGGCCCGGCCGCCGGGCGGCGCCTCCTCGGCGAGCCGCACCAGGTCGTCCAGCACGGCGAACAGCTCGACACCGCGCGCGGCCACCCCGGACCGCTCCCGGGCGAGGCTGCTCATCGCCACCCGCCAGCCGTCGTCGACCCGGCCGATCACGTTCGCCGCCGGGATCCGCACGCCGTCCAGGAAGACCTCGTTGAAGTCGGTGGTGCCGGTGATCTCGCGCAGCGGCCGCACCTCGACCCCGGGGCTGCGCATGTCCAGCGCGAAGGCCGTGATGCCCCGGTGCTTCGGCGCGTCGGCGTCGGTGCGCGCGAGCAGGTAACCCATGTCCGCGTGCTGGCCGTTGGTCGTCCACACCTTCTGGCCGTCGACGACGAACACCGCGTCCCCGCCCTCGCCCTCGCGGCGCGCCCGGGTGCGCAGCGCGGCCAGGTCGCTGCCCGCCTCGGGCTCGCTGAACAACTGGCACCAGACGTCGGCGCAGGAGCGGATCCGGGGCAGGAAATACGCCCGCTGGGCGTCGCTGCCGAACTCGACGAGCGCCGCCGAGGCCAGCGAGGCCGCGCCGACCGGGGCCCAGGTGCGGGCGCGGGCGATCTCCTCGGCGACGACGGACGGCTCCAGGGGATGCGCGTCGGGCCGGCCGCCGTACTCGACGGGCCAGTCGATGCCGAGCAGCCCCGCCTCGTACAACCGCGCGGTCCAGGCCCGGATCGCCGGCATCAGTTCCGGCTCGGGTGCCCGTACTCCGGAGTGTGCCTTGACGCCCGGCGCGTGCTCCGCCACGAAGGCGCGCACCTTGCGGCGGAAGGCGTCCAGTTCGGGTGTGGGTTCCAGTCGCATCGCCGCCGGCTCCTCGGTCCTCATGCAAGCGATCTCGAAATGAGGGTACTCTAACCATGGCTCAGGCCCGCCTGCCAAGGGCCTGTGTCGAAATCAGTGACCCGATCCCGCCCGTCGCACGGCCGGTCGGAGGCTCCTGGACCCGGTCCTGAATAGACTGGGGATCCGCAATGTTTCCGCAGAGGAGTTGGCCCATGGCGACTGCCGTCGACCGCGAGCCCGCCGACGGCGAGACCGACATCCCGGTCGGCAAGCTCGCCGCGCAGACCGCCCGGCGCATCGAGGCGACCGTGATCCGCCGGGGCTGGCCCGTCGGCGAGTCGCTGGGCTCCGAGGTGGACCTGCGGGAACGGCTCGGAGTCAGCCGGGCGGTGCTGCGCGAGGCGGTGCGGCTGGTCGAGCACCACCAGGTCGCCCGGATGCGGCGCGGCCCCGGCGGCGGCCTGATCGTCTGCGCCCCCGACGCGGGACCCGCGACCCGGGCCATGGTGATCTACCTCGAATACGTCGGCACCAGCGTCACCGACCTGCTCCGGGCCCGCCAGCTGCTCGAACCGATCGCCGCCGGCCTCGCCGCCGACCGCGTCACCGAGGAGGGCATCGCGAAGCTCCGCGCCACCCTCGACTCCGAACGCGACCACTGGGACGACCCCTCGGTGCACTCGCAGGACCCCCTGCACCCGGTGCTCGGCCAGCTGTCGGGCAATCCGGTGCTGCACCTGTTCATCGACGTCCTCACCCGGCTCACCGCCCGCTACGCCCACACCTCGCGCCGTATCTCCAAAGCGGAGATGCACGCGGCGAAGGAGACCTCACACCGCGAGCACCGGGCCGTCGTGGACGCCGTCGTCGCCGACGACGGGGCCCGCGCGCAGACCGAGCTGACGGCCCATCTGGAGTCGGTGGCCGCCTGGATCGAGAAGCACCGGGTGCGCCGGGGCGCGCGGATCTCGGGGAACGTGGTCGAGCCCGAGCTGGTCGAGGGCCCGCGCGCCAAGCTGGCCGAGGTGGTGGCCTCCCGGATCCACGACGACATCGCCGCCCGCGGCTGGCAGGTCGGCATGGTCCTCGGCTCGGAGGCCGACCTGCTGGCCCGCTACGAGATCAGCCGGGCCGTCCTGCGCGAGGCCGTACGGCTCCTGGAGTACCACTCGGTCGCCCGGATGCGGCGCGGCCCCGGCGGCGGCCTGGTCGTCACCGAACCCGAACCGCAGGCCAGCATCGACACGATGGCCCTCTTCCTCGAATACCAGGGCGTCACCGCCGACGACCTGCGGATCGTCCGCAACGCCGTCGAACTCGGCATCGTCGCCAGGGTGACCGCCCGGCACGCCGCGGGCGACCGGGAGATCGCCGAGCGCCTGGGCAGGGCCGTGCGCCGGCCCACCGAGGGCCCGGCCGACGACCCCCGCAAGGCCGACCTGTTCCACTCCGAACTGGCGGCCCTGGCCGACAATCCCGTGCTGTCGCTGTTCCTCGCCATCATCACCGAGCTGTTCCGCCGGCACGCCTCCGGACACGACCGGCCGCTGCCCGGCGACACGGCGGCCGAGGAGGTCCAGCACGTCCACCAGCGCATCCTCGACGCCATCGTGCAGGGCGACGCCGGGGTGGCCCGGCACCGGATGCGCCGCCACCTGGACGCCCTCATCCCCTGGTGGCACTGATTTACTGCCACTGATTCCCCGGCCCCGTACGGCTCCTCGCTGTACGGGGCTTTCTGCTGCGCTCGCGGTCTCTAATTGCGTATACTGAATAGGGTCGAGAGTCGAAGGAGATCCGATGCGCCGGACCCTGTTCGAACAGGACCACCAGGACTTCCGTCTGCTGGTCCGGGACTTCATCGCCCGCGAGGTGCTGCCGGTGTACGAGGACTGGCGGCGCGCCGGTCTCGTCCCCCGGGACCTCTTCACCTCGATGGGCAAGCTGGGCATCCTCGGCACGGCGGTCCCCGAGGAGTACGGCGGCGGGGGCCAGGAGGACTACCGCTTCAACGTCGTCATCCAGGAGGAGTGCGCCCGCGCGGGCGTCACCCTCGGCGGCCTGCGCACCCATCTCGACGTCGTCGTCCCGTACTTCACGGGTCTCGCCGACGCCGGACAGCGCGCCCGCTGGCTGCCGGGCCTCGCCTCGGGCGAGCTGTACACCGCGATCGCGATGAGCGAACCGGGCACCGGCTCCGACCTGGCCGGCGTCACGACGCGGGCGGTCCGCGACGGCGACCACTGGGTGCTCGACGGCGCCAAGACCTTCATCACCGGCGGCCACCACGCCGACCTGGTGATCGTCGTGGCCCGCACCGGCGCCGACCCCGCCGACCGGCGCGCCGGACTGTCCCTGCTCGTCGTGGAGAAGGGCATGCCCGGCTTCACCGTGGGCCGCAAGCTGGAGAAGATCGGCCTCACCGTCCAGGACACGGTGGAGCTGGCCTTCGACGCCGTCCGGGTCCCCGCCGCCAACCTGCTCGGCGAGGAGGGCGCCGCCTTCACCCACCTCGGCCGCAACCTGGCCCAGGAACGCCTGGCCATCGCGGTCGGCGCCGTCGCCCAGACCCGCGCCGCGATCGACCTGACCGTCTCCTACGTCCGCGACCGCGAGATATTCGGCAAGGCGCTGTCCTCCTTCCAGAACACCAAGTTCGAACTCGCGGCCATGGCCACCGAGGCGGAGGCCGCCCAGACCTTGCTGGACGCCGCGATCACCGCGCTCGTCGACGGTGAGCTGAGCCCGGCCGACGCGGCCAAGACCAAGCTGTTCTGCACCGAGACCCAGGGCCGGGTGGTCGACCGCTGCCTGCAACTGCACGGCGGCTACGGCTACATCCTCGAATCCCCGATCGCCCGGCTGTACGCCGACGCCCGGGTGACCCGCATCTACGGCGGGACCAGCGAGGTCCTGAAGACCATCATCAGCAAGTCCCTTGGCCTGTGAGGAGACAGAAGTGAACATCGACGGTTCGACAGCGCTGGTCACCGGCGGTGCCTCCGGCCTCGGACTGGCCACCGCGCGCCGGATCACCGACCGCGGCGGCCGGGTCGTGCTGGCCGACATCTCCGAGGAACAGGGCGCCAAGGCGGTCGCCGAACTCGGCGAGGCCGCCCGCTTCGTCCGCACCGACGTCACCGACGAGGACGCGGTGAACGCGGCCCTCGACGCCGCGCAGGAAATAGGCCCGCTGCGCTTCGTCGTGCACTGCGCCGGACGCGGCGGCGACCGCACCCGGATCATCGACCGCGAGCGCACCCCCGGCGAACTCGCCACCTTCGCCGAGGTCATACGCGTCAACCTGATCGGCACCTACAACGTGCTGCGCCTGGCCGCCGCCCGCCTCTCCGGCAACGAGGCCGTGGACGGCGACCGCGGGGCCGTCGTCCTGACCGCCTCGGTCGCCGCGTTCGACGGCCAGATCGGCCAGACCTCCTACACCGCCGCCAAGGCCGGCGTGCACGGCATGACCCTGGTCGCCGCCCGTGACCTGGCCAGCTGGGGGATCCGGGTGAACACCATCGCCCCCGGCATCATGGACACCCCCATGCTCGGCCGCCTCCGCGAGGACATCCGCGACGGCCTCGCCGCCTCCGTTCCGCACCCCAAACGCCTCGGCGACCCCGACGACTTCGCCCGCCTGGCCGTCGAGATGCTGGAGAACCCCTACCTCAACGGACAGACCGTCCGCCTCGACGGCGCGATCCGCATGGCCCCGCGATGACCGCCCCGGGCACCGAGGAGGAGTTCCGCACCCGCCTGCGCGCCTTCCTGACGGAGCACCACCCCGGGCGCGGTCCCAAGGACCCCGCCGAACGCCTCGCCTGGCAGAAGAAGTGGCTGGCCACCCTGTACGACGGCGGATACGCGGGCCCGAGCTGGCCGCGGGCGTACGGCGGCATGGACCTGTCCTTCACCCGTCAGGTCGTCTACCAGGAGGAGTACGCGCGCGCCCGGGTCCCCGGCCCCCTGGGCACCGGACTCGGCATCGCCGCGCCCACCCTCATCAGGTACGCCACACCCGAGCAGAAGGACCGCTTCCTGCGCCCCATGCTGCGCGGCGACTCGGTGTGGGCGCAGGGGTACTCCGAACCGGAGGCGGGCTCGGACCTCCCCGCCCTGCGCACCACGGCCCGCCGGGAGGGCGGCGGCCCCGACGACCCGGCCGCCGTGTACGTCGTCAACGGCCAGAAGGTGTGGAACAGTTCGGCCGACATCGCCGACATCCTCTTCACCCTCGTCCGCACCGGGCCGCCCGACTCCCGCCAGGACGGCATCAGTTACCTCCTGATCGACGCCCACGCCCCCGGCGTGACCGTACGCCCGCTGCGGGACCTCACCGGCGACGCGCACTTCTGCGAGATCTTCTTCGACGACGTCCGGGTCCCGGTGGCGAACCGGGTCGGCGCGGAGAACGGCGGCTGGCCGCTGGTCCGCACCAGCCTCGGCCACGAACGGGCCGCCGGGGCGATGAACCAGGCGGCCCGGTACCGGCGCGTGCTCGACGAGCTGATCGAGCTGGCGCACGAACGCGGTGCCACCGCCGACCCGTTGGTCCGCGACCGGCTCGCGGACTTCGAGATCCGGGTGACGGTCATGCGGCTCACCGGGATGCGGACCATCGCCGACATCATGGCGAAGGGCGAGCCGGGCCCGGCCTCCTCGACCTCCCGGCTGTTCATCGTGACCTTCGAGCAGGAACTGCACGAGTTCGCGCTGGAGTTGCTGGGCCCGTACGGGATCCTGGGCCGCCGCGACCCGCACGCCGTCCAGCGCGGCCGCTGGGTGTGGGGCTTCCTGCGCACCCGGGCCTCCACGATCGGCGCGGGCACCGCCGAGATCCAGCGCAACACCATCGCCGAACAGGTCCTGGGACTGCCCCGGGACCCGGCGATGCCGGCCACCGGGAGAACACGATGAGAGCCGCCCGCTGCACGAACTACGGACCGCCGGACGGCCTGACCGTCGTCGAACTGGACGACCCGGCACCCGGGCCCGGGGAGGTCCTGGTCCGGGTGCACGCGGCGGCGGTCAACTACCCGGACGTGCTGCTGGTGGCGAACCGCTACCAGGTGCCCGCACCGCTGCCGTTCACCCCGGGCAGCGAGTTCGCCGGGGTCGTCGCCGCGCTCGGCCCGGGGGTGTCCGGCCCGGCGGTGGGCACGCCGGTGGCCGGGGCGGTGCTCACGGGCGCCTTCGCCGAGCGGGTCGTGGTGCCGGTGGCCGGGCTGCGGCCCGTCCCCGAGGGCCTCGACATGGTGCACGCCGCCGCGTTCCACGTCACCTACGCGACCGCCTACCACGCCCTGACCACCGTCGGACAGGGCACGGCGGGGGAGTGGGCGGTGGTGCTGGGGGCCGCGGGCGGGGTCGGCTCCGCGGCCGTCGACGTCGCCACCCGGCTCGGCCTGCGCGTCGTCGCGGCCGCCTCCAGCCAGGAGCGGCTCACGGTCGCCCGGAAGCTGGGCGCCGAGGGCGGCGTCGACTACGTCCGCGAGGACCTGAAGACCCGCGTCCGCGAACTGACCGGCGGCGAGGGCGCCCACCTGGTCGTCGACCCGGTGGGCGGCGACCACGCGGAGGCCGCCCTGCGCGCGCTGCGCCGGGGCGGCCGGTTCGTCACCGTCGGCTACGCCGACGGGAAGATCCCGCGGATCCCGCTCAACCTGGTGCTGCTCAAGGACGCGGTCGTCCGGGGCTTCGAGATCCGGATGCTGCGCCGGTACGCCCCGGACGCGGTGGCCGCGGGGGACCGGGCGCTGGCCGAGCTGGTCCGGGAGGGCATGCGCCCGCTCGTCTCCCGGGTGCACCCCCTCGCGGAGGTGGCGTCGGCCCTGACCGACGTGGCACAGCGGCGCACCACGGGCAAGGTGGTCATCGACCTGACGGCATGACCCTCAGAACGCCGGCAGCTGCGGGCGGCGCCTGACGTAGCCGCCGGCGTCCACCCGCATCTGCATGCCGGTGACGTACTTCGACTCCTCCGACACCAGGAACAGCACCATGTCGGAGACGTTCTCCGCCTCGACGTAGGGGATGCCGAAACCCGTCGTCGCGGGGAAGGAGGACAGCGCGTCCTCGCGGGTCGGGTTCTCCAGGTCGGGCCGGAACGACCGGTACATCAGGTCGCTGTTGAGCATGTCGGTGTTGACGTTCGTGGGGTGCACCGCGTTGACCCGGATCCGGCGGGCCAGCAGGACCGTCGCCAGGTCGTGCACGAACGCGGCCACCTGGCGCTTGGCGAAGGAGTAGCCCAGCCCGCCGGGCCCGTTGGCCGGGTTGTCGACGGTCGCCGGGGTCAGCGCCGCGATGGACCCGGTCGCGACGATCGAGGCGCCGTCGGGCAGATGCGGCAGCGCCGCTTCGACGGCGTGCACCACCCCGTTGAAGTCGACGGTGACGGCGTCCAGGAAGGCCTGCGCGGTCTGCCGCGGCCCCAGCGGGGCGATCCCGGCCTGGGCGACCACGGCGTCCAGGCGCCCCAGCTCGGCCACCCCCTCGGCGACCGCCGCCTTCAGCGCGGCCGGATCCCGGACGTCCGCCTTGCGGGCGACGATCCGCCGGCCGAGCTTCTCCACCTCCCGCACCGTCTCGTCCAGGTCCGCCTCGGTGGCCAGCGGGTAGCCGTTGGTCGCGATGTCCGCGCACAGGTCCACGGCGACGATGTCGGCGCCCTCCGCGGCGAGCCGGACCGCGTGGGCCCGGCCCTGCCCGCGCGCGGCCCCGGTGATGAAGACGACCTTGTCCTGCACTCGACCCATGGGGGTCTCCTTCCGTCGAATAAAAGAGTAGCCTGAATAGTGGCGCGGGAAGCCGGGCGATCCCTGATCGTCTCCGATTCAAGCGGGAGTTGGTCGATCATTCCCGTCCAGTGGGACATGTTCAGTACACACAATGTGCCCGGTGCTAGAGAGTCCCCGAGACCGAGGGAGCACACGATGCCGTTGCAGCCATGGATGAAGTTGCTGTCGACCGACGACCACCTGATCGAACCCCCACACCTGTGGTCCGACCGGCTGCCGGCCCGGTACCGGGAGGCCGGGCCGCGCATCGTGGAGCAGCCGCGCGGCGAAGGACAGGCACCCGCCGAGGTCTGGGTCTACGAGAACCGGATCTACCCCTACATCGGCCTCAACGCCGTCGCCGGCAAGCAGCCCGAGGAGTTCGGCCTCGAACCCACCCGCTACGACGAGATGATCCCGGGCTGCTACGACCCCAAGGCCCGGATCCGCGACATGGACCTGGACGGCGTCTGGGGCGCCCTGTGCTTCCCGTCCTTCCCCGGGTTCTCCGGCCATGTCTTCCTGGACGGCCAGGACCGCGACCTCGCCCTGCTCTGCGTCCAGGCGTGGAACGACTTCGTCCTCGACGAGTGGTGCGCCACCGCGCCGGGCCGGCTCATCCCGCTGGTCATCATGCCGATGTGGGACGTCGACGCGTGCGTCGCCGAGATCCACCGCACCGCGGCCAAGGGCGCGAAGGCGATCTCCTTCCCGGAGAACCCCGCCCCGCGCGGCCTGCCCTCCTTCCACACCGACTACTGGGACCCCATGTTCTCGGCGGCCGAGGAGACCGACCTGCCCGTCTGCCTGCACTTCGGCACCTCGGGCAAGCCCCCGAAGACCGCCGAGGAGGCCCCCTTCGCGGTGACGATCACCCTGTTCGGCTGCAACGCCATGTTCGCCACCGCCGACCTGCTCTTCTCCTCGGTGCTGCACAAGCACCCCAAGCTGAAGATCGGTCTGTCCGAGGGCGGCATCGGCTGGATCCCCTACCTCCTGGAGCGCGCCGACGGCACCTGGGAGCGGCACCGCTTCTACCAGAACGTCAACCAGAGCGTGCGGCCCTCGGAGCTGTTCCACAAGCACTTCCACGGCTGCTTCATCGACGACCGGTTCGGCGTCGAGGTACGCCACCACGTCGGCATCGACAAGATCACCTGGGAGTGCGACTACCCGCACTCCGACTCCTACTGGCCCAGGTCCCGCGCCTACGCGGCCGAGGTCCTCGCCGACGTACCCGACGAAGAGGTGCACAAGATCGTGGAGCTCAACACCCGCCGCCTCTACAACCTCCCCGCATGAGCCGGGTCCCCGAGTCCGAGCGGTCCGACTGGACCGACCTGGACCTGCTCACCCGCGAGGAGGCGCACGGCCGGCTCCTCGCCGAGATCGCGCAGACGGACGCCCGCCTCACCGCACTGGGCCCGTCCGACGAGGCCGAACGCGAACTCCTGCGGACCCGGCTGCGTGCCCTGCGCGAGGCCGCCGAGGACCTGATCGACCAGCCGAAGGGGGACTGAGGTGGCCATGGGGCGCATGGAGGGCAAGGTCGCGCTCATCACCGGAGGGGCGCGCGGGCAGGGCCGTTCGCACGCCGTGCGGCTGGCCGAGGAGGGCGCGGACGTCGTCGTCATCGACGTCTGCCACGACATCAGTGCGGAACTGCCCTACGCGCTGGCGACGAGGGACGAACTGGAGGAGACCGCCAAGCTGGTCAGGGAGACCGGCCGGCGGTGCGTCCCGGTCCAGGCCGACGTCCGCTCGGTCGCCGAGATGCGGGCCGCGGTCGAGGCGACGCGCGAGGAGTTCGGGCGGCTCGACACCGTCGTCGCCAACGCCGGGGTGATGAGCATAGGGGCCGCCTGGGAGCTGTCCGAGGAGGTGTGGGACGTCACCGTCGACGTCAACCTCAAGGGCCCCTGGAACACGGTGCGCGCCGCGGTCCCCTGGATGATCGAGCAGGGGGAGGGCGGCTCGATCGTCATCACCAGCTCGGCGGCCGGCATCCGCGGCCATGTGCCGTACGCCCACTACGTGGCGAGCAAGCACGGCGTGGTGGGCCTGATGAAGGCCCTGTCCAACGAACTCGCCCCGCACCGCATCCGGGTGAACACCGTCCACCCCACCGGAGTCAGCGACACCGGCATCACCGTCGGCGTGCCGATCGAGGAACTCGCCGCCCGCGAGCCGCTGTTCGCGCTCGCCGCGATGAACCCCCTGGCCCCGTACGTCGAGCCCCGGGACGTCTCCAACGCCGTCCTCTTCCTCGCCTCGGACGAGTCGCGGTACGTCACCGGGCTGCAGTTCACCGTCGACGCGGGATCGACCAACAAGCCGTAGAACGGAGTGGGTTGCATGAAGGTCACCATCGACACGTCGTCGTGCTCGGGCCACGCGCGGTGCGCGGCCGCGGCACCGCGGCTCTTCCGCCTCGACGACGACGGCTATGCGCTGCCGCTCGACGCGGACGTCCCGGAGGGCCTGGAACAGGACGCCCGTGACGGGGCGACGGCCTGCCCGGAGCGGGCCATCACCGTCGGCTGACACGGCGCCGACCGATACGGCGGAGCCCCACGGTCCGAGGACCGTGGGGCTCCCCCCGTACCCGCCCGTTCAGCCGGCCGGCTGCGGCGGCGGCGTGAAGTGGTGGCCCCAGAACGCGCCGTCCGTGATCTCGTACACCGGGACGGGCTCGGGCACCTTGAGGCCGTTCCAGCCGAACTCGACGGCGTAGTTCTCCGGGGACCAGACGTAGAACGACACCATGTGGTCGTTGGTGTGCTTGCCGAGCGAGTGCATCATCGGCACCTCGTACTTGCCGGCCCGGTCCAGGGCACGGCCGACGTCGTCCAGGGTCGCCGCCTCCACCATGAAGTGCAGCAGCCGGCCCGGGCCCGGCATCGGCGTCACGCCGAGCGTGTGATGGCGCGCGTTGCAGCCCATGAACCAGGTGGTGCCGCCCGGCGAGCGCATGGTGTTCCGCTCGATGAAGCCGAGGACGCCGACGTAGAAGTCGAACGTGGTCCGCGCGTCCTCCGCGGAGACGATCACGTGGCCGAAGCCCATGTCGCCGGTGACGAACTTCGACACCAGCGGGGTCTGCACCGGCACGTGGTCGAGGATCGCGCCGTAGAACAGCTCGACCGGGTTGCCGCCCGGGTCGTTGAACTTGACGAAGCCGGTGACCCTGCGTTCCGCCGCCTCGGCCTCGGTGCCGGCGGTCACCTTGATGCCGGCCTTCTCGACGGCCGCGACCAGCCTGGCCAGCTCCCGCTCGTCCAGGACCTCAAGGCCGAGCGCGGTCATCCCGGGCTGGGCGCCGGGAGAGACCACGATCCGGGCCGGATGGTCGTCCATCCGGAAGGACAGCGACTCGGAGTCGGCATCCCCGGACGGCATCAGACCGAGGAAGTCGGCGCCGAAGGCCTTCCACTTGTCGAGGTCGTTGGACTCCAGACGCAGGTACCCGAGGGAGTGAACACCCATCAGGCCCTCCCCTCACATTTGGTCAGGTCCGGGGCGGCCCGTCGGGCCCCCGGTGTTCGGTACACCCGCGACGGTAGGAGGCCCCGCGGCCCCGCCGCCGGGACCGTCCCACTGATCGGGAGGCGTACGGCGACGGCCGCGGCGCCGGTGCCACGGTGACCGTCATGACACTCAGCTACGAGGACACCCTGCGCGAACTGACCACCGACGACGGCGTCCTGCGCTACCACGAGGCCGGCGACGGGCCGCCCCTGCTGATGCTGCACGGCTCCGGCCCCGGCGTGACCGGCTGGCGCAACTACCGTGGCAACCTGCCCCTGTTCGCCCGGCACTTCCGCTGCCTGGCCCTGGAGTTCCCCGGCTTCGGCGTGAGCGACCCGACCCCCGAGAACCCGATGGCGGCCGCCCCCAAGGCCGTCCTGCGCTTCCTGGAGGGGCTCGGCCTCGACCGCGTCGACGTCATCGGCAACTCCATGGGCGGGTTCGTCGCCGTGGGCCTCGCGGTGGCCCACAAGGATCTGTTCCGCCGGGTCGTGACCATCGGCGGGGTGGGGCGCAACCTCCTCTCCCCGGGCCCCAGCGAAGGGCTCAACCTGCTGGTGGAGTTCGCCGAGAACCCCACCCGCGACAACCTCGTCCAGTGGCTGCGGTCCATGGTCCACGACCCGGCCCTGCTCACCGACGAGCTGATCGAGGAGCGCTGGGCGAGCGCCACCGAACCGGAGACCCTGGAGGCGTCCCGCCGGATCTACGGCCGCCAGGCGATGGCCGCGATGCAGGCCGCGCAGTCGCAGTCCGACCAGCCGATCTGGGCCATGCTCCACAAGGTGACCGCGCCCACCCTGCTGACCTGGGGCCGTGACGACCGGGTCACCCCGCTGGAGAGCGCGCTGCTGCCGATGCGCACCATCCCCAAGGCCGAACTGCATGTGCTCCCCGACTGCGGGCACTGGGCGATGATCGAGCAGAAGGAGGCCTGGGAGAGCGCGGTGCTGGCCTTCCTGACCCGCCCGGAGGCCGGCTGAGTGCCCTCGGCGCGAGCACTCGACGACAGGGAGGACGCGGACGTGGCGAGACCCGTGGAAGCACGGCCCGCCGCCGCGCCGACGTCGACCCGGCAGGCGGCACGGCAGGTCAGGATCCTGCGCGCCGCCTCCGAACTCGGCGCCCGCGAGGGGCTGGCGAGCGTCCAGATGCACGACGTGGCCAAGGAGGCCGGCGTCGCGATCGCCACGCTGTACCGCTACTTCCCGTCCAAGCCCTACCTGTTCCTGTCGGTCCTCGAATGGCACATCGAGCAGTTCCTCGGCGACCGAGACCGAGACCGCGAACCGGTGACCGCCCGTACGACGGACCCCGCGACCGAGGTGGCCGACATCCTGGTCGCGCTCACCGGGAAGCTGCTGGGCAGCCGCCTGCTGGCCTCGGCGGTCGCGGTGTCCTCGTTCACCGAGTACGCCACCGGCGTCCCGGCCCGGATCGACATCGTCGAACGGGCGCTGGGGCAGCGGCTGCTGCGGCTGCTCGCGCGGCGCGGCGGCGCGGACGCGGCCACCTGCCGCAGCAGGACGCGGCTGCTGGTCTACGGCTGGTGGGGCCTGTTCGTCGCGGTCCTGACCGAGGAGATCTCCCCCGAGCAAGGAGCCGCCGATCTGCGCCTGGCCGCACGGCTGATCGTCACCGGCTGAGCATCCGAAGACGCCCGGGACACCGAAGGCGCGCGGGACACCGAAGATGCCCGGGACACCGAGGGTGTCCCGGGCACTGTCACGTTCTCGGGGGTCAGTCGTCCGTCCCGACGATGTCCAGGACGGCGCGGTAGGCGAAGGCGATGCTGGACCCGATCGGGGTTCCGGCACCCGGGTAGACCCGCCCGGACATCGCGGCCGCGGTGTTGCCGCTCGCGTACAGGCCGGGGATCGGCTGCCCGTCCGGCCGCAGCACGCGGGCCTCCCGGTCCGTCCGCAGGCCGCCCTTGGTGCCGATGTCGGAGGGCACGATCGTCGCCACGTAGAACGGGGCCTCGGCGATCGGCGTCAGCAGCGGGTTCGGGAACTCGGTCTCCGGCTTCGCCGGGAAGTTCTGCCGGGGGTCGGCCGCGAACGGCACGATGTGGTGGAACATCTGGTCCCACACCGACTCGCCGCGGCGGAAGCTCTCGTCGACGCCGGTGCGCGCATAGCCGTTGAACTCCTCGACGGTCCGCCGCAGGTTGTCGAACGGGACGCCGATGAGCCGCGCCAGATCCTCCAGGGTGTCGGCCTTGCGCAGCGCGCCCGACTCCAGCCACTCCGGGCGCAGCGGCTCGTCGGGCGGACCGCCGAAGCTGTCACGGTCCAGCTGACGCTGGTCGAAGATCCAGTGGGCCGGTATGTGGCTGACGTCCGAGGAGTTGTGCAGGCGCATGATCTCGTGCCCGACCTGGTCGTAGGGCCGGGTCTCGTTGACGAAGCGCTCGCCGGCGGCGTTGACCCAGATGCCGCCCCGGGTGCCGGTGTGGAAGACGGGCCGGCCGTCCGGCTGGATGAGGCCGGCCACGAACCAGGCCTCGTCGAGCAGGTCGACGTCCGCGCCCACGGCGAGGCCGGCCCGCAGGGCGTCGCCCGTGTTGGTCGGCACGCCGTTGGACCAGTCGCCGGTCAGCGGCGCCTGGTGCTTCTCGCGCAGCTCGCGGTCGTGGTCGAAGCCGCCGGCCACCAGGATCACACCGCGTGTGGCCCGGAACCGGACCGGCTCGCCCTCGCTGGTCGCCTCGATGCCGACGATCCGGCCGTCCTCGACGATCAGGCTCTCCAGCCGGGTGTTCAGCCTGACCGTGCCGTTGCCGGTCTCCAGGAACGCGCCGAGCGCCCGGCCGGCCAGTGCCCGGCCGCCGGAGACCAGCGGGCCCTCGTCGAAGTCCCACCGCTCGGTGGGCAGCGAGCGGCGCAGGATCCGGGCGTTCTCCTTGAGTTCGGCGATCTCCAGCGGCATCGGGAAGACCGTGTGCCCGGTGGGCGAGGCACCTTCGGCGGTGACGAAGTAGTCCGGGACCGGCCCGTGGACGAACGGCGGGAACCAGGCGCTCCGCTCCAGCTCGTCGATCAGCTTCACCCCGGCCTCCAGGTAGGCGTCCTGGAGCGTCTCGCGGGAGGGGTCGCCGATCACCTTCCGCAGGTACGTGCGGGCCGCCTCGACGTCGTCGCCGAGCCCGGCGCGCGTGAGCGGCGCGGAACCCGGGAACCACAGCCCGGCGCCGGAGTACGCCATCGTGCCGCCCACCAGGGCGGACTTCTCGACGACCAGGGTGCGCAGGCCGCGCGAGGCCGCCACGTACGCCCCGACCAGACCTCCGCCCGACCCTACGACGATCACGTCGTAGGCATCTTCGTTGATGCTCATCCGAACCTCCTGATGGGTGCCGAACCTGTGGGTGGGGGGAGAGGGACCGCGCTGTGCGGGGCGGCCGGGGCGGACCCGGGAACCCGGGCTCCCGGACAGCGGCTACGACGACGGGCCCGCGACGGCGACCGGCCGGCCGGGGCGTCCCACGGCCCCCGCGGGCCGGGGCATGCCGCCATCGCCGCCCGGCAGCCCCGCAGACGACGGTAATGAGACAGCGCAAGGTCATTCCCGCGCCATCTCGCTCAGCGAGACCGCCGCCCGCCCGGGCCGCCGGCCTGGACCTTCCGGACGGCGGCACGGGTCCCGGTGGGCCGCCCGCCAGTCCCGGTGAGCGGAAAGTCCCCGGCGGCTCCCCCGCACGTCGGCGGAGGCTGAAGGCCGGAACGAGGTGAGGACGGCGATGACAGACGTGTGGGAACCGACGGCGGTCGCGGACCGCGAGACAGCCGTGGCCGAGGCGGCCGCGCGCCTCGCCCGGGCGGCGCGCGACCACAGCCCCTGCGCGCCGGTACGGGATCTGCTCGGCCCGGCCGACATCGGCCTCGCGTACGCCGTCCAGCGGCGCCTGGTCGGCGACCGGATCGCCGCCGGAGCCCGCGTGGTCGGCCGCAAGATCGGGCTGACCTCCCCGTCGGTGCAGCGTCAGGTGGGCGTCGACCGGCCCGACTTCGGCGTGCTGCTGGACGACATGGACGTCACCGCCCTGCCGGCCGTGCCCAGCGGCCGGCTGCTCCAGCCCAGGGCCGAGGCGGAGATCGCGTTCGTGCTCGCCGCCGACCTGGACACCGACGACCTCGACCTGGCGCGGGTCCGCTCGGCGGTCGGGCACGCGGTGGCCGCGCTGGAGATCGTGGACAGCCGGGTGGCCGGCTGGGACATCGCGATCACGGACACGGTCGCCGACAACGCCTCCAGCGGCCTGTTCGTGCTCGGGCGACAGACCGTCGGCCTCGACGAGTTCGAGCCGCGGGACGTGACCATGCGGCTGTACGCCGACGGGAAGCTCGCCTCCGAGGGCGACGGCACCGCCTGCCTGGGCGATCCGCTCGCCGCGCTGCTGTGGCTGGCGCGCACCGCCCGCGAGTTCGGCGACCCGCTGCGCGCCGGGCAGGTCGTGCTCTCCGGCGCCCTCGGCCCGCTCGTCCCCACCCCGCCAGGCAGCACCGTACGGGCCGAGATGACCGGCGGCCTCGGCACGGTGACCGCGACCTTCTCACCCAAGGACCAAGAAGGATGACGAAGACCAAGGTGGCCGTAATCGGCTCCGGCAACATCGGCACCGATCTGATGATCAAGATACTGCGCCTGTCCGACACCCTGGAGATGGCCGCCCTGGTGGGCATCGACCCGGAGTCGGACGGCCTCGCCCGCGCCGCCCGCCTGAAGGTGCCCGTCACCCACGAGGGCGTGGACGGCCTGATCCGGATGGACGGCTTCGACGACATCGGGATCGTCTTCGACGCCACGTCGGCCAAGGCCCACATCGAGAACGCCAAGAAGCTCGCCCCCTACGGCAAGCGCCTGGTGGACCTCACCCCGGCGGCCCTCGGGCCGTACGTGGTGCCGACGGTCAACCTGGACGAGCACCTCGCGGGCGAGGCCGGCAACCTCAACATGGTCACCTGCGGCGGCCAGGCCACCATCCCGATCGTGCACGCCGTCAGCCGCGTCACCCCCGTGCCCTACGCGGAGATCGTCGCCTCGATCGCCTCCCGGTCGGCCGGCCCCGGCACCCGCGCCAACATCGACGAGTTCACCGAGACCACCGCCGGGGCGATCGAGAAGGTGGGCGGCGCCCGGCGCGGCAAGGCGATCATCGTGCTCAACCCGGCCGAACCGCCGCTGATCATGCGGGACACCGTGTACTGCCTGATCGGCGACGCCGACCACGACGCGGTCCGCGCCTCCGTGGCGGAGATGGTGGCCGCGGTCGCCGAGTACGTGCCCGGCTACCGGCTCAAGCAGCAGGTCCAGTTCACCCCGGTGGCCGCCGACGACCCGGTGCACACCCTCTTCACCGGCGACGCCCGCGAGGCGACCACCAAGGTCTCCGTCTTCCTCGAAGTCGAGGGCGCCGCCCACTACCTGCCCGCCTACGCCGGCAATCTCGACATCATGACCTCGGCCGCCCTGCGGGTCGCCGAGCGCGTCGCCCTCCGTCCGACCTCCGAGGTGGCCCAGTGACCCGCAGGCTCTACGTGCAGGACGTCACCCTCCGGGACGGCATGCACGCCATCCGGCACCGCATCACCCCCGAGTTCGTCGCGAAGATCTCCGCCGCGCTGGACCGGGCGGGTGTGGACGCCATCGAGGTCGCGCACGGCGACGGACTGGCCGGCGGCAGCCTCAACTACGGGCCCGGCAGCAACACCGACTGGGAGTGGATCGAGGCCGCCGCCGACGCCGTCGACCGCGCGGTCCTCACCTCCCTGCTGCTGCCCGGCATCGGCACCATCGCCGAACTCAAGCGCGCCTACGCCCTGGGGATCCGCTCCATCCGCATCGCCACCCACTGCACCGAGGCCGACGTCGCCGCCCAGCACATCGCCACCGCCCGCGAACTCGGCATGGACGTCTCCGGGTTCCTGATGATGGCCCACATGGCCCCGGCCGAGAAGCTGGCCGAACAGGCGAAGCTGATGGAGTCCTACGGCGCGCACTGCGTCTACGTCACCGACTCCGGCGGCCGGCTCACCATGGACGGCGTCCGCGACCGCATCCGCGCCTACCGTGACGTGCTCGCCCCGGAGACCCAGATCGGCATCCACGCGCACGAGAACCTCTCCCTCTCGGTCGCCAACTCCGTGGTCGCCGTGGAGGAGGGGGTGACCCGGGTCGACGCGTCCCTCGCCGGACAGGGCGCGGGTGCGGGCAACTGCCCGATCGAGCCGTTCGTCGCCGTCGCCAACCTCCTCGGCTGGAAGCACGACTGCGACCTGCACGCCCTCCAGGACGCCGCCGAGGATCTCGTACGACCGCTGCAGGACCGCCCGGTCCGTGTCGACCGGGAGACCCTCACCCTCGGCTACGCCGGCGCCTACTCCAGCTTCCTGCGGCACGCCGAGACCGCGGCGGAGCGGTACGGCCTGGACGCCCGCACCATCCTGGAGGAGGTCGGCCGCCGGGGACTCGTCGGCGGCCAGGAGGACATGATCGTGGACATCGCCCTGGACCTCACCAGCCGCGCCTGACCCACCGACCGCTCGTACCGCTCCCGGACGGCCTCCGGGAGCGGTACGTTTTTACGTGACGGGAAGAATAGACCAACCGCTCTAATAAATCGGTGCACGCCTCTATCTCTGCGGTCGAAGCCGTTGGTACTTTGTCGTCGGCGCCGAACTAGAATTGATTTCAGTTTGAGCAGAGAGGCACCGACGATGACGTCTGCCCTTCGCCTGAGCGCGCGTACCACCGAGGCCGACGGCCCCGCGCTGCCTCCGTCGATGATGGAGCGCGTGACGCTGATCATGGATCTCTTCGAACGGCCGCAGACCCGGCTGACGCTCGAGGCGATCTCCCGTCGGACCCAGCTGCCGCGCTCGACGACACACCGCATACTCGACCAGCTGGTCCGCCTGGACTGGCTGCGCCACACCGCGGCCGGATACACACTGGGGAGCCGCGCCCTGGGCCTCGGCGGCCGGGAGATCGACCACAGCGCGCTGCGTGCCGCCGCCGCGCCCCACCTGCTGGACCTGGCGGTGCGGACCAGGATGGTCGTCCACCTGGCCGTGCTCGACGGACCGGAGATCTACTACCTGGACAAGGTCGGCGGCCGGGCCGCCTTCGACATCCCCTCGAAGGTCGGCGGCCGGGCGGTCGCGCACTGCACCGGGCTGGGCAAGGCCCTGCTCGCCTGGCTGCCCGCGGAGGAGGTCGAGGCCCGGTGCGCACAGGTGATGGAGCCCCGCACCCCGCAGAGCATCGGCCGTCTCGACCAGCTGCACCGCGAACTCGGCCTGGTCCGGCGCCGCAACGGCCTGGCGATCGAACGGGGCGAATGCTTCCCGCACATCGGATGCGTCGGTCTCGCGCTGCGCGGGCCAGAGGGCCCGGTCGCGGCGATATCGGTGGTCGGTGACGACAGCACCGCGCTCGAACTGGTGGCCCCGCTGGTGGTCAACGTGGTCCGGGCCGTCTCCGAGGACCTCGCCGACACCCCGCTGCCGGACCGCCAGGACGTGCTGGCGGGATAGCGGGAACCGGCCGTCCCCGACGGCCGGACCGGCCCGCGGGGCGCCCCCCTTCCGTCCCCCCGGACCGACGGCTGTGGGGGCGGAAGGGGAGGCGGCGGGTCACCAGGCCGTCCAGCCGCCGTCCACCGTGAGGGTCGTACCCGTGACGAAGCGGGAGGCTTCGGAGGCGAGGAACACCGCGGCCCCGCCCAGTTCGTCGGCGCTGCCGACGCGGCCCAGCGGGGTGCCGGCCGTGATCCGCTCGCCCCAGCGGCTGTCCAGCAGCCCGGAGCTGAGGTCGGTGTGGAAGTAGCCCGGGGCGAGGGAGTTGACCCGTACCCCGCGATCGGCCCATTCCACGGCGAGCGCCCGGGTCAGCGCCTCGACGCCGCCCTTGCTCGCGGCGTACGCGGCGATCCGCTCGAAGCCGGTACTGGCGTGCACGGACGAGACGTTGACGATCGAGCCCGAGCGCTGGGCCAGCATCGCCTTGCCGGCCTCCCGGCAGCAGTAGAACGTGCCCTGGAGATTGACGTCGAGGACCTGCTGCCAGTCCTGGTCGGTGACCCGCTCGCTGCGGGTGAAGTGCGGGCTGATCCCGGCGCAGTTGACGAGCGTGTCCAGCCGGCCCGTCGCGTCGGTGATGCGCTCGGCCATCTCCCGCACGGCGGCCGAGTCGGCGATCGATCCGGGGACTACCAGTGTCTTGCCGCCGTGACCGGCGAGTTCGGCCGCGAGCCGGTCGAGGTCCGGGGCGGTGCGGGCGGTCACCGCGACGGTGGCGCCGGCCTGGGAGAGGGCGACCGCGATCGCCCGGCCCAGGCCCTTCCCCGCCCCTGTCACCCACGCCGTCCTGCCGTCCAGGCGCAGTTCGGTGTTGACGTCGGCCATGGCTCAGCCCTCCGTGGGGATGTCGCGCAGGGTCCGCTTGAGGACCTTGCCCGAGGGGGTGCGGGGCAGTTCGTCGACGAAGTCGACGCGGGCGGGCACCTTGAACTTGGCCAGCCGGGTCCGGCAGAACTCCCGTAGCTCCTCGGCGCTGGCCTGCGTGCCCGGCCGCAGCACCACGAAGGCGCGCGGGACCTCGCCCCAGCGGGGGTGGGTCAGCCCGACCACGGCCGCCTCCAGCACGGCGGGGTGCTCGTACAGGACGCGTTCCACCTCGGGGGTGGCGATGTTCTCGCCGCCGGAGACGATCATGTCCTTCTTGCGGTCGTCGATGTAGAGGAAGCCGTCCTCGTCGAGGTGGCCGATGTCGCCGGTGTGGAACCAGCCGTCCCTGAGCGCGGCGGCCGTGGCCTTCTCGTCGCGCCAGTACCCGGCGAAGACCTTCGGCCCGCGCAGGGTGATCTCGCCGAGCTCGCCCGCGGGCACCTCCTTGTCCTCGTCGTCGACGATCCGGACCCGGGTGTGCGGCACGGGACGGCCGACCGAGCCCAGTTTGGTCAGGGCGTGCTCGCGGTCGAGGAAGGTGTCGCCGGAGACGGTCTCGGTCAGGCCGTAGGCGTCGGCGTACCAGGCGTTGGGGAACGCGGTCATGATGCGCCGCAGCACCGGCTCCGGCGTTTTCTCGCCGCCGCCCAGGATGAAGCGGACCGAGGCGGTGTCGTAGGTGTCGCGGTCGGGGACCTCCAGCACCGCGTTGACCATGGCGGGCGCCAGCCACAGGTTGGTGACGCGGTGCTTCTGGATCGCGTGCAGCGTGCCGACCGGGTCGAACCTGCGCTGGAGCACCACGCCGCCGCCCGCGTAGAGGGTCGCGAGGCCCGGCATGTCGAGGCCGCCGACGTGGTACAGCGGGCCGCACACCAGCGTGGTGTCGGCCGCGGTGAGACCGAAGTGGACGATGTGCGCGAGGTTCTTCGCCGCCAGGTTCCCGTAGGTGATGCGCACGCCCTTGGGGCGTGAGGTGGTGCCGGAGGTGTACATCAGGCGCTGCAGGTCCTCCGGCCCGACGTCCACCGGCTCCACCCGGGCGCCCCGGTGGGCGGCGAGCAGCGCCTCGTAGTCGATCCAGGACGCGGTCGGCGCGGAGCCCACCAGGATCCGGTGCTCCAGATCGGTCAGGCAGCCGGCGCTGCGTTCCATCGCCGGGGCGAACTCCGGCTCGGCGATGACGGCCCTGGCCTGGGAGTGACCCAGGATGTACTGCCACTCCTCCTCGGAGAGACGGTAGTTGAGCGGCAGGAACACGGCGCCGATCCGGCTCGCCGCGTAGACCAGCTCCAGGAACTCCGGCCGGTTGTAGAGGAGCAGGGCGACGACGTCGCCGCGCCCGATGCCCAGTTCGGTCAGCCCGGCGGCCAACTGGTTGACGCGTTCGTGCAACAGACGAACCGTCAGTTCCTGGTCCTCCTGCGCGACCGCCACGGCGTCGGGCCGCTGGGTCAGGTGGTAGTCGAGGATGCTCGCGAAATTGTGCACGGCTCACTCTCACTGTGTGGTGTTCGACGACGACCGCGGCCGCCCCGGCTCAAGGGCAACCCGGATCCCGACCGGTCGGTTGCCCGCACCGAAGATTTAGTGTACCCCTTGGTCTATAAAACTTGTTTCCGCACTTTACGACGGCATGAAGGCCTCGACAAGCGCTCTGGCGCCTGCCGCTGCCGAAGCTGCCGGAATGTGCCGGAGAAGCCGACGAGGAGGTGCCCGTGCCACGCATCCGCTTCGACCTCGACGGGCCGGTCGTCACGGTCCGCCTGGACAACCCGCCGATGAACGCCTTCGACTCCGCCCAGCGGGCGGAGCTCTCCGCCTGCGTCCGCGAACTCGCCGACGCCCCCGGCGTACGGGCCGTGGTGCTCTACGGCGGAGAGCGGCTGTTCGCGGCCGGCGCGGACGTGAAGGCACTGGCCGCGATGGGCCCCGAGGAGGTCCGGGGCTGGAACCGCGCCCTGCAGCGGACCTTCGACGAGGTCGCACGCCTGCCGATGCCGGTCGTCGCCGCCCTCACCGGCTACGCCCTCGGCGGCGGCCTGGAGCTGGCCCTCGCCGCCGACTACCGGGTGGCGGCCGACGACGCGCTCCTCGGCCAGCCCGAGGTCCAGCTCGGCATCATGCCGGGCTCCGGCGGCACCCAGCGCCTCACCCGCCTCGTCGGCCCGTCCCGCGCGAAGAACCTGCTGATGACCGGCCGCCGCGTGGGCGCCGACGAGGCCCTGCGCCTCGGCCTCGTCGACGAGGTCGTCCCGCCCGCACGCGTCCTCGACACCGCCCTCGCCTACGCCCGCCGCCTCGCCGAGGGCCCGGCCGCGGCCCTGGAAGCGATCAAGGAGGCGGTCGACCACGGCGCCGACACAAGCCTGACCACCGGCCTCGCCCTCGAACGCGCCTTGTTCACGGGCGTGTTCGGCACCACCGACGCCGACACCGGCATCCAGTCCTTTTTGGAACACGGCCCGGGGCGGGCCCGCTTCGGAGAAACGGCACAGGAGCGCCCCTGAAAGGGGCGCGGGGAACTGCGCGACCAGCCACCACGGCGCCGCAGCCGAACGACGACGCACGACGACACGAAAGGGGTGCCCCCATGAAGGCACTGCGCTGGCACGGCGCACAGGACCTCCGCCTCGAAGAGGTCCCCGACCCTCCCGAGCCCGCCCCGCACGAGGCGGTCGTGGAGGTCTCCTGGTGCGGAGTCTGCGGCACCGACCTGCACGAGTTCCTCGAAGGCCCGCACATGATCCGCACCGGCCCGCACCCCCTCACCGGTGCCGAGCCGCCCCTCGCCCTCGGTCACGAACTGAGCGGCACCGTCGTCGCGCTCGGCACCGCCGTGCCCGGCATCGCGGTCGGCGACCGCGTCACCGCCGACCCCGTCTGGCGCTGCGGCGTCTGCTTCTGGTGCGCGCGCGGCGAGTACCACATCTGCCCCAGCAGCGGCTCCGTCGGCCTCGCCTCACCGGGCGGCTTCGCCGACCGCGTCACCGTACCGATCGCCGGCCTGACCCGGCTGCCCGACAACGTCACCGACGAGATGGCGGCGGTCGCCGAACCGCTGGCCGTCGGCCTGCACGCGGTGACACGTGCCGGTGTGCGGCCCGGCGACAACGTCCTGGTCGTCGGCGGCGGACCGATCGGCGTCGCGGTCGTCCTCGCGGCCCGCGTCGCCGGCGCGGCCGGTCTCTACGTGAGCGAACCCCTCAAGGAGCGCCGCGAGATGCTGCTCGGCCTCGGCGTCACCGAGGCCTTCGACCCGGCGGAGACCGACGTGCGCCGCGAGGTGTTCCTGCGCACCGGCCGGATCGGCCCGGACGCCGTCATCGACGCGACCGGCGTGCCCCGGCTCGCCGCCCAGGCCGTCGCCACCGTCCGGCGCGGCGGCCGGGTCGTGCTCGCCGGAGTCGGCCACGGCAGCGTCGAGTTCGACATGGGGCAGCTCGTCTTCTACGAGCGTTCCGTGCTCGGCACGCTCGGCTACAACTTCGACATTCCCCGCGTGATCGACCTGATGAGCACCGGGCGCCTGGACGCCTCGGCGCTGGTCACCGGACGTTTCCCGCTCTCCGCGGGAGCCGGGGTCTTCGCGGACCTGGCCGCAGACCGGGCCCGCCACCTCAAGGTTCTGCTGACCCCGAAGGGATGACCGACATGGATTTCGACCTGCCCGAGGAGACTCTCGCTCTCAAGGAGATGGTGCGTGAGTTCGCGGCCAAGGAGATCACTCCGCACGCGGCCCAGTGGTCGGAGAACGAGGAGTTCCCGACCCAGGTCTTCACCAAGCTCGGTGAACTCGGCCTGATGGGCATGCTGGTGCCCGAGGAGTACGGCGGCGCCGGCTCCGACATGGTCACCTACGTCGCCGTGATGGAGGAACTCGGCGCCGCCGACCAGTCGGTGGCCTCCTCCTGGAACGCCCACTCGACCATCGCCACGCTGCCGCTGCTCGCCTACGGCACCGAGGAGCAGAAGCACCGCTGGCTGGCCCCGCTGGCGGCCGGCGAGGCCATCGGCGCCTTCGGTCTGACCGAGCCGGAGGCCGGTTCCGACGCGGCCGGCATCGCCACCACCGCCCGCCGGGTGGACGGCGGCTGGGTGATCAACGGCACCAAGATGTTCATCACCAACGCCGGCACCGACATCAGCCAGGGCGTCACCATCCTCGCCGTCACCGGCCGGGAGGAGGGGGGACGCAAGCGCTACGCGACCTTCTACGTCCCGACCGGCACCCCCGGCTACACCGTCGGCCACAAGCTGAAGAAGCTCGGCTGGCACGCCATGGACACCCGGGAACTGGTCTTCGACGGCTGCTTCGTCCCCGACGACCACCTGATCGGCGAGGAGGGCGGCGGCCTGCGCCAGTTCCTCTCCGTCCTCGACAAGGGCCGCATCAGCGTCGCCGCGCTCGGCCTGTCCCTGGCGAAGGCGGCGCTCGGTCTGGCGGTCAAGCACGCCACCGAACGGCACCAGTTCGGCCGTCCGCTGTCGGACTTCCAGGCCGTCGGGCACAAGATCGCCGACATGGGCACCGAACTGGAGGCCGCCCGCTGCCTGGTCTACCGGGCCGCCTGGCTCGCCGACCAGGGGCGCCCGCACAGCACCGCGTCCGCCATGGCCAAGCTCTACGCCTCCGAGGTCGCCAACCGGTCCGCCTCCCAGGCCGTCCAGATCCACGGCGGCTACGGCTATGTCCGGGAGTCGGAGATCTCCCGCTTCTACGCCGACGCCAAGATCCTGGAGATCGGCGAGGGCACCAACGAGATCCAGCGCAATGTCATCGCCAGGGCGCTGGTCAGCGAGGCGTGAGCCGGTTCCCGCGGTGTGCGTCGGTACACCGCGGGACCGTCGTCCGTCAGCCGGCGGCGGGCACCTGCTCCCACTCGGCCTCCGGGTCGAGCGGAAGCCCGGGCCGCTCGCGCTTGAACGCCTCCGCCTGCTCCTCGACCCTCGGCAGGGCGTGGTCCGGCGCGCCGAACCCGCGGAACAGGGTCGCGCAGTACTCCCGGGACAGGAACGGCGCGTCCCACTGCCCCTCCGGCCGCACCCACTGGTAGGTGTGGTTGTGCAGGTTCAGGAACTGCAGGGTGGCCAGGCGCGGCGAGGTCTGCCGGAAGACGCCCTGGACCATGGCCTCCGAGAGCAGCCCGGAGATCAGCTCCTCGAAGTCGGAGCGCTGCCCGAGCAGGGTCTTGAGCTCGTCGCCGCTGAGACTGCGGTAGTCGTGCTCGTAGACCCAGATGTGGTCGAGCCGCCGGAAGATGATCGTCAGCAGCGACTCCGAGAGGAGCCGCAGCCGCAGCAGGGGCTCCTCGTCCAGGTCCGCGATCTGGCGGGCGCGGGCGAGCAGCGGCCCCATCACCCGGGACTGGATCTCGACCAGCAGGTTCTCCTTGGAGCCGATGTAGTAGTACAGCGCTCCCTTGGCGAGCCCGACCGCACGACCCAGGTCGTTGATGGAGGTCGCCGCGTACCCCTGCTGTGCGAACAGCGAGGCCGCGATGTCGATGATCTTCTGGCGTCTGACCTCGAAACCCGGTCCATGGCCCGGCGGACGTGGCATGGATTCCTCTCCCCGCGTGATGTGACGACGTGTCGATTGAAACAGGCTCCCGGGCCCGCGTCGAACAGCCTTCGGCACATCCGGGGGAAGCGGACTCCAGGGCGTCGTTCCAGTTTGCTAGACCAAACGGTACATTAAAACATGGAATACAGACGGCCCGGCCGTCTCTGTGAGCATTGCGAGGACGCGCATGACGCAGGTACCGCAGCACACCGGCTCCGCCCCAGCGGACGACCTCCTGGAAATGTACCGCCGTATGCGGCGCATCCGGCGCTTCGAGGAACGGGCGTCCGATCTGTACAAGGCGACGGAGATACCCGGCTTCCTGCATCTGTCCATCGGACAGGAGGCCAGCGCCGTCGGCGCCTGCTGGCCGCTCACCGAGCGCGACGGCATCACCTCCACCCACCGCGGCCACGGCCACGTCCTGGCCAAGGGCCTGGACGCCGCCCCGATGATGGCGGAGCTGATGGGCAAGGACGCCGGCACCAACCGGGGCCGCGGCGGCTCGATGCACATCGCCGACCCCGGCATCGGCATCTACGGAGCCAACGGCATCGTCGCCGCCGGACTGCCGATCGCCGGGGGCGTCGCCACGGCCGCCAAGCTGCGCGGCCGGGGCGACGTGGTGGTGGCGTTCTTCGGGGACGGCGCGGTCGCCCAGGGCATGTTCCACGAGGCCGTCAACCTGGCCGCCGTATGGGACCTGCCGGTCGTCTTCCTCTGCGAGAACAACCACTACTCCGAGTTCTCGCCCGCCGCCGAACAGCACCGCGCCACCCTCGCCGCCCGCGCCAACGGGTACGGCATCGGCTACGAGCACGTCGACGGCAACGACGTCCTCGCGGTGAAGACGCTCCTGACGGACGTGGTGGCACGGCTGCGGACGGGCGGCGGACCGGTCCTGGTGGAGGCCGAGACCTACCGCTGGCACGGCCACTACGAGGGCGACCCCGAGCGCTACCGCCCGGCCGAGGAGGTCGCGGCCGCCAAGGAACGCGACCCGCTGATCATCGCGCGCCGGCACCTGGCGGCGGCCGGGGTGGCCGCGGCCCTCGTGGACGCCGTCGACGAGGAGATCGACAAGGAGATCGAGGCGGCCGTGGAGTGGGCCCGGAGCCTGCCCGAGCCGGCCCCCGAGACGCTGTACGACTTCGTCTCCGCCCCGCGTACGGCCGTACCCGAGCCCGCCCCCGCCCAGGGGGAGATCTTCCGCACCATGGACGCCGTACGCCTCGCCCTGGAGCACGAACTCACCGCCGATCCGGACGTGTTCGTCGCCGGCATCGACGTCGGCGCGGGCGGCAACGTCTTCGGCCTCACCCGGGGCCTGGCCCAGGCCTTCCCGGGCCGGGTCCGGGACACCCCGATCAGCGAGAGCGCGATCCTCGGCGCGGCGGTGGGGGCGGCCATGGCCGGGATGAAGCCGGTCGTCGAGATCATGTACATGGACTTCATCGGCGTCTGCCTGGACATGCTGCTCAACCAGGCCGCCAAGCTGCGCTTCATGACCGGCGGCCGGGCGAGCATGCCCCTGGTCGTGCGCACCCAGTTCGGCGCGGGCCGCTCCTCCGGCAGCCAGCACTCCCAGTCCCTGGAGGCCCTGCTCGCGCACATCCCCGGCCTCACCGTGGTGATGCCCTCCAACCCGGCCGACACCTACGGCCTGCTGCGGGCCGCCATCCAGGACCCCAACCCGGTGGTCTTCGTGGAGAACCGCCTCCAGTACGGCTTCAAGGGCCCCCGCCCGCCGGCCGACCACCTCGTCCCGCTGGGCCGGGCCAAGGTCGTCAGGGAGGGCACCGACGTCACCCTGGTCTCCTGGTCGCGGATGGTCCAGGACTCCCTGGCGGCCGCGGAACTGCTCGCCGCCGAGGGCGTGAGCGTCGAGGTGGTCGACCTGCGCACGGTCGCCCCGCTGGACCGCGAGACCGTCCTCGCCTCCCTCGCCAAGACCAACCGGCTGGTCATCGCCCACGAGGCGGTACGGGACTTCGGCATCGGCGCGGAACTGTCGGCGCTCGCCGTCGACGAGGGCTTCTGGCACCTGGACGCGCCCGTCACCCGGGTCGCCCCGCCGCCGATGCCGGCCCCCTACACCCCCGCCCTGGAACGGCTCTGGCTGCCCTCGCGCGACACCATCGCCGACACGCTGCGACGGATCGCGGCGGTGTGACCCACGGGCCGCACGGCGCATGACGAAGGGGTGCCCCCGGGACCGGATCCCGGGGGCACCCCTTCGTCATGGTGTGTGTGCTTCGTGGTGTCCGCCGCCGGCCCGACTTCGTCGGCAGGACAAGGGAGGGCCGGCGGCGGTCCGGCCGTGACCGTGGATCAGACGGTCGCGACCGGAGTCAGCGGACTGCCCTGCGTGCCGGGCAGGTTCAGCGGGGGAGCGGTGAGCAGGAAGCGGCTGCGGTTGTGCTCGCGCAGCCACGCCGCCAGGTCGTGCAGGTACCACAGCTCGCCGAGCGGGACGCCCAGCTTGAACAGGCACAGGTGGTGGATCGGGAGCAGGGTGTGCCGGCCCTGGGCCTGGGTGACGCCCACGCCCTCGACCGCGTAGTTGTCGGAGATCAGCGCCGACATCTGCGAGTCGGCGATCCACTTGAGGATGTCCGGGTCGTCCGCGTCGAGGTACGCGGCGGTCTGGTGGATCGCTACCGGGTCCGGGTTCTTCTCCCAGGCGAGGATCTGGGTGGCGAAACCGGTGTGCAGCAGCACCATGTCGCCGGGCTCCACGGTCACGTTGTCCGCGGCCATGATCTCCTGGAGCTGCTTGTAGCTGACGGCCTGGTAGCCGGTGCCCAGGTGGTGGGCGATGTCGATGAGGACGCCGCGGCCCTGGACGCCGTGCTCCGCCATCTTCTCCAGGCCGAGGTGGCGGGCGAAGCTGACGCTCCCGCTGCCGTCGCCCTTGGCGTCCTCCCGCGGTCCCACCAGGTCGGTGCCGGGGCGGAAGCCGTTGTAGTAGACCGGCTCGGCCTCGCCGTCGCCGTCGGCGTCGAACTCGGCGCCCTGGTGGGCGAGGGAGTCCCACTGGGTCGAGTACTGCAGCCAGAGGGTCACCACGTCGTCGGACCAGACGTCGATGAGATCCGGGCTGATCTGGTCGCGCGCGACGACGTTGTAGAAGACGTCCTGGTTGTGCGCGAGGTCCTCGGTGGGCTTCAGGATCGGCGGGTAACGCCGCTGGTTGAGCGAGGTCCCGCCCGGGTAGTCCAGCGGCAGGCTCAGGCTGAAGGTGACCCCGTGCTCCACCTCGCGCACGCCCTGGAGCACCTTCTCGGCGGTCAGCAGGTTGATGCGCCCGAGTTCGTCGTCCTCGCCGAAATCGCCCCACGTCGATCCCGGCGGCCGCTGCTTCCAACGCTTCGTCACGATAAAACGCCTCCTTAGACGACGGTCCCCGTCGACGGTCGTGGCCGCATGCTATTTCTAATGTACCGAGTGGTCAACTAGTGGGACGGCTTGGAATTGAGGCTTCATATTGCCCGCTTCGATCAATAGACTGACTGGTCGAAACGTCTACCGCTTGGAGAGGCAATGAGCGAATCCACACCGGCGTGGGTCGCGGCCGGGGTCCGTGCCGTGATCGGCGCGCACACCCAGGCCCAGGACACCGGCCGCACCGACGACATCGTCGCGCTGTACGCGCCCGACGGGATCCTGGAGCTGCCCGGCATGGACCCGGTGCGCGGGCACGACGCCCTGCGCGCGGCCTTCAAGGGCTGGGCCCCCACGCAGCCGCAGCTGCACCTCGTGGGCAACACCGTCGTCACCTCCTCCGGGCCGGACGAGGCGACCGCGAAGAGCGACGTGGCCTTCTTCCAGCGGGGCGAGTCGGGCTGGGCCCCGCAGGTCGTCGGCCACTACGAGGACACCCTGCGGCACGTCGACGGCACCTGGCTGATCCAGCGCCGCGTGACCGTCTTCCAGGCGTAGTCCGCCCCCGTCCGCTCCCATCCTTCGCCCCTGCTGAGAGAAGAAGACACATGACCATCTCCGCCGAAGAAGCCCTGGCCGGCGTGCAGTCCGTCATCGCGGCCTACGCGCACGCCATCGACGCGGGCGACGCCGGCAGCGTCGCCGACCTGTTCACGGAGGACGGCGTCTCCGAGATCGCCGGCCAGGGCACCTTCGAGGGCCGTGCGGCGATCCGTGCGGCCTACGGCGCCTTCAAGCCGCAGGCTCCGCAGCTGCACCTCGTCGGCAACACCGTCCTCACCTCGCCCCCCGGCGAGGAGGTGACGGCCACCAGCAACCTGGTGTTCTTCGCCCGCGGCGAGCAGGGCTGGGCCGTCCAGCTCGTCGGGAGCTACGAGGACACGGTGGCCCTCGTGGACGGGGCCTGGCAGTTCCGCAAGCGGGTCACGTCCTTCAGCTGACCCTGCCGGACGACCCGGCACCGCCGAGCGCCCGTGCCGCCGGTCCCGTCCTGTGACGGGACCGGCGGCACGGGCGCCGCTGTGTTCAGTCCCGCTTCTCCGCCTTGGCGAAGGAGAACGCGGGGAAGTCGTTCTCCACGGACTCGTTGATCAGCTCCTGGAGCTTCCACCGGCCGGTCGGGTTCAGCAGCTGCTTGATCGCCTTGCCGGGGATGTTCGCCCCGTAGAAGTAGCTGCTCTTGAGGAAGGAGGACTGGCCCTCGCTGTCGTTGACCAGGTTCGTCCACTCCTCCTCCGCGGCCGCGGTGACCGCGACGACGTCATGGCCGCGGTTGCGGGCGTGCGCGAGCACGTCCATCACGTAGTCGACCTGGTCGCCGGAGTAGCGCGGGTTGTTGCCGAGCGCGCCGTGCGGTCCGCCGGGGAAGAAGAAGTTCGGGAAGCCGGCGGTCGCGACGCCCAGGTACGTCGACGGACCGTCCCCCCAGTGGTCCTTGAGCGCGAGCCCGTCACGGCCCCGCACGCCCAGCCGGTTCAGGGCGCCGGTGCCGAAGTCGTATCCGGTGGCCCAGATGATGATGTCGACCTCGTGCACGCCCTCCGCGGTCTCGATGCCGGTCTCCGTGATCCGGACGATCGGCGTCTCGTTGATGTCGACGAGGTGGACGTTCGGCTTGTTGTACGCCTCGTAGTACCCGGTGCCGAACGGGGGCCGCCGGCCGCCGTAGCCGTGCCCCTTGGGGATCAGCTTCTCCGCCGTCGCCGGGTCCTTGACGATGGAGCGGATCTTGGCGGCGATGAAGTCGCAGAACTCCTCGTTGACCGTGGGGTTGGTGGTCATGTCGTAGTAGTGCTCGGAGAGCTTGGTGAAGCCGGGGCTGTTCCACTTCTGCTCGTAGAACTCCTGCCGCTGCTCCGGGGTGTCCTCCAGGCCCGAGCGCATGGTGATCTGGTGCAGGAACCCGCTCACCGAGGTGTTCAGCGTGTCGCGGATGGACTCGAAGTTCGCCTTCAGGTCCGCCTGCTCCTCGGCCGTGATCGGCCGGTTGTTCAGCGGCGTGAGCCAGTCGGCGACCTTCTGGTACACCGTGACGGAGGCCACCTCGTCGGCGATCGCCGGGACGATCTGGACCCCGCTGGAGCCGGTGCCGATCTGGGCCACCCGCTTGCCGGCGAAGTCCACCGGCTCCTTCGGCCACCGGCCGGTGTGGTGCTGCTCACCGCGGAAGTCCGCACGGCCGGGGATCTCCGGGATGAACGGCACCGAGAGGATGCCGGTCGCCGCGACCACGAACCGCGCCCGGCGCTCCGTGCCGTCCTCCGTGCGGACCGTCCAGGTGCCCGACGGCTCGTCCCAGACGGCCGCGGTCACCTTGGTGCCGAAGGAGATGTGGCGGCGCAGGTCGAACCGGTCGACCACGTGGTTGAAGTACCGCTCGATCTCCGGCTGGCCGGCGAAGTGCTCCGACCACTCCCACTCCTCCCACAGCTCCTTGGAGAACAGGTAGCCGTAGGTGTAGCTCTCGGAGTCGAAGCGGGCCTGGGGGTAGCGGTTCCAGTACCAGGTGCCGCCCACACCGGTGCCGGCCTCGATCAGGTGGGCCGAGAAGCCGGCCTCGCGGGCCCGGTAGAGCTGGTAGATGCCGGTGACACCGGCACCGATCACGAGTACGTCGACCACGCCCTGCTCCGGTGCCTGCGCCTGGGCGCCGGTCGCTGCCTCCGGCACCTTCGTCGATTCGCTCATCTGCCCTCCAACGTGACAGGGGCCGCTGCTCCCGCGTGCGCCTTGAATGATGTTTCGACCAGTCGGTCGAATATTCAGGCCGAGCGTAGGGGAGGGGATGGGCCCGATCAATG
The DNA here is from genome assembly GCF_043201555.1 of Streptomyces sp. NPDC048288. NCBI lineage: Bacteria > Bacillati > Actinomycetota > Actinomycetes > Kitasatosporales > Streptomycetaceae > Streptomyces > Streptomyces sp. NPDC048288. The sequence continues at coordinate 233,507 of NZ_JBICZD010000014.1, forward strand.
GTCCGGGGGCGCGGGTTTTGGGGTTCCCCCGGAGATCTCGCCGTACGGCGGGCTCGGTCCGCGGTGCGGACGGCCGGATCGGCGCGATGGATTGATTGTACCGACCGTTTGAATTAACTTTCGCTCAGGCGAACCGCACAATGTCGTGGCAGAGGAGTCGCACATGACGACCGAGGACGTCCAGGAACCCACCGCAACGGGGCCCGGGGCCACCGCCGATCTGCGAGCCGCCGGCTGGAAGGCCATGCGCGCGGCCCTGCCCGGGGTCTTCCCGGAGGGGGAGGTCGATCTCCGCGACGGCCGTCTCGGGGAGGAACTGGTCGACATCGGCCTGACCAGTGTCTGGGGTGCGATCTGGGGCCGTGAGGGGCTCGCGCCCCGGGACCGCAGCCTGGTCACGCTCGGCCTCCTGATCGCGCTGGGCGCCGAGACCGAGCTGAAGACACACGTCCGGGTCGCGCTGACCAACGGACTGACCAAGGACGAGATCGCCGAGGTCATCTACCACTCCGCCGGCTACGCGGGCTTCCCCCGCGCGGTGGGGGCCCGCACCGCGGCGCGTGAGGCGCTGGGCGAGTGACGGGCGCCGTACGGCACCACCCGTCCCCGGCACACCGCACGCATCAGGCACACAAGGAGCACGCATGACACTGCAGGGAAAGGTCGCGGTCGTCACCGGCGGCGCCCGCGGCATCGGACGGGCGATCGCGATCGTCCTCGCCTCGCACGGCGCGGCGGTCGCCGTCTGGGACCTGAACGCCGAAGGCGCGGAGAAGACCGTCGCCGAGATCCAGGAGGCGGGCGGCACCGCGATCGCCGTGGCCGGTGACGCGGCCGACGCCACGGCCGTCGCCGCCGCGGCGGCCCGGACCCGCGAGGAGCTGGGCGCCGTCACGATCCTCGTGAACAACGCCGGCACCACCGCCTATGTGCCGTTCACCGGCATCAGCGAGGCCGCCTGGGACCGCATGATCGGCATCAACCTCAAGGGGCCGTTCCTGGTCACCAAGGAACTGGTGCCGGACATGCTGGCGGCCGGCTGGGGCCGGATCGTCAACATCTCGTCCTCGTCCGCGCAGACCGGCGCCCCCGCGATGGCCCACTACGCGGCTTCCAAGGGCGGCGTCATCGGCCTCACCCGGGCCCTCGCGATCGAGTACGCCGACAAGGGCATCACCGTCAACCACGTGCCGCCGGGCTTCATCGACACCCCGCTGGTGCGCGAGGGTCCGGTCGACGTCGAGGCGGCCGCGGCCACCATGCCCATGAAGCGGGCCGGGCAGCCCGAGGACATCGCCCACGCGGTGGCCTATCTCGCCTCCGAGGAGGCCGGTTACGTGACCGGCCAGAGCCTCAGCGCCAACGGCGGGCGCTACCTCGTCTGAGCCCCGCCGGCCGCACGACCGGCACGCTCGCCGTCTTCGTCGGGCCTCGCGGGACGGGCACCGCCCTTCGCGCGAGGCGCCGACCGGGCGTCGGCCGCGTCTTTATCTGGACCTTTATGCGGACCGAATTGATTCTGCCGACCGGTCGGTCTATTTTTCAGAGACGGACACCGCACCACGGACCCAAACGGAGTCACGCATGACGATCGACGACATCACCAGGGGGAACACGGCCGGCGAGGTGCTCGCATGACGGCCCCCGACCGCGTGCTGGTGGTGGGCGCCTCCGCGTCCGGACTGACCACCGCGGAGGCGCTGCGGCGCAAGGGGTACACCGGCGCCCTCACGGTGCTCGGCGACGAGCCGCACGTACCGTACGACCGCCCCCCGCTGTCCAAGCAGGTGCTCGCCGGGGAGTGGGAACCCGACCGGGCGGCCCTGCGCACCGAGGACGTCCTGTCGGCGCTGGACGCCGAGTTCGTGCTCGGCGACCCGGCCGTCGCACTGGACCCGGCGACCCGCACCGTGCGCACCGAATCCGGCCGCGAGCTGACGGCCGACGCGGTCGTGATCGCCACCGGTGTACGGGCACGGCGGCTGCCCGGCCAGGACGCGCTCGCCGGGGTGCACGTGCTGCGCACCCTCGACGACGCCCTGGCCCTGCGCAAGGACCTGCTCTCCGGCCGGCGGCTCGTGGTCGTCGGCGAAGGCGTCCTCGGCTCCGAGATCGCGGCCACCGGACGCAAGCTCGGCCTGGACGTCACCCTGACCGGCCCCCTCGACGCGCCCATGGCGCTGCAGGTGGGCCCCCTGGTCTCCGGCGTCCTCGCCGAACTGCACACCGAACGCGGCGTCCGGCTGCGCCTGGGCAACGGCGTCACCGGGCTCACCGACGACGGCGCGGGCCGGGTGGCGGGCGTCCGGCTCGGCAGCGGCGAGACGCTGCCGGCCGACGTGGTGGTCGTCGCGATCGGCGCCGTCCCGGCGACGGAGTGGCTCTCGGACAGCGGGCTGCGGCTGGACAACGGCGTGCTCTGCGACGCCACCTGCCGGGCCGCGGACGGGATCTACGCGGTCGGCGACGTCGCCCGCTGGCACCACGAGTGGCTCGGCCGCCCGGTCCGCCTGGAGAACCGTACGAACGCCACCGAACAGGCCATGGCGGTGGCCGCGGCGATCCTCGGCGACGACCGGCCGTACGCGCCGGTCCCGTACTTCTGGACGGACCAGTTCGACGCCAAGCTCCAGGTGCACGGTTTCCTGCCGCCCGAGGCCGAAGTCGACGTCGTCGAGGGCGATCTGACGGCCCGTCGTTTCGTCGCCCGGTACCGGCTGGACGGCGTCGTCACCGGCGTCCTCGGCTGGAACATGCCCAAGCAGGCCCGGATGCGCCGACAGGAGATCGTCGACGCCTTCCGTACCCCCACCCCCACCCCCTGAACGAGCTGGAGAGATCCCATGAAGGTTGTCGTCGACGAGGAGAAGTGCGTCGCGGCCGGACAGTGCGTGGCCGCCGCCATGGACGTGTTCGACCAGCGCGAGGACGACGGCATCGTCGTCGTGCTCAACGAGAACCCGCCCGCGGAACTGGCCGACGAGGTGCGCAACGCTGCCGCGGTGTGCCCCGCGCTGGCCATCCGCATCGAGGAATAGCCCGATCCGAGCCCCCCTCCTTCCCCCCACCCCATCACCGTAGGAGAACCCATGGCCGAGGCAGAGGCCCGAACCGCCCCCGACGAGCAGGTCTACTACTACCAGGACGACCGGGACGCCAAGTGCCCGTTCGCCCCGGCGCCGGGGCTGCGCGCCCTGAACGAGACGGGCCCGGTCTCCCGGGGCCGGATCTGGGACGGCAGCACCCCGTGGCTGGTCACCGGACACGCCGCACAGCGCGCGATCCTGTCCGACCCCCGGGTCAGCTCGGACGACAAGCAGGCCGGGTTCCCCTACCCGAACCGGGCGATGGCGGAGACGGCACACCTCCACCCGCTCACCATCTTCAACGCGGACGGCGCCGACCACACGCGGATCCGCCGCATGATGACCCGGCCCTTCACCCGCCCCCGGATGGAGGCGCTGCGCCCGGAGATCCAGCGGATCACCGACGACCTCATCGACAAGATGCTGGCCGGCCCCAAGCCGGTCGACCTGGTCCACGCGATCTCGCTCCCGCTGCCCTCGCTGATGATCTGCGCACTGCTCGGAGTGCCGTACTCCGACCACGAGTTCTTCCACGAGCACGCGTCCTTCGCCACCCGCAGCGACAAGACCACCGAGGAGCAGAACCGCGCCAACGAGGCGCTGGGCGGCTACCTGGCGGCTCTCCTCCAGAAGAAGATGGAGGAGCCCGGCGAGGACGTGCTCTCCGACTTCGCCGCCCGCATCAAGGACGGCGACCTCACGCTTCCCGAGGCGACCCTGCTCTCCATGATCCTGCTGATCGCCGGTCACGAGACCAGCGCGACCATGATCACGGTGGGCACGGCGCTCCTGATGGACAATCCCGAGCAGCTGGCCAGGCTGCGCGAGGTCGAGGACACCAAGGACGCGGCGCCCGCCGTCGAGGAGATCCTGCGCTATCTGACCGTCGCCCAGTTCGGGCAGCGCCGGATCGCCGCCGAGGACTTCGAGTTCGAGGGCGCCGAGATCAAGGCCGGCGACGGCATCGTCGTCCCGCTGCCCGCCGGCAACTGGGACCCGGAGGCCTTCCCCGACCCGGAGAAGCTCGACCTCGCCCGCGACTCCCGCCACCACCACGCCTTCGGCTGGGGCATCCACCAGTGCCTCGGCCAGCAGCTCGCCCGCATCGAACTCCAGGTGGTCTACGGCACGTTGTACCGGCGCATCCCGACCCTGCGCCTCGCCGTCGACCGGGACGAACTCGACTTCCGGGGGGCCGACGCGCTCGCCTTCGGCATCAGCGAGCTGCCCGTCACCTGGTAACCGGGGCGCCCGCCCCACGGGTTCGCGCCCACCGCCGGTTCCGCCCGCCCGGACGGGACCGGCCTCCGTATCCCGCACGCAACCGCCGCACAACAGGAGTCAGGCATGAGCAAGTTGAGCTTCGAAGGACGCGTCGCCGTGGTCACCGGCGCGGGTCGTGGCATCGGCCGGGCCCATGCCCGTCTCCTGGCGGCGCGTGGGGCGAAGGTCGTCGTCAACGACCTGGGCGGCTCCATGGAGGGCGACGGCGCCGACGCCGGTCCCGCGCAGAAGGTCGTGGACGAGATCGCCGCGGCGGGCGGCGAGGCCGTCGCGGACACGCACGACGTCTCCACGCCGGCCGGCGGACAGGCCATCGTCGACACCGCGATCGAGCACTTCGGCCGCATCGACGTCCTCGTCAACAACGCCGGGATCATCCGGTACGCGGGCCTGCCCGACATCGATGCGGAGAACCTTGAGCGCCACCTCTCCGTGCATCTCGTCGGCTCGTTCAACACGATGCGCGCCGCCTGGCCGCACTTCGTGGACCAGCGCTACGGCCGGGTCGTCCTGACCACCTCCAGCGGCATGTTCGGCATGGACAACAACCTGTCGTACGCGGCCGCCAAGGCGGGCACGGTCGGTATGGCCCGCAGCGCGAAGCTGGCGGGGGAGCCGCACAACATCAAGGTCAACCTGATCGCGCCGGCCGCGATGACCCGGATGGGCGGAGGCCCCGAGGAGGAGCCCGCCGAGGCCGCCCCGGGCATGCCGTACATGCCGTCCGACGCCGTCGCGCCCATGGTCGCCTACCTCGCCCATGAGAGCTGCCCGGTCAACGGCGAGATCTACACCGCCGGGGCGGGCCGCTTCGCGCGCGTCTTCCTCGCCTCCACGGAGGGCTACGCCCACGAGGGCGGCCCGGCCTCGATCGAGGACGTGGCCGCGAACTGGGAGGCCATCAACGACGAGAAGGGCTACTACGTCCCCGCCGACCTGATGGCCTGGACCGGGGCCTTCCTCAAGCACCAGCTCGGGCAGCTCGGGACGGGGGCCGCGTCGTCCTGACCCGTACGGCCAGGATCTGACGCCCTGTTCCCTCTGTCTTCCTGATTTCCTGTCTTCCCTGTTCTCTCGATGCCGCGCGAATTATTACATTCGCGCGGCATTTTTCTGTTGGTGGGGAAGTGACCGTGCTCGTCGGAAATTCTCCTGTCCGAAGGATTGATTGTACCGACCGTTAGGTCTACGTTACGTGCGAAGCCGGGCCCGCTCCGCATCCCGCGCTTCGTACGGGCCGACGAGCTACGTCGGCGTTCCGGATCGGCCGGCTCATCCCTGTGCCCGTCCGATCTCCCCTCCGGCAAGGCGCTTCAGGCCGTGTCTGTCCGCGGCGGCTTCCCGCGCCCCCGACCGTCCACGGAAGGCCCCCATGTCCCAGACGCAGACCGTTCCGCCACAGGCGGACGACAGATCCCGCTCCACCACACGCAACGTGCTCGTCGTCGTCGCGCTGTTGTGGACAGTCCAGCTCGTGTCGCTCGTCGCCGCGCTGTCCGGCATCGCCCAGGCCGACGTCGCGATCCACTTCCAGACGACCCAGATCGCCTGGTTCACCCTGATGACCCTGCTGACCGGCACCTTCTTCCTGCCGTTCATGGTCAAGGGCGCCGCCCTGTTCGGGAAGAAGCGCGTCCTGCTCGTCGCCACCGGGCTCGGGTTCGCCGGCGACCTGCTCGCCGCCGTCGCCACCGACTACCGCACCCTGCTCATCGGGCGCGGTCTCGCCGGTGTCTACGCGGCCACGATGCCCATCGGGTACGCCATCACCCGCGACATCTTCCCGCGCCGCTGGGTCGGCATCGCCAGCGGCATCCTCGCCGGCGGCGTCGGCCTGGTCGCCTTCGGCGGACCGTTCCTGGCCGGCTGGCTGCTCGACGACTACGGCTTCCGCGGCGTGCTGTGGTTCATGGCCGTCAGCACCGCGGTGAGCTTCGCGATGGTCGCCCTCTTCGTCCCGGAGAGCCCGGTCCGGCAGAGCGCGGGCCGCATGGACTGGACCGGCGGACTCCTCCTCGGCGCCGGGGTCACCGGGCTCGTGTACGCGGTGGGCGAGGGGGCCGACTGGGGCTGGGGCAGCGGGAAGTTCATCGGCTTCGTCGCGGGCGCGGTGGTCGTGCTGATCGCCTTCCTGCTCGTCGAGCGCCGGGTGGCCGAGCCGCTGTTCCCGCCGGCCATGACCCGGCGCCGGCCCGTGTGGACCGTGCTGCTGGCCACGTCCGTGGCGGCCGGTTCGCTCAGCGCCGTCGGCGTGGTCATCCAGCTGCTCGTGCTGATGCCGAACATCCCGCACGTCTCCGAGGGCCTCGGCTGGTCCGGTACCCACAACGCCATCGTCACCAGCCCGATCAGCGCGATGATCATCGTCGGGGCCGTGGGCACCGGCTGGGTCGCCCGCCGCGTGGACGCCCGGATCCTGCTGGCCATCGGCTCGGCGTGCACGGTCATCGGCTACGGCATCGGCACCCACCTGCACCACAACGGCCCGCAGATCGTGGCCTGGGGCGTGCTCGCGGGCCTCGGCACCGGCATGGTCGTCGCCGTCGTCCCCATCATGATCATCGAGGTGGTCTCGCCCGCCGAACAGGCCCTCGCCAACGGCGCCCAGACCCTCGCCCAGGGCGTCGCCCAGATCATCGTCTCCCAGCTGGCCTTCGTGGTCATGGCCCAGCACGGGGTGGTCCTCAAGGGCACCCAGTTCTACCTCGACCAGGGCTTCACCAACGGCCTCTGGCTCGTCGTCGGATGCTGCGCCCTCGGGACGGTGCTGGTCGCGCTCGTGCCGAGGAGCCGGCGGCTCGGCGAGGCCGAGACCCCGGTCCCGCAGACGGTCTGACGTACGCACCCACGGGGTGGAGCGGGCTACACCCGGGATCCGGGAGCCCGCTCCATCGTCGCGTCGGGCGGGGGACGGGATCGTGGTCGGCAGAGATCGAGAGCACCTGGCTCTCGTGCCGAGGAATTCCGCCGGTGGCCGCGAGCGCGCCGCCGTCAGAAGGGACCGACCCCATGGCCGTCGACCGACGCCGCCGTTTCACCGTCCTCGCCACCACCGCAGCCGCCGTCGCCCTGACCGCCGCCCTCGCCACCGGATGCGACCCCGACGACTCGCTGGACTGCCTCACCAACGCCGACTCGATCGCGGACAGCATCACCGCCATCAACAAGGCCGGCGCCGACGCGATCGAGGACCCGACGCGGACCGAGGAGTCCATCACCACCATCGAGAAGAACCTGGACAAGATCAACGACAAGAGGGACGACAACGCGGACCACGGCAAGGTCGACAAGGCGGTCGACGACCTCAACAAGGCGATCAAGGACTACAACAAGGCGATCCTGAACGGCGACACCCATCCCGACTCCAGCAGGATCGACGCGGCAGCCGACCGGCTCAAGAGCGTGTGCACGTCCTGACACGGTCTCCGGGTCCGGCCCCGCCGGAACCCGGAAACCGCCACCCGAGAGACACTCGTCCTGTGACGAGTGTCTCTAGTGAGGAGTGGCGCATGACCACGGTAGGTATTGCCACCGGTGCCGGTCGCGGGACCGGGCAGGCATGCGCGAGCCGCCTGGCCGACTTGGTGGACGTGCTGTTGCTCGTCGACCGCGACGAAGCCGCCGTGACCGCGTTCGCGAAGGACCTGTCGGGCCACGGCGGGCGGGCCGTCGCCGAACCGTTCACGGCGGACACCGCCGACCGCGACGACATGGCCCGGCTGGCCGCGCGGGCCGGGGAACTCGGCACGCTCCGGGCCGTCGCGCACGCCGAGGGCGTCGCTCCGGAGGAGGCCGACTGGCGGGGCATGCTCCAGGCCGACTTCGTCGCGACCGCGCTGGTCGCCGAGGCGCTGCGGCCGCTGGCCGGCGCCGGGACGGCGTTCGTGTACCTGGCCTCCGTGTCCCCGCTGATCGCCCATGTCGACCCCGACCCGGCGGTCGCGGCCGTCCTCGACGATCCGTTGCAGGAGGACTTCCTCGACCGGGTCCGCGAGGCGGTGGGCCCGGCGATCGAGGATCCCGCCTGGGCGTACCCGTGGGCCACGTACGGTGTGCACCGCTTCGTCCGCGCCGAGGCGGTGCGGCTCGGACCGGTGGGCGCCCGGGTGTGCTCGGTGTCGCCCGGTGCGATCGACACTCCGCAGACGCGGTTCGAGATGGCGCGGCACGCGTCGGTACGGGAGCTGGTCGAGAGCACGCCGCTGGGGCGTGTCGGCCGGTGCGAGGAGGTCGCGGCCGTCGCCGCGTTCCTGCTGTCGGACGAGGCGAGCTTCGTGACGGGCGTGGATGTCGTGGTGGACGGGGGGTTGTGCGCGGCGGTGGGGGAGGAGTGAGGCGGTAGCACCCTGTGGGGGGTGGCGTCGGGGGGTGCGCGGCTGCGGGCGCGTGGGGGCTGGTCGCGCAGTTCCCCGCGCCCCTGGCGGGGCGCTTGAGTCACGTGACTCGCGGCGCGTAGGGCAATTCTCGCCAGCGGTATTGGCATTCTCTTTTTGTGCAAGTAGCGTATCCGGGCGATGGATGACTTTGTGCAGACCTCGTCCGGCATCCCGCTGAAGCCGGTCTACGGACCGGCGGACCGGGGTGCCGAGCCGCCCGTGCCGGGTGCGTTCCCGTTCACGCGCGGCAACTACGCGTCCGGGTACCGGGGGCGGCTGTGGACGCTGAGGCAGTACTCGGGGTTCGGCACCGCCGAGGAGTCGAACCGGCGTTACCACTACCTGCTGGAACAGGGCGGGACGGGCCTCTCCGTGGCGCTCGACCTGCCCACCCAGTGCGGTTACGACTCCGACGACCCGGAGGTGAGCGAGGAGGTCGGCCGGGTCGGGGTCGCCGTCGACACGCTGGCCGACGCCGAGGTGCTGTTCGAGGGCATCCCGCTGGACCGGATCAGCACCAGCTTCACCATCAACGGCACGGCGGCGATCCTGCTCGCGTTCTACGTGGCCGCCGCCGAGCGCCGGGGAGTCCCCCGGGCGAAGCTCACCGGCACCATCCAGAACGACATTCTCAAGGAGTACGCCTCCCGGGGCACCTGGATCTGGCCGCCCGAGCCGTCACTCAGGCTGATCGCCGACACCATCGAGTTCTGCGCCGCCGAGGTGCCGAGATTCAACGCGATCTCGGTGGCCGGGGCGCACTTCCGGGACGCGGGCGCCAACGCCGTGCAGGAGATGGCGTTCACGCTCGCGGACGGGGTGACGTACTGCGACACCGTGCTGGAGCGCGGCCGGATGACGATCGATCAGTTCGCCCCGCAGGTCTCCTTCTTCTTCTACACGCACGGCGACTTCTTCGAGGAGATCGCCAAGTACCGCGCGGGGCGCAGGCGTTGGGCGTCCATCGTGCGTGAGCGGTACGGCGCCGCGTCCGACAAGGCGGCCATGTTCCGCTTCGGCTGCGTGGCCGGCGGCGCCTCGCTGTACGCCCCGCAGGCCCGCAACAACACGGTCCGGGTCGCCTACGAGGCGCTCGCGTCCGTCCTCGGCGGGGTCCAGTCGATGTTCACCGCCGCCTGGGACGAGCCGTTCGCCCTGCCCAGCGAGGAGTCGGCGACCCTCGCCCTGCGCACCCAGCAGATCCTCGCCCACGAGACCGGCGTCGCCCGGGTCGCCGACCCGCTCGGCGGCTCGTACTTCGTCGAGGCGCTCACCGACGCCACCGAGGAGCGGATCGTCGAGATCATGGCGGATCTGGAAGCGCACGGCGGCATGGTCCGGGCCATCGAGGACGGCTATCTGCAGGGGCTCATCGCCGACGAGGCCTACCGGATCCACCAGGAGGTCGAGGCCGGCACCCGCCCGGTCGTCGGCGTCAACCGGTACGTCGACGCGGACGAACCCGCCCCGGAGATCGCCACCTACGAACTCGACGCGCGGGGCCGCGAGACCCAGCTCAAACGCCTCGCCCGCGTCCGGGCCGAACGCGACCCGGCCGACGTCCGGGCCCGGCTGGCCGCCCTCTCCCGGGCCGCCGAGGGCACCGACAACCTGATGGGCCCCCTGATCGACTGCGCCAACGCCTACTGCACGGTCGGCGAGATGGTCACGGCGCTGAAGAACGTGTGGGGCGAGTTCCGGCAACCGGTGGTGTTCTGATGGGGATCCGCGTGCTCATCGCCAAGCCCGGCCTGGACGGCCACGACCGGGGCGCCAAGATCGTGGCGCGGGCCCTGCGCGACGCGGGCTTCGAGGTCGTGTTCACCGGCATCCGGCAGCGCGTCGACGACATCGTGGCCACCGCCGTCCAGGAGGACGTGGCGATGGTCGGCCTCAGCATGCTCTCCGGCGCGCACCTGGCGCTGACGGCGAAGACGGTCGAGGCGCTGCGGGCCGCGGACGCCGGGGACGTCGCGGTCGTCGTCGGCGGCACGATCCCGCCCGCGGACGTGCCGCGGCTCAAGGCCGCGGGCGCGGCGGGGGTGTTCCCCACCGGCACCCCGCTGGACGTCGTGGTCGCCGAGGTGCGCGCCCTCACGGCGTCCCCCTGAATCCCCCCTGAATCCCCTCTGAATCCCCTGACTTTCCCCGGCTCCTCGCAGGAGCGGGGCCCGCACCCGGACAGCTGGAGGGAACGTGCGGATCGGTGTCATGATCGGGCCCGAGCGGGGCGACTCCGCCCGCAAGGTGGCGCGGATGCTCACGGACGTGGAGTGGGCCGAGTCGGCGGGCCTGGACACCGCCTGGATCCCGCAGATCCCCACGGACTTCGACGCGTTGACCGCCGTCGCGCTGATGGGCGCGCGCACCTCGCGGATCGAGCTGGGCACGGCCGTCGTACCGCTGCAGGCCCAGCACCCCGTTGCGCTCGCCCGCCAGGCCCTGTCCACGCAGGCGGCCACCGGCGGACGGCTCGCGCTGGGGGTGGGCCCCTCGCACCACTGGATCGTCCAGGACATGCTCGGCCTGCCCTACGAGCGCCCGGCCGGGCTCACCCGTGACTACCTCGACATCCTGGACGCGGCCCGCCGCGGCCCCGGCCCCATCGACGTCGAGAACGCCACCTACACCGTGCACAACCCGCTCGACCTCGGCCCCGTGGCACCCCTGCCGGTCCTGCTCGCCGCCCTCGGCCCGGTCATGCTGGCCCTCGCGGGCGAGCGGGCCGACGGGACGGTGCTGTGGATGGCCGACGAGCGGGCCGTCGCCGAACACGTCGTCCCCCGCATCACCAGGGCCGCCGAGGCCGCCGGACGTCCGGCACCGCGCATCGTCGCCGGAATCCCGGTCTGCCTGTGCCGACCCTCCGAGGTCGACGCGGCGCGGGAACGCGCGAACCGGATTCTCGGCGAGGCGGAGATCTCGCCCAACTACCAGCGACTGCTGGAGTACGGCGACGCCAAGGACGTCGGCGACCTGTGCGCGGCCGGCGACGAGGCGGCCGTCGCGGCCCGGTTCCGGCGGTTCGCGGACGCGGGCGTCACCGACCTGTCCGTACGCCTGCTGCCCCTCGGCGACGGCCGCGAGGAACTGGTCGCCTCCAAACGCCGCACCCGGGAGATGATCGCCGCCCTCGCGGCGGAGTTCCGGTGAACCCCGGACCCCTGGCCGGGCTGCGGATCCTGGAGGTCGGCCACATCCTCGCGGGTCCCTTCGCCACCATGCTGCTCGCCGACCTCGGCGCCGAGGTCACCAAGATCGAGCCGCCCGGCGGCGACCTCTCCCGGCAGGTCGGCGACGCCTACTTCGCCAGCATCAACCGCAACAAGCGCAGCATCCGCCTCGACCTCACGACCGGGCAAGGGCAGTCCAGGCTCGGCGAGTTGGCCGCCGACGCGGACGCGCTGCTGGTGAACCTCAAGCCGTCGGTGATCCGGCGCCTGGGCCTCACCTACGACGCTCTGCGCCGCTTCAACGAACGGATCGTCTGCGTGGCCGTGACCGGCTACGGGCTGGACGCGGGCGACGACCCGGCCTTCGACTACGTCATCCAGGCCGCGACCGGCGTCGCCGCGCTCACCGGGGACCCCGACGGTCCGCCGACCCTGCCCGGCTACTCCTCCGCCGACAACTCGGCCGCCCTGACCGCCGCGTTGGGGCTGCTGGCGCAGATCGTGTCCGGGCGCGGCGGCCAAGTGGAGGTCGCCCTGCGGGACGTGATGCTCGCCCAGCTCAACTACCGCGCCGCCGCCTACCTCAACGACGGCGTCGAGCCGCGCCGCATGCCCCACGGCGCCCACTCCTACTACGTACCGGCCCAGCTCTTCCCCACGGGTGACGGGTACCTGGCGCTGTTCGTCACGCACGACGGCTTCTGGCGCGCCTTCGCCGCCGAGGCCGGGATCGACGGCTTCCCGACGATGGCCGAGCGGGCCGCCCGCCGCGACGAGGTCCTCGCCGCCGTCACCCGGGCCCTGGCCGCCGACACGGCCAAGGGCTGGGAGGCGCGGCTGCGCCCGCTCGGCGTCCCGGCGGCAGCCGTGCGCACCCTGCCCGAGGCACTGGACGCCACCCCGGAGATGATCGTGCGGGCGGGCGGCTTCCGGCTGGTCGGCAGCCCGGTCCGGGTCGCCGGATACCGGCCCGAGTTCCGGCCGCCGCCCCGCCTCGGCGAACACGGCTCACTCGTAGTGGACGGTGACTGACCCCTCGTCCGGCACGCCCTGGCAGGTGAGGACGTATCCCTCGGCGACCTCCTCCTCGGTGAGGACGTCGTTCACCCGCATCGTCACGCTGCCCTCCGTCACCCTGGCCATGCAGGTGGCGCAGTTGCCCGCCTCGCAGGAGAACGGCGGGGTCAGACCGGCCCGGCGGGCGCTCTGCAGGAGGGTCTCGTTCGGGTGCTTGGGCACCGAGACGCGGGCGCCGCCCAGCAGGACGGTGACGGTCCCGGTGTCCTCCGGCGCCTTGGTGCCGTTGACCGCGGGTACGGCCGTACCGCCGCCGAAACGCTCGCTGAAGACCCGCCCCGGACCGGGCAGCGCCGCCTCCACCAGTTCCATGAAGGGCTCCGGCCCGCACACGTACGCGTCCGCGTCGGCGTCCTCTCCGACGAACTCCCGTATGCCGTCCGGGTCCAGGAACCCACGCTCGGCATCGAGATGCCGTACGACCGTCAGCCTCCCCGGGTACCGGGCGGACAGCTCCTCCAGCACCGAGCGGAAGATCGCCGCGTCCCGGTCGCGGTCGGCGCAGAGCAGCCGGACGCTCCGCCCGGTGCCGGCGAGGGTGCTCTTGGCCAGGGAGAGGATCGGGGTGACACCGCTGCCGCCGCTGAAGCCGAGGAGCGGTGTCCCGGCCGGGCGTAGACAGAACTTCCCCCGGGGCTCGGTCAGTTCGAGTTCGTCGCCCTCGCCGACGCGGTCGAGGAGCCAGTTGGAGACCCTGCCTCCCGGGACGCGCTTGACCGTCGTCGTCAGCTCGGTGTCGGACTCCGGAGCGCTCGACATCGAGTAGGAACGCAGCAGGTCCCGCCCGTCGACCCGGACCCGGAACACGCAGAACTGCCCGGCCAGATAGGTGAACGGGCCGTCGTGCGGGTCCAGCACGAAGGTCCGGGCGTCGGCGGTCTCCTGGACGATCTTGACGACGGTCGCACGCCGGAACAGGGCCGGGCTCGCCATGGACGCCCTCCTCAAGCTCTGGTATCAAGGTTCTGTCCCAATGAGAATACTATTCTCACCTGGTGAAGGGGACCCTCTCAACGGGCGGGAGCGAGAGATGACCGAACGGGCCGCGCTGGTCTTCGAGGACCGGGAGTACAGCCGCGCCGAGCTGACCGCGCTCGCGGACGGGCTGGCCGCGACACTGGCCCGGCGGGGGCTGCGGGCGGGGGAGCGGGTGGCGCTGATGTCGTCCAACCGGCCCGAGTTCGTGATTGCCGTGCAGGCCGTCTGGCGGCTGGGCGCGGCGGTCGTCCTGCTCAGCCCGGCCTGGAAGCGGGGCGAGGTGGAGCACGCCCTGGCCGTCACCGAACCGGGCCATGCCGTCGGCGACCATCCGGTGCTCGACGGCCTGATGCCGATGCTGCACCTGGACGAGCCGATCGTGCCGGGACGGGCGGACGAGGTGCCCGTCGACCAGGACGCCGACGCGGTGCTGGTGTTCAGCTCGGGCACCACCGGGATGCCCAAGGCCGTCCGCCACACCCACGGTTCGCTGGCCGCCGCCGTCCGCCACTGGCGGGACGCCCTCGGCCTCACCGACCGCGACCGCCTGCAGATCGCCACCCCGCCCTCGCACATCCTGGGCCTGCTCAACATCGTCACGGCCCTCGAAACCGGCGCCCGGCTGCGGCTGCACCGCCGCTTCGACCTCGACCGGCTGCTGCACCACATCGAACTCGACCGCATCACCGTGGAGATGGCCGTCGCCCCGATCGCGCTCGCCCTCGCCTCCCACCCGAAACTGGAGTCCTACGACCTGTCCTCGCTGCGGTACATCATGTGGGGCGCCACGCCGGTGACCCCGAGCATCGCCGAGACGGTGACCCGGCGGACGGGCGTCGCCTGGGTGCCCGCCTACGGGGCGAGCGAACTGCCCGTCATCGCCTGCAACCCGCTCGACGGGGCCCGGCTGGACACGCCCGGGCGTCCCGTGCCCGGGGTGCGCCTTCGGGTCGTCTCGCTGGACACCGGGGAGCCGGTCGGACCGGGCGTGACCGGGGAGATCGAGGTGCGCTCCGCGTCCCTGATGGCCGGCTACCTGCCGGCCGAGGCCACGGCCGACGCCCTTCACGACGGCTGGTACCGCACCGGTGACGTCGGCAGCGTCGACGCGGACGGCTGGGTGTACCTCACCGACCGCTCGAAGGAGATGATCAAAGTGCGGGCCTTCCAGGTGGCCCCTGCCGAGGTCGAGGCCGTCCTGCACGGTCATCCGGCGGTCGCCGACTGCGCGGTGTTCGGCGTCCCCGACGGCGCCGACGGGGAGGCGGTCGTGGCGGCGGTACGGCGGGCCGCGCCCGTCGAGGCCGCCGAACTCGTCGACCTGGTCGGCAGCCGGCTGGCCTCCTACAAACGGCCGCGCCGCGTCGAGTTCGTGTCCGAGATCCCGCGCCTGCCCTCGGGGAAGGTGCTGCGGCGAGTGCTCAAAGAGCGGGTCCTCGAAGAGCGTGTCCTCAAAGAGCGGGTCCTCAAAGAGCGGGTCCTCAAGGAAGAGCTTCTCAAGGAGCGCGATGGACGTACGGCTGACAGCTGAGCAACGCCAACTCCGGGACGCGGCGGCCCGCCTGGCCGACGACCTGGGGCCCGGCTCGGTCCTCGCACTGGACGACGCCGACCGGGTCGCCCGGCTGGAGAAGGCGGTGGAGGCCACCGGCTGGCGGGCGTTGCGCTCGGACGGCGCCTCCGGCGTCGAAGTGGCCCTGGTGGTGGAGGAGTTCGGGCGCGGACTGGTCGACGTACCGTTCCTCGGGCCGGTACTCGCCGACGGCCTGGCCCCCGGGCTCTCCTCGGCGACCGTGGCCGTGCCCGGCTCGGTGGCCGGTCCCGCGGCCGGTCGGGCGTGGGACACGCGCGGCATGCGACACGCCGTGGCCCTCGCGGGCAACCGGGTGCTGTCCGCCGGGATCGGCCCCCTCGCCCCCGGGGCCGACCTGACCCGCCGCACCGCCGAACTGCGCGGCGCTCCCGAGGAGATCGGCACGGTCACCGCCGAAGCGGCCCACCGCTGGCGGGCGTTGGCCCTGGTCGCCACCTCCGCCGACCTCGTCGGCGCGGCCCGCGGCGCGCACACCCTCGCCTGCGACTACGCCAGGATCCGCGAACAGTACGGCCGGACGATCGGCTCCTACCAGGCCGTCGCCCATCTCCTCGCCGAAGGACTGGCCCTGATCGAGGGCTCGGTCAGCGTCCTGCGGCACGCGGCCTGGGCCGTCGACGAACTGCCGCCCGCCGAGGCCCTCAGGGCCGCCCGGATCGCCAAGCTCTACTGCGCCCGCGCCGCCCGCACCGTCTGCGAGACCGCCGTCCAGGTGCACGGCGGCATCGGCAACACCTGGGAGTGTCTCGCCCATGTCCATCTGCGCCGGGCGCTGACGTCCGCCGACCTGTTCCCCGTGCGCCTGGAGGAGATCGACCGTGGACTTTCGTGACGCGCCCGAGGAGGCCGCCTTCCGCGACCGCCTGCGCACCTGGCTGGCCGAGCACGCCGGCGCCTTCCCCACGTCCGGCGACGCCTACTGGGCCCGCCAGGGCGACTGGCACCGCGCCCTGCACGCGGCCGGATTCTTCGGCCTCTCCTGGCCCGAGCGGTACGGCGGCCACGACCTCCCGCCGGTCTACGACGTCATCCTCGACGAGGAGTTGGTACGCGCCGGCGCCCCGGCCCGACCCAGCCTCGGCTACCTCGTCCAGGGCCTCGGCCGGCACGGCAGCGAGGAACTGCGCCGCCGCTTCCTGCCCGGCATGATCGACGGCACCGAGCGCTGGTGCCAGGGCTTCAGCGAACCCGGCGCCGGCTCCGACCTCGCCTCCCTCACCACCCGCGCCACCCGAGACGGCGACACCTATGTGGTGAACGGCCACAAGATCTGGACCAGTTACTCCGACGTCGCCGACTGGTGCCTGCTCCTCGCCCGCACCGACCCGGACGCACCCCGCCACCGGGGCATCTCCGCGTTCGTCGTCGCCATGGACCAACCCGGCGTGGAACAGCGCCCGTTGAAGATGATGAGCGGGGTGACCAAGGAGTTCGGGCAGGTCTTGTTCGACGGCGCGACGGTGCCCGCGGACCAGATGGTCGGCGCGCCGGGGGAGGGCTGGGCGCTGGCCATGACCGTCGTCGGACACGAGCGCGAACCCTCCACCCTCGGTTTCTCGGCCCGCTACGGGAAGATCGTCGGCGACCTCGTGGCCCGCACCCCTGGCCCCCCGCCGCCCGAGCTCGCCTGGGCGATCGTGGAGACGGAGATGCTGCGCCTGCACGTGCGCCGCAGGCTCTCCGAGCAGCTCGACGGCGTCTCCCACGGCCCCGAGGGCTCCCTGGACAAGCTCCTCATGACCTGGACCGAACAGACGGTGGGCCACGCGGCCCTGGCCGTCGGCGGCACCGACGACCCGGAACTTCTGCACACCTACCTCTACAGCCGCGCGCAGAGCGTCATGGGCGGCACCTCGCAGATCCAGAAGAACATCATCGCCTCGCGAATCCTCGGACTGGGAGCCTGACATGACGGACGGTCAGCACATGTACGACATGCCTGCGGAGATCGAGGTCCGCGCGGACGGGCCGTTGCGGATCATCACCCTCAACCGACCCGACGCGCTCAACGCCGTCAACGACCCGCTGCACACCGGCCTCGCCCGGCTCTGGCCCCGGCTCGCCGACGACCGGGACGCGCGGGCCGCCGTACTCACCGGAGCGGGAACGGCGTTCTCGGCGGGCGGTGACTTCGGCTACCTGGACGAGATCAGACAGGATCCCGACCTGCGGGCCAGGACCATCGCCCACGGCCGGGACCTGGTCCTGGGGATGGTCCGCTGCCGGGTCCCCGTCGTCGCCGCCGTCAACGGCCCCGCCGTGGGCCTCGGTTGCAGCCTGGTCGCGCTCAGCGACATCGTCTACATGGCCGAGTCCGCCTACCTCGCCGACCCGCACGTCCAGGTCGGCCTGGTCGCGGCCGACGGCGGCCCGCTCACCTGGCCCCTGCACACCAGCCTGCTGCTCGCCAAGGAGTACGCGCTCACCGGCGCCCGTATCCCGGCCGAGAAGGCCGTCGCCCTCGGCCTGGCCAACCATGTGGTGGCCGACCCGCTCGCCGAGGCGACCGCCTGCGCCAAGCGGATCGCGGGACTGCCCCGGCAGGCGGCGGAGAGCACCAAACGCATCCTCAACCTGCACCTGGAACGCGCGGTCCTGGCCACCCTCGACTACGCCACGACCGCCGAGGAACAGTCCTTCCAGACCGACGACTTCCGGGACACCCTCGCCCGCCTCACGAACCGGGAGAAGTGAGGCGGGCGCCCCAGGGCGGGGTTCACTTCGGCGGGAAGCGCAGCGCCCCGTCCAGGCGGATCACCTCGCCGTTGAGATAGTCGTTCTCGCAGATGTGCTGGACGAGGGCCGCGTACTCGGGGGAGCGGCCCATCCGCCGGGGGTGCGGGACCTGCGGCCCCCAGTACTCCTCCAGCTGGTCGCCCGCCTTGCCGTAGGCGGGCGTCAGGAACGTGCCCGGCGCGACCGTGACCACCCGGATGCCGAGCGGGGACAGGTCACGGGCGGCCACCAGGGTCATGGCCGCGACCCCGCCCTTGGCCGCCGCGTACGGCAGCTGCCCGATCTGGCCCTCGTACGCCGCGATCGACGCGGTGTTGACGACGACCCCCCGGCCGCCGTCCTCGTCCACGGGTTCCTGCCGGGCCATCGCGGCGGCGGCCAGCCGCAGGACGTTGAAGACGCCGGTCAGGTAGATGTCGACGGTCCGCCGGAACCCGGCGAGGTCGAGGGGCTCGCCGTCCCTGCCGACCAGCCGGCCGCCGCTCGCCGGACCGCCGTGCACGTCCACCGAGATCCGCAGCGGGCCCAGCGACTCCGCCTCCCCGAGCGCCGCAAGGACGTGGCTCTCGTCGGTGGCGTCCGTGCGCACGTACCGGACCCCCAGCTCCTCCTCCAGGGCCTTGCCCTTCTCGTCGGCGAGGTCGGCGACGACCACGGACGCTCCCGCCGCGTGCAGCCGGCGGACGGTCGCCTCGCCCAAACCCCCGGCCCCGCCCACCACGACCGCCGACGCCCCTTGAACCCGCATCGCGACTCCCCTCCCAGGGATACATGGTTCTAGTATGAGGAGAGTAGCATTCTCGCAGTGTGCTGAGATCCCTGTCCGGCCCGCCGAGTTGGAGACCTCCATGCCCGAGGCAGTCATCGTGTCCGCCCTGCGCACCCCCGTCGGCACCGCCCGCAAGGGGACCCTGCGCGACACCACCGCCTTCGAACTGGCCCACCACATCGTCGGGGCCGCCGCGGCCGGGCTCGACCCGGACCGCGTCGACGACGTCATCCTCGGCGAGGGCCTCTACGGCGGCGGCGTCCTCGCCCGGCACGCCGCCCTGACCACCGGGCTCACCGGAATCCCGGGGGCGGCCGTCAACCGGCACTGCGCCGCCGGTCTGGCCGCCGTCGCCGACGCCGCCGCGAGCATCCGCGCCGGGATGGACGAACTGGTGATCGCGGGAGGCGTCAACTCCGCCTCCACGGCCCCGAAGTCGGCCTTCCGCGTCGACGGAGCCTGGGTCGAGCCCTGGATGCCGCCCACCCACCCCGACCGCCCGGACGCCCCCAACAACGACATGTCGATCACCATCGGCTGGAACGTCGCCCAGCGGGCCGGCGTCAGTCGCGAGGAGATGGACGCCTGGGCGCTGCGCTCGCACCGCAACGCCGTGCGCGCCATCGACGAGGGCCGGTTCGACGCCGAGACCGTCCCCGTCGACACCCCGCACGGCCGCTTCTCGGTCGACGAACACCCGCGCCGTGACACCTCGTTGGAGAAGCTCGCCGCCCTCAAGCCGCTGCACCCGGAGATCGACGGCTTCAGCATCACCGCGGGCAACGCCTGCGGGGGCAACGACGGGGCCGCGGCCCTGGTCGTCGCGAGCGAGGCGACGGCGACCGCGCAGGGCCTGACCGCGCTGGCGACCGTACGGTCCTGGGCGTCGGTGGGCGTGGACCCCGCGGAGACCGGGCTCTCACCCGTCAAGGTCATCCCGAAGGCGCTCGCCCGCGCCGGACTCACCACCGCGGACGTCGACCTCTACGAGATCAACGAGGCCTTCGCCTCGGTGACCGTGGCCGCCGTCCGCCTCCTCGGCCTCGACCCCGACCGGGTCAACGTCAACGGCAGCGGCTGCTCCCTCGGCCACCCCGTCGCCGCCACCGGCGCCCGCATGCTCGTCACGCTCGTGCACGAACTGCGCCGCCGGGGCGGCGGGATCGGCGTCGCGTCGATGTGCGCCGGGGGCGGGATGGGGTCGGCGATGGTGGTGGAGGTACCGGCGCCCTGACGCCGGCCATGGGGGCCGCGGGGGGGGGGGGGGGGGGGGGGGGGGCGGGCGCGGGGGGGGGGGGGGGGGGGGGGGGGGGGGGGCCGGGGGGGGCGCCGGCCCCCCCCCCCCCCCCCGCCGCGGCGCGGGGGGGGGGGGTTGGGTGGGTGGTGGTGGGTTGTGGTCCGCGCCCCGTGCCGCGGGCGGGGGGGGCGGGGGGGGGGGGGGGTGGGCGGCCGCCGCCGCCGTGATCTGCGGCAGATCGAGCGTCGTACGGATCCCCGGTGCCGCCTCGCACACCACCGGCACGGCGTTGACCGCACGGTTGGCCGTGTACGCCGGTGACACCTCGGCCATCCGGTCGAGCGGCACCGGCAGC
Source organism: Streptomyces sp. NPDC048288 (assembly GCF_043201555.1). Taxonomy (NCBI): domain Bacteria; kingdom Bacillati; phylum Actinomycetota; class Actinomycetes; order Kitasatosporales; family Streptomycetaceae; genus Streptomyces; species Streptomyces sp. NPDC048288. The sequence continues at coordinate 254,172 of NZ_JBICZD010000014.1, forward strand.
CGGATGCCGACCTCCAGCGGGGCGTCGCCCTCGACCGAGAGATGCCAGCCCGTGTCCCCCAGGTCCCAGGCCGGATCGAGGTCCCTGGTGCAGTACCAGGTGGCCCGGAAACGCAGCAGTGGACGGCCTGCCCGCACCCCGGTCACCACGAGCCGCTGGGCCGCGACCGTACCGGCGGCCAACTCGCCCGCGGCGATGCGGACCGGGCGGCGCGCGGTCGCCAACTCGCCCGATGCCTCAAGGGAGTCGAGAGGCATCCCCAGCGCGTCCGCGACCAGCCGCAGCGACGGACCGAAGCTGGTACGGGCCCCGGACAGCCGCCGCTCGTCGAACTCCGCCGGTACCACGCCGAAGCCCATCACCCCGAACAGCAGCTCGGGGGAGGGGCGTCGGGACAGGTCGGCGTACTCGTCGATGGTCAGGCTGTCGAGGCGCCGGGCCAGGGACGTCAGCACGAGCGGCACCGCCTCGGTGATGAACCCGGGGCTGCTGCCCGTGCTGTGGATCGAGCTGCCACCCCGCGCGCAGGCCTCCTCGACCCGGGCGCGTACGTCGGGATCCATGCTCCCCGGATGATGGAACTCGCCCCGCGTGGTCACCACGTTCGCGCCCGAGGCCAGCAGCCGGCACACCTCGTCGACATCGCAGGTGAGCGGCGCGTAGAGCACGCAGTCGGCGCCCAGGGACAGGATGTTCCCGACGTCGTGGGTCGCGGTGACCCCGGTCGGTCCTGTCCCGCACAACTCGCCCGCGTCGCGGCCCGCCTTGGCCGGGGTGTGGACGTACACGCCGGCCAGCGTGAGTCCGGGGTGCCCGATGATCCCGCGCAGTGAGCGGGCGCCGATCGTGCCGGTGGCCCACTGGACGACCCGGTACGGCCTCATGCCGGCTCCCCGGTGAAGCGCAGCAGGGCCTCCTGGGCGTAGGACGCGACGAGGGTGCCGTCCTCGGTGAGGACGTCGCCCCGGCCGAAGCAGCGGCCGTGCGCGAGGACCGGGCTGTGCTGGCGCAGCAGCAGCCAGCCGTCGGCGCCGAACGGGCGGTGGAACCAGACCGTGTGCGAGGTGACGGCGGAGGTGAACGCCGTGCCGGAGTCGTGCTGGGTGATACCGGCCAGGGGGCGCAGGGCCGTGCCGATGAGGGTCAGGTCGGTGGCGTACGCGGTGAGCGCCGGGGCCAGTTCCGCCGCCCCGTCGGCCGGGAGGCGCATCCACACGTCGTACTCGGGCGGTTCGGCGACCGGGGTGTCCAGGTCGGTGGCGGCCCGCGTCTCCCAGGGGATCGGGTGGAGATCCGTGCGGTGTTCGGGGCCGGGCGGTGCGGGCACGGCCGGGACCGTCTGCCGGGCCGGGCCGTCCTCCGGGATGTGCAGGGACACCGAAGCGGTGGCCACCACGCCCTTCGACTGCCGGGCGACGATGGTCAGTGCGGCGAAGGAACCGCCGTCGTGGTGGCGCTCCACCTCGTAGCGGACGGGCTCCTCAGGCCGGCCCGCCCGCGCGAACAGGGCGTGCAGGGACTTGACGCCCTTGCCCGGGCAGCTCAGTTGAGCCGCCCGGACGAACTGGGCCAGCAACTGCCCGCCGAACAGGCGGTGGTAGCCGAGTCGTTGGTTGCCCGCCTCGTAGACGGGGCCGGTCTTCTCGTCGTGCCCCCGGAGGTCGAGGCAGTGCCGAAGGTCGTCCCAGAGTTCACTCACGGCAAGTGGCATGCCCGTGAGGGTAGTCCCACTATCCAGATATGAGAATGGCGCTCTCGCCCGGCTCAGTCGCTGGTGATCCCGTTGGCGCAGTAGTCCCAGATCTCGTCCGCGGTCAGCGGGTGGGCCGCGTCCTGGCCGCTCGACTGGGCGTTGAACATGACGGTCTGCATGGTCAGCGCCGCCACCCGCTTGGGCTTGAAGCCCTCGCGGAGCAGGTGCGCGTCCTCCAGCTCCTGCATCAGGTCGGTGAACAGCGTCAGCAGGGGCGCGTTCGCCACCCGCATCTCGGCCGGGTGCGAGACCAGCAGGCGCAACGCGAAGTCGCTGAACAGCGGACGCTGTCGGCCGGTCAGGTCGGGGCGTGAGCTCTCGAACAGCTCCTGGACGACCACCCTGAGCCGGTCCAGCGGGGTGGACTGCTCGGCCGCGATCGCCCGCAACTGGTCGGCGGACTTGCTCATCGCGTCCTCGAACAGGGCGAGCAGCAGCTCGTGCTTGCCGTCGAAGTGCTGGTAGAAGCTGCGCAGCGACTGCTTGGACCGGTCGACGACCTCCTGCACGGTGAAGTCGGTCGTGCCCTTCTCCGCCATGATCGCCTGGGCCGCGTCGAGAAACCGCTCCACCCTCTGCTCCGCCCGGCGTTTCGCCGCCTGGGTGGAACGCTCGACCGCGCGCTGCTTCCAGGCCGGTTCCTCGGTCGGTGTGCTCACGGGCTGCTCCGCCTTCTGTGCCATGAGGAGAACATTACTGCAGCACACCGACAAGCATCTGTATCCAGTCTGGACACCGTCGGAGATCTGGAGGAGACTTCGAATTCCATCTGAAGAGAATTGCATTCTCATCGCCGGGAGGCCGTTCGGATGCTGTTCGAGTTCGACGCCGAGCAACGGCTGTGGCAGGACACCGTGCACAAGGCCGTCCTCAAGGAGTGCCCGCCCGCCCTGGTGCGGGCCGTCGTGGACGACGGCGCCGACCCGGCCCCGCTGTGGCGCGCGTACGCGGACCTCGGCTGGACCGAGCTGACCGACCCGGCCGACGCGGTCGAACTGGCGATCGTCCTGGAGGAGCTGGGCCGGGCCACCGACCCCACCCCCTACCTGGCGACGCTCACCCGATTCGCCCCGCTCGCCCCCGGGTTCGGCGACCCCGGCCGGTCCGGCACGGCCGTCTACGAAGGCGTCACCGCGCGGCCCACCGACGGCGGCTGGGTCCTCGACGGCACCGCCCGCCACGTACTGGACGGCGACCGGGCCGACCACTTCGCCGTGGTCACCGACGCGGGCGTCTTCGTCGTACCGGCCGCCGCGGCGAGCGCCGTACGCACCCCGGTCCTCGACCCCGTCCTGCACCTCGCCGACGTCACCTTCGAGCGGGTCGGGGTGGGCGGAAGCGACCGTGGCGGGGCGGATCCGGACAGCGCCCGGGACATCGCGCTCACCGGCATGGCCCTGACCATGGTCGGCGCCTGCCGCCGCGCCCTGGACCTGGTGCTCGACCACGTGCGCGGACGACGGCAGTTCGACGCGCCCATCGGCTCCTTCCAGGCCGTCCAGCACAAGGCGGCCGACATGCACGTGGCCGTCGAACGGGCCCGCGCCCTCGCCTACTTCGCCGCCCTCACCATCGCCGAGGACGACCCGCGCCGCCGCCTGGCCGCCTCGATGGCCAAGGCGTCGGCGGGGGAGTGCCAGGCCCTGGTGTTCCGCAACGCCGTGCAGCTCTTCGGCGCGATGGGACACACCTGGGAGAACGACCTGCAGTTCGCGGTCAAACGGGCCAAGGCGGGCGAGCTGATGCTGGGCGGGGCCGCCGAACACCGGGCGTTCATCGCCGAGCACTCGATCGCCGAGGAGGTCGTATGAGGCTGTCCTTCGACGCCGAAGTGGAGGCCTTCCGGGCCGAGTTCGTGGCCTTCCTGGAGGCGAACCTGCCGGCCGAGGCCGAGGCCGCCGAACGCTCCCGCTCCACCGCGCACCTGCCCGAGTGGGCCAGACGCTGGCAGCGCCTGCAGTTCGACGAGGGCTGGCTGCTGCCCGGCAACCCGCCCGAGTTCGGCGGCCGGAACGCCACCGTCGTCCAGCAGTACGTCCACCGCGAGGAGCTGTCCCGGCGCCGGATCTGCCACAGCTTCAACCCGCAGGGCGTCGGCATCATCGCCGCCTCCCTGCTCACCTTCGGCACCGAGGAGCAGAAGCGGCGCTGGGCCGTGCCCATCCTGCGCGCCGAACTCACCGCCGCGCTCGGCATGAGCGAGCCCGGCGCCGGATCCGACCTCGCTTCCCTGCGGACCCGCGCCGACCTCGACGGCGAGCACTTCACCGTCAACGGCCAGAAGGTCTGGACGTCCGGCGCCCACGACGCCGACGTCCTCCTCGCCTTCGTCCGCACCGACCCGGACGCCCCCAAGCACAAGGGCATCAGCGTCCTGCTGATCCCCACCGACACCCCCGGCGTGACCCGCCGCCCCTTCGCCTCCTACACCAGCCCCGACGACCGGGACTTCAACGAGGTCTACTTCGACGACGTCCGGGTCCCCGCCGAGAACCTCGTCGGCCCCCTCAACCAGGGCTGGCGGGTCGCGAACGGCTCCCTCGGCCACGAGCGCACCCTGATGTGGCTCGGTGAGGCCGAGCGACTGGAGGCCGTCGTACGGGACTTCCGGCCCACCGACGCCGTACAGCGGGACTGGTACGCCACCCTGGTCATGGACCTCCAGGCGCTACGACTGCTCGGCTCGGCCGCGCTCGCCCGCGCCGCCCGGGGCGAGCAGGACGTGCCCGCGCTGTCCGTGCTGAAGGTGTTCGGCTCGGAGGCGGCCCAGCACGCCCTGGAGCACGTCCTGGAGGCGTCAGGGCCGGACGGGCTGGACCACCCGGCGCGGACCGCGCCCTACTTCCACATGAGCTTCGACGACGACTCCGCCAGCTGGTTCAACCGCTTCGCCCGGAGCTTCGGCGGCACCATCGCCGGCGGTACGTCCGAGATCCAGCGCACGATCATCGCCGAGCGCGTGCTCGGTCTGCCCCGACGCTGAGGAGACGTCCGTGCACATCCTGTACGAGGTGAAGGACTCCATCGCCACCCTCACCCTCAACCGGCCCGAGGTCGCCAACGCCCAGAACGCCGCCCTCCTCGACGAACTCGACGCGGCCTGGACCCGGGCCGCCGAGGACCCGGACGTAAAGGTGATCGTGGTGCGCGCCGAGGGCAAGCACTTCTCCGCCGGGCACGACCTCAAGGACCGCTGGCCCGGCCCCGACGAGATCACCCTGGAGTGGATCTACCGCGCCGAGAACCGCCGCTACCTGGAGTACACCCTGCGCTGGCGCAACACGCCCAAGCCGTCGATCGCCGCCGTGCAGGGCCGCTGCATCGCCGGCGGGCTGATGCTGTGCTGGCCCTGCGACCTGATCGTGGCCGCCGAGGACGCCCTGTTCTCCGACCCGGTCGTCACCATGGGCATCGGCGGAGTCGAATACCACGGCCACACCTGGGAGTTGGGACCCCGCAAGGCCAAGGAGATCCTGTTCACCGGCCGTCCGCTGACCGCCGAGGAGGCGGAGCGGGTCGGCATGGTCAACCGGGTCGTCCCGCGCGCGGAGTTGGACACGGCCACCCGGGAACTCGCCGAGCGGATCGCCGCGATGCCCGCCTTCGGCCTGCGCCAGGCCAAACGCGCCGTCAACCAGACCCTGGACGTCCAGGGCTTCTACGCGGCGATCCAGTCCGTCTTCGACATCCACCAGACCGGCCACGGCAACGCGCTGAGCGTCAGCGGCTATCCGATCCTGGCGAAGCTGGACGAGATGAAGGAGAAGCTGCGGTAGCCGCGCCGACGAGTTCAGAAAGGCCGATCGGCGATCATCTCGGCCGCCTTTTCGGCGATCATGATCGTGGGCGCGTTGGTGTTGCCGCTGGTGAGGGTCGGCATGACCGAGGCGTCCACGACACGGAGTCCCTCGACTCCGTGGACCTCCAGCTCCGGACCGACGACGGAATCGGGTCCGGTTCCCATGGCGCAGGTGCCCACGGGGTGGTACGCCGTGGCACTCCAGCTGCGGACCTGCTCTTCGAGAGCCGCGTCGCTCATTTCGTCGAGACGCTCCAGGTCGTCACCGGCCGGGAGGTACGACCGCGCCAGGTGTTCGGCGAACGGCGCGCAGTGGGCGATGCCCATGACCGCCCTGAGTCCGGCGACCATGACCGACGTGTCCGCGGGCACGTCGAAGTACCGGGGATCGATCAGCGGTGGGGCCTGCGGATCCGCCGACGCGAGACGGACGGTGCCGCGGGTCCGCGGGTGCAGGGGGACGCAGTTCACCGTGAACACCGGCCGGTCGGTTCCTTCCTCACCGCTGAGGATGAGTGCCGTGGCCCCTCCCATCAGCTGGACGTCAGGACCGTCCTGGCCGTCAGTGACGTCGAGGAACGCGCCGACCTCGCCGTAGTTGGAGGCGAACGGGCCGTCGCCGTGGGCGCGCCACCGTTCCAGGTTGTCCGGGGTGAGCAGGTCCCGGACGAGGTCGGTGGAGTTCCGGGTCTCCCACACCACGGGAGTCATCAAGTGGTCCTGGAGGTTGCGCCCGACCCCGGGCAGGGGGACGCGTACGTCCATCCCCACCTCGTGCAGCTCGTCGGGATCGCCGATGCCCGAAAGGAGCAGCAACTGGGGCGAGTTGACGGATCCGCCGCTGAGCAGCACCTCCCTGTCGGCGTGGGCGGTCCGCTCCTGTCCGTCGTGGAGATAGGTGATGCCGGTCGCGCGTGGTCCGTCGAGCGTGATCCTTGTCGCCAGGGCACCGGTGCGTACCGTGAGATTGGGTCGGCTGAGCGCCGGGCGCAGATAGGCGTCGGCCGTTGACCAGCGTCGCCCGTGATGGCAGGTCACCTGGTACAGGCCGGCGCCAGCGGGAGACGTACCCGCGAAGTCGTCGTTGCGGTCCAGTCCCCACGTCACGGCCGCGTCCAGCCAGGACTGTGAGAGTTCGTGGGTGTAGACGCGGTCCTCGACGTGCAGGGGGCCGTCCGCACCGTGGTAGGGCTCGCCGAGGCGGCTGTTCGACTCGGACTTCTTGAAGTAGGGCAGGACGTCGTCGTAGCCCCAGCCCTTCGCTCCGTGCTCGTCACGCCAGCCGTCGTAGTCGCGCCGGTTGCCCCGGGCATAGATCATGACGTTGGTGGAGGACGAGCCGCCCAGTGTCCTGCCCCGGGGCCAGGAGAACGTGCGTTCCGGCCGGGTCTGCTCGACCGTCCGGTAGCTCCAGTCGCTCTGCGATCCGAAGAGCATGCCGAGCGCGGCCGGGATGTGGAGGAGTTCGTCGGTGTCGGGGCCGCCCGCTTCGAGGAGCAGCACGCGGACGCGGTCGTCGCGGCTCAGGCGGTCGGCGAGTACGCAACCGGCGCTGCCGGCGCCCACGACGACGTAGTCGAATCCTTCAACTCCGTTGGAATTCATGGTGGTTTCCTCACCCCGCGAGCATCAGGGGCGGTAGATCGACTGGAACTGCTGGTAGGCGTGCAGCCCCTCGGGACCCAGTTCGCTGCCGAGTCCGCTGGCCTTCCTGCCCCCGTAGGGAGAGGTGAGGTCGGGAAGATAGCCGTTGAGCCCGACGGTGCCGGTCCGTATGCGGCGGGCCACCCGGGTGCCGTGGTCCAGGTCCGAGGTCCATACGGTGCCGGCGAGGCCGTAGTCCGACGCGTTCGCCAGGCGCACGGCCTCGTCCTCGCCGTCGTAGGGCGTGACCGTGAGGACCGGGCCGAAGATCTCCTCCTGCGCGACGGTCGACGCGTTGTCGACGTCGGCGAACACGGTGGGTTCGACGAACCAGCCCCGGTCGAGGCCGGGTGGCCGGCCGCCTCCGGTGGTGAGCCGGGCCCCTTCGTTGAGGCCGGTCTTGATGTAGTGCAGGACCCGTTCGCGCTGGCGCTCGCTGACGAGCGGGCCGATCTCGGTGCCCGGGTCGAGCGCGTCACCGACAACGGCGTCGCGGGCCATCGCCGTACAGAACTCGACCACTTCCCGATACCGGCTGCGAGGGGCCAGGATCCTGGTGCTCGCGTAACAGGTCTGACCGTTGTTGAGCAGGGCGGCCATGAAGAACTGCCGCGCGTTCGCGGCGAGATCGGCGTCGTCGAGAACGACTGCGGCGGACCTGCCGCCCAGTTCCAGGGTCACCGGCCGCAGCAACTCGGCACACACGGCGGCCACTTGGCGCCCCGCCCTGGTGGATCCGGTGAACGACACCTTGTCGACGCCGGGATGGGAGACCAGGCACGCGCCGGTGTCACGGCCGCCAGGCACGATGTTGATCACGCCGTCGGGGATGCCGGCTTCCTCGACGGCCTCCGCCAGCAGCACCGAGTCGAGGACCGTCTCCGGCGCCGGTTTGAGGACGACCGCGCACCCGGCCGCGAGAGCCGGGGCCACCTTGAAGAAGGCGATGGTCTGCGGGAAGTTCCAGGTCATGATGGCGGCTACGACGCCCGCGGGTTCCCGGCGGACCAGGGTGGTGCCCCGGGGCAGTCCGGTACGCGGTTCCTCGGGCGTCATGCTGTCGGCCAGACCCGCGTAGTAGCGCAGCAGGGCCGACGGCACCACTCCTTCGAAGGACCGGGCGACGGTGATCGGCATGCCGTTCTGCGTACTGACGGCCGCGGATGTCGCCTCCGTCCTGGCGTCGAGCGCGTCCGCGAGACGGATCATGGCGGCCGCGCGTTGTCCGGAGGCCCAGGAGGCCCAGCCGGCCGGTGCGTCGAACGCGGCCCGAGCGGCTCCGACCGCCCGGTCGATGTCGTCCCGGGAACCGTCCGGCACGGCACCGAGATGATCTCCGGTACTCGCGGACGAGACATTGATGTGACGGTCGCCGGACGCCTGTACCCAGCGTCCGCCGATGAAGAGATGGTGGGGATCCATGGCGAAATCCGTGGTAGTGGAGACGAATCTGAATAAAAGCGACATTACACCCATCTGGGGTAATCTGTCACCAGATGGGGAGGTGGCATCTCATGAGGACATACGGCGGAGCCACGGGGGAGGAGCGCGCCGCGGCCCGCCGTCGGCGCCTGATGGAAAGCGGCCTCGAACTCTTCGCCGGCCAGGGATACGCCCACACCTCCATGCGGGCGGTACTCCGCCACGCCGGAGTGAAGGACAGGTACTTCGCGGAGAGCTTCACGTCCCTCGACGACCTGATGGCGGCGCTCATGAGGGACATCTACGAGGAGCAGATCACCCGGTGCGCCGAGGCGATCGCCACGGACCAGCCGCTGCGCGACCGGGCCCGGAACGTGATCGACGCCGTCGTCGGACTCTCTCTGGAGGACCCGAGAAAAGGACGCGTCAAACTCACGGAATCCCTGGGGGCCGGTCCGCTCACGGCGCGCGAACGGCGTCTGGGCCTGCACCGCATGAGCGGTCTCGTGGACTCCCTCCTGCGGGAAGGGCTCCGTGATTCCCGGATCGACCCCACCACCCTGTCCGTGGCCGTCGTCGGCGCGGTCAGCGAAATGCTGCTGAGCTGGTTCAACGGAGAGCTGGCGATCTCACGGGAGGAACTGGTGGATCAGGGCCTCTTCCTTTTCGAGGCCGTCACCGCACACGCCTCGTCACCGTCACGGGAATGACAGGGCGGCCATCGGCATTCCGCCGCCGAGCGGGGTCGCACGTCAGCTCAGCAGCGATCGAGGTCGTGCGGCCAGGATCGCCTCGGCCTCGTCACCGATGGTCCGGACCACGTCCGCGGCGGGGCGGACGGCCTCGACGAAGACGGCCGACTGCCCGTAGAGAACCGGGCTCGTGTCGGGGTCGGGCGGGCTCTCGACGGGGCTGACGTCCTTCGGGGGCGCGAACTCCTCTCTCCGTTCCCGCAGCGTCGCCTCGCGCTCCGACCACTCGTCGGTGAACCGGTTGCGGCGGACTCGTTCACCGATGCCCGCCGGCCACGGCAGCCCCGACACGATGTCGTACGCCCGCGTCCATACAGTGTCACCGCCGTCGCTCTCGACGATCAGGCGCTTGTGGGCCTCGTGCACCTCGATCGCCTCGGGCGTGGCGAGGAACGCCGTGCCCAGCCAGGCGCCGTCCGCCCCGGCGGTGAGGACGGCCGCGAGTGTCCGGCCGTCGCCGATCCCCCCTGCGGCCAGCACCGGAACCTCGGGGTAGCGCCGCACGAGCCCGGCCAGGAACGGCAGGAGGCCCATCGTCCCGGTGTGGCCACCGGCCTCGGCGCCCTGCGCCACGAGGACGTCGGCACCCGCGGCGACGGCCGCCCGCGCGTCGTCGTAGTTCTGCACCTGGCACATCACCCGGGCGCCCGCGGCCTTGGCGCGGGCGAGCCACGGCTGGGGATCGGCGAACGACAGCGCGACGACCTCCGGCCGTTCCTCCAGGGCGGCCTCGAAGAGCGGTTCGGTGAAGGGAAGAAACGGCGTGATGAAGCCGACGCCGAACGGGCGGTCGGTCGTGGCGCGGACGGTCGCGATCTCCGCGCGGATCCAGTCAGGTCCCTTCCAGGGGTGTGTGCCCCCGAAGGAGCCGAGCCCGCCGGCCGCGGAGACGGCGGCGGCGAGTGTCCCGCCGCTGTGCAAGCCCATCGGGGCCGCCATCACCGGGTAGGTGATACCGAACATTTCGGTAAATCTCGTATGCAGCATGGGTGGACGTTAGCGAACACAGAGCCGGGGAGCGCCTAGGCGCCAGCGCCGGGCAGCTTCTGGGAGAGTTCGATCATGTTGCCCCACGGGTCGCGGAAGAACGCCAGCCGACGGCTGATGTCCTCGATCTCGAAAGGCTCGCCGACCAGGTCCACACCACGGCGGGCGAGCTCTGCGCGGACTGTGTCGACATCGTCGACGTGGACGCAGATGTGCTGGTAGCCGCCGTGCTGGAGGCTGACTCCGAGGTCGTCGAGGACGTCGTTGGGGAAGGGTACCGGTCCGGCGAGGAGTTCCACGTGGAAGGTGTCGTCGTCGGGCGGGCAGAGGTACGCGAGCTTCAGCTCGCCGTAGGGCCACTCCTGGAGCACGCGGAAGTCCAGCTTCTCCGTGTACCAGGCCTTCGCCGCGTCGTAGTCGGGGACACGGATACCCACATGGTGGCCGCCGAAGGACGCGAAGGGGCTCGACGGGTTCTTCGGCGGGTGGGGCGGCATGGGCATCGCGATCACTCCTGTTCTGCTGAACCGTCAGGGGCCGGCCGCCAGACTCTGGGTGCCGAGCACCGAGATCAACGCCAGTTTCTCGGCGTCCTCGGTGCCGGGCTCGGCCGAGTACACGAGGATGTGCAGGTCGTGATCCTCCACCCGGAGCTGGTCGCAGTCCAGGGTGAGCAGCCCCACCTGCGGATGCTCGATCGTCTTGCGCGAGGCTTCCAGGCGGCCGACGACCCCCGCGTCCCACAGCTCGGCGAACCGCTCGCTGCCGGAACGCAACTCGGCGATCAGCCGCCGCAGTTGACGGTCCCCGGGATAGCGGGCCGCCGTGGTGCGCAGCTCGGCGACCATGCCGGTCTCGAAGGCGCGCCGCTCCTGCGGGGTGTGCCGCACCCGGGTCGGCCAGCCCAGGAAGTTCCGCCAGGCGCCGTTGCGCTGGAAGCCGCGCAGCTGGGACGGGTCACCCATCAGCGCCCCGTACATCGGGTTGGCCACCAGCAGCGTCATGGCCGCGTCGGAGACCGCCACCGGAGTGTCGGCCAGCCGGTCGAGGAGCCGCTGCACGCTGGGCGTGATGTACCCGGGCACCATGTCAGGACCCGGCGGCACCAGCCCCGCCACCCCGAAGAGGTAGGTCCGCTCGTCGGCGGAGAGCCGCAGCGCCCGGGCCAGCGCCTCGACGACCTGCACGGACGGATTGGCCGCCCGGCCCTGTTCGAGACGCGTCACGTAGTCGACCGAGATCCCGGCCAGCAGCGCCAGCTCCTCGCGCCGCAGCCCGGCCGCACGCCGCTGCCCGCCGGCCGGCAGCCCCGCCGCGTCCGGGGCGACGCGGTCGCGCCAGCGCCGCAGCGCCTGCCCGAGTTCCGTCGCCGTCATGCCCCCAGTCAACACCGTCGGCCGTCGCCGTGCCTGGTACCGGCAGTCCCAGGAAGAAGGATCTGCTGGCTGACCCGGCGGCCGGGGCGCAGGGTGGAGACATGACGACAACACTGATCACCGGAGCCAACAAGGGCATCGGCTACGAGACCGCCCGCCAGCTCATCGCCGCAGGTCACACTGTGTACGTGGGAGCCCGGGACGCCGAGCGCGGACGCCGGGCCGCGGAGGAACTGGGCGCCCGGTTCGTCCTGCTCGACGTCACCGACGACGCCTCCGTCGAGGCCGCGGCCAAGACCGTCGCGGCCGACGGCGGACTGGACGTCCTGATCAACAACGCCGGGATCGAGAGCAGGACCCCGGACAACAGCGTGCCCACGGCCGAGACCGTCACCGCCGACCAGATGCGCAACACCTTCGAGACCAACGTCTTCGGTGTGGTCCGCGTCCTGCACGCCTTCCTGCCCCTGCTGCGGCGCTCGGCCGCGCCGGTCGTGGTCAACGTCAGCAGCGGTCTGGCCTCGCTGACGGCCCTGTCCGACCCCGACCACCCCGCGCACTTCTACCCCGGCATCGCCTACCCGACGTCCAAGACGGCCGTCAACATGCTCACCGTGCAGTTCGCGAAGGCGTTCCCGGCCCTGCGGATCAACTCCGTCGAGCCCGGCTTCACCAAGACGGACCTGAACGGCAACACCGGCACCCAGACCGTCGAGCAGGGCGCCGAGGTCATCGTGCGGATGGCGCAGATCGGCCCGGACGGCCCGACCGGCGGCTACTTCGACGTCAACGGACGACTTCCCTGGTGAACCGCGACCGACGGGGCGGCCGATGCGGTGGTGCGCGACCGACATGGCGGGCGCCTCGGTGATGCGCGACCGGCCGGGGCGCCTGTTCGGTGAACCGCGACCGGCCCGGGCGGACGCCCCGGTGAGTCACAGCTGAGTCAGCCGGGGCGCGGTGCCGCGTGAGCGCACCAGCGCCCCGGCCTCGCGCGTCAACTCACGGGCGCTGCCGAGGAGTCCGTCCAGGACGACGGCCCGGCGGACGTGCCGGTGGAGCGGGTGCTCGGCGGTGAACCCGATCCCGCCCAGCACCTGCTGGCAGTGCCGGGCCGCGGTCAGCGCCGCCTGCCCGGCCGCCGCCTTGGCCAGCAGCGCGCCCAGGTCGTCCTCGGCCGCCGCGAGGACGGCCTCGGCGCCTTCCAGGGCCACCAGGGTCTCCGCGAGCCGGTGCCGTACCGCTTGGAACGCGGCGAGCGGGCGGCCGAACTGGACCCGGTCCAGGGCGTGTCCCCGGGCGAGCGCCAGCATGGCGTGGCCGGTGCCGAGCAGCCACCAGCCGACCGCCCGCCGGCCGACGGCGAGCGGGACGGGATCGCCGGTGGGCGCTGTGACCGGCCGCAGGGGGAGTTCCTCGTCCAGTCCGGCGTCTGCCGTACCGGCTCCGTACTCCCACACCACCCACCGGCCGCCCGCATACGGCAGCGTCGCCGAGCCCACCACGTCCGTGAGCGCCGAGGCGTGCGCCCCCGTCTCGCCCAGCAGCCGGAACACCGTCGCGACGGCCGGACCCGGGAACTCGGCCAGCAGCTCGCGCCAGCCCAGCCCGGCCAGCGCCGCGTCCAGGGCGGGGCCCGGGGCGGTGGTCGTCATCGTCTTGCGGAGCGTCTGTGTCAGCAGCTCCAGCTCGGCGGGGTCCACGGTCACTCCCTCCCCAGGTCGAGCAGCCGGCGGGCGATGATGTTGCGCTGGATCTCGGCGGTGCCGCCGTAGAGGGTGGCCGCCTTCGCGTAGAGGTACTCCGACCGCCAGGGAGAGTCGGTCAGTTCCAGGACCCCGGGCAGCAAGTCCCGTACCGTCTCGAAAAGTTGCTGCTCGGCGGTGGCCAGCAGCACCTTGTCGACCGAGGTCTCCGGGCCGAGCCGGGCGCCCGCGGCGAGCCGCTGCTGGGTGGCGTGGGAGCGGCAGCGGACGGTGTGCAGGCCCAGGTAGGCGGCGCCCAGGGCCGAGTCGTCCGCGTCGTCCGTCGCGTCGGTCTCGGCCAGGAGGCGGTCGAGGCGGGTGTAGAGGTGGGCGACCCGGTGCCAGAAGCAGGTGGAACGCTCGTGCGGGAGCAGGTCCATCGCGAGCCGCCAGCCGTCGCCGGGGCGGCCCAGCATCCGGTCGGCGGGCACGACGACCTCGTCGAAGAAGACCTCGGCGAACTCGTCGACGCCGTGCATCGTGCGCAACGGCCGCACGGTGATGCCGGGGGTGTCCATGTCGACGAAGAACGCGGTGATGCCGTCGTGGCCGGGGGCCGTGCGGGTGAGCAGGACGCACCGTGCCGCGTACTGGGCGAGGCTCGTCCACACCTTCTGCCCGCTGATCACCCAGACGTCGTCCCGGGGCACGGCCCGGGTGGTCAGCGAGGCCAGGTCGCTGCCCGAGCCCGGCTCGGAGAAGCCCTGGCACCACTGCTCGCGGCCACTCAGCAGCAACGGGACCATGCCCGCGGCCAGTTCGGGACGGGCGTAGGAGACGAGGGTGGGGGTGAGGACCTCGACCATCGAGTAGATACCGGGCTCGGCGAGGCCGCGGGTGGCGACCTCCTCGCCGAGGACCGCCCGCAGGACCGCCGGTCCGCCGAGGCCGCCGACCTCCTCCGGCCAGCCGTACCGCATCCAGCCCGCGTCGAACAGGGCCCGGCGGACCCGCGCCAGCTGGGCGACCTGCGCGTCCAGGGAGTGGTCGGGGCCGGGCGTGAGGTCGTTTTCCTCCAGCCAGGCGCGCAGGGCGGTGCGGAACTCCGCCGCCGTGGTGAACGTGCTCATACCGCCGGGCGCCCGAACGCGTGCGGGCGCCCCGAGTCGTGGGCGCCGCTGCGCCGGATGAAGGTCATGGCCCGGGTGCGCAGCCGCCAGCCGTCGGCGGTGCGGACGTAGGTGTCGTTGTAGTAGCCGATGCGCATCTCGTGCGTGGTGTCCTCGACGAAGCAGAGCGGCTGGGTGCCGGTCGCCGTGTCTCCCGACAGCGCGACGGCGGGCGTGCCGGTGAGGAACAGCCCCTTGGGGGCCGCCGCGACGAGGGCGGGGAACTCCGCGAGGGGGTAGGTGTCGCCGAACGCGCTGTAGCTGCCGTCGGGGGTGAAGACCGCGAGCAGCCCGTCCAGGTCGCCCCGGGTGATGGTCACCGCGTAGCGGGCGAGGAGCTGCTGGATCTCGACGAGGTCGGCGGTGGTCTCGTCAGTGGTCACGGGCCCGCCTCCTTTCCGCACGCTCGCGCGCGTCGTGTTCGGGCCGGATGCCGAAGGTGTTGAAGGCCGTCGCCATGAGGGCGTACGTCCCGACGGTGAACACCAGGTCCATCAGCTGGCGTTCGTCGAGGTGCTCCGCGAGCGCGGCCCAGGTGCCGTCGGACATGTCCGAGCCGTCCTCCAGTTCGTCGACGGCCCGGAGCACCGTGCTCTCCAGCGGATCGTCCGCCTTGCCCTGGCCCGCGGCCTCGATCTCGGCCTCGGTGAGACCGCACTGCTGGGCGGCGAGGACGTGGTGGGCCCACTCGTACGCGCAGTCCCGGCGCCGCGCGACCCGCAGGACGACCAGCTCGCGCAGCCGCTCCGGGAGGGTGGAGCCGACCAGGAGGTACGTGCTGAACGGGAGGAAGGCCGCGGTCAGGTCGGGGTGCCGGACGAGCGTGGACATCGCGTTGCCGGCCGCCTCGGCGTTCCGCATGCGCCGGGGGAGCAGGGCGGCGAGCACCTCACGGGTCCGGTCGTCCCACTGGTCGTCGGGCAGCGGAGGCAGGCGAGGCGGCATGCGGGCTCCCTCGGCAGAGTCTTCCGAGAATGGGATTCTCGGATGCGAGTTTCAGATTTTCACCCGCGTCGCGGTGGCGTCAACCGTTGGGCGCGGCCCTTCGGGCCCGGTGGTCGCCGCTCCTCCGTCCTGACCGGGCATGATTCCTCCCGCTCCCATCTGATTGCCCAATTCTCCTGTGCGGATGGTTGCTTCTCATCTAATGAGAAGCTACTTTCCACCGCAGGCAGGGCCAAGGCAGGCAGGACCTGTGACACCCAGAAGAGATGGGGAGCCGTGAGTCTTTTCCATGAGGACCGGCTGTTGATCGACGGGCGGCTGGTGCGCGCGGAGCGCACGTTCGAGACCGTCGATCCGTCCACCGGGAAGGTGCTGGGGACGGCATCCGACGCGGACACCGGTCATGTCGAGGCGGCGGTGGCGGCCGCCCGCCGCGCGTTCGACACCACCGACTGGATGCGCGACCGCGAGCTGCGGCTGCGCTGCCTGCGCAGCCTGTACGACGCGTTGCACACGCACCGCGAGGAACTGCGCGACCTGACCATCGCCGAGGTGGGCGCACCCCGCTCCCTCACCCACGGACCCCAGCTCGACGAGCCGATCGAGATGGTCAAGTACTACGCGGATCTCCTCGAACACCACCCCTTCCGCGAGGAGTTGCCCGTCCTGGAGAGCCGGGGGCGTCGGCACCGCCGCTGGATCGAGAAGGAGGCCGCCGGAGTCGTCGCGGCCATCCTGCCGTACAACTTCCCCAACCAGCTGGCCCTCGCCAAGCTCGCCCCCGCGCTCGCCGCGGGCTGCACGGTCGTCCTCAAAGGCGCACCGGACACCCCGTGGACGACCCTCGCGCTCGGCCGGATCATCGCCGAGGAGACCGGCATCCCCCCGGGCGTCGTCAACGTCCTGACCTCGTCGGGACCCGAGACCGGCGCACTGCTCACCACCCACCCCGGCATCGACATGATCACCTTCACCGGGTCGACCCCGGTCGGCAAGGCGATCATGGCCGCCGCCTCCGCCACCCTGAAGCGGGTCTTCCTGGAGCTCGGCGGCAAGTCCGCGATGATCCTGCTCGACGACGCCGACCTCGCGAACGCGGCGATGTTCGCCGCCTTCACCATCTGCTCGCACTCCGGCCAGGGCTGCGCCCTCACCTCACGCCTGCTGGTCCCGCGCGAGCGGCACGACGAGATCGTCGGCCTGGTCGCCGCCATGCTCGGCAAGGTCAGGTACGGCGACCCGGCCGACCCCAAGACCCACATGGGCCCCCTGATCAGCGAGAAGCAGCGGGCCAAGGTGCACGGCATGGTCGAGCGGGCCGTCGCCGCCGGCGCCCGTCTGGTGACCGGCGGCCGTCCCGTCGACGGGGAGGGCTTCTTCTACGAGCCCACCCTGCTCGCGGGCGTCGACCCGGCCGCCGAGATCGCCCAGGAGGAGGTCTTCGGACCGGTGCTCGCCGTCATCGCCTACGACGACGAGGACGACGCCGTCCGGATCGCCAACGACTCGGTGTACGGGCTGTCCGGCGCGGTGCTCGGCGCCGACGCCGAGCGGGCGACCGCCGTGGCCCGCCGGATCCGCAGCGGCACCTTCAGCATCAACGGCGGCAACTACTTCGCCGCCGACGCCCCGTTCGGCGGGTTCAAGCAGTCCGGCATCGGCCGGGAGATGGGCGTCGCGGGCCTTGAGGAGTTCCTGGAGCTCAAGACCTTCGCCGTGCCGGTCGACTGACCGGCCCACAGCAGCCCGGGGAACACCACCGAGGAGGAACCCCGTGAGAGTCCAGGCAATCCCCGCCGCCCTCGCGGTGACGGCGCTGCTCGCCGTTGCCGGATGCGGCGGCCACGACAGCGCCGGCGACACGAGCGACGGCGACGCGACGCCCACCAAGGCCGCCCAGCAGGCCGCGGGCGGCGACTTCGGCGACCTGAAGAACGTCTGCGGACCCGGCGACGCCAAGAGCGCGCCCACCCAGGGCGTCACCGCCGACACCATCAAGCTCGGCGTCTTCTCCGACGTCGGCTTCACCAAGAACTCCGAATTCGTGGACGCCGCCAAGGTGTTCACCTCCTGGTGCAACGCGGCCGGCGGCATCGACGGCCGCAAGCTCGTCGCCACCACCCGCGACTCCAAGCTGATGGAGGTCCGCCAGCGGATGCTGGAGGCCTGCCAGTCGGACTTCGCGCTCGTCGGCGGCGGCGCGGCGCTGGACGCCCTCGGCGTGCAGGACCGGCTCAAGTGCCTGCTGCCCGATTTCCCCGCCCAGGTCAGCCAGATCCAGAACCAGGGCTCCGACCTGCAGCTCAACGAGACGGGCGGCGCGTCCTACGACCGCTACCCCGGCTACTACCAGTGGCTGCTCAAGACCGCCTACCCCAAGTCGGCGGGCGCCGTCGGCACCATCGCGGGCGACGCCGCGGTCAGCAAGGTCATCGACGCCCGCGCCCAGGAGAGCCTCAAGGCCTCCGGCGCGAAGATCACCTACCACGACCTGTACCCGGCCGCCGGGGTCTCCGACTGGACGCCCTACGCCCAGGCCATCAAGAGCAAGGGCGTCAAGGGCCTGGTGTTCCTCGGGGACTTCGCGAGCCTCGCCAAGCTGGAGCAGATCCTCACCGGCATGGACTACAAGCTGGACTGGATCGACGCCAACAACAACGCCTACGGCGCGCCCTTCCTGCAACTGGCGGGCAAGTCCCTCGACTACCAGAACAACTTCGCCGACCTCAGCGGCGTCTACCCGCTGGAGAAGGCCGCCGACAACCAGGCGACCGAGCAACTCGTCTCCCTCTACAAGAAGTACGCCCCCGACGCGCAGCCCACCCTGCCCGCCGTCCGCGGCTTCGCGGCCTGGCTGCTGTTCGCCAAGGCGGCCTCCTCCTGCGGCGACCAGCTCACCCGCACGTGCGTCTACAACGCGGCCCGCAAGGAGAGCGCGTGGACCGGCGGCGGACTGCTCGCCCCCGTCGACCTGTCCCAGGCCGACGCCCCGCTGAAGTGCTTCAACGTCGAGAAGGCCACGTCCAAGGGCTGGCAGCCCGCCGACTTCGCGCCGAACACCGGGGCCTACCGCTGCGACGCGCCCACCTACAAGTTCAAGGGCGCCTACGGCAAGCCCCTCACCCTCGCCGACGTCGGCAAGAGCATGAGCGATGTGAAGTAGAGGCTGAAGCAGATGGAGCAGTTCCTCACCTTCGGCGTCGTCGGCCTGAGCACCGCGGCGATCTACGCGGTGATCGGCAGCGGCCTGGTGCTCACCTACGTCACCACCGGCGTGTTCAACTTCGCGCACGGGGCGGCGGGCATGCTGGCGGCGTTCTGCTACTGGCAGTTCACCGTCGGCTGGGGCTGGCCCGTGCCGGTGGCCCTGGTGGTGGTGCTCCTGGTGCTGGCGCCCGGGTTCGGCCTCGCCGTCGAACGGGTCCTGATGCGGCCCGTGCAACGGCTCGGCGAGGCCGAACGCCTGGTGATGACGGTGGCGCTGCTCAGCGGCGCCATCGCCGCCGCCCGCTGGATCTGGGACCCCAACGTCCCCCGCCCGCTGACGGTGTTCTTCGCCGACGAGAAGCCCCTGCACCTCGGCCCGGCCACCGTCACCTGGCACCAGGCGCTCACCATGGCCGTAGCGGTGGCGGTCGCCGTCGCCCTGTGGTTCCTGCTGACCCGCACCCGCACCGGCGCCGAGATGCGGGCCACCGTCGACGACCGCGCCCTCGTCCGGCTCACCGGCGCCGACCCGGTCAGGGCCGGCCGCGTCGCCTGGATCCTCGGCACCCAACTCGCCGCGATCGGCGGCATCCTGATCGCCCCGACCGTCGCCCTGGACGCCTCCCAGCTCTCCCTCCTGATCGTCAGCGCCTACACCGCCGCCGTCTTCGGCAGGCTGCGCAGCCTGCCGCTCACCTTCGCCGGCGCGGTCGTCGTCGGCTGCATGGAGAGCTACCTCACCGGCTACCTCCCGCAGAACCCGTACCTGCCCGGCCTGCGGCTGGCCGCCCCCGCGCTGCTCCTCTTCCTCGCCCTGCTCCTCTTCCGCCATCCCCGACTGCGCCACCGCGACCGCCGGCTGGTCCAGGTCCCGGCGCCCGGGCTGCGCGGCACCGCCGTCTTCGCCGCCGCCACCGTCGCGTTCGCGGTGGTCCTGGCCACGGTGCTGGACGAGGCCGACCTCGTCACCTACGGACCGATCTTCTCGCTCGGCGTCGTCGCCCTGTCCTACGTGCCGCTCGCCGGGTACGCCGGGCAGATCTCCCTCTGCCAGCTGAGCATGGCCGGCATCGGCGCCGTCGTCTGGGGACACCTCGGCACCCACGGCGAACTGTGGGCGCTGGCCGCCGCGATCGCCGTCGCCGGGGCCGCCGGGGCGCTGATCGCAGTGCCCGCGCTGCGGTTCTCCGGCGTGTACCTGGCGCTGGGGACGGCGGCGTTCGCGGTGATCCTCGACCGGTGGATCTTCACCCTGCCCGCCTTCCACCTCCTCGGTCTGCGCATCTCGCTCTTCGACCAGGGCTCGGTGGACATGAGCGGGCCCGACCTGTTCGGATGGCATCTCGACTCCGCCGCCGACCTGACCGTCCTCGCCGCCGTCTGCCTCGGCCTCGCCTCCCTCGCGGTCGCGTGGCTGCGCCGCGGCGGCTTCGGACGGCGCCTGATCGCCCTGCGGGACAGCGAGGCGGCGTACGCGACCCTCGGCGGCAACCTGCTGCTGACCAAGGTCGCCGTGTTCGCCCTGTCGTCGGGCATCGCCGGACTCGGCGGCGCCCTCTACGGCATGCAGCAACGCGCCATCACCGCCGAGCAGTTCAACCTCGTCGCCGGACTGCCGATCTTCCTCGTCGCCGTCATCGGCGGCCTCGGCGCGGTCGGCACCGGCCTGTTCACCGGCACCGCCTACCTCGGCCCCAACATCCTCACCGGCATGGCCTCCTGGACGCAGAACATCGTCGCCCTGCTGCCCGCCCTGGCGGGAATGGGCCTCGGGCACAGCCCCGAGGGGATCGTGGCCAGGTTCCGCCGCCAGTGGGAGCCCCTCGGCCGGGACCCGGCCGCCCTGCCCGTCCTGCTCGGCGCCCTGGCCCTGGGCTGGGTGCTGCGGCTGACCGGCGCGATCGACGGCTGGACGTTCCTGACCGGTTCGCTGGTCGTGGGCTTCGCGCTGCGCGCCTGGGCCGCCGCCCGCAGGCAGCCGGAGACCGGGCAGGACGTCCCGGTCGAGTGGTGGGGCGTACGACGGCCCTGGCGTCCCGAGGACGAGGAGGTGCTGGTCCGTGCCACTGCTGGACGTTAGCGGCGTCACCGTCGCCTTCGGCGGCAACCGCGCCCTGGACGGGGTCGCCATGAGCGCCGACCGCGGCCGGATCACCGGACTGATCGGGCCCAACGGGGCCGGAAAGAGCACCCTGTTCGACGTCGTCTCCGGACTGCGCCGGCCCTCGGCGGGCCGGGTCGCCCTCGACGGCCGGGACGTCACCCGCCTCGGCCCCGCCCGCCGCTGCCGGCACGGACTGGCCCGCACCTTCCAACGCCTCGAACTCTTCGGCCGGTTGAGCGTCCGCGACAACCTCCTCGTCGCCGCGGAACTCGGCCCCGGACGACGGCGGGCGGCACCCCTGGCCGACGAACTGCTCGACCGGCTCGGCCTGACCGGCATCGCCGACACCCGCGCCGACAACCTCCCCACCGGCGTCGCCCGCCTGGTCGAGGTCGGCCGCGCCCTGGCCGTACGCCCCGCGCTGCTGCTCCTCGACGAGCCCGCCGCCGGGCAGGACGGCGAGGAGACCGACCGGTTCGCCGCCCTGCTGCGCTCGATCGCCGCCGACGGCACCGCCGTCGTCCTGGTCGAGCACGACATGGGGCTGGTCATGGGCGTCTGCGACGAGGTGTACGTACTCGACCTCGGCAAGGTCATCGCCGTAGGACCGCCCGAGGTGATCCGCAACGACGAGACGGTGCTCGCGGCCTACCTGGGGGACGTGTGAACGCTCTGCTCGAACTGCGCGCCGTGCGCGCCGCCCACGAGGGCATCACCGTCCTGCACGGCGTCGACCTGAGCGTCGGCGCCGGGCAGGTCGTCGCGCTGCTCGGCCCGAACGGCGCCGGAAAGACCACCACGCTGCACGTCGCCGCCGGACTCCACCCGCCGCTCTCCGGGCAACTCCTGCTCGGCGGGCGGGACATGACCGGCGCCGACCCCCGCGACCTGGCCCGGGCCGGGGTCTGCCTCATCCCCGAGGGACGCGGGGTCTTCCCCAGCCTCTCGGTCCGCGACAACCTCCTCATGATGACCTTCACCGGCCGCACCCGCGCGGAGATCGAGGAGATCGCCTACGCCCGCTTCCCGGTCCTCGGCAAGCGGCCGGGCCAGGCGGCGGGGACGCTCTCCGGCGGCGAACAGCAGATGCTCGCCCTCGCCCGGGGCCTGGCCACCGACCCCGCCGTCCTGCTCCTCGACGAACTCTCCATGGGACTCGCCCCGCTGGTCGTCTCCCGGCTCTACGAACAGGTCGCCGAGATCGCCCGGCAGGGTGTCGCCGTCCTGGTCGTCGAGCAGTTCGCCGCCGCCGTCCTCGGCATCGCCGACCACGCCGCCGTCCTCGTGCGCGGCCGCATCCAGCGCCAGGGCCGCCCGGACGGCGGGCTGCGCGACGAACTGTCCGCCCTCTACCTCGGGAGTTCCGCATGACACCCACCGAGCCACCCACCGACTCCCGTGCGGACCGCTTCGTCCGCGAGCTGGCCGACCTCCGGATCCCCGACCCGGCCGCCGCCCGCGCGGGCCTCTGGCTGCGCCTGGGCGGCGCCCTGATGGCCGTCGGCCTGGTCCTCGCGGTGTCGGCGTACTTCGTCTCGCACAACACCCAGAACCCGCTCGACCAGCGCGACGCCCTCGCCCTCGGCCTCGGCGGCATCGCCGGGACGGTCGTCGGTGCCGCGCTGTTCCTGCGCTACTCGCTCACCGGCTTCCTGCGGTTCTGGATGGCCCGCCAGTCCTACGACCTCGCCGTGCTCGCCGACCGCCTGTCCGAAAGGGACCCGCACCATGACCTCACCAGCACCGACGCTGCGCCCCGGTGACCAGCTCGCCAGCACGGTGTGCGCCACCCGGGTCGTCGTGGTCCGCGCCCCGGCCGCCGGACAGCCCGCCCTGACCTGCGGCGGCGCCCCCATGGTGCCCGCCACCACCGCACCGCCCCCGCCCGCCGCCACCGGCGACCCCGTCACCCTCCTCGGCAAGCGCTACACCGACGCCGACGACACCCTCGAACTGCTCTGCACCAGCCCCGGCACCGGCGAACTCGCCAGCGCGGGCGTCCCCATGACCCTCAAGGCCGCCAAACCCCTCCCCGCCTCGGACTGACCCGCACCCACCGGCTTCACAGCGAAAGGGACCTCGCATGAACAAGGACGACCTGATCCTCATCAGCGTCGACGACCACGTCATCGAGCCGCCGGACATCTTCGTGAACCACCTCCCGAAGCGGTACCTGGACGACGCCCCCAAACTCGTCCACCGCGAGGACGGCAGCGACGTGTGGCAGTTCCGCGACAACACCGTCGGAAACGCCGCCCTCAACGCCGTCGCCGGACGCCCCAAGGAGGAGTACGGCCTCGACCCGCAGGGCATGGACGAGATCCGCCCCGGCTGCTACGACGTCCACGAACGCGTCAAGGACATGAACGCCGGCGGTGTCCTCGCCCAGATGAACTTCCCGTCCTTCCCCGGCTTCTCGGCCCGCATGTTCGCCACCGAGGACTCCGACTTCTCCCTCGCCCTCGTCCGCGCCTACAACGACTGGCACATCGACGAGTGGTGCGGCTCCTACCCCGGCCGCTTCATCCCGATGGCCCTGCCCGCCATCTGGGACGCCGAACTCTGCGCGGGCGAACTGCGCCGGGTCGCCGCCAAGGGCTGCCACTCGATGACCTTCCCCGAGAACCCGGCCGCCCTCGGCTACCCCAGCTTCCACGACCCCTACTGGAACCCGGTGTGGCAGGCCGCCTGCGACACCGGCACCGTCCTGTCGGTGCACATCGGCTCCTCCGGGCGCCTCGCCATCCCGGCCGTCGACTCACCGCCCGACGTGATGATCACCCTCCAGCCGATCAACCTCGTCCAGGCCGCCGCCGACCTGCTCTGGTCGCGCACCCTCAAGGACTACCCGGACCTGAGGATCGCCCTCTCCGAGGGCGGCACCGGCTGGATCCCCTACTTCCTGGAGCGGGTCGACCGCACCTTCGAGATGCACGCCGCGTGGACCCTCCAGGACTTCGGCGGCAAGCTGCCCTCCGAGGTCTTCCGCGAGCACTTCCTGACCTGCTTCATCACCGACAAGCTCGGCGTGAAGCTGCGGCACGACATCGGCATCGACAACATCTGCTGGGAGGGCGACTACCCGCACAGCGACTCCCTGTGGCCCGACGCCCCCGAGCAACTGCACGGCGTCCTCACCGAGTTCGCCGTCCCGGACGCGGACACCGTGAAGATCACCCACGAGAACGCCATGCGCTGGTACTCCTTCGACCCGTTCGCGCACATCCCCCGCGAACAGGCCACCGTCGGCGCCCTGCGCAGGGCCGCAGCGGGCCACGACGTCAGCATCCGGGCCCGCAGCCGCCAGCTGAAGGAACCCGTCGACAAGCTGGAGGCCTTCCGCGCCCGGGCCCGCGCGGCCGTAGCGGCGGCGAGCAAGTAGTGGCGAACGGCAACGACTTGTTCGACCTCACGGGACGCTCGGCGCTGGTCACCGGAGCCGCGGGCGGCATCGGCGCCGCCGTCGCCCACGCCCTGGCCCGGGCCGGCGCCGCCGTCCTCGTCACCGACGTCGATCCGACCGCCGCCGCGGCCGTCGCCGGGAAGATCACGGCGGCGGGCGGCGCGGCCGACAGCGCCGGACTCGACGTACGGGACCGGGCCGCAGCCGACGCCGCCGCGGCTCGGGCGGCCGCCCTCGCCGACGGCCGCCTGCACATCCTCGTCAACAACGCCGGCGTCACCGCGCCGGCCATGTTCCCCGACCTCGACGAGGACACCTTCCGCCTGCTGCTCGACATCCACGTCCTGGGCACCTTCACCTGCTCCCAGGCCGCCCTCCCGTACCTGCCCACCGACGGCACCGGACGCATCGTCAACGTCACCTCGTCCGCGGGCCTGACCGGCACCCTCGGCCAGGTCAACTACTCGGCCGCCAAAGCCGCGGTGATCGGCATGACCAAGTCCATGGCCAGGGAACTGGCGAGACGGCAGATCAAGGTCAACGCCCTCGCACCGCTCGCTGCCACCCCCATGACCGAGACCATCCGCACCCACGAGAAGTTCGCCGCCACCATGCTCGCCCGCATCCCGCTCGGCCGCTGGGCCGAACCCGACGAGGTCGCCGGGGCCTTCGTCTTCCTCGCCTCGGACGCGGCCTCCTTCGTCACCGGCCAGGTCCTGCCGGTCGACGGCGGCCTGGTGATCTGATGACGCCGGAACCGCTCTCGACTCCGGGACCCCTCTCCGGCGTGACGGTGGTGGCCCTGGAACAGGCCGTCTCCGCACCCCTGTGCACCCGGGTCCTGAGCGACCTCGGCGCCCGGGTCATCAAGGTGGAGAACCCGGACGGCGGCGACTCGGCCCGGCACATCGACGACGTGGTCGGCGGACTCGCCGCCCACTTCGTCTGGGCCAACCGGGGCAAGGAGTCCCTCGCCCTCGACCTCAAGTCCGAGGCCGGGACAGCAATCCTGCACCGCCTCCTCGACCGCGCCGACGTGCTGGTCTCCAACCTCGCCCCCGGCACCACGGCCAAACTGGGCCTGGCCCCCGACGACCTGGCGACCCGCCACCCCGACCTGATCGCGGTGGAGATCGACGGCTACGGACCCGGGGGCCCGCTCTCCCACAAACGCGCCTACGACCTGCTCGTCCAGGCCGAGTCCGGCGTCTGCGCCATCACCGGCCACCCCGGCGCCCCGGCCAAACCGGGCCCGCCCATCGCGGACGCCAGCACCGGCCTCTACACGGCCCTGTCGATCGTGGCGCTGCTGTACGCCGGTGAGCGCCGCGGCAAGCCGGGCGGAGCCGTCGCGGTGAGCATGTTCGACACCATGACCGAACTCATGGGCTATCCGCTCACCTACACCCGGCACGCGGGTCACTGGCAGCAGCCGCTCGGCATGAGTTCGCCCGCCGTCGCCCCGTACGGCGCCTACCGCACCGCCGACGGCCACACGGTCGTCCTCGGCACCACCAACGACCGCGAATGGCAGCGCCTGGCACGGGAGTTGCTGGAACGCCCCGACCTCGCGGCCGACGACCGCTTCCGCACCAACCCCGGCCGCGTCACCCACCGCGAGCTGCTCGACGCCGAGATCGGTGCCTGGTGCGGCCGTCACCGGCTGGCGTACATCCAGCAGCGCGCCGACGACGCGGGCATCGGCAACTCCCGCTACAACACCCCGGACGACGTACTCGCCCACCCCCACCTCGCGGCCCGCGACCGCTGGCGCCGCATCGACACCCCCGCCGGGCCCGTCCCCGCCCTGCTGCCACCCCCGGTCATCGCCGGCTACGACCCGCCGATGGGCGCCGTCCCCGCGCTCGGCGAGCACACCGAGCGGATCCTGGCCGAACTCGGCTGCCACGAACCGGAGTCGGAGAACGGCACATGACCGCGCCGCCCGCCCTCCTGACCAGTGACAGCGGCAGCGTACGGACCCTCACCCTGAACCGCCCGCACCGCAGGAACGCCGTCGACCGGGACCTGTGGGGACTGCTGCGCCAGGCGCTCACCGAGGCCTCCCACGACCCCGCCGTACGGGCCCTCGTCCTCACCGGCGCCGGCGGAGCCTTCTGCTCCGGCGCCGACCTCACCAGCGGCGCCGCCGACCCCCGGCACCCCCTGGACAAGGTGCGCGACCTGAACGAAGTCGCCCTGCTGCTGCACGAGTCACCCGTCCCGACCGTCGCCAAGGTCGACGGCGTGGCCGTCGGCGCGGGATGGAATCTGGCACTCGGCTGCGACCTGGTGGTGGCCACGCCGGAGAGCCGGTTCTCGCAGATCTTCACCCGCCGCGGCCTCTCCCCGGACTGCGGCGGCTCCTGGCTGCTGCCCCGGCTCACCGGACTCCAGCAGGCCAAGCGACTCGCCCTGCTGGCCGAGACGATCGACGCCGAGGAGGCCCGGTCGCTGAACCTCGTCACCTGGGTGGTGCCCGCCGACGAGATCGACGCGTACGTCGCCGGCCTCGCCGACCGGCTGGCGGCCGGGCCACCCGTCGCCCAGGCGCAGACCAAGGCGCTCCTCAACGAGGGCACCGGCCGCACCCTGCGCGAGGCGCTCGCCGCCGAGGCCCGCGCCCAGACGGCGAACTTCGCCTCGACCGACGTGACCGAGGCCTACGCGGCCTTCGCCGAGAAGCGAGAACCGCGTTTCACCGGCCGCTGGTTCCGCCAGCCCGCTACGGAGGACCCTTCATGCGCGAAGCAGTGATCGTCGAGGCCGTCCGCACCCCGATCGGGAAACGCGACGGCGGCCTGTCGGGCGTGCACGCGGCCGACCTCTCCGCCGTCGTCCTGAACGCCCTCGCCGAACGCACCGGCCTCGACCCGGCGCTCGTCGACGACGTCGTCTGGGGCTGTGTCTCCCAGGTCGGCGACCAGTCCAGCAACATCGGCCGCTACGCCGTCCTCGCCGCAGGCTGGCCCGAGACCGTGCCCGGCACCACCGTGAACCGGGCATGCGGATCCAGCCAGCAGGCCCTCGACTTCGCCGTCCACGCCGTCATGTCCGACCAGCAGGACGTCGTCGTGGCCGGCGGGGTCGAGGTCATGAGCCGGGTGCCGCTCGGCTCGGCACGGGCCACCGGGACGCCGTACGGGCCCCAAGTCCTCGCCCGCTACCACGACTTCTCCTTCAACCAGGGACTCTCCGCCGAGAAGATCGCCCAGAAGTGGGGCTTCACCCGCACCCGCCTCGACGAGTTCGCGGCCCTGTCCCACGAACGCGCGGCCACCGCGCAGGACAGCGGCGCCTTCGAGGCACAGACCGTGGCGGTGGAGGGAGTGAAGGCCGACGAGGGTGTACGACGCGGCACCACCGCCGAGAAGCTGGCGCGGCTCAGGCCCGCCTTCCTCGACGACGGCCTGATCCACGCGGGCAACGCCTCCCAGATCTCGGACGGCGCGGCGGCCCTCCTGGTCACCACCCCGGACAAGGCAAGGGAGTTGGGACTCACCCCTGTCGCCCGCTACCGCTCGGGCGCGGTGGTCGGCGACGACCCGGTGCTCATGCTGACCGGCCCGATCCCGGCCACCGAGAAGGTGCTCGCGAAAGCCGGCGTCGGCCTCTCCGAGGTCGGCGTCTTCGAGGTGAACGAGGCCTTCGCACCCGTGCCGCTCGCCTGGCTCGCCGAGACCGGCGCCGATCCGGCCCTGCTCAACCCGCACGGCGGCGCCATCGCACTCGGCCACCCGCTGGGCGCGTCCGGTGCCGTTCTGATGACCCGCATGATCCACCACATGCGCGACCACGGGATCCGCTACGGCCTGCAGACCATGTGCGAGGGCGGCGGCACCGCCAACGCCACACTCGTCGAACTCATCGACTGACCGGGGGTTTTCGGTGCGCCGACACATCTTCACCGCCGACCACGAGGAATTCCGCACACTGGTCCGGGAGTTCGTCGCCAAGGAGGTGGTCCCGAACTACACCTCCTGGGAACAGGAGGGCCGACTGCCCCGCGAGCTCTTCGAGCGGCTGGGCGCGCTGGGCGTCCTCGGCATCGCGATCCCCGAGGAGTACGGCGGGGCGGGCATCGCCGACTACCGCTACAACGTCGTCCTCCAGGAGGAGGCGTCCCGGGCCCTGGTCACCCTGGGCACCGTACGCACCCAACTCGACGTCATCCTGCCCTACTTCCTCGCCTACGCCGACGCGGAACAACGCCGGCGCTGGTTCCCCGGCCTCGTCGCCGGCCGGCTGCTCACCGCCATCGCGATGACCGAACCCGGCACCGGCTCCGACCTGGCGGGCATCCGCACCACCGCCGTACGCGACGGCGACACCTACGTCCTCAACGGTGCCAAGACCTTCATCACCGGCGGGCTCCTCGCCGACCTGGTGATCGTCGTCGCACGGACGTCGGCGGACCCCGCCGACCGGCGTGCCGGGCTGACCCTGCTCGTGGTCGAGGACGGCATGCCCGGCTTCACCCGGGGACGGGTCCTGGACAAGCTGGGCATCAAGGTCCAGGACACCGTCGAGCTGGCCTTCGACGACGTACGGGTCCCGGTGGCCAACCGGCTGGGGGAGGAGGGCGCGGCCTTCGGCTACCTGGGCCACAACCTCGCGCAGGAGCGGCTGACGGTGGCGGTCGGCTCGGTCGCGCAGGCACGGGCCGCCCTGGACACGACGATCGCCTACGTCAAGGAGCGCGAGGTCTTCGGCAGGCCGGTGGCGGCCTTCCAGAACACCAAGTTCGAACTCGCTGCCGTCGCCGCCGAGACCGAGGCCGCGCAGGCCATGCTGGACCGCGCGGTCCTCGACCTCGTCGCCGGAGACCTCTCCGGCGCGGACGCGGCCAAGGTGAAACTCTTCTGCACGGAGACGCAGGCCCGTGCGGTCGACCGCTGTCTGCAACTCTTCGGCGGCTACGGCTATATGACGGAGTATCCGATCGCCCGGCTGTACGCCGACGCCCGCATCACCCGCATCTACGCCGGAACGAGCGAGGTCATGAAGGTGATCATCGCCAAGTCGCTGGGGCTGTGAGCCGCTCGCGTGCGGCTCAGGTTCCGTAGGCCGTGGTCTCCGCGAGGTCGGCCGCGGACTTCATCAGGTCCAGCACCATCGGACCGAAGGCCTGCAACTTCTCGTTGTCACCGGCCCGTTGGAAGCCCTGCTCCAGCACGATGGCCAGCTTCCACTGGGCGAGGACGTCGTAGTAGTCCATGTCGTCGACCTGACGGCCGGACACCTGCGCGTAGTGCTCGATCAGCTGTGCGCGCGAGGGCATGCCGAACAGGTCGACGTAGGACGCGGTGGCGGCCTCGGGGGCGCCGGTGTCCTCGGGCCAGCCGCGGAGCATCCAGGCGAGGTCGAGCTTGGGGTCGCCGATCGTGCCCATCTCCCAGTCGACGACCGCGGCGAGCCGGGCCGGGGCGCCGTGCCGGAACATGACGTTGGCGAACTGGTAGTCGCCGTGCATCAGGCCCGGGACGTAGTCGAGGGGCTTGTGGGCGCGTAGCCAGGCGGCGGCCGTCTCGAAGCCGGGCAGTTCGCGGCCCTTGGCCCGCTCCAGGTAGCGGGTCCACCGGTCGACCTGCCGCTCGTGGAAGCCGTCCGGGCGGCCCAGGTCGTGCAGCCCTTTCGCCTGCCAGTCCACGCGGCCCAGCAGGGCGGCGCCCTCGGCGAGTTGGTAGGCCAGCCCGGCCCGTGCGGCGAGGTCGGTGCCGAACGGCTCCGGCCAGCCGCGTCCGCCGGTGGTGGACATCGGCGACCAGCCGTCGACGAACTCCATCAGGTAGAAGGTACGGCCGAGGACGGCGGTGTCCGTGCAGACGGCGATCGCCTCGGTGTGCGGGACGTCCGTGCCGTTCAGCGCCTCGGTGATCCGCCACTCCCGCAGGATGCCCTCGTCGCGGGCGGGCGGCGCGGTGGGCGGTGGGATGCGCAGGGCGCAGTGCAGTTCGCCGCGCCGGATCTCGTAGATCTCGTTCTGCGCGCCGCCCGAGACGAACCGGTGCTCGACCGGCTCGCCCTTGCCGGGCAGCCCGGACTCGTCCAGCCAGGGCGCCAGCCGCTCGACGTCGATCATCGGGCTTCCGCCCCGGGCTCCAGGAACTCCGCGTACTTGGCGCGGGCGGCGGCCAGCCGCTTGGGGAGATAGCCGCTGGGCCAGAGGTCCTCGCTGGCCCGGTGGTCCCGCAGCACCTGCCTCGCGACCGTCACCTTGTGCACCTCGGTCGGCCCGTCCGCGATGCCCAGCACGCTGGCGCCCAGCAGCATCCGGAACAACGGCATGTCGCCGCTGACGCCCAGCGCGCCGTGCACCTGGATCGCGCGGTGTGCTATGTCATGCAGCACACCCGGCAGCAGCACCTTCACCATCGCGATGTCCTTGCGGACCTTGCGGTAGTCGTTGTACTTGTCGATCTTCCACGCGGTGTGCAGCACGGTCAGCCGGAACTGCTGGAGCTGCGCCCACGAGTCGGCGATGTGCCCCTGCACGAACTGCTTGTCGGCGAGGACGGTGCCCTGGGTGTGCCGGCTCAGCGCCCGCTCGCACATCATGTCGAACGCCTTGCCCGCGAGCCCGATCGTCCGCATCGCGTGATGGATCCGCCCGCCGCCGAGCCGGGTCTGCGCGATCACGAACGCCTGACCCTCCCCGCCGAGCAGCGCGTCCGCCGGCACGCGTACGCCCTCGTAGTGCACCAGCGCGTGAGAACCCCGTTCTTCGGGCTCACCGGCGAGCGCGACATTCCGCTCGATGACGATCCCGGGTGTCTCCGCCGGGACCAGGAACATCGACATGCTCTTGTACGGGTCCCCGTCCGGGTCCGTCACGGCCATCACGATGAAGAAGGCGGCCGTCCTCGCGTTGGACGAGAAGTACTTCCAGCCGTCGATGACCCACTCGTCGCCCTCCCGCACCGCGCGGGTGGTGAACTCCTTGGGGTCGGCGCCCGCCTGGGGCTCCGTCATCGAATAGCAGGAGAAGATCTCGCCGTCGAGCAGCGGGCGCAGATAGCGCTCCTTCTGCGCCTCGGTGCCGTAGTGGGCGAGGATCTCCGCGTTGCCCGTGTCCGGCGCCTGGCAGCCGAAGACGATCGGGGCCCAGGAGGAGCGGCCCAGTATCTCGTTGAGCAGGCACAGTTTGACCTGCCCGTGGCCCGCGCCGCCCAGGTCGGGGCCGAGGTGGGTCGCCCACAGTCCGTGCGCCCGCACCTCCTTCTTGAGGGGGTCGAGGACGTTGCGGAGGTTGTCGTCGGGCGGGGTGAACTGCAGGCCGTCCCAGAGGAGATCGAGGGGTTCGACCTCCTCGCGCACGAACTGGTCCGCCCAGTCCAGCTGCGCCTGGTAGTCCGGCTCGGTCTCGAAGTCCCACGGCATTGTGTCTCCTTCCGGCGGATGCCAGAATAACGTTCTCATGAAGGAGAACACAATTCCCCTGACACGGAACGCGACTTCTGGAGCGTCGCCGGACCGGCCTCCGGACGGCCTGGCCGACCGGATAGCCCGGCGCGCCCTGGCCCGGCGCGCCGACCAGTACGCCGACGAGGTGCGCGCCCTCCTCGACGCGGCACGGGCGGTGATGCGCCGCTGCGGCACCGGCGCACGCCCGCGGGTCGCCGACATCGTGGCGGCCGCCGGACTGTCGAACGAGGCGTTCTACCGGCACTTCCGCTCGAAGGACGCCCTGGTCGCCGCGATCATGGAGGACGGCACCGAGCGCCTGTGCGGCTACATCGCCCACCAGATGGCCAAGGAGCCCACCCCGGAGGGCCAGGTGCGCCGCTGGGTCGAGGGCGTCCTGTCCCAGGCCAGGGACGCCGACACGGCCGCGACGACACTCGCCGTCATGTGGAACGCGCAGAGTGTGGGGGAGGGGTTCCTGGCCGGCCCGCCCTCCGCCACCGGCCTCCTCGCCGACCTGCTCGGCGCGCCGTACACCCGGCTGGGGAGCGCCGCTCCCGACCTGGACGCGTCCCTCGCCGCCCACGCCACGGTCGGCCGCCTCGCCGACCACCTGTGGCGCCGGACGCCGCCGACGGACGATGATTTCGACCACCTCACCCGCTTCTGTCTGCGCACGGTCACACCCCAGGGAGGCCATGAATGAAGGCGAGCGATCAGTTCCACGTGGGCATCGTCGTGGACGACATCCCGGCGGCGGCGGCCGAGCTGACGGCGCTGTTCGGCTACCAGTGGTGCGCGGAACTGGGCGCACCCGCCCAGGTGAGCCTGCCCGGCGGTGACACGGTGCTCGACCTGGCGTCGACGTACTCCATGTCCGTGCCCCGGCTGGAACTGGTCCGAAGCGTCCCGGGCACCCTCTGGCAGCCGGCCGCCGACTCGGGAGTCCACCACCTCGGGTACTGGTCCGACGACGTGGCCGCCGACTCCGCCGAACTGGCCCGGCGCGGCTGCGCGACCGAGGCCGTCGGCCGCCGCCCGGACGGCACCCCGTACTGGGCGTTCCACCGCGGCCCCACCGGCCCGCGCGTCGAACTCGTCACCCGTGCGCTGCAACCCGTCCTGGAGCAGTACTGGGCTACCGGCAGGAGGCCGTCATGACCGCCGTACCGGAGCCCGGACGGACGACGAGCGTGGGAATCGTGACCGGAGCCGGGCGCGGCATGGGCCTGGAGTGCGCCCGGCGGCTGGTGGGGGTGGTGGACCGGCTGCTGCTGGTCGACCTGGACGAGAAGACGGTGGCCGCGGCCGCCGAGGAACTCTCCACGGACGCGCGGACGACCGTCGTCGAACCGCACACCCTGGACATCACCGACCGCGACGGCCTGGCCCGCCTCGCCGCCCGCGCGCGCGAACTCGGCACCCTCCGCGCCGTCGCCCACGCCGCCGGTATCTCACCGACCATGGCCGACTGGCGCCGCATCCTCACGGTCGACCTCGTCGGCACCGCGCTGCTGGCCGAGGCCCTGCGCCCGCTCGCCACGCGGGGGACGGCGCTGGTGTGCTTCGCCTCGATGGCCGCGCTGTTCGGCGACACCGCACCCCGGCCCGCGACCGAGGAGGCCCTGGCGGACCCGCTGGACGAGCACTTCCTCGACCGGATCCGCGCCGCCGTCGGACCGGACATCGAGGACCCGGGCGTCGCCTACACCTGGGCCAAACGCGGAGTCCAGCGCCTCGTGCAGCGGGAGGCTGTGCGCGTCGGGCCGGCCGGGGCACGTGTCTGCTCGGTGTCGCCCGGTGTCGTCGCCACCCCGCAGGGCCGCCAGGAGGCGGAGCACCACCCGTCCATGGCCGCGCTGGTACGACAGTCCGCTCTCGGCCGCGAAGGCCGCCCCGAGGAACTCGCCGCCGTCGTCGCCTTCCTGCTGTCGGACGAGGCGTCCTTCCTCACCGGCGTCGACATCCTGGTCGACGGCGGGGTACGGGCCGGGCTGACGGCACGCAACGCCTAGCCGCCCGCTGCCGCCGGCGGCGCGATCCCGGACACGATCACGGCGTTGGTCCGGGCCGCCGCCTGCCGCAGCGGCTTGGCCTTCTCGTAGGCGGCCGACTCGTACCACGCCCGGGCCGCCGCCACCGACTCGAACTCCAGGACGACGGTCTGGTCGCCGTGCCACTCGCCCTCCAGCACCTGCGGGCCGGAGTCGACGGCCAGGACGGCAGCCCCGCTCTCCGCGAGGGAGAGCCCGGCCGCCCTGCCGTAGGCGGCCATCGCGGCGGGATCGTCGATGGCCTCGGTGAAGATGACGTAGCCCTTGGGCATGGTGCTCCTCGTCGTCAGCTCACGGTGATGGCGTGCTCGGGGCAGAGGGCGGCGGCCGAGCGGACCGCGTTCTCGTGTTCGGCGGGGACCTCGGGGGTGGCCACCACGGCGTAGCCGTCGTCGCCCAGGTCGAAGACCTCCGGGCAGAGCGAGCAGCACACCCCGTGCCCGCGGCAGCGGTCGTCGTCGACGGTGACCTTCATCGGGCCGGGCTCCACTCCAGGTCGAGATGGGTGAGGCCGCGGAGGATGAAGGTCGGCACGTACTGGTAGCGGCGGGCGTTCGCCGGGCCGTGCACCCGCTCGGCGATCCTGATGTCGGAGGTGCGGTCCAGCAGCCGTTCCAGGGTGACCCGGGCCTCGGCGCGGGCCAGGGGCGCGCCCGGGCAGGTGTGGGCACCGCGGCCGAACGCGAGGTGCCGGCGGACGTTGGGGCGGCCGACGTCGAAGGTCTCCGGGTCCTCGAACTGGCGCGGGTCGCGGTTCGCGGCGCCGTTGACCACCATCAGCGTCGTCCCGGCCGGGACCTCCACACCGCCCACCGTCGTCGCCACCCTGGACAGCCGGAAGTCACCCTTCACCGGGCTCTCCGCGCGCAGCGCCTCCTCGACGAAGTTCGGGATGCGCTCCCGCTCGGTGCGCAACAGCCGCTGCAGCTCCGGGCGTTCGGCGAGCACCTTGAGCGCCGAGCCGAGCAGCCGGACGGTGGTCTCCTGACCGGCGGCGAAGAGGTTGGCCGCGACCCGGACGACGTCCATGACCTCCGGGGTCGAGCCGTCCGGGAAGGTCGCGGTCGCCAGGCCCGTGAGCACGTCCTCGCGCGGCTCCCGGCGGCGCTCCTCGATGTACGTGGCGAAGCGGCCGTAGAGGAACTCCAGCGGCGAGTGGTGCAGTGTGTCGTCCCCCGTGCTGCCCACGCCGCCCCCGTCCGGCGGGCGGTTCTGGAGCCGGTCCATGAACTCCTGCCGGTCCTCCTCCGGCACGCCGAGCAGGTCGGCGATGACGAGGAGCGTGAACGGTCCGGCGAACCCGCCGATGAACTCCCCCTCGCCCGGCGCGAGAAACGCGTCCAGCAGCCCGTCGGCGAGGTGCCACATGGACGCCTCGTTCTCCTTGAGGCGCTTCGGCGTGATCAGCCGCATCAGCAGGGCGCGGTGGTCGGTGTGCACCGGCGGGTCCATGGTGGGCAGTTGGTCGCTCATCGGCAGCGCGTCCCGGTGCCGCTCGATCAGCCCGCTCACGTCGTCCCCCTCCAGCGGGACCGGGAACCCGGGGAACGGGCCGGTGACCGAGACGCAGGAGGAGAAGGTGTCGGTGTCGTTGTAGACCTGCAGTGCCTCCTCGTACCCGGTCACCATCATCACGTCGTGATGGCTCTCCCGGTGGACGGGGCACTGCCCGCGCAGGGCGTCGAAGTAGGGATAGGGATCCGCGACGAGCCTCTCGTCCCGGAAGAAGTCGATCGCCTCGAAGTCGTTCACGGTCTGTTCGGCTCCCTCTCGGCCGGCACCCTGACGATCGGGGACGGTAGCACAATTCTCCGATTGCTGGAATGCTGAATGATGTTCAGGAGAGCGCCATTCTCATTCGTGATGGGGAGAGTTGTGGAACAGACGCGGAAGCTCGATGGACGAGGTGGAGAGCTGCGCGCCGGGAGCGTCGGGTTCGTCGGCCTCGGCAGCATGGGGAGCGTGCTCGCCGGGAACCTGGTGGGTGCCGGGTATGCGGTCGTGACCCATGACGCGCTGGGTGCCGGGCGCTCGCCCGAGGGTGCCGTGCATGTTCCCGAGGTGGCCGAAGTCGCCCGCAGTGTGGGCGTGTTGGTGCTGAGCCTCCCCGACGGGGCCGCGTCCGAGCAGGTCGCCCGCGCAATCCTGGCGGCGCCCGGCCGCCTCGTCCGGTACGTCGTCGACACCTCCACCATCGGCCCGGCCGCCGCCCGCACCGTCGCCGGACTCCTGGCCGAGGGCGGCATCGGCTACGTCGACGCCCCCGTCTCCGGCGGGGTCGCCGGAGCCCGCGCCCGCACCCTCACCGTCATGTATTCGGGGGACGGCGACGCGTGCTCTGCCGTCGAGGGCGTGCTGGCCGGACTGAGCGACCGCCGCCGCCGGGTCGGTGACCGTCCCGGCATGGCCCAGGCCCTCAAGCTCGCCAACAACTTCCTGTCCGCGACCGCCCTCGCCGCCACCAGCGAGGCCGTCGCCTTCGGACTGGCCGCCGGACTCGACATGGCCACGATGCTCGACGTGCTCAACGAGTCCAGCGGCCGGAGCGCGGCCACCGAGGACAAGTTCCCGGCCCACGTCCTCACCGGCCGCTACGCCGCCGGCTTCGCCAACTCCCTGATGGAGAAGGACGTACGGCTGTATCTGCGGGCGGTGGGTGAGCAGGACGGCCCGGCGGTGATCGGTGAGGTGACCGGGGCCGTCTGGGAGCGGTTCGCCCGGGCCGAGCCGGGGGCCGACTTCACCCGGATCTTCCCCTTCGTGGACGGGTCCGTGGACGGGTCCGTGGACGGATCCTGACGGACCGGCCGCCGAGTCCGCCGCGGCCTCCCGCGCCCTTCCTGACGAACGGCTGACTTGACGGCCGATCCGGAATGAGAATAGCATTCTCATTCGGAGAGACTGAGATTATCGTGAGTCCCCTCCGTACAAGCGACTGGAGGACCAGACCCCATGGCGCACTTCAAGAAGCCCGCGGCGGGCAGCTGGACCGCACACCTGAAGATCGGCACGGAGCCGGTGTCGTACGAGGACTCGATCACCCCCGCGCACTACGAACTGGAGCGCGAGGCGATCTTCAAGCGCACCTGGCTGAACGTGGGGCGGGTCGAGCAACTCCCCAAGCGCGGCAGCTACTTCACCAAGGAGCTGGACGCGGCCGGCACCTCCGTCGTCGTGGTGCGCGGCATGGACGACGAGGTACGCGCCTTCCACAACGTGTGCCGGCACCGCGGCAACAAGCTCGTGTGGAACGACTTCCCCCGTGAGGAGACCAGCGGGGTCTGCCGCCAGTTCACCTGCAAGTACCACGCCTGGCGCTACGACCTCGAAGGCAAGCTGTCCTTCGTCCAGCAGGAGCAGGAGTTCTTCGACCTGGACAAGTCGCAGTACGGCCTCAAGGACGTACGGACGGAGGTCTGGGAGGGGTTCGTCTTCGTCAACCTCGACCCCGAGAACACCACTCCGCTACGGGAGTTCCTGGGCGAGTTCGCCAAGGGCATCGAGGGCTACCCGTTCCACAAGATGACCCAGGCGCACCGCTACCGCGCCGAGATCGGCGCCAACTGGAAGCTGTTCATCGACGCGTTCGCCGAGTTCTACCACGCGCCGATCCTGCACGCCGGCCAGTACGTGTCCGACGAGGCCCGCAAGATCCAGAAGTACGGGTACGAGGCGCTGCACTACGACATCGACGGGCCGCACAGCATGGTCTCCTCCTGGGGAGGCATCGCCCCGCCGCACGACCGGAAGATGGTCAAGCCCATCGAAGGAGCCCTGCGCAGCGGCCTGTTCGGGCCCTGGGAGGCCCCGGACATCGGCCTGAGCACCGAGCAGCTGCCGCCGGCAATCAACCCCACCCGGGACCCGCGCTGGGGCATGGACTCGTTCGTCTTCTTCCCCAACTTCATGCTGCTGATCTGGCGGCCGAACTGGGTGCTGACCTACCACTACTGGCCGACCGCCTACAACACCCACATCTTCGAGGCCACCTGCTACTTCGTCCCGCCCGAGAACGCCTTCCAGCGCCTGCAGCAGGAGCTGGCCGTCGTCTCCTTCAAGGAGTACGGCCTGCAGGACGGCAACACCTTGGAGGCGACCCAGACCATGCTCGAATCGCGCGCGGTGCGGGAGTTCCCCCTCAACGACCAGGAGGTCCTGCTCCGCCATCTGCACGGCACCGCCCGGCAGTACGTCCGCGAGTACCAGCAGCGCACCTCCGGCGCCCCGGCCGCGAGCTGACCCGAGGAGACCGAACCATGGCCACCGTCTTTCCCCCCGAGTTCGCCGCGCTGGAGCCCTTCGCCGACTGGGCCGTCCCCACCGAGAAGGCCCGCTACGCCAAGCGGATCGCCAGCACCATGGACGAACTGGACACCTTCTACAACGCGGCGTTCCCGCTCCTCGCGTCCGGCACGGAGTACCTGCAGAACATCTCCATGGCGGACATCTCCGAGGAGGACAAGCACCTGCTGTGGCTGTTCTGCGCCCTGGTGACCGTCGCCTTCTCCGTGGAGGCCTGGCGACAGCCCCGGGTGCCCGACACGGGCCCGGCGAGCATCGACGCCGTCGTCGAACCGGCGGTGTGAGCGCCGTGCGAGCCCACCGCGCCGCGGGAGGTGCCTGATGCCCCGCCCACGCACCCCGCAGCCCCCGGTCCGGCTGCGCGCCGCCCGCATGCTCGACATCGACAAGGGCGAACTCGTCGAGCCGGGCGACCTGCTGATCGAGGGCGAGCACATCACCGCCGTCGCCCCGACGACCGTCCCGCCCGACACCGTCGAACTGGACCTGGGCGACGTCACGCTCCTGCCGGGCCTGATGGACATGGAGGTCAACCTGCTCCTCGGCGGGCCCGACCACCGCAGCCCCCTCAACCCCGTCCAGGACGACCCCGCCGTCCGCACCCTGCGCGCCGTCGCCAACGCCCGCCGCACCCTGCGGGCCGGCTTCACGACCGTACGCAACCTCGGTCTGTTCGTGCAGACCGGGGGCCTGCTGCTCGACGTGGCGCTGAAGAAGGCCATCGACCTCGGCTGGATCGAGGGACCGCGGGTCGTGCCGGCCGGGCACGCCATCACGCCGACCGGCGGGCACCTGGACCCGACCATGTTCCAGGCGCTCGCGCCGCACATCATGCCGCTGACGGTCGAGGAGGGGATCGCCAACGGCGTCGACGAGGTGCGCAAGGCGGTCCGCTACCAGATCAAGCACGGGGCGCGGGTCATCAAGGTGTGCGCCTCCAACGGTGTCATGTCACATACCGGTCCGGCCGGCGCCCAGCAGTACTCCGACGACGAACTGCGCGCCATCGCCGACGAGGCACACCGTGCCGGGCTCAAGGTGGCCGCGCACTGCATGGGCGACCGGGCGATCCGGGCCGCGCTGGACGCGGGCATCGACTGCGTCGAGCACGGCTTCCTGGCCGGCGACGAGACCCTCGACCTGATGGTGGAGCGCGGCACCTTCCTGGTCGCCACCACCTACATCGCCGACGGCATGGACGTCTCCAAGGCCGCGCCCGAACTCCAGGCCAAGGCCGCCGACGTCTTCCCCCGCGCCAAGGCGACGACCAGGCGGGCCATCGAACGCGGCGTCCGGGTCGCCTGCGGCACCGACGCCCCGGCGATCCCGCACGGCCGCAACGCCCGCGAACTCCTCGCCCTCGTCGACCGCGGCATGACCCCGCTGGCCGCCCTCCGGGCCGCGACGACCGTCGCCGCGGAACTGATCGACGCCGACGACCGGGGCCGCCTCGAACCCGGCCTGCTCGCCGACGTCGTGGCCGTCCCCGGCGACCCGCTGACCGACATCGGGGTGACCGAGGACGTGCGGTTCGTGATGAAGGGCGGACAGGTGTACCGGAACGAGACCGCCGACCACTGACAGGCCGGGGGGACGGGGGGACGGAAGGGGGGGGGGGGGGGGGGGGGGGGGCCCCCCCCCCGCGGGGGGGGCGCCCCCCCCCCCCACCCCCCGTGGGCCCCCCCACCCCCCCCCCCACCCCCCCCCCGGGAAGTGGGGCCCCCC
>NZ_JBICZD010000014.1:293909-297803 GCF_043201555.1 Streptomyces sp. NPDC048288
CGTGGGGGGGGGGGGGGGGGGGGGGGGGGGGGGGGGGGGGGGGGGGGGGGGGGGGCGGCGCCCCCCCCCCCCCCCCCCCTTCCGTATGCCGTACGACGCTCACACCTTCCGCGTGATGCCCCCGTCGACCCGCACGATCGCCCCGGTCGTGAAGCTGGACGCGGCACTGGCGAAGTGCAGTGCCAGGGGCGCCACGTCGGCCGGCACACCGAGCCGGCCCAGCGGCACGAACGAGGTGTCGAAGTCCTCGGCCGCCCAGGCCCGGTGGGCGTCGGTGAGCACCGGCCCGGGGAGAATGGCGTTCACCCGCACCTTCGGGGCGTACGCCTCCGCGAGCCCCACCGTGAGTGCGTTGAGACCGGCTTTCGCGCAGGCGTAGGGCAGTTCGTGGACGCTCGCCATCAGCGACCCGGCCGTACCGATGTTGACGATCGAGCCGCCACCGTGGTCCGCCATGTGCGTCGCCGCGAGGACCGCCAGCCGGAACGGGCCCTTCAGGTTCACGGCGAGCGTCTTGTCGTACAGCTCCTCGCCGACCGCGTCGAGACTCTCGTACGGGGGTGACATCCCGGCGTTGTTGACGAGCACGTCCAGGCCGCCCAGCCGCTCCACCGACTCCGCCACGAGCCGCTCGCAGTCGTCCCACCGGCCGACATGGCAGGCGATCCCGACGGCCCGCCGCCCGGTCGACGCCCGCACCTCCTCGGCGACCGCCCGGCACACCTCACCCTTCCGGGAGGCGACCACCACATCCGCGCCGGCCTCCGCCAGCGTCTGCACGATGGCCCGCCCGATCCCGCGCGAACCGCCGGTGACCACCGCCACCTTGCCCGTCAGGTCATGCAGCTCAGCGAACGACGTCACGGCGTCAGCCCTTCCCTATCAGTGTCAGCAGCTCGCGCCGCAGCAGCTTTCCGGTGGGTGTGTACGGCAACTCCTCGCGGAAGACGACCACATCGGGCGTCCTGGACCCGCGCAGGCGGGCACGCACCCAGGCCCGCAGCCCCTCGGCGTCGACTTCCGAGCCCTCGTGGACGACGACGAAGGCCGCGATCCGCTCGCCCCACTCCTCGTCCGGCACCCCGACGACCGCCGCCTCGCGCACGGCCTCATGGCCCAGCAGAACGTCCTCCACCTCGGCGGGAGCGATGTTCTCTCCGCCCCGGATGATCGTGTCGTCGGCGCGTCCCACGACGAACAGATAACCGCCGTCGTCGAAGCGGGCGACATCCCGGGTACGGAACCAGCCCTCCGCGTCCAGCAGCGCGGCGGCCCCCTTGTACTCCCCGGACACCTGCGGACCACGCACCCACAGCTCGCCGGGCACCCCGGCGGGCAGCACGGCCCCGGCCGTGTCCCGGATCTGCGCCTCCACGCCCGGCACCATGCGGCCCGCCGAACGCAGCCGGGCGCGCACCTCGGGGTCGTCGGAGGCCAGCGCCGCGCGGTGGTCGTCGGGGCCCAGCAGCGCGATGGTGGAACTGGTCTCGGTGAGTCCGTAGGCGTTGGTGAAACCCGTGCCCGGGAAGGCCCGCAGGGCCGCCTCCAGCACCGTGTGCGGCATGCGGGCACCGCCGTAGGCCAGCGCGCGCAGCGTCGGCACCTCGGCCGGACGGCCGTCCAGATGCTCGACGACCCTGGACAGCATGGTCGGCACCACCATCGCGGAGGTGACGCCCTCGGAACGGACCAGCTCCAGCCAGGCGCCCGGCTCGAAGGCGCCCAGGTGCACCATGCGGCGGCCGGCGTACAGGCTGCTCAGCACCGAGCCCACGCCCGCGACGTGGTACGGCGGGACCGAGGCCAGGACGGTGTCGTCAGGGGCGGCGGAGGCGAACTCCACGGTCTGCAGGACGTAACTGGTCAGGTGCCGGTGGCGGAGCACGGCGGCCTTGGGTGCGGCGGTGGTCCCGCTGGTGAAGAGCAGCACGGCCGGGTCGTCCGCCGCACCCTCCAGACCCTCGGCCGGCTCGGCGGCCAGTCCCTCCGCCACCAGTTCCTCGGGGGTGCGCACCGTCAGTCCGGCCCCGGCGAACGCACCCGCGAGGGACTCGTCCGCCACCACCAGCGGCGCGTCGGTGTGATCGAGCAGACCGGTCAACGCGTCTGCGGAGAGCCGGTAGTTGACGGGCACCAGCGGCACGCCCGCCAGTGCGGCACCGAACAACAGCACGGGAAAGTCCGGGCCGTTGACCCCGGCGAACACCAACTCCTGTGCTCCTGACCGATGGACGACAGCCGCCACTCCACCGGCCGTGCGCCGAAGCTCCGCACAGGTCATACCCGAGCCGTGCGTCCCGACCGCCACTCGGTCTGGATCGCCCGCCACGGCCATGTCGAGCAGCATCGCGATGTTCACGGCCCACCCTTTCTTCCGCTCCCCGACTGCGAACGATATTCTACGTATAGGGAAACCTCATTCTCCATAGTTGTGCAGGGTTGCGCTCCAGGGGGCCACGTGGATTTCGAGCTGACCGAGCAGCAGGAGGACATCCGTACGGGCGTCCGCGAGCTGGCCGCCTCCTTCGGCCCCGAGTACTGGGCCCGGCAGGACGAACGGGCCGAGTTCCCCTGGAGCTTCTACGACGCCTTCGCCAAGGCCGGCTGGCTCGGGATCGCGGTCCCCGAGGAGTACGGCGGCGGCGGACTCGGCGTGCTGGAGGCCTCACTCCTGCTGGAGGAGGTGGCCGCCTCGGGGGCCGGCATGAACGGCTGCAGCACCATGCACCTGACCATCTTCGGCCTCAACGTCCTGGCCCGGCACGGCAGCGAGCGGCTCCGCCGCGAGGTCCTTCCGCACGCGGCCACCGGAGACCTGCACGTCTGCTTCGGCGTCACCGAACCCGACGCGGGCACCGACACCACCAGCATCTCCACGTTCGCCCGCCGCGACGGCGACCACTACGTCATCGACGGCCGCAAGATCTGGATCACCAAGGCGGGCGACAGCCAGAAGATGGTGCTCCTCGCCCGTACGACCCCGCGCGATCAGGTCGACAAGCCCACGAAGGGCATCTCGGTCTTCCTGGTCGACGTCGACCGCACGGCGATGGACATCCGGCCGATCCCCAAGATGGGCCGCAACGCCGTCGCCTCCAACGAGATCTTCATCGACGGCCTGCGGATCCCGGCGAGCGCCCGGATCGGGGAGGAGGGCGAAGGCTTCCGCTATCTCCTCGACGGCCTCAACCCCGAGCGCATCCTGCTCGCCCACGAGGCCCTGGGCCTGGGCCGGGCGGCCCTGGACGCGGCCACCCGATACGCGAAGGACCGGATCGTCTTCGGCCGCCCCATCGGCCAGAACCAGGGCATCGCCTTCCCGCTCGCCGAAGCCCTGACCCGCCTCGACGCCGCCCGCCTGATGGCCCGCAACGCCGCCTGGCGCTACGACCGGGGGCTGGAGTGCGGCCGTGAGGCCAACATGGCCAAGTTCCTGTGCGCCGACGCCGGATTCCAGGCCGCCGACCGGGCGGTGCAGA
Source organism: Streptomyces sp. NPDC048288 (assembly GCF_043201555.1). Lineage (NCBI taxonomy): Bacteria > Bacillati > Actinomycetota > Actinomycetes > Kitasatosporales > Streptomycetaceae > Streptomyces > Streptomyces sp. NPDC048288. The sequence goes on from NZ_JBICZD010000014.1 coordinate 297,389, forward strand.
CACTGGGCGGTATGGGGTACGCCCGCGAGTACCACGTCGAGCGGTACTTCCGTGAGTCACGGCTGCTGCGGCTCGCGCCGATCAGCCAGGAGATGGTGCTGAACTACGTCTCCCAGCACGTGCTGGGACTGCCCAGGTCGTACTGACCAGGGCAGTCCCGAACCGCAGAACTTCCCTAACCCTTGCGGGCCTTGACCTCGTCGGTGAGCTGGGGGACGACGTCGAAGAGGTCGCCGACGACGCCGAAGTCGACGAGTTCGAAGATCGGGGCTTCGGCGTCCTTGTTGACGGCGACGATGGTCTTGGAGGTCTGCATGCCGGCGCGGTGCTGGATGGCGCCGGAGATGCCGTTGGCGATGTACAGCTGCGGGGAGACGCTCTTGCCGGTCTGGCCGACCTGGTTGGTGTGCGGGTA
>NZ_JBICZD010000015.1:0-157276 GCF_043201555.1 Streptomyces sp. NPDC048288
GCGAAACACCCGCCGGTCCCCGCACTTGTGGGGGTATGTGGGCCCTTTTAGCGATCCATACATTAAAAACCCGGCCCCCCCCCCCCCCCCACGGCTTCAGGCCTTGCTCTGCGGCCCGCAGTACCTCACCCGGGGACAGCTCGTCAGCTCCCTCGATCATGATGAGACCCCAGTTCTTCCGGCGGGCCGCGCCGAGTGTCACCGCACGCTCGCGCAACAGGTACTTGACCGCCGAAGCCGCGTCGGCCACGGGAGGACTCACGTGGTAGGCGGCGAGTTTGCCGATGTACCAGTCCAGCCACTGCTCGCCCTCTCGTGCCACGGCCCGGGACAACGCGGACTCCGCATCGCCATCGAGAAAGACCATGACCGGCCGGAGCCGGGCGAGAACCTCGGTGAGGTCCGTCATGAAGGCGTCGATCGTCTCCTCGTCGTGCCCCATGGCCAAGAGCGTGGGTACGAAAGGCATCAGCGCGTCCGTGATCACCACGTGATCGCCGCTCGCCACCACCGCATCGACGAACTCCGCCGTCGCCGCGATCAGTGTCTCCAGGGCGACCGTGCCCGTTGCCTTGAATTCGTCGGCCACCGCGGAGAACTGAGCCCGGGTCAGGATCTCTTCCTCGCGGAAGTGGTCCACCCGCAGTCCGGTATCGGTCAGCCGTTGAGAGAGCCCAGCGCACAGCGTCGACTTGCCCACTCCGGGAGATGCTCCCCACACCGTGATCAGAACGGTCATGGGTGCTGAGCCTAGGGTTGCCGGCCACGACAGCCAACTGCGCGGCGCGGCCGGACCCCGACCGGAGGAGCCGGTCTCGGCCTGTCCATCGTCGACGCGGGCAGGCGTCCGCTGTCTTCCGTACCGGGGCTGGTTCGAGGAGCTGTTCGACCCGTCGGTAGCCTGCATCACCATGATGCGTGCTTGGACCTTGCCGATGCTGCTTGTGCTCAGCGGCGCAGTCGTCGCGGCTGGGCAGATCCTCAAGGGGAGCCCCGGCATGGCCGCAGCACTCCTGCTGGCGTTCCTGGCGCTCGCCGCCGCGACCTCACCCCTGATCTTCCCGAGGTCGATCGGTGCGCAGGAGGCACAGCGCCGCAGCGCGGTCGACGGCCGGCCGATCGTCTTCTGGCGGCCGGGCTGCGCGTACTGCATGCGACTGCGCATCCGGCTCGGCCGCAGCGCCCGCCAACTGCACTGGGTCAACATCTGGCGCGACCCCGCAGGAGCCGCAGCGGTGAGAGCGGTCAACGACGGCAACGAGACCGTGCCGACCGTCGTCGTGGCCGGCCGGCCCCACACCAACCCCGATCCCGGATGGGTGCGCGAACAGCTCTCCCCCTCCGCGTGATCAGGAACCGCGCCCTACGGAGAGGCACCCGCAGGCACCCTCAGCGTTCTGCCCCGGTTCCGGGTACGACGGCGGCAGTCGCGTTCGGCTCTGTCGACGGAACGGACGCACCACCGATCCGGGTGGTGCGGCGCAGGAAAGACCTCAACTTGGTGACGGCCTGGAGCAGGTTCGCACACGCCAGGGCGGTCCACAGACCGGGCAGCCCGGCCGCGTCGGCGACCGGGACGGAGAGCGCGGCCAGGATCCCGAACCAGACCGCGGTGGACACCAGACTCGGCCCGGTGCGTTTGAGCCCGACGAGGCCGAAGCCCGCCACCGCTTGCAGGGCGTCGGTGGCCACCACCGCCAGGATCAGCGGCAACAGCCGGATCACCTGGCTCTCCAGTGCCGGAGACTTGGTGAACAGGCCCAGCAACGGGCCTCGCAGCATGAACAGGACGGTCCCGAGTACGGTGACCGCGCACAGCGCCACCTGGACACCGGCCCACACGCTGCGCCGGATGCGCGCGGCGTCCCCGGCGTCGGCGTATTCGGCGATCAGCGGGACCGTGGCCTGGCCGACCGCGACCGCCGCGGTGAAGACGACGTTCACCAGCGACTCGGACACACTGTGCACGGCGGCGCTGTCGGTGCTGATCCGGGCGGCCGCGAAGGTCAGCATCCCGAGCACCGAGAACTTGACGAATACGGTCGCGCCGAGCGGAAGTCCTACCCGGGCCAGGCGCAGTATCCGGCGTGGATCCGGCCGACCGGGTCGTATCCGCCGGCCGGCCAGCACCGTGCGGTGGCGCAGCGCGTACTGGTTGAGGCCGGTACTGACCAGGCTGGAGGCGAGCATGGCCAGGCCCGCACCGGTCAGCCCGTAACCCGGCACCGGTCCGGGGCCTCCGACGAGCAGCACCGACAGGGTCACCGAAGCCGCGGTACCCACCAGACCGGACCGCATGACGAGGCCGGAGTGGCCGAGAGCGACCAGCACGGACGTCGCCGACTGGCCGACCGCGATCACCAGTACGCTGCACGCCAGCATCCATGGAAATGCGCCCAGCTGGGTGAGGACACCGGGCCGGACTCCCCACAGTCCACCGAGCAGCGGCACCGCGGCCACCGCAGCCGCACACACCCCGCCCACGGCGAACGACAGCCACATACCGCTGCGCACCAGCGGCAGCAGGTTCTCGGGTGCGTTTCGGTGCGGCGCGATGAACGGCATCACCCCGCGGAGCGCCCCCGCCACGGTGGCCGTCGCCGGGCTGAAGACCGCCATCGTCACGGCGAAGGCGGCCAGTGAGACGGTGGCGTGGCGGCCGAGAAGCGCGGTGTCGACAAGAGAGCCCGCCGAAGCCGCGAAGGTGGTCACGTAGAGCGGCGCGGCCGCCTTGGCTATGGCCACGAATGCGCTGCGCTCGCTCACATACACGGATCCTGCCACTCAACCTCGCCTCAGGGCGGACCAGTTGACGATGACGCAGTTCGAGGGCGGCGGTCTCCGTGCCGGTTGTGCTGGTGGGGAAGCGGGCGGGACCCGTGGCTCACGGTGCCTCGCACGTGGGCCTGTCCTTCAGGGCAGTCGGCCGGATGTGTGAAGCACGTCGAACACCAACTGGTCCGGCGCCGAGACCCGCGCACGATCGCCGTAGCCGAACCAGTCCGACTCCGCGATCGTCGATCTCACGCGCCAGGGTCTCGGCATCGGACTCACCCGGCTCCCGCCTCGATGTTCCCCATCCCGGACCCTGCCCAGCCACACCGGCGCACCACCAAAACCGTCAGGATCCAGCACGATCGCGATCACCTGACGAGAGCCCGAGGTCAGGGAAGTCCGCGGCACGGGAGGCGGTCTCCTGGGCGCGCAACTCGGCCAGGGCGCCGTGCAGTTGGTCGTGGACGGCGTCGTAGCCGCCGTTGCCCAGGACGATGCGGCGGGGCGGTGAGTCCTGCCGCATGGCGTCGACCACGGTCCTGACGCCTCGGTGGGGGTCGCCGGGCTGACGGCCGTCCTGAAGGACCATGGCCGCCCGCACCGTCTCCACGAACGCCCGGTAGGCCTCCACGGTCTCGGTCACCGGCTCCTCGACGAAGCCGGCATAGGCCCGGGTACGGAAGGCCCCAGGCTCCACGGCGAGGACCCGGATCCCAAACGGCTCCACCTCGGTGCGCAGCGCGTCCGTCATGCCCTCCACCGCGAACTTGGCCGCACTGTAGAAGCCGAAACCGGGCACGCTCGCGATCCCGGCGACCGAGGACATGTTCACGATCCATCCGCTGCGCCGCTCCCGCATGCCGGGAAGCACCGCGCGGACGAGGTCGACGACGGAGAAGAAGTTCAGCTCGAAGGAACGCCGTACGTCCGCCTCCGGGGAGCCCTCCACCGATCCGTACCAACCGCGGCCGGCGTTGTTGACCAGCACATCGATCCCGCCGAAGTGCGCCTCCGCGGCCCGGACCGTTTCCCGGACCTGCTGGGGGTCCGTGGTGTCCAGCTCCAGCAGCAGGATCCGCTCACGCGCCTCCGTGCCGCGCAGATCGGCCCATTCCTTCAGCTGCCCGGGCCGGCGGGCAGTCAGTACGACGTTGTCGCCCAGCTCCAGCGCGACGTCGGCGTAGGCCCTGCCGAAACCACCGGTACCGCCGGTGATGAACCATGTCTTCACGGAGTCTCTCCTTGGAGTGTGCGGGGCGGCAGTGCGTCAGGGGGCGATGACCAGGCTGCTGATCAGTGCGCCCTCAAGGGTGAAGCGGTACGTGAGGTCGACGCTGCCGCCGGGGAAGTCGCCCTCCAGGTGCTGGATGAGGGTGAACCGGTGGGAGCCGGTGCGCTCGGCGGCCACCGGGGTGGTGGTGTAGGTGAACTCGGAAGCGGCGTTGGCGATCCAGTCGGTGATCGAGGGGATGCCTGTGTGGGTGTGGCCGTCATCGGTCACGCTCGCCTGCGGGGTCAGGATCCCGGCCACCGTGGTGGTGTCCCGGGTGTCGAGCGCGGTCACGAACTGCTGGACGGCCGCGGGCAGGTCGGTGATGTCGATACGGACAGTGCTGTCGGTCATGGGGTGCCTTACATGGGTGACGGCGTGGCGCTGACGGCCGCTGTGGTGATCGCGCCCGTGGACGCCCCGCAGGTGGTTCATGTCGATCACGATGGGGGCTCCCCCAGGGAGAGGGTCAAGCACGTCGAGGCAGGCGGATGCACACTGGGGGCATGGCCTGCGGATTGACGATCGGCGAGTTCTCGCAGTTGACGCACCTGAGCGTGCGGACGCTGCGCCGGTACCACGAGTCCGGGCTGCTGGAGCCCGCCTCGGTGGACCCCGTCAACGGCTACCGCTGCTACACCGGCGACCAGATCCCCACCGCGCAGGTCATCCATCGGCTGCGTGAACTGGACGTACCGCTGGCCGACGTGGCCAAGATCCTTGCCACCGAGGACACCGTGGAGCGCGCGGAACTGGTCGGTGAACACCTTCGGCGGCTGGAGGCAGAGCTGGACCGCACCCGCGCCGCTGTGACCTCCCTGCGCAGCCTGCTGCGCGCCGACGGCGGCGGCCTGCGGGTCGAGCTCCGCCCGGTGGCGGCCAGAACGGTCGCCGGGGTCGAGGACGTCGTCGGCCACGAGGAGGTGCTCTCCTGGTTCGACGGGGCGATGGCCGAACTCGACGCCGCCGTCGCGGGTCTGCCGGCAGGGGGGCCGCCGGGCGGGTGCTACGCCAACGAGCTGTTCACCCGCGGCCGGGGAACGGCGCTGGTCTACCGGCCTGTGGCCGACCCGCCGACCCGAGGCCGGGTGCGACCGGTGGATCTCCCGGCCGGCGAGCTCGCCGTGGTCGTCCATCCCGGACCGCATGACGACATCGACGTCACCTACGGCCGGCTCGGCGCCTGGGTGGTCGACCACGCCCTGGCGGTCGACGGTCCGGTGCACGAGACGTATCTCGTCGGCCCGCGCGACGACCCGGATCCGACGGCCTGGCGTACCGAGATCGGCTGGCCGGTGTTCCGGCTCGCCCCCACACCTGGTCGACAGCAGGCCGACGACTCCTGACCCGCAGGGCGAACCCTTGCTTCCGCCGACGCCAGAACACACGGTTCAAGCGCTTCAACCCCATCTCGGCCAAGCCCCTCCACCCGCGCCCGCGGCTCAATGCCCCTGGCGCTCGGCGAGCCGCTTCAGGTTCAGCAACTGCCGACGGGCCATGATCAGATCGCCGACCGACAGGCCGACGGCCGTCCAGCGGCCGGTCCGCATGACGACTTTCAGCAGCAGACGCGTCCTGTCGTGCTCCTGGGGCACGAGGACGTAGGAGAGAAAGGCACCCATGACGGTGCCCGTCAGCTGCAGTCCGGGTTCGACCGACACGATCCGGCCCAGCCGGCGCCCGCCGACGGCGGTGAACCGCTCTCCCACCCGAGGCTCGGGAAGGCCGGCCAGTTCGCGAGGCGAGCGGCGGCCGAGGTTGTCGATCCAGTCGTACGCGTACGGCGCAAGCCTCACTTGTGCGACCCACGGCCACAGCGTTTCGGCAGGCACCTCCACACCCACGCCGCGCCACGCCTGCAGCGCGGGTGAGGTGACGAAGTCGTCGCACGGATAAGGGCGTGCGATCTCTGCGTCGCTCACACCCCAACGGTCACCGATCACGCATCCGCCCTCCGCCGACATCCCCGTCAGCCGGTACTCGAAGGTTGATACACGCGTCAGCGGACAGGACAACTGAACCGCACGTCGCTGACATCAACCCACCAGTTCAGGCCAGCCGGCTGCTCGGTGAGTGGCCGATGGCCGCGTTCATCGGGCGGCGCCGGACCTGACCGCTGCCAGGCCCGGTCTCAGGCGCCCAGGCGGTTGATGTCCGGGCTGAACAGAATGCGGCTCTCCACGGGGTGACGGGTGACGGCGAGCATGGCGCGGCCGAGGTGTTCGGTGGTCGTGGTGTGTTTCGGGGCGATGCGGTGCAGCAGGGGATACAGCCAGGCGGTGAGGGCGTAGGTGAGGCGGTAGACGGTGGTTCTGGAGACGGCGCCGTGCCGTGGCTGGATATAGCCGGGGCGGAACATGAACGCGCTCATCGGGAGGGCCAACAGGGCGTTCTCCGTGCGGCCCTTGACGCGAGCCCACATGGACCGGCCCTGTTCGGTGCTGTCCGTGCCCTCGCCGGAGACATAGGCGAAGGTCAGTCGGGGGTTGTGCGCCAGGAGCGTATGCGCGGCCGCGAGGGTGAAGTCGTAGGTGACGCGGGTGTACTCCGCCTCGCTGAGGCCGGCGGACGACACACCGAGGGGGTAGAAGCAGGCGTCCACGTCCGTGAGCCGGTCGCTGATGGCGGACAGGTCGGCGAAGTCCTGGTGGATGATCTCCTGCAGCTTGGGATGGGTGGTGCCGAGCGGGCGGCGGTTCACGACCAGGACGCGAGTGACCTCGCTGTCCAGCAGGCAGGCGCGCAGGACGCCGTGTCCGACCATGCCGGACGCGCCGAAGATGACGACGTTCATGAGGGGCTCCGTGCGGAGAGGCGAGGCTGGGATCAGGTGCGCAGGATCGCGGTGGCGACGGCGACGATCGTCGCCCGGCGCCGCTCACGGTCGACCTCGGACCCCATGACGGGCATCAGCGGGGTGTTGCTGAGGGAGAGCAGGATCATGAGGTCACGCAGTTCCCCGGCGGGCAGGCTGTCGGGGACGGCGCCGTCCTTCTGCGCCTGGGCGATGCTCTCGGCCTTCTCCCTCTGCGCGTCGTAGACGACCTGGGGGAGGGTGTGCTCGGGACGCTCCAGCTGCCGCCAGGCCGCGAGGCGCACCACGTCAGGATGCGCCTCGTAGTAGTCGTACAGTCGCCCGGCGTAGCCCGGCAGGTCCGCCGGCTCCATCGGGACCGCGTTGACGATCTCGGTGACGAGGCGGCTGTACACCGTGTCGAACAGCTCCGTCTTGCTGCCGAAGTAGCGGTACAGCAGGGCGTTGTTGACGCCCGCGGTCCGGGTGATGCGATCGACCCGGGCACCGGCGATGCCGTGCTGCGCGAACTCCTCGGTGGCGGCCTCCAGGATCTTGCGCCGGGTCTCGTCTGCGTTGCGTGCCATAGGCACAGCATAAGTAAGTAAGTGCCCACTTGCATAGTTGCCACGACAGTCGTACGGTCGAAAAGTAGGTAACCACTTACATTCCTTCCGGCCCCCTTACGCCGGATCAGCGCAACAGAAGGCATCATGATCAATTACGAGAAGCTGTACATCGGCGGCCACTGGGTCGCCCCGTCCCTCGACGAGCGGATCGAGGTCCGCTCCCCGCACGACCACTCACTGGTCGGCCGGGCGGCGCAGGCGGCTCCCGTCGATGTCGACGCGGCCGTCGCCTCGGCCCGGCAGGCGTTGGACCACAGCCCCTGGCCGACCCTTCCGCCCGAGCGACGCCGCGCGCTGGTGGCCCGGTTCAACGAGCTGCACGCCGCCCGCGCCCAGGAGATCGCCGCTCTGGTCACCTCGGAGAACGGGTCCCCGGCCTGGTTCACCCAGTCGCTGCAGACCTCGCTCACCGAACAGACGGCCGCCTATCTGAGGTCCTCGGAGAGTTTCGGCTGGGAGGAGGAGGTGACCGGCCCGTCGGGTGCCCGGTCCCTGGTCCGGCGTGAGCCGGTCGGCGTCGTGGCGGCGGTGGTCCCCTGGAACGCTCCCCACCAGTCCGCGCTGGTCAAGGTGGTCCCGGCGCTCCTCGCGGGCTGCACCGTGATCCTGAAGGTGGCCCCGGAGACGCCGCTGGACGGTCTGCTGCTGGGTGAGCTGTTCACCGAGGCCGGCTTCCCCGACGGGGTCGTCAGCATCCTCCCGGCAGGCCGGGAGACCAGTGAGTACCTGGTGTCCCACCCCGGCATCGACAAGATCGCCTTCACCGGCTCCACCCGTGCGGGACGCCGGATCGCCGCCATCGCCGGCGAGCAGCTGAAGCGGGTCAGTCTCGAACTCGGCGGCAAGTCGGCCTCCATCGTCCTGGACGACGCCGACCTCGACGCCGTCGCCGGGGCCGCCCCGCTGCTGGCGTTCGCCAACAACGGGCAGTCCTGCGTCGCCCACACCCGCCTGCTGGTCCCCCGGAGCCGCTACGAGGACTTCGTCGCCGCGGTCGCCGCTGCCGCCGAGCAGGTCACGGTCGGCGACCCGGCCGATCCCCGGCACATGGTCGGCCCGCTGGTCACCGCCGCCCAGAAGGAGCGGGTCGAGTCCTACATCCGGTCAGGACTGGACGACGGCGCCCGGCTCGTCGTAGGCGGCCTCGGTGCCCCCGAGGGCCTGCGGCAGGGAAACTACGTCAAGCCCACCGTCTTCGCCGACGTCGACAACTCGATGCGCATCGCCCGGGAGGAAATCTTCGGCCCGGTGCTCGTCGTCATCCCGTACGAGGACGAGGACGACGCCGTGCGAATCGCCAACGACTCTCCCTACGGCCTCGGCGGCGGCGTATGGACCCCGGACACCGAGCGCGGCCTCGCCGTGGCCCGTCGTGTCCGTACCGGAACCTTCCTCGTCAACGGCGCCCCCATCGGCTTCGACGCTCCCTTCGGCGGATACAAGGCCAGCGGCATCGGCCGGGAGTTCGGCACGGTCGGCCTCTCCCAGTACGTCGAGCACAAGTCGATCTCCGTGTAGCCCTTCCGCCCGACGACCACCCACTCCCCCGACCAGTCGTCACAACCGGCGGCGGACCGTGGCCACGGGCTTCGCCGACGTCAAGGACGCCTTCGCCGACGCGCAGAACAAGGACCCCGGCAACGCCCAGTTGTGCGTCCACCACCAGTGCCGCCCCGTGGTCGACCTGTGGACCACGTGTGCCTCACCCCTCTGGAGATCACCGTGTTCGTCTCACCGCACTACATTCGCTCGACTGCCGCCTCCAGCCGTAACCGCTCCCGAAACTACCGGCGTTCAGCGGTCAGTCTGCCCCCTTTGTACTACGCCTCGGCGTCCGGCCAGGTCGTGTCAATCGCGGCCGAGGAATTCCTCGCGCCGAGCCAGTGCCCACGCGCGCTCCTCCTCGACGTCAGGGATGAAGTTCTGTCGTAGAAATGCCGCCCAGGGATCCGCGCCGAGCGGGCCCAGGCGCGCTATCCGCTCGGTCTCGGCGCGTTGCAACCGTGCGAGCGCGTCCAGTACGTCGCCTGGATCCGTCCCGTAGGCGTGGCAGAGCAGCCGCAGCCGTCGAGCCAAGGGGGCGCCGCCCGCGCCGTAGCCGACCTTGTGCTGACGGTCCGGAAGCCGCAAGGGCACGCTGTACCAGGCGAGTTGCGCGAGGTCGTCCAAGGCCTCGCCGGGGATGGCCAGGTCCCAGTCGATGACGCCCACCAGGCGGTCGTCGGCCCAGACCGAGTTCCAGCTCGTCAGGTCACCGTGGCGCATGATCAGCCCGGGACGCCAGCGGGCGTCCGGGTCGCACCAGACGGCCTGCGAGGAGGGGCGGAAGTCGCGTACGGCCTCGTGATAGTCACGCAGCCACCGCCCGAGCGCGGTGACGCCCTCGTCCGCGAGGAGCGCCCGCGGCCACGGGTACAGCCCGACTTCGCCCCGCAGCAGCGACACCAACTCGTGGCCGTCCACGGGACCGTCACCCAGGGCGCGCGGCGCGCCGGTGAATCCCACCTGCTCAAGGTGGCGCAGCAGTTCTCGCACTGCGGGGGTCCACGCGCGCCAGGGCCTGTGAATGGTCTCGCCCTCACGACGCACCGTCGACAGGCCGCCGCGCATCGATTCACCGTCCGCGATCATGCTGGAATCCTAGTGAGCGGGGGGATTCTGGGGCCGGGCGCGGTACCGCCTCCGGAGAGGGATCCGGTCTGCTGTGGTCGGGGCGGCGGTCAGGGTGTGTCGCCGGAGTAGTAGAGGCGGCACATCACACCCGGGCCCGGCGTGCGCGCCTCACCCGGGCGTGGGTCGTACAGGGCGCGGCCGCCGGGCCATCGTGACAGCTCTGTGGACAGGGCAACACCGTCGTCGACTTCCTCGGTCGGCCAGCCGTGGATGTCCAACAGCAGGCCGTCCAGCGGTCCGCCGACCAGTTCCGCATAGGTCCGGTGCGCAAGCGGGCCGGGGTGGGCGTCGTCGTGGTCCGCGCCGTACACACGGCCGTTCAGCAACTGCTCATCGCCGTTCATGCGGTCCAGACTCGCAGCCGCCACCGACAACGCGGGTTTGCCCACCGTCACCCTGGGCTTGCCCGCGCCGCCGTCGCGAGGCCTGCCCGGCAGACGCGTTCGTCGGCTTCGGGCTGGTGCTCGGCCGCTACAGCCCCGGTGTCATCCCTTGGAGCAAGGACGGCAGCCCGCTCTCCCCCTCACCGTCACCGGACGTTTCTCGTCCCGGCGGGCTCCTACCAATCGGTGTACGTCGACATGCCCGCGTACGGCCTCGCCGCCGCGACCGGTGTCGTACCGGTCGGCCGGCGCGGCGACACGGCGGCCCAGCGGCTGCGGGCGGCAGAGAGGTAGGCGTCCGGTCGAGGAGGGGCGCTGTCGTGCGGCACCGGCGCCGCGCAGTCCTGGACGCCATCTGCGGCGGGAGCGAGGGCGTCAGCGGTGAATGGGGAGGGGGGTCGTCTCGACGAGGCGGCGGCCGGTGCCGCCCCAGCGGAGGGCGATGATCTCGGCCATGATGGCGACAGCGGTCTCCTCGGGGGTGCGGGCGCCGAGGTCCAGGCCGATGGGGGAGGAAAGTCGGGCCAGTTCCGGCTCGTCGAGTCCCGCCTCGCGCAGTCGGCGCAGCCGGTCCTCGTGGGTGCGGCGGCTGCCCATGGCGCCGATGTAGCGGGCGGGGGTGCGCAGGGCGCGCTGGAGGAGGGGGATGTCGAACTTGGGGTCGTGGGTGAGGACGCAGATGACCGTGTTCTCGTCCACCACGGTCTCGTCGAGGTAGCGGTGCGGCCAGGAGACGACCAGTTCGTCGGCGTCGGGGAAGCGCCGGCGGGTGGCGAAGACGGGGCGGGCGTCGCACACGGTGACGTGATAGCCGAGGAACTTGCCGATGCGGGCGACCGAGGAGGCGAAGTCGATGGCGCCGAACACCATCATCCGCGGCGGCGGGGCGAAGGACTGCACGAACACGGGGAGATCGTCACGCCGCTCCTCCCCCGCTCTTCCGACGTGTACGACGTCGGTGCCGCCCCGCGCGAGCAGACCCCGGGTCCGCTCGGCCACGGCGCTGTCGAGGCGGGAGCCGCCGAGCGTGCCGAGGACGGAGGCTGGGGTGACGACCAGCTCCCCGGTCAGCTCCCCGGTCGCCCCTCCGGCGGCGCCTTCCCCCGGCAAGGGCATCGCCACCGCCACGGGACGGCCCGCCGCGATGTCCTCCAGGACGGCCGGCAGCTCCGGAAACCGCCCCGCGCCCGCCGGGCGGACCAGGATCTCGATGATCCCGCCGCAGGTCAGTCCCACCGCCAGCGCGTCGTCGTCGCTGACGCCGTAGGTGGCGAGGGCCGGCTCGCCCGTCCGCAGCACCTCGCGGGCCAGTTCGTACACCGCCCCCTCCACACAGCCACCCGAGACGCTGCCGATCACCTCGCCGTCCTCCGCGACCGCGAGTGACGCGCCGGGTCTGCGGGGCGCCGAGTTCCAGGTCCGTACGACGGTCGCCACGGCGAACCGCAGGCCCGCCGCGCTCCAGGCGGCCAGGCCCTCCGCGATGTCCCGCATCCGTATGCCTCCTTCGCCCGCGTCCAACACGGCGTGCCGTGCCGCCGGGGCGTCGGGCCCGGCGTCCGGAGCATGCGAAGGCGGTCCGGCCCATGTCAACGGCTCCTTAAGGCTTCGCTTAGGTCGGCGGAGGGATCGGACGCGAGTGAGTTAAGCGATCGGTTAAGCAGCCGTTGACACCCCTCGCGGCCGAGGGCCCAATGAGGGCGGACACGGCGCCCGAGGCGTCCGGCCGCGCGCCGGGCGGGACAGGGGGAGTTCGGTATGCAGGTTCCCGCTCCGTTCGAGTACCAGCGGGTGAGCACGGTGGACGAGGCGGTCACGCTCCTGGACCGGCTGGGCGACACGGCGCGGCTGGTGGCCGGCGGGCACAGCCTCATCCCGATGATGAAGCTCCGGCTGGCCAACTTCGAGTACCTGATCGACATCAACGAGCTGCACGACGAGCTGGGTTACATCCGCGTCGAGCCGGGAGAGATCCGCATCGGCGCGATGACCCGCCACCGCGAGCTGCTGGAGTCCGACGAACTGGCCGCCGCGTTCCCGATCTTCCGGGACGCGGAACGTGTGATCGCCGACCCCGTCGTCCGCAACCGGGGCACGCTCGGCGGCTCCCTGTGCCAGGCGGACCCCTCGGAGGACCTCTCGGCGGTGTGTACGACGCTCGACGCGTCCTGCGTGATCCGCGGGGTGGACGGCGAGCGGGTGGTGTCGATGGAGGCCTTCCACCAGGGGCCGTACGAGACGGCCGTCGGCGACGCCGAGATCCTCACCGAGGTCCGCTTCCCGGTCCGGCCGCGCGGGTCGAGCGCCTACGAGAAGGTCGAACGGCGGGCCGGCGACTGGGCCGTGGTCTCGGCGGGCGCGGCGCTCTGGCTGGACGGGGCGGGACTGATCACGGACGCCCGGGTCGGGCTCTCGGCCGTCGGGCCGAACACCGCCGGGATTCCGGGGATCGCGGACGCCCTGCGCGGACGGCCGCCCGCCGAGGAACTGTGGGCGCGGGCCGGCGACATCGCCACCGAGGCCTGCGCCCCGGTCACCGACCGGCGCGGCAGCGCCGAGTACAAGCGGCATCTCGCGCGCGAACTGACCGTACGCGTACTGCGCCGGGCCGTGGCCCGGATCAACGGACAGGAGGTGTGATCGTGCAGGTCACCATGACCGTCAACGGCGAAGAGGTCACCCGGGAGATCGAGGGGCGGCTGCTGCTGGTGCACTTCCTGCGCGACCACCTGCGGCTGACCGGCACCCATTGGGGCTGCGACACCAGCAACTGCGGTACGTGCGTGGTGTGGTTGGACGGCGAACCGGTCAAGTCCTGTACGGTGCTGGCCGCGATGGCGGGCGGCCACGACGTGCGTACCGTCGAGGATCTGGAGCAGAACGGCCAATTGGACCCGGTCCAGCGCGGGTTCATCGAGTGCCACGGGCTGCAGTGCGGGTTCTGCACCCCGGGCATGATGATGACCGCGCGCGCCCTGCTCGACGCCAACCCGGACCCCTCGGACCAGGAGATTCGCGAAGCGATCTCGGGGCAGATCTGCCGCTGCACGGGCTACGCGACCATCGTCCGCTCGATCCGCTGGGCCGCGGCGGAGGAGGCCGGGACCCGCACGACGGCCCCGGACACCGAGCACACCGTCGCGACCGCCCCGGGGAGCGCGTCATGAGCACCGTCGCGTCGAACGGCCACCGCACCGCGTTCGTGGACAACGACCAGAAGCCCACCGGGCACGGCCGGATGCTCCGCAAGGAGGACCCGCGCTTCGTCCGTGGCAAGGGCCGTTACGTCGACGACCTCCAGCTGCCCGGCATGCTGCACCTCGCCGTCCTGCGCTCCCCGCTGGCGCACGCCCGCATCGTGTCCGTGGACACCACCCTGGCCGAGGCCCATCCGAAGGTCCGGCTCGTGGTGACCGGTGCCATGCTCGCCGAGAAGGGCCTGGCCTGGATGCCGACCCTCTCCAACGACGTGCAGGCGGTGCTCGCCACCGACAAGGTCCGCTTCCAGGGCCAGGAGGTCGCCTTCGTCGTCGCGGAGGACCGCTACGCGGCGCGCGACGCACTGGAGTTGATCGACGTCGAGTACGAGGCGCTCGACCCGGTGATCGACGTCCGCACCGCCCTCTCCCCCGACGCGCCCGTCATCCGCGACGACCTGGAGGGCAAGAGCGACAACCACGTCTTCGACTGGGAGACCGGCGACGAGGCCGGGACCGACGCGGTGTTCGCCCGCGCGGACGTGGTGGTCACCGAGGACATCGTCTATCCGCGTGTCCACCCGGCGCCGATGGAGACGTGCGGCGCGGTCGCCGACTACGACGCGGTGGACGGCAAGCTCACCCTGTGGTCCACCACGCAGGCCCCGCATGCCCACCGCACGCTGTACGCGATCGTGGCGGGGCTGCCCGAGCACAAGATCCGGGTCGTCTCACCGGACATCGGCGGCGGCTTCGGCAACAAGGTGCCGATCTACCCGGGTTATGTGTGCGCGATCGTCGGCTCGCTGCTCACCGGAAAGCCGGTGAAGTGGATGGAGGACCGCGCGGAGAACCTGATCAGCACGGGCTTCGCCCGCGACTACGTGATGCGCGGCGAGATCGCGGCGACCCGGGACGGGCGGATCCTCGCCGTCCGCACCAACGTGCTGGCCGACCACGGCGCGTTCAACGGCACGGCGGCACCGGTGAAGTACCCGGCGGGCTTCTTCGGTGTCTTCACGGGCAGTTACGACCTGGAGGCCGCGTACTGCAAGATGACGGCCGTCTACACCAACAAGGCGCCGGGCGGGGTGGCGTACGCCTGCTCGTTCCGCATCACCGAGGCGGTGTACCTGATCGAACGGATCGTCGACTGCCTGGCGTTCGAGCTGGGGATGGACCCGGTCGAGCTGCGCATGAAGAACTTCATCCGGCCCGAACAGTTCCCGTACCGCACGAGAACGGGCTGGGTGTACGACTCCGGGAACTACGCCCCGACCATGGAACTCGCCAAGGAGCTGGCGGGCTACGACGCGTTGCGCGCCGAGCAGGCCGAGAAGCGGGCCCGGGGTGAACTCATGGGCATCGGCGTGTCGTTCTTCACGGAGGCGGTCGGCGCGGGGCCCCGCAAGGACATGGACATCCTCGGCCTGGGCATGGCCGACGGCTGCGAACTGCGGGTCCATCCCACCGGCAAGGCGGTCGTGCGGCTGTCGGTGCAGTCGCAGGGGCAGGGGCACGAGACGACGTTCGCGCAGATCGTCGCCGAGGAACTGGGCATCCCGCCGCAGGACATCGAGGTCGTGCACGGTGACACCGACCAGACGCCGTTCGGTCTCGGTACCTACGGCAGCCGGTCCACGCCCGTCTCGGGCGCGGCGGCGGCGCTGGTCGCGCGCAAGGTGCGGGACAAGGCCAGGCTGATCGCGTCCGGGATGCTGGAGGTGTCGGTCGCGGACCTGGAGTGGGAGAAGGGCTCCTTCCGGGTGGCGGGCGACCCGAACGCGTCGGTGACCATCCAGGCCATCGCGATGCGCGCGCACGGCGCAGGCGATCTGCCCGAGGGCGTCGAGGGCGGCCTGGAGGCGCAGATCTGCTACAACCCGGAGAACCTGACCTATCCGCACGGCGCGTACATCTGCGTGGTCGACATCGACCCGGGCACGGCGAAGGTGACGGTACGGCGGTTCGTCGCGGTCGACGACTGCGGCACCCGTATCAACCCGATGATCATCGAGGGGCAGGTGCACGGCGGGCTCACCGACGGTGTCGGCATGGCGCTGATGGAGATGATCGCCTTCGACGAGGACGGCAACTGTCTGAGCGGTTCGCTGATGGACTACCTCATCCCGACCGCCCTCGAAGTCCCCGACTGGGAGACCGGGTTCACGGTCACGCCCTCGCCGCACCATCCGATCGGCGCCAAGGGCGTCGGCGAGTCGGCGACGGTCGGATCGCCGCCGGCGATCGTCAACGCGGTGGTGGACGCGCTGGCGCCGTTCGGGATCCGGCACGCGGACATGCCGCTGACGCCCTCCCGGGTGTGGGAGGCGATGCGGGGCCGTCCGGTACCGCCGATCTGAGCGACGGGCCGGGACACAGGCGAAGGCGGCGGTGGAGGTGACAGGAATGGCCGGCACGGTGAGCGCACGGGCCCGCGAACTGGCCGAGCGGCGCGTGCCGTTCGTCCATGCCCGCGTCGTGCGCGCCCAGGCTCCCGCGTCCGCGCACCCGGGCGACGAGGCGATCGTGTTCGGCGACGGCACGATCGACGGGTTCGTCGGCGGGGTGTGCGCCGAGGGCTCGGTGCGTACGGCGGCCCTCGGTGCCCTGCACGGCGGCGGCCCGCTGCTGCTGCGGGTGCTGCCGCAGGGGGCGGCCGTGTTCCCGGACGCGCCGGGGGCGCAGGTGGTGGTCAATCCCTGCCTGTCCGGAGGGGCGTTGGAGATCTACCTGGAGCCCGTACTGCCACCGCCGCTGATCGAGGTCGTCGGACACACCCCGATCGCCGAGGCGTTCGTCGCCCTCGCGGACATCCTCGGCTACACCACGGCCCGTTCGCTGCCCGACGGTCCGCCGGCCGAGCAAGCGGACGCGGTGATCCTGGCCGGGCAGGGCCGCGGTGACGCCGAGGCGCTGCGTGCCGCGCTCGACGCGGGAGTGCCGCACATCGCGCTGGTCGCCAGCCGCCGCCGGGGCTCCGCCCTGTTCGACGAACTCGGCCTCACCGAGCAGGAGCGGGCCCGGATCCACTCCCCGGCCGGGCTGGACATCGGCGCCCGTACGGCACCTGAGGTCGCGCTGTCGATCCTGGCGGAGGTCGTCGGGTCCGTACTCCCGACCCACCGCCTCGGCCGGCCGGTAGCCGACGGCCGCCCGGCGGAGGCGGTGGACCCGGTGTGCGGGATGACCGTGACCGTGGGCGCCGACACTCCTCATCTGGCCGCCGGGGACGAGGAGTTCTGGTTCTGCGGGACCGGCTGCCGGGACCGCTGGGCGGCAAGGACGGTGGGCTAGCGGGTGAGCGAGTTGTTCTCCGACGCCAAGGACGTACGACGGCGCCTCGCCGAGGTCGGCCACCTGGTCGACGAGGGCACCGCGACCGCTCTCCACCTGGCCACGGTCCTCGACCGGCCGCTGCTCCTGGAGGGTGAGCCGGGTGTGGGCAAGACCAGCGCGGCCAAGGCGCTCGCCGAGGCACTGGACACCCCGCTGATCCGGCTGCAGTGCTACGAGGGCCTGACCGCGGGCGAGGCGCTGTACGAGTGGAACTACCAGCGTCAGCTGCTCGCCGTACGGCTCACCGAGGCGCACGGGACGCACCTCGCCGACGCGGACCTGTTCACCGAGGAGTTCCTGCTCGACCGGCCCCTGCTGCGGGCCGTACGGCATCCGGGCCCGGTGCCTCCGGTGCTGCTCGTCGACGAGATCGACCGGGCCGACGACGAATTCGAGGCGCTGCTCTTCGAGTTCCTCGGCGAATGGGCGATCACCATCCCGGAGCTGGGCACGTTCGCCGCCGTCCGGCCGCCGGTCGTGGTGCTCACCTCCAACCGCAGCCGCGAGCTGCACGACGCGCTGCGCCGCCGCTGCCTCTACCACTGGATCGACTTCCCCACCCCCGAGCGTGCCGTGGAGATCCTGCGCCGCTCGGTGCCGGCCGCGAGCGAACCGCTGATCGCGTCCGCCGCCGAGTTCATCGGCCGGGTGCGCGCCCTGGATCTGGACAAGGCGCCCGGCATGGCGGAGGCCATCGACTGGGTCTCCGCCCTCGCCGCGCTGCGGGTGTCCCGGCTGGCCCGCCGGGACGTCGTCACCACCCTGAGCGCGGTCGCCAAGAGCCCCGACGACCGCACCACCATCACGGCGGCCCTCGAAGAACTCGGCCACCCCGAAGAGGCGAGGAGACCATAAGCCATGAGGATTGACAACGAGTTCGGCGTCGACGTACCCGTCGAGCGGGCGTGGGAGGCGCTCACCGATCTGGAGGCCCTCGCCCCGTGCATGCCGGGCGCCCAGCTCACCGGCGTGGACGGCGACGTCCACCGCGGCAAGGTCCGGGTCAAGGTGGGGCCGGTGATCAGCCAGTTCCAGGGCACGGCCCGGTTCGTGGAGAAGGACGAGGCCGCGCACACCGCCGTGATCAAGGCGGCGGGCAGGGACATGCGGGGGCAGGGCAACGCGTCGGCGACCGTCCACGCGCGGTTGCGCCCCGAGGGCACCCGCACGATCGTGTCGGTCAGCACGGATCTCAGCATCAGCGGAAAACTCGCCCAGTTCGGCAGCGGCATGATCAAGGAGATCTCGGAGAAGCTCTTCGCCCAGTTCGTCGCGAACGTGGAGGAACAGCTGCTGGCCCCGGCCGACCCGCCCACCCCGGCACCGGAGCCCGTACCTACGGCGAGCGTGCGAGCGGATGCGGCACAGGCCTCGGCAGTCGTACGACCCTCCCCCGCCCCCGAGACGGTGAGCGACCCGGAGCCGGAGCCGGTCTCGGACCCTTCGTCCGGCGCACCGCGCGAGGCGGCGTCCCCGTCGGCGTCGGCGTCCCCGTCGGCGTCGGCGTCGGCGTCGGCGTCGGCCGAGGCACGACCGGTGTCCGTGCCGGCCGGGGAGGAGAGCGAGCCGCTGGACCTGATGCGGCTGGCCGGCAAGTCGGTGTACAAGCGGCTGATCCCGTTGGCCGTGGCTGCTTGTGTCATCGGTGTGCTGGTCTATCTGCTGGTGCGCTGATCCGGAGCCGGTGTGATGACACGGACCGACCTGTTCCTGCCCGCCGTCGACCGGGCCGCGTTCGCCGTGGCGCTGGCGGACCGGCTACGGCTGCGGGGCGTGCCCGTGGGTCTGACCGCGACGCAGGACTTCGTGGCCGCGCTGGCCGCGTCGCCGCCGGTCACGCGCACGGCGCTGTACTGGGCGGCGCGCGTCACGCTCGTCCGCGACCAGCCGCACCTGGCCCGGTTCGACGAGGTCTTCGACACCGTCTTCGGCGAGGCCGTACTGGCGGTGGACCCGCACGCGCGCCGCGCCGGCCGCACCGGCTCGTCCCCGCGCGGGGACGGCACCCATGCGCCACCGCCCGGAGCACCGGGCGACCCGGTCGAGGGTGCCGGGCTGCCGTGGGTGACGCTGCCGCCGGTGGTCGCGGCCACCGCCCACGACGACGCGTACGCCCTGACCGTGCCGGAACGACTGCCGACCGATGTGGCCGGTGCCGTGGGCACACCGTTCGAGCAACTCGGTGAGCGGGAGGCCGAGTTGCTCGGGCGGTGGCTGGAGAGGGCGCTGACGCGGTGGCCGACACGGCGTTCCCGACGGCATGCGGTGCGGCCGGGCGGGCACCGGGTGGCGATCCGGGAGACGGTGGCGCGGGCCCGCCGCACCGGCTGGGAACCGGTGCGGCTGGTGCGCACGGGGCCTGTGGACCGCCCGCGCCGGGTCGTCGTGCTGTGCGACGTGAGCCGGTCGATGCAGGCACAGGCCGTGGCGTACCTCCACCTCATGCGGGCGCTCGCGCTGACGACGCGGGCCGAGGTGTTCGCCTTCGGGACATCGCTGACGCGGCTCACCACGGTGCTGGCGCACCGCTCGGCCGAGACCGCGTTCGAGGAGGCGGCGGAGCGGGTCGTCGACCGGTTCGGCGGGACCCGGATCGCGTCCTGCCTGGAGACTCTGCTGGCCTCGCACCACGGCGGCACGCTGCGTGGCGCGGTCGTCCTGATCGCCTCGGACGGCTGGGACGGCGACCCGCCCGAACGCCTGGCCGCGGCCATGGCCCGGCTGGGCCGCCGCGCGCACACGGTGGTCTGGCTCAACCCCCGTGCGGGCGCCCCGGGGTTCACCCCGCGCACGACGACGATGGCGGCGGCGCTCCCCCATGTCGACCTGCTCCTCCCGGCCGAAACGTTCGCGGCGCTGCTGCGGGTGCCGGGCGAGATCGCCCACCGCACCGGCCGCGGCGCCGGGCGGTCGGGCAGCACTCCGAAGGGGCGCGGGGCCGTATAGATGTGCGGTTGCCGCCGCGCGGGCGCGAGCAGCCACGACAGCGCTGCGGACGATCCACGACACAGCGCGGCACTTCGAGCGGAGCGCTCAGCTCCAGAGCGTCACATGGATGGCCGGCCGGAAGCGGCCCGGGGTGACGCCCGCACCGCGCAGCATGGCCTGGATGGCGCGGGGCGTGGTGACGAAGCGGCGCAGCTCGGCGGCGGCGGGCAGGGCTTCGCGGTCACCGAGGGCGAGGAGGTTCCAGGAGCCGCGGGCGGGCAGCTGCGGCCCGTTCAGCTCGTGGAGGCCGCCGTCGGCCAGGTCCTTCGCGACGGCGGACGCCACCGCGAGCGCGATGCCCTTGCCGTGCTTGGCCTCGTCGACGGCGGCGGCATGGCTCTGGAAGATGCGCTGGTTGTGCTCGGCCACCCCGATGCGGCGGACCACGGCGGGCACCAGACCCACCCGCCCCACCGCCGACGGACCGAGCAGCCACGTCTGGTCGCGCAGTTCGGCGATCCGAGCCGGTCCGGTCCTGGACGCGAGGGGATGGTCGGCGCCGACGACGGCGATGAGCTGGTAGTTCAGGAAGTGGGTGCACGTCATCGTGTCGTCGATGGTGGCGGGCCGGGGCCCGATGGCGACGTCGACGGTTCGCTCGGCGAGCAGGAGTCCGAAGCGCTGCGGGTCGTGGAGGCTCAGCTCGACGTCGAGGTCGTCGGCGCGGCCGGCGAACAGCTCGATGAGTCCGGGCGCGGCGTACTCGGCGAACAGGCTCGACGCGGCGACCCGCAGCAGCCGCCGCCCGGAACCGGCCTGCCGGACCTCCAGGACGGTCTGCTCCTGCAGTCCCAGCATCTCGGCGGCGCGGCTGGCGAGCCGCAGCCCACCGGGTGTGAAGGCGAGTCCGTTGGCGGTCCGGGTGAACAGCCTGTCACCGAGTTCCTTGCGCAGATGCGCGATGTGCATCGAGACCGCGGCTTCCGTCACGCTCAGGTCCGCCGCTGCGGCCTTCACAGAGCCGAGGCGGACGGTCACCGAGAACGCCCGCAGTTGTGCCGGGGTCAACAACCACCTCCCGCACCACGGATGCCCATTCACCTGTGACGTGTGTTTCAAGCTAGCGCACAGATCCATCGGGAACCGTGGAAACGACCAAACCCGCCACCGGGGTTCTCGGGTTCAGGCGAGGGCGGCGACCAGCAGGGTGAAGGCGGCGATGAGGACGGCGACGCGGACGTAGTGGTAGCGGCCCCACCGGTTCAGCTGCTCCTTCCAGTCGGCGGGACGGTTCTCGGGGGTCCAGGTCTTGTTCCGGTTGTTGATCGGGACGAGCAGCAGTATCGACATGACCACGCTGACGATCAGCAGTGCGGCGGCGACGACGACAAGTCCGGCGCCGTGGTGGTGCCGTCCGGCGATGGCCCAGATCGCGCTGAGGACGAGCGAGCCTACGTACCAGAACGGCATCAGGGCACCGAGCATCCGGCCGCCGTGGGCGTGGCCGAGCTGCCCGCTGTCCTCGGGAAGCGCGTCCAGGATCCGGTTCATGATGAAGGCGACGGAGAACTCCACCCCCACCAGCAGGCCGACGACGACGGTGGTGACGACCTCAAGTGCGTTGAGCATGACGATCCCTCCGTTGATCTAGCGTTGCTAGCAGATAAGGCAACACTAGACCTGCTGCCGCTCCGATGTCTAGCAGTGCTAGGATCGATGCATGTCGGTACAGGAACGCAAGGAGCGCGAACGGGCGGCCCGAGAGCGCCTCATCGTGGCGACGGCCCGCGAACTCGCCGAGCAGCAGGGCTGGGACGCGGTCACCACCCGCCGGCTCGCCGAGCGCATCGAGTACAGCCAACCCGTCCTCTACAGCCACTTCCGCGGCAAACGGGAGATCATCGGCGCCGTCGCCCTGGAGGGCGCCACCGAGATGGCCGCGTTCCTGCGGGCCGCGACCGCCGCCGAGGACGACCCGCGCGCCCGTGTCGCCGCCCTGGCCCGGGCCTACCTCGACTACGCCGCACGCAACCCGGCGGTCTACGACGCCTTGTTCCAACTCGACGGCGGCCTGCCGTACGCGCGGGAGGACACCCCGCAACCCCTCAAGGACGCCTTCGCCGCCCTCATGGAGAGCCTCGGCGAAGTCGCCGGGGACGGCGTAAACCCCGGGCTGTTCACCGAGGTGTTCTGGGCGTCCCTGCACGGCCTGGCGACCCTGACCCGCGCGGGCCGCCTGCTGCCCGAGTACGCCGAGCCGCGGGTGGAGCTACTGGTGGACCGGCTCGCCATGATCTGACACACCGCCCCGGTGGGCCGAGTTCTTCGCTACAGCTTCCAGTTGCGCAGCTGGTCGGCAACGTCCTGGACGCCGATACGAGTGTCGCGGACCTTGCGGACCAGATCCGACAGCGCGCCATAGGGGGGATCGATGCCCTCGCCGGCCTGCGCCATGTACTGGGCGGCGATGAACGCGGCATACAGGCTGTTGCGGTGCGGCAGCGGCTCCAGGCGCACGATCGTGTGCAGCAGCGCCGCGGCACGCCAGGCCGTGTCCGGGTCGGCGGCCGCGAGGGTGGGCAGCCGGGTCTTGTGGCGGGCGACGGCGGCGACCAGCGCCGAGTAGTCCGAGACGGACAGGTCGTCGTGACCGAGCGCGTTCTCCTGGACGTCCAGCAGCCAGGAGACGTCGATGTAGAGGGGCGGCATCAGGCGGCGGCAGCTCCGTCGCCGCGATCGGCGGGTGGCACCTCGTCGGGGAAGGCCTCGTCGAACTCGCCGCGCAGCCGCTCAGCCCATTCGGACGCGCCGGCGACGAACCGCTTGCGCTGCATCTCACGGACGCCGAGGTCGTGAAGGTACTGCTTGAGGCTCTTGCCCTCGGCCGCGGCAGCGGCCCGGACACCCTCGAGTTCCTCGTCGGTGAAGGACACGTTCAGGGATGGCATGCCCCTCATGGTACCTACTTGGTGCCAGCCGAGTGAAGCGGCCATGGGCAGGGGCGCAAACCCCGGCAAACCCCGGCCTCACTCCCGCACCGTCCGCACTGCCCGCACCGCCCGCACCGCCATCACCGCCGCGCTAATCCGTCGTCGGGTAGTCGTCGACGCTCACGGAGTCGTAGAAGCGAGCGCTCTTGGTGATGAGGCGAAGAAGGGCGCGGCTGGGGCGCGCGGGCAGAGCGGAGATCAGGCGCGCGCCCTGGGCCAGCCCCCACACGCCGCTGCGGGACGTGGGAATCAGTGTCCTCGCCGCACTCAGCGCGACCGTGCGGCTGCCTCGTACATGCGCTGCCATCGCCCGCTCGTACGCGGGAAAGGCCCGCTCGTGGTCGCCGCCCGCCCGTGCCAGCTCTCCGGCGAGGACGTACGCGCCCACGACGGCCAGGCTGGTGCTGCCGCCGACGGCCGGACCGGGGCAGTAGCCCGCGTCCCCGACGAGCGTGACCCGCCCGCGCGACCAGGTGTCCATGTGGAGCTGGGTGATCGAGTCGAAGTAGAACGCAGGAGTGCGGTCGAGCTCGTCCAGCCAGCCGTCCACGTGGGCGTGCATACCGGCGAACGCGGCGCGCAGCAGTTCCTTCTGCCGGAGCACGTCGCGGTGGTGGTAGTCGAGTTCGCGCTCGCTGCGGAACAGGAACAGCGCCCGCGCGTCGCCGAGATGCCGGGCACCGTACAGGCCGGCGGTGCGGCCGACGCCGACGTGGATGAGGAGTTCACGGTCGAGGCCGGGGGCGTTCGGCAGGGTCAATACCCCGAAGTAGGCCCCGATGAAGGCGTGATCGTGGCTCTCCTCACCGAAAACGAGGCGGCGCACGGTGGAGTGCAGTCCGTCCGCGCCGACGACGAGGTCGAAGCGGCGCAGCGCGGCGTTCTCGAACCGCACTTCACCGTCGGGTGAGATCGCGGTGATCGAGTCGCCGAAGACGTACTCGACGTCGTCGCGTGCGGCGTCGTAGTAGATCTCGCTCAGGTCGTCGCGCATGATCTCGACGTGCCGTTCGGAGGTCGCACCGAAGATCTTGGAAAGGTCCGCCCGCACGGGACCGCGCAGGCCCTCCCCGTAGACGGTCATCCGCTTCGTGCCGGTGGCCCGCTCCTCGACGCGCGCGAGCACGCCCATCTTCTCCGAGATGTTCATCGCGGGCCGGAACAGGTCGACCGCGTGCCCGCCGGTCCTGCGCAGACCCGGCGCACGCTCGACGACGGTGACGGAGAAGCCGTGCCTGGTGAGCCAGTAGGCCAGCACCGGACCGGCGACGCTGGCGCCCGAGACCAGAATCCGCATGGAACTCTTCTCTCTCATTCAGTGGTCATAGGCCCACTGTGTCCGCCGGTGGGCGCCGGTGGATTGGACGAATGTTCCCCCCAGTCGCGCCGGGCCTGTGCCTCGCTGCCTGCGAGCGTGCAGGGCCAGGTCAGGTGGTACGGGGGTGGGGACAACCCCATGGGGTGGTGGGGGCTCGGCCCCCGGGGAGGCCTGCAGCTGACCGGCTGGTCCCGGTGGGAGGGCCGTAACGAGACTCGGGTGCATGACGACTTCTTCCGACGCCTCGGTCGCGACCGCAGCGGCCGCCGTGCGTCCCAGCAGACTCCGCACCGACGTCGGCAGCGACTTCGCCGGGCTCTCCCGGCGCATCACCGAGGCAGGTCTGCTGCGGCAGCGGCACGGCTATTACGCGGTGCGGCTCACTGTGGTGATCGGACTCCTGGCGGCGGGCTGGGCGGCGTTCGCCGTGCTGGGTGACAGCTGGTGGCAGCTGGCGGTCGCCGCCTTCATGGCCCTGGTCTTCGGCCAAGTGGCGCTGGTGGCCCACGACCTGGCGCACCGGCAGGTGTTCCGGCACCGCCGCACGAGCGCGATCTGGGGCCGGCTCTTCGGCAACCTGGGCATCGGCATGAGCTACGGCTGGTGGATGAACAAGCACACCCGCCACCACGCCAACCCCAACCACGAGGAACTCGACCCCGACGTCGCCCCGGACATCCTGGTGTGGTCCACGGAGCAGGCCCGCAACAGCAGTGGGCTGGCCCGCCTCATAGGCGGCCACCAGGCGTTCCTGTTCTTCCCGCTGCTGACGCTGGAGGGCTTCAACCTGCACGTGTCGGGCATACGGGCGCTGTTCTCGCCTTCCTTGAAGAGCCGCCGGCTGGAAGGCGGCCTGCTCTTCCTGCACATGGCGCTCTACCTGTCCGCACTGTTCCTGGTGCTCTCCCCCGGCAAGGCGGTGGCGTTCCTCGCCGTCAACCAGTGCCTCTTCGGGGTGTATTTGGGGTGCGCCTTCGCCCCCAACCACAAGGGCATGCCCACCTTCACCGGCGACGACCGGCCCGACTTCCTGCGCCGCCAGGTACTCACCTCGCGCAATGTGCGGGGCGGCCCGCTCACCGACCTGATGCTGGGCGGGCTCAACTACCAGATCGAGCACCATCTGTTCCCCAGCATGCCGTCTCCGCATCTGCGGCGGGCCCAGGTCGTCGTACGCGCGTACTGCGAGGAGATCGGCGTGCCCTACCACGAGACCGGGCTGATCCAGTCGTACCGCGAGGCACTCACGCACCTGCACCGGACCGGGGAGCCCATCAGGCGGCAGCGAAAGGCGTCATGACCGCGGGGCGGCTCGTGTGCCGTTGACGTGCGAGAAGTACGACGGGTAATGGGTTCGCGCCCGGGCGGGCCCGCCCCCTACTCTGCGCGCCATGGCGAAAGCACGCGTGCTCACACCCCGGGCGGACGATTTCCCGCGCTGGTACCAGGACCTGATCAACAAGGCTGAACTGGCCGACAACGGGCCGGTGCGCGGCACCATGGTCATCCGGCCCTACGGATACGGACTGTGGGAGCGGATGCAGCAGGAAGTCGACGCCCGGATCAAAGGGGCCGGCGCGCAGAACGCGTACTTTCCCCTCCTCATCCCGCAGTCCTATCTGACCAGGGAAGCCGAACACGTCGAGGGCTTCGCACCCGAACTGGCCGTCGTCACCCACGGCGGCGGCAAGGAACTGGAGGAACCCGCCGTCGTCCGGCCCACCTCCGAGACGATCATCAACGACTACTTCGCCAAGTGGGTACAGAGCTACCGGGACCTGCCGCTGCTGATCAACCAATGGGCGAACGTGGTCCGCTGGGAGCTGCGGCCGCGTGTCTTCCTGCGCACGACCGAGTTCCTGTGGCAGGAAGGTCACACGGCGCACGCCACCCAAGACGACGCCCGTACCTACGCGGCACGTATCCACCAGGAGGTCTACGCCGACTTCATGGAGAACGTCCTCGCCCTGGACGTCGTACCCGGACGCAAGACAGCCCGGGAACGCTTCGCCGGCGCCATCAACACCCTCACGCTCGAAGGCATGACGGGCGACGGCAAGGCCCTCCAAATGGCCACCAGCCATGAGCTCGGCCAGAACTTCGCCAGAGCCTTCAACACCCGCTACCTGACGAAGGACGGCCGACAGGAATACGTCTGGCAGACCTCCTGGGGCTCCACCACCCGCATGGTCGGCGCGCTGGTCATGATGCACGGCGACGACGACGGCCTGCGCGTCCCGCCGCGCCTGGCCCCGGTCCAGGCGGTCGTTCTCGCCGTCAAGGACGACGAGGTCGTGGTCGCCAAGGCCCGCGAACTCGGCGAACGGCTGACGGCCACGGGCGTCCGTGTACACGTGGACGACCGCACCGACGTGCCCTTCGGTCGCCGCGCGGTCGACTGGGAGCTCAAAGGGGTCCCCGTACGGATCGAGATCGGACCCCGCGACCTCCACGAGGGCACCGCCGTACTCGTCCGCCGCCTGCCCGGTACCAAGGAACCGACACCACTCGACGCCCTGCCCGCACTCCTGCCGACCGTCCTCGAAGACGACCAGGCTCTGCTGCTGGCGCAGTCCCGCAAACACCGCGAAGACCACACCGTCGAGGTCACCACCGTCCAGGAGGCCCTGGAGGCGGCGAACACCGGCTGGGCGCACATTCCCTGGACAGCGCTGGGACCTGAGGGCGAGGCGAAACTCGCCGAACACGGCGTGACCGTACGCTGCCTCACCACCGCGGACGGATCAGTGCCCCACGACGACAACCAACCAGGCACCACCGCCGTCATCGCACGCGCCTACTGACCCCGATAACATCACGTCGGCCGACACACCCGCCGCGCCGCCAAAGAGAAACGGACTCGACGAGGATGACCCGATGGATCGTGCTGGCCGTACCCGTCGCCGGCGTCGCGGACATGGATCGGGAGGCGCAGACCGTCGCGGAATTCGAGGGAAGCGCGGAAGAAGCGGCGGCAACACTCCTGCAAGCGGCGACCGGCTTTGACCACGGCCGGCGGAAGACCCGCCGCCGCGAAGTCTTCAAGGCCTCCGACCGCTCCTACTTCGTGCGCCTTCAAGGACGGCTGTCAACATACAGCTTCCTCATCCAGCTCGCTGAACTCGTCCACGACACGGATGCAACGCCCGGGGCCCGCTGAGAAGTCGCGTCCGCCGAGCCGGAATGATCAAAAGATGCCGGATCTGATGTCAGGTGGGAGTCGCCGATGGACATGACCGACTCAGCGCATAGCGCGCGGGTGTCCGCTTGCGCGGCCGTGGGAACACGGCTGTCCCTGTTCAGCGACCGTCGGCTTGCGGATGCGGTCTCCGCCGCGCCAGGTCTTGGCTCCGGTATCGGCGGCAGGTCGGCGGAGATGGAGGTCGAGGGCGTACGCGTCTTCGTCAAACGGGTCCCGCTGACGGACGTCGAACTGCGGCCGGAGCACGTGCGGTCGACGGCGAACGTGTTCGGGCTTCCTCTCTTCTACCAGTACGGGGCGGGGTCGGCGGGGTTCGGTGCCTGGCGTGAGCTGGCCGCGCACATCATGACGACAGGCTGGGTGCTGAAGAACGAGTACGCCGGTTTCCCGCTGCTGTACCACTGGCGAGTCCTGCCCGACACTCCCCCGGACGGTTTCGTCGACGGGCTCGGCGGCGTCGAGGGGGCCGTAGCGCATTGGGAGGGTTCGTCGGCCGTTCGGCGTCGGCTGGAGGCCATCGGACAGTCCTCCTACAGCCTCGTGCTCTTCCTGGAGCATGTGCCACGAACGCTCGCCGCATGGCTCGGCGACACCCGTGACGCGGCCCCGTCGCGGCGCGGAGGCGAATCGCCCTATCAGTGGGTCGAGAACGCGCTGGCGCGCGGGACGGAGTTCCTGAGCGCGCGCGGACTGGTCCACTTCGACGCGCACTTCACCAATCTGCTCACGGACGGCCGGCGGGTGTACTTCGCCGACTTCGGGCTCGCGCTGAGCCGCGATTTCGAACTCTCGGCGGAGGAGCGCGATTTCCTCGCCGATCATCTCGTCTACGACCGCTCCTACGCACCGAACCACCTCCTTCGCCACCATCTGCCGGACGGCGTGCGCGACGGTGCCGAACACGGGGATTTCCTGCGCGAATGGGTGGACGGCCGCCAACCCACCGGCATTCCCGCCGACATCGCCGCGGTCATCAACCGTCACGCTCCACACGCCATCGTCCTGGACGATTTCCACCGTCGATTCCTTACCCAGAGCAAACGCACTCCCTTCCCCGCAGCCGAAATCCAGCGGGCTCTGGCCGACGCGTCATCTCCAGGGACGTAGGGGCCCGCTGCTCCGCTCCGGTCTTCGGCGCAGGAGCAGGTCCGCGGGCCGCCACAGGGCGAAGGTCATGCCGAGGCCGAGTGGGATCTGCAGGAGCTGCTGGATCACCGGGGGCCCTGGCTTGTCCCCCCGCCTGGGCGGGACACGGCCCTGCGGATCGACGGTCACCGGGTAAGTGCCGCCTACCACCCACTTCCAGCCGATGAGCCCCCCGTTCTCCTCGATCGGAGCCAGCGGTGGGCCGTCGAGGACGGTGACCGTGTAGAGGTGGGCGCTGTCGCCCATGCCGTCGCCGTCGGTCCACTGAATCTGTCGGACCCTGACGTGTTCGGTACGCCCGCGCTCGTGCAGTGCCTGCTGATCCAGCTCCTTGTTCTGCAGGAACAGCACCCCGAGGAGGCATACCGCACACAGCAGCCAATGGATGCCCAAGTACCAGGACGTGGACAGGAACACGCAGCCGAGAAGCGCCAGCGCGCACAGCACGTCGATCCACTGGGCATGCGTGACGAAGGCTGTGCGCTCGATCAGCCGTACGGCAGCCCACAGTGCCAACGCCGCGCCGCTGCTCGCGGCACCCACCAGCACCCGCCGGCCCACGCCTGTCCGCCCTTTGTGTACTTCCTCCACGCTCAACTTCACCCCTGCTCTCGATGAAACCGCCGGCCTGGTGGTGCACGCGTTCCAAAGTATGGATTGTTCAACGATCCTTCAATAGGATCGTTCAAGAATCCATCGTCGGCATCGCGGACGCGGAACGGCAACCAACCGGAGGGCTGCAGAAGATGAGCCGGTATCAGTTCGAACAGATCGACGACCTCGGGCGGATCCTGTTCTGCGACGACCCCGCGCTGCGGCTCGAGCACGTGCGGATGGCTCCGAAGACCGCCGAAGGCACGGTCACCCTCGATCACGCGCAGACACGTCACATGCCCGCCGCCCTCTTCGAGTTCAGGCAGGCCCTGGGCGTGGGCTACTTCGGGTACATCGCGCCGAAGGGGGCCTCGCCCGACGAGATACCCGAGGAACCGCAGATCGAAGGCGCCATCCTGTTCGGCATGAGGCGCCTACCGCCCGAACCCTCCGACCTGCACTGGATCCCCGGATGGGAGCTGCACGAGACGCCCGATGAACAGCCAAAACTGGAGCAGCGCTTCGGATACACCTACTCCCGGCTGGAACTGCGCACGCCCGACGGTGAGATCTACTCCCGCACCTGGGTCCCGCACGACCCCGAGTGGAAGGCCGCCGCCCTGCGTCACGGGTACGTCGTGTGCCTGTGCGGCGTGGAACTGGGGATCCGCGCACCGTACGCGATGACCGACGCGCAGCACACCCCGCCCATGCGCTACGAGGCCTTCCGCAGCGGATGCGCGGTGGGTCTGACCATCGGCGGACTCGTCGCCTACGTCAATCACCGCTGACACGCGAGACCGACCCGGCACGCATCGAGTACGAACCGGGCCGCGACGCGCGTTCGAGCGGGCCCGGCGGACGACGCGGTTCGGCGTCTTGGCTTGTGCGTGCGTCTCTGATCGCGCAAGGCTTCGGCTGACGTGGAGTTCGGGGTTTGTTCGGACAGGACGGGGACAGGCAGGTGTGCAGTACGAATCTGGTCGCCAAGGAGACAGCGATAACTCGGTTCCGCCAGGAATATCCGCTGGCTGCTGAGGCCGGCCGTGGCCATCACGCCCTCCTCGGATGCGAGGATGTCCGCTGGTCCGAGTTCCCGGAGTGCCCGGCGGCGATCCCGGTGCTGCTGCACGGCCTTCTCGATGAGGCTGCCGCGCCCGAGGCCACGCGCGTACTCACCAATTCCCTTCTCGACAGCGTCAGAGAGATGAACCCGAGCGTTCCGACAGCGCTGCCGTTCCTGATCCGCCTGGCAAGCGACCCGCGGGTTCCCGTGCGGTCCCGGCTGCTGGGTCTTCTGGTCTGCATCGCCGGCTTCTCCAAGCCGACGGACGGACGCAACGAGGGCGTGGTGCGCTGGTTCGGCAGTGACAGCGATCATCCCGAGCGTGAACAGTGCCGGGCTGTGTTCGCGGAGCACGCGAGCGTCGTGGCGATGTTGGCGGAGGATGTGACCCGACCCGACGATCGAGCAACACTTCGGCAGGCCGCCGGACTTGAGTGAGTCACCGCGTCCAGGTCACTGCCGCGACCGCGGGTGGCGATACGGGGAGGGCGACCACCTCGTCGATGAACGCGCCCTGCCCACGCCGGAATTCGCCACCCGCTGAACGTCAGCAGGCCCGGTTCATTCGCTCACGGCGTCCAGGGCCTCCCAGCGGAGCAGGTCGCCCGGCTGGCATTCCAGCACCTCGCAGAGCGCGGCGAGTGTCGCGAAGCGGACCGCCTTGGCGCGGCCGTTCTTGAGTACCGCCAGGTTGGCCGGTGTGATCCCGACGCGGTCCGCGAGTTCACCCACGGACATCTTGCGCTTGGCCAGCATCACGTCGATGTCGACGGCGATCGGCATCAGATCACCTGGTCCAACTCGGCCTGCATCCGCGTCGCTTCGACGTCGCGTGCGACGGCCTGGGCGAGCAGCATCCGCAGTACGAGCACGATGAGCGCGACCCCGAGGATGGCCACGCCGATCCCGCCCATGATGAGAGTGACGCCCGGGTCGTCCCGCTGGCCCGGCGCGTTGACGGCCGTGACCGCGAACCACACGAGGGCGGCCGCCACGATCGCGCCGATCACACCGTCCACGTACCGGAACGCGGCGTGCGAGAACACCGTTCCGCGCCGCACCATCGTCACCAGCCGCCCGACGCAGACCAGCGCGACCTGGACCGCCACCATGCCCAGGATCGTGATCACCCGCAGCGAGGTCAGTGGGAGCGTCCCGTCCTCCGGGTCGTTCTTGCCGACCAACGCCCACACCATCCCCGCCTGCACGAACAAGGTGCCGACCAGTACCACCCCGAGCACGGTGCGCAGCGCACCTACCGCCAGCTTTCCCATGACCCGCCCTTCCATCGATTCACGATGGGAATCTATCGAAATTCGATAGACAAGGCAAGGTGATGTCAGAGGTCGGTGACACGATGCTCCGCATGGATCTCGCACACGCCCTCGATGGCCTGGATGACCGTCCCTGGTCCTCTCTTTCCCACGCGTACGGCAGCGCGGAAGACGTTCCCGATCTGCTGCGCGCGCTGGCCGGCGCGGACGCCGAGGAGGCGTTGTCGGAGCTCTACGGGAGCGTTCTGCACCAGGGGACCGTCTACGCGGCCAGTGCGGAGGCGGTGCCGTTCCTGGCCGGGATCGCGGCGGCCGGGCACGGTACGGCGGACGTTCTGGCGTTGCTCGGGGGCATGGCCGAGAGCGAGGACGAGTACGGCGTGGCAGCGGGCGAGGTCCGGGCGGCCGTGACGGAGCAGCTCCCGTTGCTGCTTCCCCTGCTGGCCTCCCCGGAGCCGGAGGTCCGCCGGATCGCCGCCTGGACGGTGTCCCACACCCGTGCGACCGGGATCGTGCTTCCGCGCCTCCGTCCGCGCTGGGACGAGGAGTCCGAGGCCGCCGTACGCGCCGAGGTCCTGGCCGGCATTGCCCGGCTGGATCCCCCGGGCGGCGCGGCGTTGGCCGCCACGGTCCTGGAACCGTCCTCCCCCGCCCAGGTGCGTCTGGCCGCCGTCTTCGCCGGCCTCGACGCGGACGCTCCATGGACCGAGGCCCTGCAGACCACAACGCTGTCCCTGCTGCCTGCCGACTCCCTGCGCTCTGATCTCGACCACGCACGCGCCGAGCCACTGACCGCTGTTGTCCAGGCCCTTCTCGGCCGAGGCCACCATGCGGCGCGCGACGCGGCGTTCACCCTGGTCGACGCGGCTCTGCGCGACGGCAGGGCCCCGGTACGGGCTGAAGGACTCTGGGCGGCCGATCGCGCGTGCATGCTCTCCCGCAGTGCCCCGCGGCGACTGGTGCGGAGCCTGATTGCGGCGGCCGTGGACGAAGAGTCGGCGCTCGCCATGGCGTCTCTCCTGGGTCGTCTGGGCCGCGTCGCCGCACCGGCCGCTGACGTACTCGCCCCGCTCGCCGGGCGGAATCCGCACCGGGACGACGACCATGCGGACCGGGCCCTGGCCGCGCTCGTGCTCATCGCGCCGACGCAGGCCGCACCACTCCTCGCCGCCGGCATCGGGCGACGGCCGCGCGCCCTCGACGCGGCCGCCGGGTTCCGGCGGCCGCAGGACTTCGCCTTCCCCTACGACGGCGAGCTCCTCGACGCCGTCCGGGACCGTCTCGCCCGGCCCGAGGACCTGAGCGGCAACGAGCCGTCCCAGTTGACAAGCCTGCTAGCGGGTTGGGGCGCCGAGGCGGCGCCGGCATTGCCGGAGCTGTGTGCGGCGCTCCCGCGCTTTCCCGGCCAGGCCGCTCGGGCCATCGCCTCCGTCGCCGCCGACCGAGCCCCGGCGGACCGCGCCCGGGCCGTCGCCGTCTCCGCGTTGCGGGAGCGGGCCGAGCAGGGCGTCCTCCTCGCGGCGAAGGCCTTGTACGACCTCACCGGCGAAATCGCGCCCCTACTGCGCTGCCTGGAACAGGAACTCCAGTGTGGTGGCGGTCAGTTGCGGGACGCCGCCAGAACGGCCGGTGCGCTCGGTCCCCGCGGAGTGGCGCTGGCGCCGGTCCTTCGTGAGGCGCTCAGCTCTCCCGAGGACGAGGCCACGCCTGCCCTGGACAAGGACACGGAGGTCGCCGAGGCTCTGTGGCGCGTCACGGGGAAGGCGGACGAAGCGGTCGCCGTTCTGGATTCGGTCTTCTCCCGCGCCGGACAAAATCCCTGGTCCCGGTGGTCGGTGGCGCGGGCCTCCCGCACTGCGGCGCTCCTCGGCCCCGCCGGACGACCGCTCGCCGCCCGCCTGGAAGCCGCACTCGACGATCCGGCGCAGGCACCGGCAGCGGTAGCGGCCCTCATGGCCGTGGCCGATCCCGACGCACTGGACCGCACCGCGCTCGCCACCGCCGCCTTGCGGTCAGCCGAGGTGGACGCCGATCCGGCGGGTGCCTGTGATGCGCTGCAAGCTCTCGGCCCTGGCGCGTTGACCGGCGAGCACCTACGGCGGCTCGCCGTCCTTGCCGACGGCGACGCCCGGGTGGTCCGCTCGGGAGTCGAAGACCGCGTCATCGACCAGGACGACGCCTTCCGCAGCCGCGCTCAAGCGCTCCTCAACGTCTTCACGGATGCCACGGCCCGCTGACCTGCCGACCGGTTTTCTCGGCTGCTTGTCGATCGGTAATGTCTGCGGGATGACCGCGACGCCCACGGACTTCTTGGTACTTGCCCTGGACACCCCGGGCGAGCCGCCTCTGCGGCCGCTGCCGGCCGCGGTGGCAGAACTGTTGCGTTCGCTGGACGCCCCACCCCGGCTGGCGGCGCATCTGCGTGCGGTCCACGACGTTGCGGTGGAACTGACGGACTGGGCGCGGGATCGCTACCCGGAACTGGGCGTGGACCGTGACAGTGTCCTCTTCGGTTCGGCAATCCATGACGTGGGCAAGGTCCTGCATCCCGAGGAACTCACCGGGGCCGGCTCAGCCCACGAGGACGCCGGTCGTGAGCTGCTGCTGAGCCGTGGCTTCCCGCCTTCCCTGGCCCGGTTCGCCGCCACTCACGCCAGCTGGGACGACCCCCTCGTGACGATCGAGGACCTCCTGGTCAGCACAGCCGACAAGGTGTGGAAGGACAAGCGCGTCACCAGCCTTGAGGACAGGCTCGTCAAGGCGCTGGCCGCGGCGACACAGCGGGAGCCGTGGGAGGAGTTCCTCGCGCTCGACGATGTCCTCGCTCGGCTCGGGGCAGGCGCCGGGCCTCGCCTGGCCTTCCAGTCGGCCTTTCCGGTGTACACCTGACTCGGTTGCTCGATGCACGTGCGTCAGTTTCAACCAGGAGATACGCGCACAGGACT
The DNA here is from genome assembly GCF_043201555.1 of Streptomyces sp. NPDC048288. Taxonomy (NCBI): domain Bacteria; kingdom Bacillati; phylum Actinomycetota; class Actinomycetes; order Kitasatosporales; family Streptomycetaceae; genus Streptomyces; species Streptomyces sp. NPDC048288. The sequence goes on from NZ_JBICZD010000015.1 coordinate 34,524, forward strand.
GCCGACGCGGACCCTTTCCGGACCGCTTTGGTCAAGAGTCGGATCCCTCGTGGATCCCGTTCAGGAAAGACGCGGTATCGCCGGGTGCGTCCGCCCTACAGTCGACGTCATGAGACTCTGGTCCTGGGTCCGCATGGCTACAGCGAGACCAACGCGCGTATGGAGGACCTGGTGAAGGACATTCCCGGGTACCTGGGAATGGATTACGCGCAGAGTCCTGGCGGGCTGGCCATCACCGTCGGGTACTATCGCGACGCCAAGGCCCTTGCGGAGTGGCGGTACAACGCCGAGCACCGTGCTGCGCAGAAGCGCGGGTGGGCGGAGTGGTACGAGAGCTACTCGCTGCATGTGGCCAAGGTGGAGCGGAGCCACGGGTTCGTGCGGGCAAGGGCCCCGCAGAGCCCAGCAACGGGCTGACCCGACGCGGTCACCCCGCCGGCCGTCCCACCACCCGGTCGGACCGCCGCCGCGCTCCCGCGTAGAAGAGCGTCGCGGTCGTGGCGGTGAACAGGCCGGCCGTGGCATACAGGCCGACGACGTCCACAGTTCGGTCGTCCGTGGCCTCGGCCCACGGTTCGAGGACGTCCAGTGGATCCTTGTACAGGACGATGTGCTGGCCGCGCTTGAACTGGCCTTGGCAGTTCTGCTGTTCGGTCAGGTCCTGGACCTTGCCCGAGGTGTCCACGACGCGGCAGACGGTGCGCTCGCTGTTCCTAGCGTTCTTGTACGTCGCGGTGTCGGCGACCAAGGCGTCGGTCTTCTCGCCGACCTGCTTGACGTACGTCTCGAACAGGCTGGGCCCCGCGAAGAGACCGAGGGCGAACGTCGTCACGGCTGCGAAGGTCGCGGCCCCCGCGCGATTCCAGACGCCGCCTGCCACGGCGGGCGCGGTGAACCCCGCGAGGACCACCACGACGATGCCGATCAACGACCAGGGAAACTGGGCAAGGACCGCTCCCGTCACAGCTACCAGCGGGATCGCCAGCGCCCACATCAACGAGTTGAGCGTCTTGGTGCGGCTCGGGGCGGCGGCTTCCTCTATCGGGTCGGCCATGCCCGCTGTCCCGGACGTTCCCACGCTGATCCCCCTGTTTGCGACTGGCAGTTGCTGTGAAGATCAGCTTAAGCGAGCTCGGGCACTGTCCTGGGCCCGCACGCACCGGCGTGGCCTCAGAGAAGGCAACGGCCCTCTCCGCGACAGGTCGGGACGACGTCGACGATCTTCCCGTCCCCACGCGCGGACCACCTGCTCGATGTGGTCGCGGGCGTGATCCTGACGGACCGGCCGGCTTGAACGGGTTGTCCCGGGACGCGGTGGGCGTCCCGGGACGAGGGGTGTCTACGACCGTTGCGGCCGAGTGGGGTCAGGGGATGAGCCGCCACTGGGCGATGTAGCCGACGTCGATCGCGGCGTGGTCCTGGACCCGGAGTTTCCAGGTGCCGGAGAGGGGTTGTGCGGAGGCGTCGAGGGTGAACGTCTGGTCGACGTTGTCGGCGGAGCCGCCGCTGCGGTTGAGGAGCGAGTAGACGGTTCCGTTCGGGCCGACGAGGTCGACGGTCAGGTCGCCACGGTAGGTGTGGACGATGTTGACGTAGACCTGGGTGGTGGCGGAGGCATTCCCGGTGCGGCCGGTCACGGTGACCGGGGACTCCACCGCGGCGGCGTTGTCAGGGATGTCGACCCGGGTGGCGTTGGCGTAGACGTAGGCGATCTGCCAGGAGAACCGCTCCGTGGCGGAGGCACCGGTGTCGTCGGTGACCGTGACGGTGACGTCGCTGGTGCCGAGGGTGGTCGGGGTGCCGGATATCAGGCCCGTGTCGCTGATCGTGAGGCCGTCCGGGAGGCCGGTCGCCGTGTATGTCAGGCCGGCGCCGGAGTTGGTGGTGTAGGCGTCCGTCTGGAAGGACACCGCCTGCCCGATTCCGCTGATCTGGTCGGCGATGGGCGCCACGTTCACGCCGAGCGCGATCCGGTTGCCGACGTTGATCGCCGCCCACGCGTCGGCCACGGCGAGGTAGGAGGGGCTGTAGGCGCCGAAGAGGTCGGCCGCGGCCTGGAGGGTGGCCGTGCGGGCGCCCGCGTAGTTCGTGCTGGACGTCATGTAGGTGGTCAGCGCCCGGTACCAGACGCGCTGGGCGTTCTCGATGCCGATGCCGGTCACCGGCTGGCCGTCGTAGGTGGGGCTGTCGTACGAGACCCCGTTGACGGTCTTCGCTCCGCTGCCCTCGGAGAGGAGGTAGAAGAAGTGGTTGGCGGGGCCCGAGGAGTAGTGGACGTCGAGTCCGCCCAGGGACGGGCTCCAGTAGTCGCTGGACGCGCCGTCCTTGGAGGGCTTGTCCATGTAACGCAGGGGCGTGCCGTCGCCGTTGATGTCGATCTTCTCGCCGACCAGGTAGTCCGGGACGTCGGCGGGCAGGTTCTCGTAGAACTCGACGGCGGCGGCGAAGATGTCGGAGGTCGCCTCGTTCAGGCCGCCCGACTCGCCGGAGTAGGTGAGGCCCGCGGTGGCGGCGGTGACGCCGTGGCTCATCTCGTGTGCGGCCACGTCGAGCGCGGTCAGCGGATGGGTGTTGCCCGATCCGTCGCCGTACGTCATGCAGAAGCAGGTGTCCGACCAGAAGGCGTTGACGTAGCCGTTGCCGTAGTGGGCGCGGCTGTAGGCGGCGACGCCGTCGTTGCGGATGCCGTTGCGGCCGAAGACGTTCTTGTAGAAGTCCCAGGTGGCGGCGGCACCGAAGGCGACGTCCACGCCCGCGGTCTGCCGGTTGGCCGGTGTGCCGTCGCCCCAGACATCGTTGTCGTCCGTGAAGAGGGTGCCGGTGCCGGAGGTGCCCTGGTTCAGGTCGTAGGTGCGGTGTCCGGCGCGGTCGCCGTCGACGAGTTGGTAGGTCGAGCCGGAGAGCGTGGTGCCGAGGGGCACGGTTCCGTTGAACTGGCCGGTACCGGTGCCGGTTTCGATGCCCTGGTACTGGAAGATCCGCTTGCCGGAGGCCGCGTCGGTGATCACGTGGAGTTCGTTGGGCGTGCCGTCGTCCTGGAAGCCGCCGACCACGGACTCCCAGGCCAGGGCGGGCTTGCCCGAGGCGGCCCAGACGACGAGACGGGGGCTGGCGTCGACCGCGGGCCGTTCGGCGCCCGCCTTCGCCGCGAGGGTGAGCGCCTGGGCCTTCGCCGCGGCCGAGGAGATCTTCGCCTTGGTGGACGGGACCGCGAGGTTCGCCTTCGAGGCCCGGGACACGGTCAGGCGGCCCGCGCTGTCGTGGACGACCAGGTCGCCGCCGAGGACGGGGAGGCCGGCGTAGGTGCGGGCGTAGCGGGTGTGCGTGGTGCCGTCGGCGTCCTGGGCGACGTCCTTGACGAGGAGTTTCTCGTGGGTACCCAGGCCGAGGGTCTTCGCGGTGCCCGAGGCGCCGGCTGCGGCGTTCTTGAGCAGGGCGGCCCGCTTGGCCGGTGAGAGCGGGGTCGGGGCCGCGCCGGCCCGGGGCGTGGCGTGGATCCTGGCGGGGCCGGGGTCGCCGGGCGCGGCCAGGGCGGTGCCGTTCTGGAGGCCGGCCGCGAGGAGGGTGGTCGCCGCGGTCAGCGCCAGGGTGATGCTGTGTCTGACACGGCGGTGGTGACGGTCCTGCCGGAACATGGCGTTCTCCTTCTGTGGGGTGGTCGGGCTCGGTGGAGCCCGGGAGAGCGGGTCGGCTGGGTCGAGCCGTCCGGCGGCGCGCGGGTCCTGGGGGTGGGCAGGGCGGGAGAGCACGGTGCGACGGGGTGACGTCTGCTCGGCCGTGCGGTGAAGTGGGGGCTGAGATAGGGATATTGCGTGAGGGAGCTGTGAGTTCGCGGTGAACTTTCGCAGAGCAGATTGACATCCGCCGCTCGCGATTGTCATGAGCGCAACACCACAACGGCTTGAACTGACGGTTGCGAGCTACGGTTTCGACCGGCGCGGCAACGGTTTTTGGCCGGGTGGGGGCGGCGGGGCAACGGGACTGCGGGGCGGGGTGCCACTCGGGTCCGGCGTACAAGTGGAGCGCGGTGACGAGCGGGGGGCGTCGGCCGCGGTCGCTGTACTCCCCCGCCAAAGACCGTGATCGCAAGACATCAAGGCCGCAAGGCAGTAAGGCAGTAAGGCAGTTGAGGCAGGCGTCCTGCCGACGGCCGCCCTCGCACCCGATCCGTGCCGACTGCTTCATGGCGCTGTGGACCTTCGCGCTGCGGGCCTTGCCGGCCGGTCGGATCGATCACCGTGGCCGGTGTGCGTCAGGTGGACGTGGCTGTCCTTGCGCGTGGCGGGGGTGGAGATCGAGGAGGTGGCTGATCTCCACCCTCGTTTCCACCTGTGGGTCCAGGTGCTGCGGGCGTGATCGCAGCAGGCTTGGGGGCATGACAACAACCGAGTGGATCACCGACATCGCCCTCGTCCTGGTCGTCTTCCGGCAGCTGCGGGAGGGCCGGCTCGACCTCAAGTCCTTCCTGATCCCGCTGGGCATCGTGGTCTTCGTGGCCCACCAGTACCTGGACAGCATCCCCACCGCGGGCAACGACCTGGTGCTGGTCGGGGTCCTGATGAGCGTCGGTGCCGCGCTGGGCGTGGCCGGCGGCGTCTACACCCGACTCCGGGTCGTCGGCGAGCACGTCCTGATCAAGGCCGGTGCGGTGTCGGCGATCCTGTGGGTGCTGGGCATGGGAGCGCGCATGGGTTTCCAGCTGTGGACCGAGCAGGGCGGGGGCGCCGACGACGTCGCCCGTTTCAGCGTCGCCCACCAGATCACCAGCGAGCAGGCCTGGGTGGCGGCGTTCGTCCTGATGGCACTGACCGAAGTGGTCACGCGGCTGGCCACGATCTTCATACGGGGCCGGATCACCCGGGCTGCGGCCGCCCCCGTGCCCGTCCTCGACGGCGTGGCCTGACCGTGCGTTATGTTCTGCCCATGACCGCAACCGAGAGCGCCTCGCCCCCTGGCCGGTCCACGGCCCAGGGGGCGGCCCCGCAGCCGATTCCCGGACGGGACCCGCGTGTGCAGTGGCTGCTGACCCTCGCGGTGGTCGTCATCGGGATCCTGACGGTCCGCCCGATGGGTTTCAGCGGCTGGGGCCTGGCCGTCACCGCTCTCTTCGTGGTCAACTCCGTGGCCCTGCTGGCCCGGCACCTGCCCTTGCACAAGGTCCCCGACCGTCCGGCCCTCCTCTGGCTGACCCTCGGCGTCGTCGCGGCCGCCGCCCTGATCGGTGCCAGCCGCAGCGGATCGGGCTATCTCTTCGCCTTCTTCCTCGCCGGTCACATCGGTTACCGCCTGGAGACCAAGCCGGCCCTCGCGCTGGCGGGGATCTGCAGTCTGCTCTGCGGCGGCGTGCTGTACTTCGCCCTCGGGCCGGGGCATCACGTATTGTCCTGGACACTCGGGCTCGCCACCGGCATCCCGGTCCTGATCGGCATCGTCAACCGCAGCCAGCGCCGGGCCGTGGTGGCGGCGATAGAGGCGGCCGAGTCGGCCGAGCGCGCCGCCCGCGCCGAGGCCCGGACCGCCGTACTGACCGAACGCAGCCGAATCGCCCGGGACGTGCACGACGTGCTGGCGCACTCGCTCGCCGGCATCAACATGCAGCTGGAACTGGCCGACGCGCTGATCGACACCGGTGACCTGGAGAAGGTCAGGGAGGCCAACAACAAGGCCCACGGCCTGGTCAGAGAGAGCCTGAAGCAGGCGCAGTGGACCGTGCACGCCCTGCGCGAGGACTCCCTGCCGCTGCTGGAGAGCCTTGCGGCGATGCTCGAATCGTCGGGCCACCGGGACGTCCTCACCGTCACCGGGACCGTCCGGGAGGTGCCGCCTCAGGTGACGCAGAACCTGCTGCGGATCGCCCAGGAGTCGCTGACCAACGCCGCCCGGCACGCCCCCGGCGGAGACTTGGCCGCCGAACTGGACTTCGCCGGCTCCTCGACGACCCTGACGATCCGCAACCGCCCCGCCACGCGCGCGGTGACGGCGGGGATCGGCAGCGGGATGGGGCTGATCGGAATGCGCGAACGCGTCGCCCTGCTGGGCGGCACCGTCACCGCCGGCCCGGTCACCGAGGGACCGGACCAGGGCGGCTGGAATGTGAAGGCAGTGATCCCGGGATGAGTGAACCGACCGAAATTCCACAGCGGTTGAGGGTGGTCGTCGCCGACGACCAGGCCGCCGTCCGGGAGCCGCTGGCCGCCGTGCTCGGGCTGTCCGAGGGCATCGACGTCGTCGCGGCCGCGGCGGACGGCAGCGAGGTGCTGGCGGCTGTCGCCGCCGGGCCGGTGGACGTCGTACTGATGGACCTGCGCATGCCCGTGATGGACGGGATCGAGGCGACCCGACGCCTCGGCGAGGAGTACCCCGAGGTGGCGGTGGTCGTGCTGACCACGTTCGCCGACGACGACTCGGTCCTGGGCGCGCTGAGCGCAGGGGCCCGCGGCTACCTCACCAAGAACGCGGGACGCCAGGACATCACCCGGGCGATCCGGGCCGCTGCCGCCGGCCAGTCCGTGCTCGACCGCGAGGTGCAGGACCGACTGCTCGCCGCCGTCCGGACCAAGGCGCCGACACCCGGACAGGGTCTGCCCGAGGACCTCACTCCCCGGGAACGCGAGGTGCTCACGCTGATCGGGCAGGGCCTGCCCAACCGGGGCATCGCCGAGAAGCTCTTCATCAGCGAGGCCACGGTCAAGACCCACATCAACAACCTGTTCGCCAAGGCGGGTATCCGCGACCGCGCCGACGCCGTCCGCCGCGCCATCGAGGCAGGTCTGACCTGACCTTCCCGCTCACCACGGGCGTCGCATACACCGCCCCGCCGGTTTGCAGACGCCAGCCTTCCTCGCCGGTGACCGCTTCCAAGGAACTCGTCGTCTTCGCGCGTGCGCGTCAGCGACGGCGACCGGATGCGGCGGAGCCTCTGGCGACCGGTTTCGTCGTGGGCCGCCAGCGGTGACCCGCGAAAAGCTGGATCGGCGCGATCAGTTTCCTGGGGTCGACGCGGGTGGCGTCGCCCCAGTTCTTCTCGTAGACGACGAAGGAACCGCCGCCCTCCGAGGTGACGGAGTTCAGCTCACACCACGCCCCGGTCGGAGCATGCCCGGGGACGAAGCGCAGGTGCACCTTGCCGTAGGGCTTGTCGCGATGGTTGCTGACGAACACCGCGTCCACCAGCGCCCAGGGAATGTCCAAGGAACGGCGCGACCCGGTGCTGCGGCGGATGTGCAGTCCCTCGCTGTCGATGAGCACCCGGTCGGAGCGCCGTAGCAGCGCCGCGGCCCCGGCGAGGAGACCCACCACAGCCCAGGCGGCGAACCCGGTCGTGAAGGCGCCGACCGCCACGTTTCCGAAAGTCGAGGTCTCGTATGCGTCGAGGTAGCGCAACGGGATGACCGGGTGGCCCTGTGAGGTCAGCCCTGCGACCGCGCCGAACACCGCGAAGAATCCACCGATGCCCTGACCCCAGGAGCTTGTCCCGTCGCTCACCATGGCGCCGACCGACTGGACCACGGTCACCGGCCCTGTCCTCAACTCCGGGGCGTCGACGGCTGCGTGCTCCGCCGCCCCGAGGGCGCCGCCCTGGTGGGACGCACGTCCCTGACCGGCTGCGCGGTCGGGATCGGGGTCGGGGTCGGAGGTGCGTCGTGCCAGGGCCAACTGCAGACGGTATGCGCTGTCGGCCACCTCTGCGGCTCGCCGGACGTAGAGAGTACGGAACAGCGTGGCCGCGTCGGTCAGCAGTCGGGTGCGGTGTTCGAGCCGCTGTGCGTCCGTGCTGCCGTCCGTGGTGCCGTCCGTGCTGCCGGGTCCGCGCCGTGGCTGTCGGCCGATGCCCCGCAGCCGTGCGGCGACGGCGACGGCGTCCGCCGGGCGGTCCGCGGGGTCCTTGGCCAGGAGGTCCAGCACGAGCCGGTCCAGTTCCTCGGGGATGTCCGGCCGGGAGGCCGCCGGCCGCGGTGGGGCGACCTCGAAATGCTGGTACATGGCGGCCGGCCAGTCCGCCCCGGGGTCCACCCATGTGCGCCCGGCCAGGAGTTCGTAGAGCACGCAGCCGAGCGCGTACAGGTCGCTGCGGTGGTCGACCGCCAGCGTGGCGAACTGCTCGGGCGCCATGTAGGGCAGGGTCCCGGCGACCTGGAACCCGGTCAGCAGATGCGTTGCGTTCGCCAGCCGGGAGATGCCGAAGTCGCAGATCTTCACCAGGCCGGAGTCCTGCAGGAACAAGTTGGCCGGCTTGACGTCACGGTGCACGACACCCTGCGCGTGAGCCGCGCCGAGCGCGGCCGCCACCTGTCCGGCAAGGTCGACAACCTGCTCCACCGGCAGTCCCCCGGGGTGCCGGGCAAGCTCTCCTGCGAAATTGTGCCCGACGAGCCGCTCCATCACGATGTACCAGGGCGTGCGGCCGTCGTGGGAGGGGCTGCCCATGTCGAAGACCGTGGTGATGCCGGGGTGGGACAGCATCGCGCCGATCTCCGCCTCCCGGCGGAACAGAGCCAGGTCACGCGGCTCCGGAACGCCGGCAGGCGAAAGGATCTTCACGGCGACGCGCCGCTTGAGGCGCAGGTCCCTGGCTTCCCACACCTGGCCCATGCCGCCACGCCCCAGCGTGTGCAGGAGCTCGTAGCGCCGGCCCAGCAACAGCCCGGCCGAGACCGTTCCGCCGTACATGCGCTGCCTCCGCGCTCGGGTCCGACAGTCGGCGTTGCTGTCGCAGCATACTCAGTTCACCCACCCAAAGGAACACCCGTGTCTTTTAGGGACGCAAGGGGGTGGGCGGCCGGTCAGGGACGCGAGCCCAGTAGGCCGGCGTCCCAGAGCCGCCGCACGTAACGGTTCAACTCCTCCCCCGCGGCATCGAGTTGGCCGCGGTCCCCATCGGCCACCGCCGAGGTCGCAAGGGCCGTCGTGGACGCCAGGATCATCCGGCAGACGAGCCGGCCCTCCTCGTCCGCGACCCCAAGGGTCTCCGCGACCAGGTCCACCACGGTCTCGTACAAGGGCGCCCGGACGGGGAGCACGCCGGGACCAGCCGCGAACGCCTCCACCAGGCAGAGCCGGGCCGTGGGCCAGTCGGCGGCCAAAGTACTGAGGTAGGCACTGACCAGCCGTTCGAAACGGAGCGGCGAACCGTCCTGCGCGCCACCCCCGGAGCCGCTGGAGCCGCCGGAGGCGCCGTCCAACACGGCCATCCGGTCGAGGACCTGCGCCAGCAGACTCTCTCCGGCCGCCTGATAGGCCGCGGCGAAACAGTCCGCCTTGGAGTCGAAGTAGCGGTAGAACGTCTGCCGGGACACCCCCGCCCGCCTGATGACATCCTCGACGGTCACGGCGGCGTATCCCCGCTCGGTCAGCGCCTGCGCCATCGCCGTGTACACCCTGCCCCGCTGTACGACCTCCGCCTGGTCGGCCGGCAGGGCACTCCTGCCCCGGGGAAGCTTGCGCCGCGGTGTCGTCACAGACGCAGGCTAACCCTCCGGCGACGCCGCCGACTTCACCGAAGTGGACTTCACCATCGAGGGACGGGTTTGTCAGCGGCGGGGTTTCACGGTCGAGGCCACGGTCGGCCTTCGAGACGCTCGATTCCGCTGTTGAAACGCCTCAGATAGCCGGCGAACGCCGCGATGTCGTCTTCCGGCCAGTCGTCCATGACGCGTTCCAGCGCCGCGATCGTGGCCTCGCGTTCCTCGTCGAGCAGTTGCCTGCCGTTCTCGGTGAGGCAGAACTTGCGGGCGATGCCTCCCTCCGGATCGGGAATGCGTTCCACCAGGCCGTCGCGCTGGGCTGCGGCCGTCTGGCGGTTGAGAGTCGAGGCGTCGAGCCCGAATGCCTCGCTGAGCTCGCCGATCGACATGGGTCCCTGGATCCGCAGACGGCTGAGAATGACGTAGGCGCTGCGCTCGATGAGTCCGTCCTTGCGCCGTCCGCCGCGTCGACCCAGGCCGTGCCGGCTCAGGAGCATTTGCTCGTACTCGACTTCGTGCACGGGGTCAGTCACGCGAATGCCACCTCCGCTCCCCGGTCCACTCTGTCGAGCCTGCCTGTCATGTGTATCACCCACGGCCGATGCACCATGCATACAACATGCGTGATACACATCATGTGCACAATACACATCCCCGGAACCGTAGGAGTCCTTGAATGGACACCCCCGAGCCGACCGGCCATGCCGGCCGCGTGGTCGCCACCCTGGCCTTCGCGGGCACGGTGGCAGCGATCATGCAAACGCTCGTCACCCCGCTGATCGCGGAGCTCCCGACCATCCTTCACACCTCGTCCTCGAACGCCGCCTGGGTCATCACCGTCACCCTGCTGGTGTCCGCCGTGTGCGTACCGGTCACCGGCCGCCTCGGCGACATGATCGGGAAGCGGCGCATGATCCTCGTCTGCACCGTGCCCCTCATGGCCGGATCCGCGGTGTGCGCAGTGTCCTCGTCCGTCGCGCCGATGATCGTCGGACGCGGCCTCCAGGGGATGGGCATGGGCATGGTCCCGCTGGGCGTGGCGCTGCTGCGCGACGTGGTCCCGGCGGAACGGCTCAGCTCCTCCATCGCGCTGGTCAGCGCTTCCATGGGCATCGGCGGCGGCCTGGGCCTGCCCATCGCGTCCGCCGTCGCCCAGTACGCCAGTTGGCGCGTCCTGTTCTGGGGCGCGGCGGCGCTGGCCGCGGTGATCGCCGTGCTGGTCTGGAGGTTCGTCCCGGACGTACCCGTCGTGGCCCGGCGCGAGCGCTTCGACACAGTCGGCGCTCTAGGCTTCGCCGCCGGACTGGTCTGTCTCCTGCTGGCGGTGTCGAAGGGTGCCGACTGGGGCTGGGCCTCCGGCTCGATACTCGGGCTCTTCGCGGCCGCCGTGGTGCTGCTGCTCGGCTGGGGCATCTGGGAACTGCGCATCCCCAGCCCGCTGGTGGACCTGCGCACGACGGCCCGGCCACGCGTCCTGGTGACCAACCTCGCATCGGTGTTCGTCGGCTTCGCCATGTACGCGAGCCTGCTGATTCTGCCGCAGTTGCTGCAGTTCCCGAAGGCCACCGGTTACGGTCTCGGACAGTCGATGCTCGCGGCCGGCCTGTGGATGGCGCCCGGCGGACTCATGATGATGATCGTCTCCCCCTGGGGCGGCAAGCTCACCAACGCCCGCGGGCCGAAGTTCACGCTCATCTCCGGTGTCCTGGTCATCGCGCTGGGTTACGGCCTCTCGCTCGCGCTCATGGGCCAGGCGTGGGGCTGCATGCTGGTCAGCATGGTGATCAACAGTGGGGTCGGGCTGGCGTACGGAGCGATGCCCGCCCTGATCATGGGCTCGGTACCGCCCGCCGAAACCGGGGCCGCGAACGCCTTCAACACGCTCATGCGTTCCCTCGGGACCTCGATCGGCTCGGCGGTCGTCGGCGTCGTACTCGCCCAGATGACCTCCACGGTCGGCGGCTACACCTTCACCTCCGAAAGCGGCTTCCGCACGGGTCTGCTCGTCGGGTGCGGTGTCGCGGTGACCGCCGCACTGGTCGCCGCCTGCATTCCCGCCGCCCGCGCCGAGGCCGACGACCGGCGGAGCGACGAGAAGGCCGAGGAGCAGGTCGCGACCGCCTGATCCGGGCCACCCCGCACCCGTGCCCCCGTGTCCCCGTGCCGTCAGACCCCGGAAGGGTATGACGGCACGGGTCCCCACGGCGGCGGACCGACCGGTTGAGAGTGGACCGACGTGGCATCAGCCGACTCGCAGCCGGCGCCACACCTCCGCCGCGCGGGAGGATCGCGGTGGTCCCTCCCAACCACTGCGCCACAACCGACGACTGGCCGAGCGTGTCGCCGACGCCCACGGGCTGCCGGACGGCGGTCACCTCCAGGGCAGGCTCGTCGTCACTGTCTGAGCCCCTCGCGGGGCCTCGCGTGCGCGCGGCCCCGCTGGCGCGAACTCGGACGTCACTCGGACGTCACCTCCAAGCCACGTCCGCAGAGGCCTCGGCGGCCAGTCCTCGCATCACGTGTTCGAGCAGGGCGAGCAGCACGTTCTTGACCGACTCCCTGTCCCTGGCGTCACAGAGCACGAGCGGTACCCCGGGCGGGAGGTCGAGGGCCGCGCGGATGTCCTCGGGGTCCTCGTCGCACATGCCGTCGAAGCAGTTGACGCCGACGGCGAAGGGGATGCCGCGGTGCTCGAAGAAGTCGACGGAGGGGAAGCAGCTGTCCAGCCGCCGGGTGTCGGCCAGGACGACGGCGCCGAGGGCGCCACGGGACAGGTCGTCCCACATGAACCAGAAGCGGTCCTGTCCGGGTGCCCCGAAGAGGTAGACGACGAGGGCCGTGCTCAGGGTGATGCGGCCGAAGTCCATGGCGACGGTCGTGGTGGTCTTGCGCTCCACGCCGGCCAGGTCGTCGACGCCCACGCTGGCCTCGGTGATCAGTTCCTCGGTGCGCAGGGGCTCGGTCTCGCTGATGGTGCCGACGAGCGTGGTCTTCCCGACGCCGAAGCCGCCGGCGATGAGGATCTTGGCCGTCGCCGCGTCGGGCGAGACCGCGGTGAGGTCAGAGTCTTCGAATGCCATCGATCACTGCCTGAAGGAAGCGGGCGTCGGGGGTACCGGCCGCCGTGGGTGCGGAAACGGAGACGAGTTCGGTGTCGAGAAGGTCGCCCAGCAGGATGCGTACGACCGTGACGGGCAGGTCGAGGCAGGCCGCGACCTCCACCAGCGCCGTCGGCCTGCGGCACAGCGCGAGCAGCCGGTGTTGTTCGGGCTGGAGCCGCTGGGCGCGGGTGGGCGGCCGGACGGTGCTGATCAGCGCGATCAGATCGATGTCGGCGAGGGCGGAGTGGGTACGGCCGCCGGTCACGGTGTAGGGGCGGATGAGGTGGTTGGGGTCGTCCTCCGCCCAGGGGTCTTCCTCGGACCAATGTCTCATTCATGCTCCCCCGTATGTGGACCGCCGGTGTACTGGGGAAAGCGGGGGGCCGCGCTGAGGTACTGGCCGACCTGGCGTACCAGCATCGTCATCTCGTAGCCGACGTTGCCGACGTCCACCGCCGAGGTGGCCAGCACCGCGAGCCGGGCTCCGCCGCCGGCCGTGGTGACGAAGAGGAACAGGTCGTCCATCTCGATGACCGTCTGCTGGACCCGTCCGCCGCCGAAGTGGCGGCTGGTGCCCTGGGCCAGGGAGTGCACCCCTGAGGCGATGGCCGCGAGCTGCTCGGCGTCGGCCCTGGCGAGTCCGGCCGAGGAACCGACCAGCAGACCGTCCTCCGAGAGCACGATCGCGTGCCGGGTCTCCGGGATGCGGTCGATCAGGTTGTCCAGAAGCCAGGACAGACCTTCGCGCGCGGTGTTCGTTCGTGTCATGGGGTGGTGTTCCTTGTCGGGCTGGTGCGGGTGGGCAACGGACGCTGGTGGGACGGGGGCTGGGGCCAGTCCGGTGCGGGCACCTCGTCCTGGGCGCGGGCCCGCCGGGTGCCGTCGCGCAGTGCCGCGAGCATCGAGCGGGCCTGTTCCGGGCGGCGCTCCTCCGCCGCCCGTCCCGGGCCGTGGTCCGGCTGTTCCTCGTGCCGCTCGCGAAGCTGGGGAGCGAGGTTGGCGAGCCGGACCCGGCGCGGGAGCCGACTCGGGCCGCCGGGGCGCGACGGGCCCGCCATGGCCGACGAGCCTGTCATGGCGGACGGGCCTGTCATGGCCGACGGGCCTGCCGTGGCCGTGCCGCCGGGAACCGGTCCGGTCCCGTCGCCTCCTCGTCCGGCCGCCTGCGGCCGGGCCGCCGCCGGGCCGCCCCGGGCCGGGCCGGGCGAGGGCGGTCCGGTCGGAGTCGCGCCGGGCGCGGCCGGCGGCCGTATCCGGGCGGCGGCCGGAGTCGGGGCAGGAGCGGGAGCCGGTGCCTGGGACGGTCCCGGAGCCGGGGCCGCCGTACGGGTCCGCCTCGGCATGCCGGCGATCGTCGACTCCTCCGGCGGCGCGCTGTCGACCGAGGCCAGATGGCGTTCCGCCCGCGGGTCCAGTGTCATCGGCGGGAGGTCGGCGGCCGGTTCGGTCAGGTTGTGCGGCAGGATGACGACGGCCAGCGATCCGCCGTACGACGACGGCTGCAGGCTGGCCTTGATGCCGTGCCGCTGGGCGAGATGGCCGACGGTGAACAGCCCCAGGCGCGGATCCTCGCCCAGCGAGGTGATGCTGAAGTCCTTGGGTTCGTGCAGCAGGACGTTGGCGGCCTCGTACTCCTCCTGCGCCAGCCCCAGGCCGCGGTCCTCCACCTCGACGGCGTATCCCTGGGCCACCGGCAGGGCGCGGACCCGGACTTCGGTGTGCGGGGGCGAGAACGTCACGCCGTTCTCGATCAGTTCCGCCATGAGGTGGATGGTGTCGCCGACCGCCGGACCGGCCAGGGCGATCGCCGGCATCGGCTCGACCACCACCCGCGTGTAGCCCTCGATCTCGGACACCGCGCTGCGCAGCAGGTCCGCGAGGGACACGGCCTGCTTCCAGCGGCGCCGGGGCGCCGAACCCGAAAGGACCGTGAGGCTCTCGGCGTTGCGGCGCATCCGGGTGGCCAGGTGATCGACACGGTAGAGGTCGGCGAGGAGCTGGGGGTCCTGCTCCTTGCGTTCCATGCCGTCGATGACCGTGAGCTGCCGGTGCACCAGGATCTGGATACGGCGGGACATGTTGAGGAACACCGTCCGGGCGCCCTCGCGCAGCTCGGCCTGTTCCAGGGCGACACTCACCGCGATCCGCTGGGCGCTGTTGAAGGCCTCCGCGACCTTGCCCAACTCGTCCGTCCCGTAGTCGAGTTCGGGGAGGTCGTCGGGGCCGGCGTGCTTGCTGTCGGTGCGCAGCCTGCCGATCAGTTCGGGGAGCCGTTCCTGGGCCAGGTCGAGGGTGGCCTCGCGCAGGCCGGTCATCCGCCCGATGAGCGATCGCGTGATGCGCCAGGACAGCACGGCGACGGCGAACACCGCGAGCAGCGCGAGGGCGCTGCCGGCCATGACCCGGTCCCTCAGCTCGTTGTTGCTGTCCACGTTGTTCTGGGTGACCTGGGCCAGGTACTGGTTCTCCACGCCCTGGACCTCGGTGAAGACACGGCTCGGCGCGGCGGCGCGGGCGGCCGTGAGGCGGGGCACCTCGATGGCGTCGCCGCCGCCCTCGGCCGCCGTGGGAAGGGCCGCTTCGAAGGCGTTCAGCTCGGCCCAGTCGCGGCCGTCCATGGTCTTCGCCAGTTCCTGCCGCAGCTCGGCCGGCAGATAGGGGGCGACCTCGTTGGTGAGGATGGAGGCGCGAACGGCGGCCTCGGCGGCCAGAGTTGTCCGCTCCTCGACGCTCAGCCGGCCGCCCGCCGCGGCCGCGTCCAGGACGGCCCGCTCCCCCGCGAGCGCCTCGGCCGCCCGCAGGAACGACAGGGCGTGCGCGGCCTCCGCCGCCGTGGCCCCGCTGCCGTTGTCCGTGCTCAGCGTGCCGAAGAGGTTCAGCACCGACTGGATCGTCTCCGAGTACACCTCGTAGGCGTGCCGCCGGTCGGCCTTTCCGCCGTCGACGGTGGCTCGTTCCGAGGTCAGGGCGTCCAGCCGCTTCCGCACGGTGGCCAACTGGGCCTGGTACTCGGCCGATCCATCACTGGCGGAGGCGGCGTCCGCCTTGTGGAAGGCGGCGAGGACACGGTCGGTCCGGGCGCGCTGGGCGACCAGCGCGGCACGGTGCCCGTTTCCGTGCGGCGACAGCAGGAGCACCGTCAGCTGGCGTTCCTTCTGGAACTCGCCGACTCCCGGCACCAGCGCGTACGTCGTCTTCGCCGCGTCCCCGACGTGGCCGGCCTGGCGCCACTGGTTGAACAGCACGGCCGAGCCGCTGAACCAGAGCAGGACCATCGCCACCGCCGGAACCAGCGCGAGCGAGATCAACGAGGCGCGGATGCTGCGGCCCCGGCCGGTGTTCGGCCTCGTGCGTACGGCCTTCCCCCGGTGCCTGCTCACTTCGCCCGCCGACGGGGGGCGGAGCGGGGGCGGAAGCGGTCTGCGGCATGGAGCTGGAGCACCGGGAACTTTCCTTTCCGGAAGGGAGGCGCGCACTGCGTCGCGGGCATGACGAACATGCCGACGGGGGCCGGGAGTTGGGTGGAGCACGAGTGGACGTGCACGAAGGCTGCTGCCGATTCGGGCGGGCCATCCACCCTGTCAGGAAGCTGAGGTAAGCATGAAACCGACCATGCGGAGCACGGTCAAGCTGGTGCACAAATATGCCGCAACGACGGTTTAGGACAGTCAGTACACTATGCGCGTAGACCTTTCTGACGCCCCCTCATGCGGAACCTCCCCCTCACTGTTGCGTTTTGACTGATTACACATGGTGAGGCGAGGGCTCCGCCCCCTCCGCGCGCTGACGACGGGTCCCGTGTCACCCCGGGAGGTCACATCCGCCACCCCTGTGCCGTGTGGCGCAGATCACAATCGACAAGAGACGTGAAAGCCCTTTCCCTCCCCTTCACCAGCTCGCCACAACCTTCAACGGAAGCCGGGGCGATTCAGCCGAGAAGATTGGGGCGCTCGGTCGAAAACGCCACTCGTGGCCGCAGGGGCGACCGAACCCGACATGACACAGAGACGTACTCAGTACACTCAATTAGCGTGACTGCCGCTACAGTGGGCTCCACCCACGAAGGCGCGGGGACCGTCGACGCGGCGGCTCACGGCGTCTCCGACGCCGAGGCAGAGGAGTTTGTCCGTGACGCAGGCGAGCGTGTCCACGGAGCCCCGGATGCTGTCCGGGCGCCGCATCCTGGTCACCGGAGCGGCCGGCGGGATCGGAGCGGCGGCGGTGTCCGTGTTCCTCGCGGCAGGGGCACGGGTCGTCGGCCTGTTCCACTCGAGTCCACCGCCGGACGAACTCCGCGACCGGTGCGACTGGCTGAGCTGCGACGCGCGTTCCCGGGCTTCGGTCGACGCGGCGTTCGCTACGGCCTCCTCGCTCCTCGGCGGCCTGGACGTGCTGCTCAACGCCGCGGGCAACTGGCGGGCGGGCGTCCCGGAATCCCTCTCCGGTGACGAGTTCGACGCGGTCCTCGACGTCAACCTCCGGTCCACGGTCTTCACCAACCAGGCCGCGTTCGAGCACATGCGGCACACCGGCGGACAGATCATCAACCTCGGGTCGGGCGAGGGCGTACGCGGCAACCCGCTGGCACCGCACTACGCGGTGGCGAAGGCCGGCGTGCACGCCTGGACGCGTTCCGTGGCCTCGGCCTGGGGCAGGCACGGGATCACCGTGAACGCCCTCGCGCCCGCGGTCCGGACCGCGGGCGCGGACCGCCTCTGGGAACACCTGGGCACGGAGGGAGCCGCGCAGTTCAGGCAGAGCCTGCGGACGGCCATGCCGTTGCGAGGCGAACTCGGCGATCCGGAGGCGGACCTCGGCCCGGTGATGGTGTTCCTGGCCGGCCCCGGGGCCCGTTTCATGACCGGCCAGCTGATCGCCGTCAACGGCGGCATCCAGATGCTCGGCGCCTGATGACACAGCATGAAGAAATGAGTGACCTCTATAGCGCTCGCGTTGGTCTTGAACACCTCACGCTTCGCGCGGCACCGCTGTCCGGGTTCGTGGCCGCCGCGCGAGCGGGCGACGCCGCGAGTGTCTGTCTCAGCGTCGCGCATCCCGGCGTCCGCGACCGGAGCACACGTCACGAGGCGGTGGCGCGGCTGGAGGCGGCGAACATCCCGGTCGCCATGGGTGACGGCTTCCTCCTCGGCTCCGGTACGGGGCTGGACGGCCTGCGGCGGCAGCTCGACATCCTCCAGGACATCGGTGCCCCACTCGCCAACACCTGCGCGTTCGAGCCCGACCCGGACGCGGCGCGGGACCCGGCCACCGTGGCGGACCTCCTGGGAGAGTTCTGCCGGATCGCCCGCAGCGCGGACGTCGGTGTCCTGCTGGAGTTCACACCGCTCTCGCATGTGCCCACACTGGCGGCGGCGGTCGAACTCCTACGGCAGCTCGACCAGCCGAACCTGAGGATTCTCGTCGACACGCTCCACCTCGTACGCGCCGGGGAGGGACCGGCCGAGCTGCGCGCGATCGATGAACGACTCATCGGCTACTGCCAGTTGAGCGACGGCCTCCTGGAGTCCGCCGACCTCTCGGCCTACTTCGAGGAGGCGATGCACGATCGGACGATCCCTGGTCAGGGCGAGTTTCCGCTGCTGGAGATTCTGTCGCTGATACCCCGGGACGTGACCGTGAGCGCGGAGGTTCCGCTGCGGCGCCTCGAACGGGCCGGGGTCCCACCCGAGGAACGCGCCCGCCGGATCCTGGACGGCAGCCGTCGACTCGTGGCCCGAGCACGGATGTGATCGCGCCCGACGGGTCGGCACAGCGGTCCGGTTTCCTGATCCGCAACGAGTCCCTCGGGGGCAGCTCGCACAGCGCGGTTGGCCGCGGGCCGACCGCGGCGGGCCGTCAGCCAAGCAGCTCGGCCGACGCGACGATGATCCCCTCGGGGCCGCGGAGGCAGCCGCCCGCCGCTTGGCAAGCAGCCTGTCGAGGTCTGCCGGGAGCCGTCAGGCCCGAACGTCCCACAGCACGTGCAGCGCGTCCGGCTTGCGGAACACCAGACCGTACGGCGTGGCGGGCCGCTCCGGGTCGAGGCGGAGCCCGGGGAGGCGTCGGAGCAGGTACTGAAGGGCGATACGGGTCTCCAGGCGGGCCAGGTGGGCGGCGAGGCAGTGGTGCGGGCCGTGGGCGAAGGCCAGTTGGAGGCGGGCCTCGGCGCGGCGGACGTCGAAGCGGTCCGGGTCGGTGAAGACGGCCGGATCCCGGTTGGCGCCCGTGAGGGAGACGCTGACCAGGTCGCCGCGGCGGATCGCGGCCGAGCCGAGAACGGTGTCGCGGGTGGCGTAGCGGTCCACCACGGCGGCGCCGGGCTCCAGGCGCAGGGACTCCTCGACGGCTCCGTCCAACAGGCTGGAATCGTCCTGTACGAGGGCGAGCTGGCCGGGGTTCTGGAGCAGGTGGAGCAGCGCGTTGGTGATCATCGCCTCGGTCGTCTCGATGCCGCCGAACATCAGGACCGCCGCGTTGGACGCCACTTCGGACAGTTCCAGTTGCCCGGCGGCGGAGACGAGGAGCGAGGAAGCGTGCCGGTCGGCGACGGTGGCCTCGACGGCGGACCGCAGCCGCGCGTAGGCGGCGGGACCGGCCGGGCCTGCCTCCAGGCCCGCGGTGAGGTCCGAGACCGACCTCACGATGGCGTCGTACCAGGAGAGCACCGTGTCGGTGGTCGCCCCGACCAGTCCGAGTGCCTCGGTGACGACAGCCACGGCGAGCGGTCCGGCGAACGAGCGGCGCAGTTCGGTGGCGCCCGCCGGTTCCAGTGCGGTGACGAGACGGTCGGTCTCCCGCTCTATGAACCCCGCGAAGCCCTCGTGCACTCTCCGGGGCCGGAAGGGGGCCGCGAACGGCTCCCGGTGGCGGGCGTGCTCGGCGCCGTCCAGGGACAGCATGCTCGGGCCGACGACCTGGGCGGTGGTAAAGCGGGGGTCGTCGACGGTGAAGGTGACGGAGTCCCGCATGACGTCGAGCGCCAGGTCCCGGCGGGTGACCAGCCAGCCGTTCAGCTCGGGCAGCCACGACACCGGTTCGTGGGCCCGCAGCAGCGCCAGGCGCGGGTGCGGATCCCGGGCGAGTTCGGCGAGCGTGGTCGAGGCGCCGAGGGGGAAGGAGACGGCGGTACTCATCGCGCCGTCCGGCCAGGGAGCGGAAAAGGGTTCACGGGGCATCGTAACCACGACACTCCGACCGACCGGTCCACCGACCACGGCGTGACGGTCCGTCGGACCGCCGGGCGCGGGCTGCGGGCTTGCGGCTGCGGCTGCGGCTGCGGCTGCGGGCTGACGAGCCATGAGCGTCGGTTTGACGAGCCGTCGGCGCCGCGCGGCCCTGCCGAGGGCCGTTCTCGCCGCCGGGAAGCGGCGAACCAATCCTCGCCGTCGGGCCGCGGGTGTGGTCCGGGGTCCTCATCCCCGGCACTTCCAAGGGGCAACGCGGCACTCGGCGAACGGGCTTGGCGTCGGCGCGCGCGGCGAGTTCGGCGACCGTGGTCAGACGTCCTGGGCAGGCGCGTCCTCGGCCGTCACGTCGTCGACCGACACGGAGATGGGGGTACCGGCCTCGACGGTGCGGCTGACGGTGCACAGCCGGTCGTGGGAGACGGCGACCGCCCGGGGCAGGATGGCGCGGGAACGATCGCCCTGCGGGCCGGCCGGGAAGGTGACGTGGAAGCTGACGGCGAGGTCGGTCATGCGGTTGCCGTCGTCGTCGCTGACCTTGTGGCCGCTGACGGTGACCGTGAAGGCGGTGGGCTCGGTGTGGCGGCTGGTGGAGGCGTCGACGTCGGCGGCCGTACAGCCGCCGATGGCGGCGAGCAGCAGCTCGACCGGGGTGAATTCCGTGCCGTCGCCGGCACCGGTGCCGGCGCCTGTGCCTGTGCCTGTGCCTGTGCCGAAGTCGATCGTGCCGCCGCGGGCGTTCGTCGCGGTGAAGTGGCCGGTGCGGGTGCGCTCGACCGTGACGAGGCGCAGGGAGTCATCGCTCATGTCGAGAAACCTAGGACACCCCTGCCGTCAGCGCAGGATGTTGACGGCCCGCGCCACCACCAGCACCACCGTCACCAGGGAGACCGTGGACTGCAGCATCATCAGCATCTTGGCCCAGCGGGACAGCGGCATCACGTCGGTCGGGCTGAAGGCCGTGGAGTTGGTGAAGGAGAGGTAGAGGTAGTCCAGGAAGGCCGGTTCCCAGTCCGTCGGCGCGGTCTCGGGGCTCTGCATCTGTACGAAGAGGAAGTCCGCGTACTGCTGGTGGCCGCGGACCCGGGCCATCGGTCCGCCGCGGTCCCACTCCCAGTACCAGAGGGCGAACACGATGACGTTGGTCAGCCAGATGCCGCCACCGGTCAGCAGCAGGGGTCCGGCGTCCTTGCCCTCGGTGCCGTTCACGAGGCCTGCCACCAGTCGGACCGCCGACCAGCCGTTGGCGACACTGATCACGGCCATGAGGGCCAGGCCCAGCAGGCGCAGCCATCGGGTGCGGGGCTCGACCCGCCGGGGGTTGCCGGCGATCAGGCCGGCCAGCAGCACCGTCTCCAGGACCGGCAGGACCCAGTACGGCTGGAAGGCGAGCCGGTGCGGCAGCATCAGCTGGAGGGCGACGGCGACCAGGATGACGGCGGTCACGGCCCACCGCGGCTCGCCCTGTGTGGCTCTGCGCCACGCGGGCACGACATCGCGCTCGCCGCTCTCCAGCCGCCGTTCGATTCTGGCCAGCCGGTCCTCGGCATCGCGCATGCGGTCGCTCATGGAGCTCATTGTCCCGGGCCGGGCCGCCGGGCGGTCGTACGGCCTCGCGGATCTTCGTCCGTCTCTTACCTGGAGTCCGGCCGGTCCGGGGTGGGGTGGGGCGAGGTCGGTGTTGAGCGGGGTACGTCCTGGCGAAAACATGGGTGCGGCGGGACGGACACGCCGGCACGGAGACGAAGGGTTGTCGCATGGACACGATGCGCGGGGAGCACCGCAGGGTCACCCTGGCCTCCTGGCCGACACCGCTCGAACCGGCCCCGCGGCTGGCCCGGGCGCTCGGTCTCGGGCCGGACGACCTGTGGATCAAGCGGGACGACCTGATCGGGCTGGGCGGCGGAGGCAACAAGGTCCGCAAGCTCGAGTGGACCTGCGGTCAGGCTCTGGCGGAGGGCGCGAGGACCCTGGTCACCAGCGGAGCGCCGCAGAGCAACCACGCGCGCCTCACGGCGGCGGCCGGAGCCCGTCTCGGCATGGACGTCGTACTCGTCCTCGCGGGCGAGCCCGCCGAATGCGGCAGCGACAGCGCCGGAGTAAAGGACACCGTCACGGCCGCGGGCAATCTGGCTCTCGACGGCCTTCTCGGCGCGAGGATCGTCTGGGCGGGCGCGGTGGGCGGGGCGGAACTCGCGGCCGTCGTCGACCGTGTCGTCGGGGAGCTGCGCGAGCGGGGCGCTGCTCCGGCGCTCATTCCCTTCGGCGGATCGAGTCCCGTCGGCGCCCTGGGCTATGTCGAGGGTGGGCGCGAACTCCTCGCGCAGGCTCCCGGCCTGGCCACCGCCGTGGTCGCGGTGGGCAGCGGGGGCACGATGGCCGGGCTGGTACACGCCCTGGGCCCGGAGCGGGTCCTGGGCGTGCACTGCGGGGCGGTGGCGGATCCCGCACGGACGGTCGACCAGTTGCTGACCGGCCTGTACGCGCCCTCCCCCGCACCGCGACAGCCACCTCTACGGCTACGGCTGGACCAGGTCGGTGCCGGGTACTCCCGCCTCACCGAACCGGTCGCGGACGCGCTTCTGCTTGCCGCCCGGACCGAGGGGCTCGTCCTGGACCCCGTGTACACCGGGCGGGCCATGGCCGGTCTCGTCGCCGCCGTGCGCGAGGGAGGCATCCGCCCGGGTGAGCGCACCGTCTTCGTCCACACCGGAGGGCTTCCCGGCCTCTTCGGCCATCCGGAGGCACTGGTACGGACCGGAGAGGCTCTCGCGGCCCGCACGAGGTGATCGAGGGCCGGCTCCACATCCCCGGGTCCCCCTATCAGGCCTTCCTGATATGTCCCCCTATCAGGCCTTCCTGATATCAGGCCGTCCGCGGACCGAGGCCGACACGCTCACCCACGCCCACCGGCCATCCGGATGCGTTCCGGGTCCGGGCCCCGGGGGCTACCCCAGGTCGAAGGTGTTGGGCAGGCCCAGGCGGTAGCGTACGTCGTCGATCCGTTTCAGGGGCTCCATCTCCGGGGGCCGGAACAGCTCCCAGAGGTGGCACCGCGCCGCGGTCGAACCGTCCGCGTCCAGGAGTGCGTTGACGGCGCGTCGTGCGGATTCGTTGGCGCCTTCCATGGTGGCCAGGTCCACGTCGGTGTGGACGTAGTCGCCCGCGAGGAAGAAGTTCGGTACGGCGGTCCGTGCCGACGGGCGGTTGTAGAGGGTGCCGGTGGGGTGGATGAGGAGTTGTTCGCGGTTCTGCGGGTCGGGGCCGCCGAGGCCGGTCACCGCCGGGTCCATGAACCAGCCGAGGCGGTCCTCGTCCCTGAGGGTGGTCTTGCCCGAGTCGTTGAGCCCGTCCTTGAGCTGGGCCCAGAGTTCGCTGACGATCTCGTCCTTGGTGCACTCGCGGGCCGTCTTGCCGTACAGGATTCCGGGCTTGTCCCACTCGGAGATGATGGTGGACAGGCACTCGTGGGCCTGCCCGTCCCCGTAGTCGCGTGCGAAGTCCCGTCCGTCCCAGAACTGCGTCTGGCCGATGCCGGTGACCGCCCAGGGTGAGTCGAGGCAGTTGATGTGGCCGTGCACGACGGGGGTGGGCGTGCGCAGGTAGAACATCACGCCGGTCATCCAGTCCGTCTGCAGCGCGTCGCACCGCGCGAGTTGCGGGTCGGCGGCGCGCAGGGCCGGGCCCCAGGTCACGCGGGCGTGCTCGACCGGGAGGGCGGAGACGTAGTGGTCGGCGGTGATGGTGCGCCCGCGGCTGCCGTCGCGTGCCGCCACCCGTACGCCGGTCACCCGGCCGCCGTCGTACACCACCTCCCGGACCTCTGTGCCGAGCACGAACTCGACGCCCAGGGAGCGCAGATGGGTCTCCCAGGGGTCGATCCACGCCTCGCTGGTCGGGGCGTTCAGCACCCGGTCGATGTCCGCGTCGCCGTCCATGCCGCGACCGAGCAGGCCCCACAGGATGAGCGCCTCGATGATGACGCGGCCGACGGTGCGGGTGGAGGCGATCTCGGCGCGGGTGGCGACGAGGTTGCGGGTCTGTCCGATGCCGAGGAGCACCTGGTACTCGCGGCTCATCTCACCGGCGCGGATGAAGTCCCACCAGGCGACCTTCTCCCACTGGCCCTCGCGGCGGGCGTCGCAACTGGTGAGGTGGACCAGGAGGCGGTCGGCGAAGTAGGCGGCCTCGTGGGCGGGCAGGTGGGTGGCGAGGTCCAGTACGGACAGGACCTGGTCGCGGATCCAGGACGGGGTGAGGTCGCCGGGGGCGGGCGGGGCGGTGGCGCGGCGGAGCGGGAAGTGCAGGTCCGGGCGGCCTGAGTCGCGGGCGAACAGCTCCTCGGTGCCGTTGCGGAGGTTGTCGTGGACGCCGTTCGTGTTGCCCGGGAAGGGGATACGGCGCATGGTGTCCGGCAGGTTGCGGTAGAAGCCGGGGAAGAAGCGGAAGCCGTGCTCGCCGGGAAGCGGCTTGCGGCCGCCCGTTCCGGTCCCGGGGACGTCTATCGAGCGGGCCTTGCCGCCGAGGACGTCGTAGTACTCGTAGACCGTGACCTCGTAGCCGCGTTCGGCGAGTTCATGGGCGGCGCTGAGGCCGGAGACCCCGCCGCCGAGGACGGCGACGCGCCTGCCCGGGGAGGCCGCTGCCGCCGCACTGCCGGCGGCGATCCCCAGGGCACCGGCCGCTCCCCCGCCGACGACCCCGGCGACCGTCGCCCCGGTCGCCGTCAGGAAGTGTCTCCGGCTGTGTCCGTCATGGCTCTGGGACTGGTGCGCGTGTTCTGTTGCCATGGGCACCGGAGGCTAGGGAGGGTCCCTGGGTGCCGGAAGCCCTTTCCCTTGTCACCTACAGCATCCTCACAATCACAGGGAGTCCTTTCCAACTTCCTTCCCGGGCAGGCAGGTTGATCCGACGAGCCCGG
Source organism: Streptomyces sp. NPDC048288 (assembly GCF_043201555.1). Taxonomy (NCBI): domain Bacteria; kingdom Bacillati; phylum Actinomycetota; class Actinomycetes; order Kitasatosporales; family Streptomycetaceae; genus Streptomyces; species Streptomyces sp. NPDC048288. The sequence goes on from NZ_JBICZD010000015.1 coordinate 59,194, forward strand.
CCCTAACCGATGGCACCGACGGCACCGATGGCAGTGCCGGGGTCGACGCCGGTCAGGTCGCCGCTCGCGTCCCACAGTCGGGCCGCCACCGACGGATCGGCGACATGGCTCCACACCGGTTCGGGTCGGGGTTCGCCGCGCAGGCCGAAGATGCGCGGCCCCCACAACAGGCCGCCGTGCACGGACGGGTCGAGTACCGCCCGGACCGCCGGCCAGGCGCCGGCGTGCTTGCCCTGGACGAGCAGGGCCGCGGGTGCGGCGCCCCACCGGGCGCCGGCTGTGCGCGCATGGACCGGGGGCCGTGGCGGGGTGAGGGAGTCCAGTGCGCCGCCGGGATGGACCACCACGCTCGCCACCGTGCTCCCGGCCGCCCGCAGCCGCCGGTCGAGTTCGACTCCGAAGGACATCTGCGCCAGCTTGGAACGTCCGTAGGCGCGCTTGGGCCGGTAGTCCTTCCGGGACTGCAGGTCGTCCAGATCCAGCCGCTCGGACTTGGCCGCGAAGCTGCCCGTGGTCACCACGCGGGCCATGCGGGCCATGTGGGCCGCCGGTGCGGCTGCGAGCAACGGCATCAGCCACCGGGTCAGCGCGAAGTGCCCGAGGTGGTTGGTCGCGAACATGAGTTCGTGGCCGTCCGCCGTCTCCCTGCGCGGCGGATCGTCGAGCGCGACACCCGCGTTGTTGACGACGGCGTCCAGGTGTCCCACGCCCAGCGACCCCACCGAGGCTTCGAGCGACGGGAGGTCGGCGAGGTCCAGCCGTACGGCCCGCACCCGCGCGTCCGGGACCTGTGCGCGTATCGAGGCCATGGCGGCCTCGGCCTTCGCGCTGTCACGGCTGCCGAGCACGACGGTGGCCCCGGTGGCGGCCAGCTGCTCGGCCACGAAGTACCCGATTCCGGCGTTGCCTCCGGTGACCAGGAAGACCCGTCCGTCGGCACGCGGCAGCCGGTGCACATTCCAGGGCGGTGGGGCGGAGGTGGACGACATGGCGGCGGGCTCCCTTGCTGTCGGGGGCGAGGCGATGGGGATCGTGGCTGCCGCACCGGGCAACTCGGCGGCCACGGTTCCAGCGAGCACCGACAGACGGCCGACGGATCACCGACAGCTCCGGGCGACCGAGCCACGTGCTCACAACGCATTGAAACCGTTCAATCGAGTTGCCCCCACCCTCTGACGCCCCGCACTGCTCGACCCCTCGAACCGAGCACGTGAGAAAAGGACTGCACGACGATTGACCCTCACCCCTCCCGGCTCTACGTTTTCCACGCCTCTCCGTTCTGAATCGATTCATTCCTTTCTCTGTGCGAGGAGTCGTCATGATCAGCAGGAGGAACATTCTCGCGAGCGCCGCCGCCGCGGTCGTCGCGGCGGCCGTCGACAACGGATCGGCGGTGGCCGCGCCGGTGCGCGGAACCGCACGGGCCGGAGCGCGGGGCACGGGCCCGCACGTCGCCGGGCCCACCGTGGAGTACGTGCGCCACCCCCTGGGCATCGACACCCGACACCCCCGTCTCAGCTGGCCGTTGACCGCCGCCGGGACGGGTGTGCGGCAGAGCGCCTACCAGGTCCGGGTCGCCACCAGCGCCTCGGGGCTGGCGCGTCCGGACGTCTGGGACAGCGGGAAGGTCACCTCCGCCGAGTCCGCGCTCGTGCCGTACGCCGGGCCCGCCCTCGAGCCGCGCACCCGCTACCACTGGACCGTGCGCGTGTGGGACGGCGACGGCGAGGTGTCCGGCTGGAGCGAACCCTCGTGGTGGGAGACCGGGCTCATGGACACCGGGCAGTGGACCGCCGACTGGATCTCCGCCCCGGCGAGCCTCACCGACGCGCCGTCCTTCGAGGGCGGTTCGTGGATCTGGTACCCCGAGGGCGACCCGACGAGCAGCGTGCCGGCGGCCACCCGCTGGTTCCGCGGCCGGGCCGACCTGCCCGAGGCCATCACGGCGGCCACGCTCGCCATCACCGCCGACAACGTGTACGCCGTCTCCGTGAACGGTGTCGAGGTGGCCCACACCGGCCTCGACACCGACAACGAGGACTGGCGCCGCCCGGCCGTCGTGGACGTACTGGACCAGGTGCGCGCGGGGGACAACGTTGTCGCCGTCGCCGCCACCAACGCGACCGTGGGTCCGGCGGGGCTCCTCGCCGTCCTCGTGGTCCGTACCGCCGCCGGTGAGCGGAAGGTGTTCACGGACGCCTCCTGGAAGACCACCGACCAGCAACCCGCCGACGGGTGGAAGGAGTTGGGCTTCGACGACGGCGGGTGGCCGGCGGTCCGGGTGGCGGCGGCCTGGGGCGGCGGTCCCTGGGGGCGGGTCGTCCCGGTGTCGTACGCCGTCACCCAGCTGCGGCACACGTTCCGGCTGCCGCGCAAGAAGGTGTCCCGCGCCCGTCTGTACGCCACCGCGCTCGGCCTGTACGAGGCCCACCTCAACGGCAGCCGGGTGGGCACCGACCAGCTCGCGCCCGGCTGGACCGACTACCGCACCCGCGTGCAGTACCAGACGTACGACGTCACCGGCCTGCTCAGACCGGGCGCCAACGCCCTCGGCGCCTACCTCGCCCCGGGCTGGTACGCCGGGAACGTGGGCATGTTCGGGCCCGGCCAGTACGGCCCGCACCCGGCGCTGCTCGCGCAGCTGGAGGTCGAGTACGCGGACGGGACCGCCGAGCGCGTGACCTCCGGCGCCGACTGGCGGGCCGCCGCCGGGCCGATCGTCGCCGCCGACCTGCTGAACGGGGAGACGTACGACGCGCGCAAGGAGACCCCCGGCTGGACCTCGCCCGGGTTCGACGACGGGAGCTGGCTCGCGGTACGCGGCGAGGGCGACATCGGGCCGGGGCTGATCGTCGCGCAGGTGGACGGACCGGTGCGGGTGGAACGGGAGTTGACGCCGACGGCGGTGACCCGGCCCAAGCCCGGGGTGTATGTGTTCGACCTGGGGCAGAACATGGTCGGCTCGGTGCGGTTGCGGGTCTCCGGCGACGCGGGGACGACCGTACGGCTGCGGCACGCCGAGGTGCTCAACCCCGACGGGACCGTCTACACCGCCAACCTGCGCAGCGCGGCGGCGACGGACACGTACACCCTCAAGGGCCAGGGGGAAGAGGAGGTCTACGAACCGCGCTTCACCTCGCACGGGTTCCGGTACGTCGAGGTGACCGGGTTCCCCGGCACGCCGACCGCGCGGGCGGTCACCGGGCGGGTCATGCACACGGACGCGCCGTTCACCCTCGACTTCGAGACCGACGTGCCGATGCTGAACCAGCTGCACCACAACATCACCTGGGGGCAGCGCGGCAACTTCCTCTCCGTGCCCACCGACACGCCCGCGCGCGACGAACGGCTGGGCTGGACCGGCGACATCAACGTCTTCTCGCCGACCGCCGCCTACACCATGGAGTCGGCGCGGTTCCTGTCCAAGTGGCTCGTCGATCTGCGGGACTCGCGCACCTCGGCGGGTGCCTTCACCGACGTGGCACCGGTGGTCGGCACGCTCGGCAGCGGTACGGCGGGCTGGGGCGACGCCGGTGTCACCGTCCCCTGGGCCCTCTACCAGGCGTACGGCGACCGCCAGGTCCTCGCGGACGCCTGGCCGTCGGTGCGGGCCTGGCTCACGTATCTGGAGCAGCACAGTGTCGGGCTGCTGCGGCCGGCCGAGGGGTACGGCGACTGGCTGAACGTCGACGACGACACTCCCAAGGACGTCATCGCCACCGCCTACTTCGCGCACAGCGCCGACCTCGCGGCCCGGATGGCCGGTGAACTCGGCGAGGATCCCGCGCCGTACAGCGACCTCTTCGGCCGGATCCGGGCGGCCTTCCAGAACGCCTACGTCACCGCGGACGGGCGGGTGCGGGGCGACACGCAGACGGCGTACGTCCTCGCCCTGTCGATGGACCTGCTGCCGGACGCGTCCCGGAAGGCGGCCGGCGACCGGCTGGTGGCCCTGATCGAGGGCCGGGACTGGCACCTGTCCACCGGGTTCCTCGGCACGCCCCGGCTACTGCCCGTCCTCACCGACACGGGACACACGGATGTCGCCTACCGACTGCTCCAGCAGCGCTCGTACCCGAGTTGGGGCTACCAGATCGACCGGGGCTCCACCACGATGTGGGAGCGCTGGGACTCGATCCGGCCCGACGGCAGCTTCCAGGACGCGGGCATGAACTCCTTCAACCACTACGCCTACGGGTCGGTGGGCGAGTGGATGTACACGAACATCGCGGGCATCGCGGCGGGGCGGCCCGGCTACCGGGAGATCGTGGTCCGCCCGCGTCCGGGAGGCACGGTCACCTCCGCCCGCGCCACGTTCACCTCGGTGTACGGGCCCGTCTCCACCCGCTGGCGGCTGCGGTCCGGCCGCTTCACCCTGACCTGCGCGGTGCCGCCCAACACGACCGCCGAGGTCTGGATCCCGGCGTCCGACCCGGCGACGGTCACTCACACGCACGGCACGTTCCTGCGCCGCGAGGACGGCTGCGCGGTGTACCGGGTGGGCTCGGGGACCCACGAGTTCACCGCCTGACGGCCACCGCGTCCGGCACCCGCACGAGGGGGTACCGGACGCGGTGGTTCCGGCGGCGGCGTGCGGGGCGGCGGGCCGCCGCCGGAGGGGGCGCGTTCCGAAGGGAGGCGTGGGCAAATCGCCTCAGGGGTGGCGGTGTTGGGGTGGGCGGGGTACGCCAGGGGTGTCATCGTGAGCGGTACGGGCGGGATTGGCGGCGGTATGGAAGAACTGGCGAAGCTCGGGGAGTGGGTCGCGCTGATCGACGCGTGCGTCGAGCCCATCGCGACGGGGCAGGTGGATCTCACCGACCCCGACTGGGTGCGGAAGGTGCAGGAAAGCGCGCATCCGCTGGACGAGGCGGGGCTGCGGCCGGAGGCCGAGGCGGCGCTGCGGGACGTGCTCTCCCGGTACGAGGCGGGCGGCGAGGACGTCCGGGCCGCCCTGCGCGCACTGCTGGAACGGTGCCACTCGTTCTCCTGGGCGACGACGCTGCCCTTCGCGGCCACGCCCCAGGGCTTCCGGCAGCGCCTGCTGGAGATGTCGGTCGAGGATCAGGGCCAGGACACGCGGGACATGATGGTCGCCCTGAACGATCTGTGCGGGCAGGCACGGGATGCCGGTGTCGACATGCGGCCACTGCTGCTGGAGGTGGCCGGGCTCTCCAGTGACGTCGACAAGTACGGGATGGGTTCCACGCGGGACATCCTGCTCCGGGCGGCCGGAAGGGAGCCCACCGGACTCTGGTGAGGGTGTGCCGGGTCAGGTGAACTGCCTCGTGCCGCCCCTCTAGGCGTACCGACTAGTCGGTACTACCCTCTGGCCACGCTCTCGGAGCCGGGTCGCCGCGCACCCTCGTCGAACCGACGTGGGCACCCGGTCTTCCGGGCATCCCTGGGAGGAGCCGTATGTCCGCCGCTACGACGCCGTTCGACGCCGACAGACCCGCGCCCGATGGGCCCTCCGCGGACGCCCGCGGCCCGCTGGCCCGGCTGTACCGCCGTGAACTGGCCGACTATCCGTCCACCGGCCGCCGCATGACGTATCTGGCGATCGTGGTCGTCACGACGGTCGTCCTGTACTACATGCTGTACATCCAGTACGCGGTGGCGACGTCGATCATCACGCACTTCGGCATGACGTACCGCTACTTCATCTGGGTCTCGGTGATCGGCAACGCGATCGGGGCCTTCGCCTCGCTCGTGGCCGGTCTGGCGGACCGCTGGGGCCGGGCGAACCTGGTGGTCTACGGGCTGCTGGTCGCCGCGCTGCTGGTCTTCCTCGGGCTGCCGAACGCGGCGGACAAGACCACCTACCTGGTGCTCTTCGCGCTCGTCAGCTTCATCGAGGGCATCGTGCTGGTCGCCACCCCCGCGCTGATCCGGGACTTCTCCCCGCAGCTCGGCCGGGCCACCGCGATGGGGTACTGGACGATGGGCCCGGTCATCGGCTCCCTGGTGGTCACCACCGTCACCAGCAACACCCTCGACAGCGCCACCTGGCAGGACGAGCTGCGGTACTCGGCGATCGCCGGGTTCGTCGTCTTCGTCGTCGCGATCTTCGCGCTGCGCGAGCTGTCCCCGGCGCTGCGCGACCAGATCATGGTGACGCTGCGGGACCGGGCGCTGGTCGAGGCGCGTGCCAAGGGTCTGGACACGGAGGCTCTGCGCCGTGGCGAGTGGCGGCAGATGATGCGACTGGACGTGCTGGGCTCGGCCTTCGCCATCGCCGTGTTCCTACTGCTGTACTACGCGGCGGTCGGCAACTTCGTCGTCTACTTCGCGACGGTCTTCGGCTACAGCGAGCAGCGCACCAACGCGCTGGCCAACTGGTACTGGCTGGCGAACGCCATCGCCCTGGTGCTGGTCGGTCTGCTGTCGGACCGGCTGAAGGTGCGCAAGCCGTTCATGATCGTCGGTGCGGTCGGCTCCATCGCGGTGACCGCGGTCTTCGCCACCCGCGCCACCCATCTGACGACCGACTACTACACGTTCGCCTGGCTGTTCGTCGGCATCGGCGTCTTCAGCGGCATCGCCTACGCGCCCTGGATGGCGAGCTTCACCGAGACGGTCGAGAAGCACAACCCCGCGGCGACCGCGGCAGGGCTGGCGGTGTGGGGCTGGACGGTGCGGATCGTGGTCGCCGTCTCCGCGGCCTTCATCCCGGTGCTGGTCACCTCCGTGACCCCGCTCGTGGAGCACGGCGCCGAGGTCAAGGCCGCCTCGGCCCAGGCGGCGCCCGCGCTGGCCGTCATCGACGCGCACCCGGATCTCTTCGCCGAGCTGAACAAGTACACCCCCGCAACCGTGCCGGCCGCGCTGAACGCCCGCGCCCTCCGGGAGGTCGGCGCGGCGGACCTCGCCGTCGTACAGAAGGCGGCGCCGCAGCTGAAGGTGTTGCAGGAGCACGGTGCCGAGGTGCAGAAGGCGACCAAGGACGGGCCCGGCGAATGGCGCGACTGGTGGTGGATCTGTGTCGGCGGCCAGGTGCTCTTCCTGCCCTTCGTCTTCGTGATGGCCGGTCGCTGGAGCCCGCGGAAGGCGCGGATGGACGCCGAGGCGCACCAGGCCGCGGTCAGCCGTGAGCTGGCCGCCCTCGCCGCCGCCGAGGACTGATCGCCCGTGCGGTCGGCCGTCCGTGGGCGGGGCGGCCGGCTGCGCGGCACCGGATTTCCGACGCGGCCCTCGTCTTCGGCAGGATGGGCGCCATGACCGAGATCCGCACCCCCCGCCTGCTCCTTCGTCGCTGGTACGACGACGACCTCGCGCCGATGGCCGACATCAACGCCGACCCGCGCGTCATGTGCTGGGTCGACGACGGCTCGGTGCGCGACCTGGAGGACACGGCCACGGCCATCGAGGAGTGGGAGGAGGAGTGGGACGAGGAGGGCTTCGGGCTCTTCGCCGTGGAGCTGCTGGGCTCGGGTGAGCTCGCGGGGTTCACCGGTCTGTCCGTGCCCGGCTTCCTGCCGGAGGTGATGCCCGCCGTAGCGGTCAGCTGGCGGTTCGGCTCACAGTTCTGGGGGCAGGGCTACGCGTCCGAGGCCGCCCACGCCACACTGGAGTTCGCCCTCCAGGACCGCGGCCTCGACCGCGTCATCAGCATCAGCCGACTGGGGGACAGCGCCTCCGAGAACGTCATCCGCAAGCTCGGCATGGTTCCCGAGCGGGAGACGGTGCACCCGGTGTACGCCCATCCGCTACGCGTTCACTCCATCGATCTGACGGAGTTCCAGGCGTGAGACAGCCGCACCGTCGATCTTCAGACGGCCGCTGAGCGCGGGCCGCGCGTCCCTGGACCGCACGCATCCGGGCAGACACGGCCCGTGCTTTCATGGCACTGCAGCCGGGTCCGGATCCGGATGCCGCTGTCAGGGAGGCGACGCCGGTGTGCAAGGTGGATCACGAGGCCGCGGCGACGGCCGCGACAGCGGCTCTCGCGGCGGCCTACCCGCACCTGGGACAGACGTCTTCCACACATCCCGCGCTCGAAGGGTGCGAGGCGGTGGAGTGGTCGTCCATTCCCGGGTGCCCGGTCGATGTCCCGGTCGTCCTGCGCGGGCTGGTCGATCCCGACGCGGCCGAGATGGCCGAGCGGGCGTTGGACTGGCTGGTGATGTCAGGGCCCATGTCCATCAGTCCCACGATGGCGGCGGTCGTCCCCTATCTGCTCCGGCTGGCCGCCGATCCATCGGTTCCGCGCCGCACCGAGCTGTTCGGGATCGTCCTCGTGGCCGCCGCCCTGTCCGCACCGACCGACCCCCACAGCCCCTGGGATCTGGCGGTCAGCGGACCCGAGTCCGACCATCCTGAACGGGCCCTGTGCCGAGCGGCGTTCGCCGCCGACGCCGCGTGGGTACGACGTCTGCTGGCCGACGATCAGCTGCTGGCCGAACTCGGCCTGGACGACGGCGAACGGGCGTCGCTGGCCCAGGCGGCCGGCTTGTAGGGGGCCGGGGCTCTCCTGGACCACCCCGGCCGGCAGGAGGGCTCAGTCCGTGAGCAACATGCCGGGTCGTAGCCCGAGTTCGGACTCGGCCACGGTGCGCGGCATGTCCTGCGTGGGCGCCCTGCGGTGGTCGGCGCTGGTGTTGATGTAGGCGCTGGCGCCGTCGATCGCGACGAGGACGCGGGTGGCCGCTCCCCAGGGATCCGCGCAGCCGAAGACCCCGGCCGCCGCCCCGGCGGCGATGAGCTCCTCCAGGCGCCGGCACCACCGCAGTTCCTGCCGCGTCACGTGCTCGCGCAGTACCGGACGGTAGCGCGACAGGTGCCGTGCGTTGAGCCAGAGCTTGCTGACGTCGTCGAAATCGGCGCTCGCCGTCAGGCCGAAGAACCGCCGGAAGGCCTGTAGGGGGTCGCCCGGCTCGGGCGGCAGCAGGCTGTCGAGTTCCTTCATCGTGGCGTGGGTGAACGCCTCGGCCACCAGCTCGTCCACGGCAGGGAAGTAGTGGCCGACGAGTCCGGGCTGGACACCGAGCTCGTCGGCGACCCGGCGCAGGGTGACGCACTCCAGGCCTTCGGTGAGCCCGATCCGCGACGCCGTGGCGACGATCTCGGTGCGGCGTTCGGCGGGCGCCTTGCGGACGCGCCTGCCCGGGGCTCTTGACGTCATACGACTAATGTTATTGAGTGGGTGACCAATAAAGCAATTGGTCACATGCCCAATAAGTGGGATCGGCCGGAAACCGACGCTCGCAGAGGGGCCGATGTCCGCCCGAGACCACCGCTCGCCGCGGCCCCCGGCCGACGCAGCACCGTCAGGAGACCCGCGTGAACGACTCCCCCACCGATGCCGGTGAGCCGGGCTGTCTCCGTGGACCCCACGTGGATGCGGGCGGTCGTCGTCGCCTTCCCCGGCCCCGCGCCAAGCTCGCGGGCCCCGCACCGACGGCCCACACTGAAGAAGTGAAGGCCTCCAACTCCGGCTTGAGGACCGTCCTCCACCCCTGACCACCTTCCTTCCCCCTCCCTCATCCCCCGCCACTTGGAGACACCATGTACGCCGTCACCGACCCGGCCACCGGCGAGATCGTCGAGACCTACCCGACCGCCACCGACGCCGAGATCGCCGCGGCCCTCGACGCCGCGCACGCCGCCGGCGCCTGGGGCCGGTCCAGCTCCGTGGCCGAGCGCGCCGCGCTGCTGCGCCGCCTGGGTGACCTGCACGCCGAGCACAGTGCGGAACTCGCCGCGAGCATCGTGCGGGAGATGGGCAAGCCGCTCGCCGAGGCGGAGGGCGAGGTCGGCTTCTGCGTCGACATCTACCACTACTACGCCGACCACGCCGAGGAGTTCCTCGCCGACGAGGTGCTCGACGTCACCTCGGGCCCCGGCACCGCCGTCGTGCGCCGTGGTCCCGTCGGCGTGCTGCTCGGCATCATGCCGTGGAACTTCCCGGCCTACCAGGTCGCCCGGTTCGCGGCCCCCAACCTGGCCGTGGGCAACACCATCGTCCTCAAGCACGCCCCGCAGTGTCCCGCCACGGCGGCGCTGCTGGAGCGGCTGTTCGCCGAGGCAGGCTTCCCGGCGGGCGCGTACGTCAACGTGTACGCCACCAACGAGCAGATCGCCGACGTGATCGCCGACCCCCGCGTGCACGGCGTCTCCCTCACCGGCTCCGAGCGGGCCGGGGCCGCCGTCGCCGAGATCGCCGGCCGGAACCTGAAGAAGGTCGTCCTGGAGCTCGGCGGCTCGGACCCGTTCGTGGTGCTGTCCACCGACGACCTGGACGGCGTCGTGGAGGCCGCGGTCGCCGCCCGCCTCGACAACACCGGCCAGGCCTGCAACGCCGCCAAGCGGTTCGTGGTCGTGGCGGACCTGTACGACGCGTTCGTGGAGAAGTTCACGGCCCGGCTCCTCGACTCCGCCACCGGGGCCCCGCTCTCCTCGGCGGCCGCCGCGGAGACCCTCGCCCGGCAGGTCGGCCAGGCGGTGGCGGAGGGCGCCACCCTGCACGGCTCCGGCGAGCGGCAGGGCGCCTACTTCCCGGCGGGCGTCCTCACCGGCCTGACCACCGAGCACACGGCGGCCCGCCAGGAGCTGTTCGGACCGGTCGCCATGGTCTTCCCGGCCGCCGACGAGAACGACGCCGTACGGATCGCCAACGACACCCCCTACGGCCTCGGCTCCTACGTCTTCACCACCGACCCGGAGCAGGCCACGCGGGTCGCCCACCGCATCGAGGCCGGCATGGTCTTCGTGAACGGCGTCGGCGCGGAGGGCGCCGAACTCCCCTTCGGCGGCGTGAAGCGCTCCGGCTTCGGCCGGGAACTCGGCCGCCTCGGCATCGAGGAGTTCACCAACAAGAAGCTGATCCGCACGGTGGCCTGAGCGGTAGGGCGGACGGGCCCCGGGCGGCACAGCGCGCGGGGCCCCGGCCGTCGGCCGCTGTCCCGTCGGCAGCGCACCGGCGGTCCGTCGCCACCGTCGCGGTCAGCCGCGGTCCGTCCGCACCGCGAGTTCCGTCTCCACCAGCCGGTTCAGGTGCCGGCGGGCGTCCTCGGTGCTGAGCGGCGGTGACTGGCGCAGTCGCTGGAGGGCGAGGCCGTCGGCGAGGGCGGCGAAGCGGACGGTGAAGCCGTCGAGGTCGGCGCCGTCGAACTCGCCGTCCGCGACGCCCCGTTCGGCCAGGGCGCGGATCTGCCGGTGCCAGGCGGTGTAGCGCTCCGCCTGGCCGCGGGCGAAGGCCTCGTCGGTGGCCGGTTCGCCCGCGTGCCAGTAGTCGAACCACATCCGCCAGTGCCGGTCGGTGTCCTCCGTGAAGAGGGCGTCGACGAGCAGCCGCAGCGCCTCGGCGCCGCTGCCCGCCTGCTCGGCGGCCTCGCTCAGCTCCGCGTAGTAGCGCTCGATGTGCAGCACCATCGCCTCGGACAGGATCTCCTGGACGCTGCCGAAGTGATAGGTGACCGTGCCGACGGAGACCCCGGCCGCGGCGGCCACGTCCCGGACGCCCACCGAGGCGTAGCCGCGCTCCGCGATCAGCGGGATGGCCGCCTCGACGATCAGCCGCCGGCGCACCTCGGTGGGCTGGCGGGTGCGGTCGGCGGCGGCGACGGCCCGGCGCGGGGGCTTCGCGGAGCGCTGCGGCTTGGCGGCGGTCATCCCGACGTCCTCGCGCTGGTGTGGTGCCAGGACCGCTTGACCACTGTCTCTCCGTTCGCCCGTGCCTCGATACGGCTGTCCATGACGAAGTCCGCCACCGAGGCGCGCAGCTCCGTACGCGCCATGATCTCAGCGTCGTACTCGTCGCCGCGCCGCAACCGGATCCGCCACTCGGACACGGCGCTCGCGGACAGCGGGTCGTCGCCGCGGACACGGTACGTCTCGCAGGCGCTCTCCTCGTAGCGGAGCCCGTCCGGGTACGTCCGTGATCCCCCGTAGTTGGGGTCGACCTCCAGGGTCCACTCCCCCGCCGCCACGTCGTGCGTGACGAGACGTTCGGGGCGGGGCTCGGCGGGACGGTCGTAGGTCACCGGGAGCGGTGGCGCCTGCTCCGGCTCCTCGAAAGCGATCGACGGTTCCTCTCCGGCCGCCCGCACGGGCAGGAGCAGGGCGCTGTCGGCGGGTACGACCCGCAGTTCGCCGCGCTCGCCGTGCGGCCACACCCACGGCCAGTAGACGTCGGAGACGGCGACCCGGACGCGGTGGCCGGGCGGGAAGGCGTAACCGATGCCGGTGAGTTCGATCTCGACGTCCTCGTACGTGCCCGGGGTCCACTCCACCGTCCGGTCCCGGCCGTGCCGGCTGAGGAGGTTGAGCACCCCTCGGGTGACCAGCGTCGAGGAACCGTCGGGAGCGACGTCGCAGAGCCGGACGATCACGTTGGCGCGCGGGGTCGCGCTGTCCAGGCGCAGCCGGACGCGGGGCCTGCCGAGGATCTCGACGCGTTCGGCGAGGGGTTCGGAGTCGAAGCAGACCGAACGGCCGTCCTCCTCACGCTGGTCGGGCGGCAGGTCGCTCGCGTTGCCGAAGGGGAAGAAGCGGCCCGCGTCGAGACCGGTGTGGAGCGGCGAGCGGACCAGGACCGGCTCGCTCCCGGCTGCCAGGGTGCGCTCGCTCCAGGTCACCTTCGGGGAGGGCCAGTTGTCGTCGCCCACCCAGCGGCCGGGCATCACGTCGTACGACGTGGCGGGCGGGACAGGGTCGTTGATCCAGGCGCGCAGCAGCGGTTCGCGCATCACCCCGGTGTCGGTGCCCTTGAGGTGCTGGTCCCACCAGCGCAGGGTCTCCTGGAGGAAGCCGATGGCCGGGCCGGGCGGCAGCCCCCGGTCGGGGTACTGGTGGGACCAGGGACCGATGAGGCCGCGGACCCGGTCGGCCGGGAGGTGCTCGACGAGGCGGAGGACGGTGTCGCGGTACGGGTCGTGCCAGCCGCCGACCGCGAGGACGGCGGCGTCGATGGCGCCGTAGTCCTCGCAGACGCTGCCGTGCTTCCAGTAGGCGTCGCGTTCCTGGTGGTCGAGCCAGGTGTGCAGGAAGGGTCGGAGGGCGTCGAGGCGTTCGCGCCACATGGGCAGCCAGCGGTCGGCGCCGACGTTCGCCGGGTCCGGCGGGCGGGAGGCGAAGGCCAGCATGGTGCCGGCCCAGGCGAGCATGTCGATGCCGAGGACGGCGCCACCGGTGTAGTGGACGTCGTTGTCGTAGCGGTCGTCGGTGGAGCAGACGGTGACGACCGCCTTGAGCGGTTCGGGGGCGAGGGCGGCTATCTGGAGGGAGTTGAAGCCGCCCCAGGAGATGCCGAACATGCCGACCTTGCCGGTGCACCAGGGCTGTGCGGCGAGCCAGTTGACGACGTCGACGCCGTCGGCGAGTTCCTGGGCGTCGTACTCGTCGCCCGGGGTGCCCTCGCTGTCGCCGTGGCCGCGGATGTCAACGCGGACGGAGGCGTAGCCGTGTCCGGCGTACCAGGGGTGGCGCTGGGCGTCGCGGGGCGCGGTCCAGTCGCTCTTGCGGTACGGGAGGTATTCGAGCAGCGCGGGTACGGGGTCGGCCCCGGCGTCCACGGGCCGCCAGATCCGTGCGTGCAGCCGGGTCGCGCCGTCCCGGGTGGGGATCCAGACGTCCTCGCGGACGACCTGGCGCTCGAACTGTTCGCGGTACTTCACGAAACTCCTTCGGCCACGGGGGTGTTGAGGGGCGTCCAGCGGCGGACGCGGTGACCGTCGCCGAGATCGGTCCAGACGGCGTCCGCGTCGCCGGCGTCCGCCCAGTCGGGGGCGTCGTCGGTACGGGGCGGTGCGTCGGGGTCGGGTTCGAGGGCGGCGGCCATCAGGCGGCGGGTGTAGGGGTGGCCGGGCGCGCCGAAGACGGCCTCGGTGGGCCCTTCCTCGACGACGACCCCGTGCCGCAGGACGACGACCCGGTCGGCGATGCCGCGCACCACGGCCAGGTCGTGGCTGATGAACAGGCAGGCCAGGTCGCGTTCCCGGCGCAGGTCGTCCAGGAGGCGGAGCACCTCGGCCTGGACGGAGACGTCCAGGGCGGTGGTGATCTCGTCGGCGATCAGGACGTCCGGTTCTCCGGCCAACGCCCTTGCGATGCCGATGCGTTGGCGCTGTCCGCCGGAGAGCTGGGCGGGCAGCCGGTCGGCGAGGGCCGGGTCGAGGCGCACGTCGGCGATGAGCCGGCGGGCCTGCTCGGCGGCCTCGGTACGGCCGGTCGCGGGGCCGAAGAACCGCAGCGGGCGGCGGACCGCGTCGCCGACGGAGCGGCGGGGGTTGAGGGAGGTGTCGGCGTTCTGGAAGACCAGCTGGACCCGGCGGCGCAACGAGAGCGGGCGCTTCGGGGCCGGGCGGCCCAGGTCACCGGCCTCGTGCGTCATGGTGCCGCCGGAGGGGGTGCGCAGTCCCGCCAGCGTCCAGGCCAGCGTGGACTTCCCGCTGCCCGACTCGCCGACGAGGGCGAGGACTTCGCCCCGGCGCACGTCGAAGGACACGCCGTGCACGGCGCGGGTGCTGCCGTAGTCGATGGTCACGTCGTGCGCGGCGACGGCGACCGGCGCGCCGTCCGGTACGGCGGCCTTGGCGCGGACCGTCCGTTCCCCCGACTCGTCGACGACCGCGAGTCCGGCGTCGTCGAGGCGCGGCACGCTCGCCAACAGCCGCTTGGTGTAGGGGTCCTGGGGCGCGGTGAACAGTCGGCGGGTGGCCGCCGACTCCACCACCCGGCCCGTGTTCAGGACGCACACCTCGTCGGCCATGTGCGCGACGACGCCGAGGTCGTGGCTCACCAGAACGGCGGCCAGGCCGAGTTCGTCGCGCAGGGCGGCGATCAGGTCGAGGACGCTGCGCTGGGTGATGACGTCCAGGCCGGTGGTGGGTTCGTCGAGGACGAGGACCTTGGGGCGGGCGGCGATGGCCATGGCGATGGCGACGCGCTGCTGCTGGCCGCCGGAGAGTTCGTGCGGGTAGCGGCGGGCGAGTTCGGCGGGACGGGGCAGGCGGACCTGTTCGAGCAGGTCGACGACCGGCACCTCGCCGCCCACCTCCTCGATCTGCCGCCCGATGCGCATCGTCGGGGTCAGGGCCTGTCCGGCGTTCTGGCCGACCATGGCGACGGTCCCGCCGCGCAGCAGCCGCAACTCCCGTGCGGGCAAGGCGAACACGTCCCGCCCGTCCACCCGGACGCTGCCGCCGGTGACACGGGAGCCGTGCCGCAGATGGCCCAGCAGGGTGGCGGCGACGGTGGACTTGCCGCTGCCGGACTCGCCGACGAGGGCGAGGGTACGGCCCGGGGCCACCTCCAGGGACACCTCGTGCACGACCGGCACCTCGCGGCCACCGGAACGGTAGGCGACGGAGAGGGAGTCGACGGAAACGACAGAGGTCATCAGGAACCCTCCCTGATCCGGTCCACGCCCCACGCCTTGGAGAGGCCGTCGGCCGCGAGGTTGAGCCCGACCACGAGGGTGGCCAGGGCGATGATCGGCGCGAGGCTCGCCATCGGGACGACGGTGATGGCGGTGCGGTTCTCGGCGACCATCAACCCCCAGTCGGGGGTGGGCGGGTCGGCGCCGAAGCCGAGGAAGGACAGCGAGGAGATCAGCAGCACCACCCAGGAGGCGCGCATCGCGAACTCCACGCAGACCACGTCGGTGATGTTCGGCAGCACCTCCCGGCGCAGGATCGCCCAGGTGCTCTCGCCCCGGGCCCGGGCGGCGGTCACGTAGTCCATGGGGACCACGGCCAGCGCGGCGCCGCGCACCACGCGGACGACCTGCGGGACGTAGACGACGGCGATGGCCAGGACGATCACCGCGGGCCCGGTGCCGAGGGCGGTGACGATGACGAGCAGGGCGAGGATCGACGGCACGGACAGGATCGCGTCGAGGACCCGGCCGAGCAGGTCGTCGAACCAGCCGCCGCGCAGGGCGGCGGCGCAGCCGACGACCGTGCCGAGGGCGACGGTGATCAGGGTGGCGGCGACGGAGACGCCGAGCCCGTACCGGCCGCCGTACAGCACCCGGGCGAGGACGTCGCGGCCGTACTGGTCGGTGCCGGCCCAGTGTTCCCAGCTCGGGCCGAGCAGGGCGTGCGAGGCGTCGTTGGCGATCGGGTCGTAGGAGGTGAGCAGCGGGGCGAGCAGCGCCACGAGGACGTGCACGCCGACGACGGCCAGGCCGATGAGGGCGGTGCGGGACGAGCGCAGGCCGCGCCAGGCGCGGACGGCCGCGTGCGGGGCCGCCGGGGCGGTACCGGCGGTGGCCGGGGTGGTGTCGAGTGCGGTCACCGGGTCCTCCCTCGGGTGCGGAGCCTAGGGTTGAGGGCCATGGCGCCGAGGTCGGCGGCGAGATTGCAGACGACGTAGATCACGGCGCTGACGAGGGCGATGGCCTGGATGACGGGCAGGTCGCGGTTCTGTACGGAGGAGAGCATCAGCTTGCCGATGCCGGGGTAGTTGAAGACGTTCTCGACGACCGCAACCCCGCCCGCGAGCCAGGCGACGTTGAGGGCGATCACGTGCAGGGTGGGCAGCAGGGCACTGGGCAGCGCGTGCCGGGTGACGATCCGCCAGGTGGACAGGCCCTTGAGGCGGGCGGTGGTGACGTACTCGCCGGCCATGACGTCGATGACGGAGGTACGGGCCATCCGCACGATGTAGGCGGCCATCACCACGGCGAGCGCGAGCGCGGGCAGCCATACGGCGGGCAGGAGTTGACCGACGCTCGCCTCGGGGCCGTAGAGGACGACCGCCGGGAACCAGGGCAGCGCGACCGAGAAGACCAGCACCAGGACGGTGGCGACCACGAACTCGGGGACGCTCATGCCGACCAGGCTCACGGTGGAGATGAGGTGGTCGGGCCAGCGGTCCCGGTACAGGCCTGCGAGGACGCCGAGGACGAGCGACCCGGTCACCGCGAACAGCACGGTGACGACGGCGATGAGCGCCGAGTTGCCGAGGTACAGGGCGACTTGGCCGCCGACGCCCTTGCCGGAGACCAGCGAGGTGCCGAAGTCGCCGTGCAGGGCGCCCTTGATCCAGTCGAAGTAGCGTTCCCATGCGGGCCGGTCGAGACCGAGCTGTTCGCGCAGGGCCGCCACGGCGTCCGGGGTGGCGTCCTTGCCGAGGATCTGCGTGGCCACATCACCCGGCAGCGCCTGTACGGCGAGGAAAACGAGGACGGAGGAGAGGAAGAGTGTGCCGACGGCCGAGGCCAGCCGGCGCAGGGTGAACGACAGCATGCTCAGGCCCCCTTCACACCGATGTTGAGGTGGTCGAACTCGAAGCCGTGCTCGGCGTAGCCGCGGACCTTCCGGGAGATGCCGACGAGCCGGTCGGCGAACATCGGGGTCATCGCCCCGCCCCGCTCGATCACCAACGTCTGTGCCTCGCCGTACAGTTCACGGCGTCTCGTCTCGTCGGTCTCGGCGCGGGCCCGGTCGAGTACGGCGTCGAACTCCTTGTCGGACCAGGCGGTCTCGTTGTAGGAGGAGCCGCTGCGGAAGATCTGGGTGAAGAGCTGGTCGACGGGCCGCCCGGTGAACCAGTAGGTGGCCATCAGCGGCTTCTTCATCCAGATCTGCGTGTAGTACGAGTCCGCAGCGGCCGTCTTCACCTTGATCCGGATACCGGCGCGCTTGGCGGAGTCCTGGTAGGCGAGGGCCATCGGCGTGAACAGCGGGTCGTACGACGAGGTGTAGAGGTCGATGCTCAACCCCTCGTACCCGGCCTGCTTGAGGAGGTGTCGGGCCTGCTCCGGGTCGTGCGCGGGGTGGGTGGCGATGTGGGCGGGGTCGCTCGGCGGCACGGGGTTGTCCCACCCCGCCGTGCCCGCGCCCTGGAGCGCGACCTTCACGACGTGCTCGGGGTCGTAGGCGAGCTTCATCGCCTGCCGGACGCGGACGTCGGTGAAGGGCTTCTCGGTGGTGAGCATCGGGAGCACGTACCACTGCGCGTCCTTGACCCGGGCGACGGTGGCCCGGTCGGAGGCGGCGACCACCCGGGCGGTGGCGAAGTCGAGGTTGGTCTGGGAGAGCAGGTCCACCTGTCCGGCGAGCAGGGCGTTGGAGCGGGCGGACATGTCGGCGACCGAGTAGAAGGCGATGGCGTCGAGGACGGGGCGGCCGGCCCAGTGGTCCTTGTTCGCGGTGACCCGGCCGGGGCCCGCCGGGGCGAAGGACTCCAGCTTGAAGGGGCCGGTGCCGATGCCGGTGCGGCCGATGCCCTTGGCGCTGCCGTCGGGGATGACGTAGCAGTTGTAGTGCGTGAGGAGGCTGGGGAACTCGGCGTTCGGGGTCTTCAGGGGGACGACGAGGGTGTGGGCGTCCGGGGTGCGCAGCGTGCTCGGGTCGACGAGCGGGGCGAGGACGGCGGCCTGGGGTGAGGCGGTGGCCTTGTCGAGGATGTGCCGCAGCGTGTAGGCGGCGTCGGCGGCGGTGAAGGCGCGTCCGTCGTGGAAGGTGACGCCCTTGCGGAGCCGGAAGGTCCAGGTGCGGGCCTTGGCGTCGGACTCCCAGGACTCGGCGAGGTCGGGGGCGAGTTCGCCGTCCGCGCCGACGCGGACCAGCCGGTTGTAGAGGGCGCCGAGGTATTCGTACGCCGACAGGGAGCTCGCCGGATCGAGGGTCTCGGCGTCGGAGGCCGGCGGCCGGGCGATGCGCAGGGTGCCGCCGGGGTCGGGGGTGCCTTTCAGGGCGGCAGCCGTCAGGTCGGGGGCTGCGGCTGCCCCCGTACAGCCGGTGAGCAGCCAGGACGCGCCGAGCGAGGCCGTCGCGGCCGCGCCCGCGGCGAGCACCGCGCGGCGCCCCGGGAGGCGCCCCGGGAGGTGGATGTCGGGCATGGACCGACCGTCTCTCTCGCTATTCGTTCAGCGGAACGATTGAGTGGAGTTCGTGAACGATAACCAGGAGACGACTTCCAGCCAACCCTTCGGGCCCGGAAATTAACCTGCGGAAACGCATCGGTAACGGCACCTGAGACGCAGGGGGCGCCCCCGCCTAGGCGTGCCGGACGTGGGCGGCGGTCGCGTGGTGCTCGCCGACGAGGTGACGGAGCCAGGTGTGGGCGGGGTCGTCGGTCATGGTGGTGTGCCAGAGCGCGGTGACGGTGTACTCGGGCATGGGCAGGGGCGGTTCGACGGCGGTCAACGCCAGCGCGTCGGCGTAGACGGTGGCCGCGTGGGTGGGGATGGTGGCCAGCGCCGGCACCCGGGAGCTCGGCTGCCACGCCGTCGTCGGTGCGGTGGAACGGCGGCGGGGCACCCTGTACTGCGTCGCCCTCTTCTTCGGGCCCGACGGCTACCTGGGCCTGCATCGCAAGCTCATGCCCACCGCCGCCGAACGCTGTCTGCGGGGCCAGGGGGACGGCTCCACCCTCCCCGTCGTGGACACCGGCGCCGCCCGCATCGGTGCGGGCATCTGCTGGGAGAACTACATGCCGCTGTTCCGTATGGCGATGTACGCCAAGGGCGTCGACCTGTGGTGCGCGCCCTCGGTGGACGACCGGGACGCCTGGCAGGCCACCATGCGGCACATCGCGCTGGAGGGGCGCTGCTTCGTCCTCGGCGCGAACCAGTATCTGCGCCGCAACGCCCTGCCCGCGGACCTGCACCCCGTCCAGGGCGACGACCCCGGTACCGTCCTGATCGGTGGCGGCTCCGTCATCGTCTCCCCGCTCGGCGAGGTGCTGGCCGGCCCACTGCGCGACGGCGAGGGCATCCTGACCGCCGAACTCGACCTGGACGACCTCACCCGCGCCCGGTTCGACTTCGACCCCGCCGGCCACTACTCCCGCCCCGACGTCTTCACCCTCCACGTCGACGAATCCGCCCGCGCCACCGTCCGCACCGTCTGACCGGCGGGGCTGCGGGCCAGGCCGCCGCCATGGGTACGGCGGTCGGGGCGCAGCCGAAGCCGGTCGAGGCACGGCCGCCCCAGGTGGTCGGGGCACGGTGCATGCGGGTCGTCTCGCCCTCCGGTCAGCTGCCGCCGATGCCGCCCTGAGCGGCGATCATGGTCGTCGGCAGTGCGCGTACGGCTTTCTCCAGGCCGGGCGCGAGCGCGGCCAGACGTCCCGTGCAGGCGTCGATACGGGTCCGGTAGGCCTTCTGGTCCGGTCGGGACACGACCGAGCGGACGCGGCCCGCCGCCGCCAGGGCCAGCAGTGCGGCGTCGGTGGCGGGAATCTCGCCGACGGGCCCGTCCCCGCGCAGGGCCGTGGAGACCCGGGCGCGGAGGGCGGCGGCGACCGCTGGATCCGTCAGGGTGAGCCGTCGGGCGCCGAAACGGGTGCGGGGTGCCCGCACGGTGAGGACTCCGGCCGTGGCGAGCCGGTCCTCCACCTCCGTCCGGGTCCGTCGGCGGTGGCGGCGCATGAGCCCCTTCCAGCCGTGCCCGGCGGCCGCGTCGCGCAGCACGCCGTCCAGGACGGGGTCACCGGTCGGTGCCGTGCCGGAGACGGTGACCGTGCCGCCGTCCTCCCCGAGCCGGCCGCGCGACGCGAGGTCGACGAGGGCGGCGGCGCGCAGGAGCAGTTCGGTCCGGGAACGGTCGTAGGGGCCGCCGGCCACGTCGTCGTGGGCGAGCAGGTACATGAGGCAGGCGAGGTCGTCGATCACCCTTCGACGCTAGGGCCGGCCGCCCCGGGCGCGGATCGGCCGCGGGGACGGACCGGGACTGGGAACGTGGGAGGACCGCGGCCCGGCCTCCTCCTTGAGGAGGAGACGGTGTGCTCAGGGGCGGCGCGGGTGCACGAGGCCGTGGTCGTAGGCGGCGACGACGGCCTGGACGCGGTCGCGCAGCCCCAGTTTGCGCAGCACGGCGGTGACATGGTTCTTGACGGTGGCCTCCGACAGGCGCAGCCGCTCGGCGATCTCCGCGTTCGACAGTGCCTGGCCGATCAGGGTGAGCACCTCGCGTTCACGGCCGGACAGGTCCCGCAGGGACGGCGGCGGCGCCGGGTCGGGCGTGGTGCGCAGGAACCGGTCGAGGACGCGGCTCAGCACAGCCGGTGCCAGCAGCGCGTCGCCGCGCGCGGTGAGACGGATCGCCTCGACGAGTTCGCCGGGGCGGATGTCCTTGAGCAGGAAGCCGCTCGCCCCGGCCCGCAGAGCGGCGACCACGTGCGCGTCCACGTCCCAGGTGGTCAGCACGAGCACCCGGGACCGGCTGCCGCTCCCCGCGATCCGCCGGGTCGCCTCGATGCCGTCCACGACGGGCATGCGGACGTCCATCAGCACCACGTCGGGGTCCAGTTCCCCGGTCAGCCGTACCGCCTCCTGGCCGTCGGCGGCCTCGCCGACCACCTCCAGGTCGTCCCGGGCGTCGATGATCATGCGGAATCCGGTGCGGACCAGGGCCTGGTCGTCCGCCACCACCACGCGCAGCGTCATGACACGCGCTCCACGGGCAGTCGCGCCGCCACCTCGAACCCGCCTCCGGGCAGCGGGCCGGCCCGCAGGCTGCCGCCGACGAGCCGCGCGCGCTCCCGCATCCCCACCAGGCCGCGTCCCGCTCCCGGAGAGGCCGGGCCGCTCTGCCGGGTCCGCCCGTTGTCGACCACCGTGACCTCCACGCACTCCCCTTCCACTGCCACCCGCACCCGCACCTCGTCGGCGCCGTCGGCGTGGCGCAGCGTGTTGGTGAGGGCCTCCTGGACGATCCGGTACGCCGCGAGGTCCACCGCGGCGGGCAGCCCCTCGGCGGCACCCTCGCGGTGCACGCGCACGGTCATCCCGGTCGCGCGCACCCGGTCGGCCAGCTCGTCGAGCCGCGCGAGCGAGGGCCCCGGCCGGCGGTCGCTTTCACTGTCACCGCCGCCAGGTACGGTCTCCGCCTCCCCCTCCCCCTCCGCCTCGGGCCGGAACGCCCGCAGCAGCAGGCGCAGTTCGCCGAGGGCCGAGCGGGCGCCGGTCTCGATGGCGCGCAGTGCCTCGCGGGCCTGTTCGGGCCGCTGGGCGAACACGTCGTCGGCTGCGGCCGCCTGGACGACCATCACCGAGAGGGTGTGTGCGACGACGTCATGGACCTCGCGGGCGATCCGCGCCCGCTCCTCCACCACCGCCCGGCGCGTCTCCGCCCTGCGCCGCGCCTGCTGCGCCCCGCGCCACTGCCCGGCGGTCCACGCCAGGAGCACCGTCAGCAGATAGACCGCGAGCCCGGCGGATCCGCCCGCGTGGAACCCCAGGGGCGCCGGCAGGCACATCGCGGCGAGCGCGCGTACCGAGGCCCGCCGTGGTCTGGTGGCGGACAGCACGCACAGGGTGACCTGTGCGGCGAGCAGTGCCCCGGTCAGGCTCACCGCGGGCAGCAGCGCCCACACCGCGAGGCCCGTCAGCGCGTTCACGGCCAGGACCAGGACGGGGGCGCGGGTCTGCCACCGCAGGGCGCAGGCCTGGACGAGGACCAGGGCGACGGCCACGGGAAGTCGGCGGCCGTGCCCGGTGCCCGCGACGAGCACCGAGGTGCCGAGGACGGCGAGCACCAGACCGGCCGACCCGCACCACAGCGCCCGGGCCGACCGGGCCGACAGCTCGCCCCGCGCTTCCCCGGCACGCGCCTCGCCTGGCTGTCTGTTCCAGCGGTCCACGCCCCGACCCTACCCAGCGGCGTCGGCCGGGCCGCTCAGCGAACCACCGGCGCGGTGCGCCGAGCGTCTCTCAGGCCACCAGGCCCGCGATGTGGGCGGTGACCGTGTCGAGGATGTCGTTCCAGGCCGACTCGTCGCCGAGGACGAGGTAGTTGAGGGTGAGGCCGTCGGTCACGGCGGCGAGGTAGCGGGCCAGTACGAAGACGGGGACGCGGAGTTCGAGGTCGCGGCTGCTGCGCAGCCGCTCGATCAGCTCGGTGTAGGCGGCGCCGTACAGCTCGTACTGCCGGCGGGCCAGGTGCTCGCAGCCCGGCTCGCGCAGGGCGTACTGGGTCAGTTCGTAGGTGAGCATGTGCTCTTCGGGGCGGTCGCGGACGTGGTCCCAGTAGGCCTCGAAGCCGGCCCGGACGGTCTCCTCCAGCGTGGTCCTGGGCCGCAGTGCCTCGCGTACGACGGTCACCGAGTGGTCGGTGAGGGTGGTGATGACGGACTCGATCAGGGCCTGCTTGGAGTCGAAGCAGTAGTGGAAGACGCTCAGTGACACGCCCGCCTCGGCGGCGATGGCCCGGGTCGTCGCCTTGGCGACACCGTCCCGGGCCATCGTCCTGATGGCCGCTTCCGTCAGCTGTTCGCGCCGCTGTGCCGACGGCATGCGTGCCATGCGTGAACCCCCGCCTCAGGCGCTGTGGACCCCGACCTCGTAGAGCGAGTATCCCCAGTCGGTGCCTCGGTCGAGTCCGTGGACCCGGACGTAGCGGGCCGGGGTTCCGGTGAACCGGGCCGTGTCCAGGCCGCCGTCGCCGCTCGTGGTGGACCAGGCGGTCTGCCAGGTGGTGCCGTCGGTGGAGAGTTCTATGCGGTACGACTTGCCGTACGCGCGCTCCCAGTCCAGCGTCACCCGGGAGACCAGGTGGGTGGAGCCGAGGTCGACCTGCCACCACTGGTCGTCGCTCCAGTCGCTGGCCCAGCGGGTGGAGTCGTCGCCGTCGACGGCGCGGCCCGGCTGGTAGCTGGTGAACGGGTTCGACTCGGACGAACTGGCCGTCGCCGGCTGCCCCTTGGCGAGGTTGACCGAGGCCTGGTGCTGTTCGGTGGCGCCCCAGGTGTCCAGGTAGGACTCGGCGCCCCGGAACAGGTCGTTCACCACGGTCTGGCCGCCGACCTGCCGGATGTCCTCGATCCAGTCGGGGATCATCCCGGCGTGGGCCGCGCCGTCGGTGTTGATGTCGAAGGTGCGTTCGCCGGAGGTCTGCTTGTCGATGACGGAGCCGCCGTCGACGCTCGTGAAGGGGTACGTCACCTTGTTCGCTGCGTCCGCTCCGCGCGGGGCGGGGTGGTCGCCGATGCCGTTGAAGTCGGTGCCGTAGCCGTAGCCCACGTTGTACTTGTCGCGCAGCGCCTTGGTGCGGGCGGCTTCCGCGACGAAGCCCTCGGAGCCGTGCATGTACTGGGCGACGAAGCCGCCGAGGGCGTAGACCCGCTCGGTCCAGTTCAGGTCCATCCAGCTGTGCGAGGAGATCACGCCGGGGTAGGACGCGGACTCCAGTATGTCGAGGGCCTGGCCGACGGCCTTGACGCCCATGTGGTCGATCTCCAGCATCATCTTGCGCTTCATCATGCCCCGCACGGCGTACTCGCCGAGTTCGGTGAGACCGCGCTTGTTGCACTGGGCGTCCGAGTCGTAGGCGGGGACGTCCACGCCCGCCGGCAGGTCGGACTCGGCTTCCGAGGAGGCGCTGCCGATGGGGTTGTCGTGCTGCGCGCCGGTGCACTTCTCGGTCTGCCAGAAGGTGCCGGTGGAGAGGAACTGGCCGACGTTGATGGCCGTTCCGAGGCCGCCGGAGTCGAAGCGGACGCCGCACAGCGCGTTGTCGAACTTGTGGCAGAGGAACATGGAGCGGACGCCGAGCGCGTAGAGCTCGTCGAGGCCCTTGTCGATGTCCTCCTTGCTGCACTGCGGGATGTCGAGGATCTGCTTGCAGCCGAAGGGTTCGGAGGTCTCGACCCCGAGGACGACGGCGAGTTTGCCCTCCTCGATGACCTGCCGGGCCTGTGCGCTGTCGGTGACGATCCGGAACCAGCCCTTGCCGGTGCCGCCGTACATCGTGTCGATGTAGGCCTGCAGCGCGTAGGTCATCTTCGCCTGCAGCCGGATCGAGGTCATCTCGTCACAACTGCGGTCCTTGAAGGGGTAGATGGAGCAGATCATGCCGTTGGTGACGAGGTCGTTGACAAGCACGCGCTGTCCGCCGCGCCAGGCCCGCTCCACCCAGGCGTAGTAGTCGGCCTGGTGGGTCATCGAGTCGTACGCGGGCCAGTCCTTGAAGGTGGGCCAGCCGACCGGGTCGTGCTTGCCGTCGCCGCCGTGGGTGATGTAGTCGAAGAGGGCGAGGGTGCCGTCCGGGTAGTGCTCGGGGCAGTCCTTGAGGGCGTCGGCGACACCGGCCTCGGAGAAGACCTTGCCGCAGATCAGCCGGCCGCCGAAGGCCTCGTTGCCGAACAGGTGGTTGTGCGCGTCGACGAACCCCTGTACTTCGCCCGCGGAGTTGGTGCCGGTGAACGGCTCGCCGGTGACGTTGATCTGGACGTCCGGGACGGGTCGGGCGGTCGGGTCCCACCAGTTGCTGCCGGCCGCCGAACTCGGCGTGGGCCCGAGGGCCATGGTCAGTACCAGGAGCAGCAGCGACAGCATGGTGACCTGCCTGCGTCTGCGGTACGAGCGTCGAGTCGGCGTCACGGCCCACGTCCCTCGGTCGGCGGGGGCGCGGTTGACGAAACCATGGCGTTGTCATGAACCGCGCAATACCTGGGACGAGGATCGGGCCGCGCGCCCATCGAGTCAAGTGTCCGGGACGCTTGACCTGATGACTCAACTCCTCGATTCCCGGGCCCAGTCGGCGAGTACCGGGACACACCGCTCAGCGAAGTGCTCGTAGTCGGCCGGGGTGTTGTAGACGTGGGCGGACACGCGCAGGTAGCCGATCCCGTCGAAGCTGGTGAAGGCGGCCTCGACGGCGAGTTCGCGGGCCACCCGGTCGCGCAGCGCGTCGGCCTCGATCCGGCTGCGCCCGAGACCGTCGGGCAGCCGCACCAGGCGCATGCCGGGGACCGGCATCCCGACCTCGGCCCGGCTGTCCGCGCCCGTGAGGCGGGTGAAGGCGGCCCCGATGACCTGGGCCGCGTGGTCCGCGAGCCGGTCCATGTGGCGGCGGGCGGCGGACCAGCCCCAGGCACGCTCGACGAAGGCCAGGGAGGTCGGGGCGGCCAGGTAGGAGGTGGCGTCGAGGGTGCCCTGGTGGTCGAAGCGGTCGGGGTAGGGCTCCCCGGCGCCCCAGGAGTCGATCAGCGGGTGGAGCAGGTCCCGCAGCGGCCCGCGGGCGACCAGGGCCGCGGTGCCGCGCGGAGCGCAGCCCCATTTGTGGAGGTTGCCGGTCCAGAAGTCGTACGGGGCGTCGGCGAGCGGCGCGGCGAGCAGACCCGGCGCGTGCGCGCCGTCGACGAGCATCGGTACGCCCCGGCGGCGCGCTTCCGCGCCGATCCGCTCGACCGGCAGCCGGCGGGCGGTCGCCGAGGTGATCTGGTCGATCACGACCAGGTCGGTGGCCGCGCCGATCTCGGCGACGACGGCCTCGTACGCCTCGTTCTCGTCCGCGCCGAGCGGCACCCGCGCCGTACGCACCCGGCCGCCCCAGCGGCGGGCCAGCCGCTCGGCTCCCATGGTGACGGCCCCGTAGCCGTGGTCGGTGACGACGATCTCCCCGCCCGCGCGGCGTTCGAGCGCGTTGTAGACCACGCTGGCCCCGGCGCTGGCGTTCGGCACCAGGGCGAGGTCGGCGGCGTCGACACGCAGGAAGCCGGCGAGGTCCGCCCGGGTGGCGGCCAGCCGCCCCGGCAGTTCCGGGAACCACACCACCGGCGCGCGCTCCATCTCGGCGCGCAGTTCCGCCTGCCGCTCCTGGGCCACCAGCGGGACGGCGCCGAACGATCCGTGGTTCAGGTGCAGCAGGGCCGGGTCCAGCGACCATGCCTCGGCGGCGGGCCTGCCGTCGGGCAGCAGCAGGGGGTGCGGCGCGACGGCCACCTCGGTCTCACTCACGCGGGCAGGCCTCCGGGAACAGATGTGATCACCCGGCATCCTGACACGGCGGTGACCCGCGCCCGGGCGGCGGGGCGGCCTCGCGGCCGGGCCGCACGACGCGGAGCCGCCCGGCGCAGAACCACCCGGCGCGGAGCCACCCGGCGCAGAACCGCACGGCGCAGAACCGCACGGCGCAGAACCACCTGAAGCAGGACCACCCGACGCAGAACCACCCGACGCAGAACCACCCGGCACGGAGCCTCACGACGCAGAACCCCCGGCGCAGATTCGCCCGGCGCGGAGCCTCACGACGCGGAGCCGCACGGCGCGGAGCCGCACGGCGCGGAGCCGCACGGCGCGGAGCCGCACGGCGCAGATTCGCCCGGCGCGGAGCCGCACGGCGCAGATTCGCCCGGCGCGGAGCCGCACGGCGCGAAGCCGCACGGCGCGTCCTTCGCCCGAGGCGGCGGCCTTCCCACGGCGGCCCGGAACGGTAGCCGTTCGCCGGGTGGTCTCCCGTCGGGCGGTCCTTCCCGTCGCGGTGCCCTCCAGTCCGGCTCCCTGTCCGTGGCGGCGCTTGTTCGCGGCGCAGTGCTCAGTCCACGGGCCAGGTGTGCGCGGCCGCGTTGAGGTGCATGTAGTCCATGTATGTGGTGGTCATCCGGCGCAGCGCCTCCCGGCGGTCGTGGATGCCGGCGTTCTCCAGGTGGTGGACCGTCTCCGCCTGCCACAGGGCGCCGTTGCGGCCGTCGACACAGCGGCGCTCGATGATGCCCAGCATGGGCTCGCGCCAGGAGGCGTCCAGGCCGGCCAGTTCCAGGCCCCGGTGGGCGAGCGGCAGCAGCCGTCTCAAAACCAGCTCCGTGACGGGTACTTCGCCGGTGCCGGGCCAGTACAGGCGGGCGTCGATGCCGTCGCGGGCGGCCGTGTGGAGGTTCTCCTCGGCGACCGCGAAGGACATCCGCGACCACACCGGGCGGTCCTCGTCCACGAGGGCGCGGGTCAGGCCGTAGTAGAGCGCCGCGTTGGCGATGATGTCGGCCACGGTGGGGCCGGCGGGCAAGACCCGGTTCTCGATGCGCAGGTGCGGTCCGCTGTCGGTGACGGCGTAGACGGGGCGGTTCCAGCGGTAGATCGTGCCGTTCTGCAGGGTGAGTTCGCCCAGCTGGGGCACCCCGCCGGCGTCGAGGGTGCGCCGCGGGTCCTCGTCGTCGCACAGGGGCAGGAGCGCCGGGTAGTAGCGCACGTTCTCCTCGAACAGGTCGAAGACGCTGGTGATCCACCGTTCGCCGAACCACACCCGCGGTCGTACCCCCTGGGCCTTGATCTCCTCGGGGCGGGTGTCGGTGGCCTGTTCGAACAGGGGGATACGGGTCTCCCGCCACAGTTCCCTGCCGAAGAGGTAGGGCGAGTTGGCGGCGAGGGCGATCTGGACGCCGGCGACGGCCTGGGCCGCGTTCCAGTAGTCCGCGAACTCCTTGGGGGCGACCTGGAGATGGAACTGGGTGCTGGTGCAGGCGGCCTCGGGGGTGATCGCGTCCGCGTACATGGAGAGGCGGTCCACGCCCTCCAGCCTGATCCGCAGGTCCTCGCCGCGGGCCGCGAAGATCTGCTCGTTCAGCAGGCGGTAGCGCGGATCGCCGGACAGGGACGTCTCGCCGACGTCCGACTCCCCCAGCGTCGGCAGGATCCCGATCATGATGAGGTGGGCGCCCACGGTCGCGGCGCGGTCCTCGGCGTGGTTGAGCGCGTCGCGGATCGTCTGTTCCCAGGCGCCGGGGCCGCCGGACGTCAGCTGCCGGGGCGGGATGTCGATCTCCAGGTTGAAGCGGCCCAGCTCGCTGGACCAGGCGGGGTCGGCGATCGCCCGCAGCACCTCGGTGTTGCGCATCGCCGGGAGCCCGTCGTCGTCCACCAGGTTGAGCTCGATCTCCATGCCGACCTGGGGGCGCTCGCTCTCGAAGCCCGATCCGCGCAGCATCTGCGCCAGTGCGTCGAGACAGCCGTGCATCTTCTCGCGGTACCGGCGCCGGTCCTCCCGTGTGAACACCCGGGCCGGCACATCACGTCCCATCGGGCCCTCCCGAGTCCCCTCGGCGGATGCCTTTCGTCCCAGCGTCGCACCTCACCGGTGTCCCCGACACTCGTCGTCGCCCCGCTCACGCGGCGCACCCGGCGGAGGGGCGGAGAGTGACCGGCGGCGCACGTCCCATCAAGAGGTCAAGGATTGGCATGGACCTGTCCATGATCAGCGGCTAAGCTCGGCCGCGTACGCCTGAGAGCGCTCTCACCGGTCTGCCGTTCCACCCCCACATCACTGGAACAACGAAGGGGCACTCCCTTGAGACGCACCACAGCCATGCGCTCCGCCCTGTCCGCGCTCCTGCTCCTCGCCACCTGGGCGACCGCGAGCACCCTGCCCGCCTCCGCCGCCGACACCCCCGCCCGGACCGCGGCCGAACCCGCCGCCCCCGCCCTCGTCTCCGCCATGCAGCGCGATCTGGGCCTGACCAGGACCCAGGCCGAGGCCCGGCTCGCCGCGGAGCGGACGGCGACCACCGTGGAACGCGCGGCGAAGCGGGCCGCCGGAGCGGCCTACGCCGGCTCCTGGTTCGACGCCGGGAGCGGCACCCTGACCGTCGCCGTCACCCGTGGCGCGGACACCGGCGCCGTGCGCGCGACCGGCGCGACCGTACGCCTCGTCGAGCACAGCGCGCGGCAGCTCGACGCGGCGAAGGCACACATCGACGACCTGCCCGCCCCCAAGGCCGTCGCGAGCTGGTACGTCGACCCCGCGGCCAACGCGGTCGTCGTGAACGTCGTCGACGGACACCGCGCTGACAACGATGTCCGCTCCTTCCTCGCGCGGGCCCGCTCGGCCGGGCCCGTCCAGGTGCGGCGGACCGCGTACGCGCCGAGCACCCTCGCCGCCGGCACCGTGGGCGGCGATCCCTACTACACCGGCAACGTCCGCTGTTCCATCGGCTTCTCGGTGTACGGCGGCTTCGTCTCCGCCGGCCACTGCGGCCAGCCCGGCGCCGCGGTCTACGGCTGGGACGGCTCGTACGTCGGCACCTTCCAGGGCTCCTCGTTCCCGGACAACGACTACTCCTGGGTGAGCGTCGGCAGCGGCTGGTGGACCGTACCGGTGGTGCTCGGCTGGGGCACGGTCTCCGACCAGCTGGTGCGCGGTTCCGCCGAGGCCCCCGTCGGTGCGTCCATCTGCCGTTCGGGCTCCACCACGCACTGGCACTGCGGCACCGTCCTGGCCAAGAACGAGACGGTCAACTACAGCCAGGGCACGGTCTACCAGCTCACCAAGACCAGCGTGTGCGCCGAACCCGGTGACTCCGGCGGCTCCTTCATCAGCGGCGACCAGGCGCAGGGCGTCACCTCCGGCGGCTGGGGCAACTGCTCCTCCGGCGGCGAGACCTGGTACCAGCCGGTCAACGAGATCCTCAGCCGCTACGGCCTGACGCTCCACACGGCCTGATCCCGGGCCGGGTGCACGACGCGAGCCCGCCCTGGACGACACGGCCGCTCCCCCCGGCCCGCCGTCCCTGTCGGTTCGCGTCGTGCACCGCCGCCGCTTCGCACGGCGCCCGGCCGGCGGCGTGGTGTTGAATGCGGGTTCATGAGCGAAAACGGACGTGCGGCGAGCCGGACGGCGGTACTGGTCTGCCAGGGGCGGGCGGTGGCGGACGGCACGATCGCCACCGGACGGTTCGTGGATCCGCTGGCGGTACGGCTGCTGCGCGCCGCCGAGCGGGTGCCCGTGGACGAGGTCCGGGCCGGCACGGTGCCGCAGGGCTGGCAGGCGCGGGTCGCGTACGAGAGCGTGCGGGCGTGCGCCGAGGTGGTCGTGCCGAGGTCGGTCGCGATCGACGACGCGTTGCGCGCCCGTCCGACCGGCCAGCTCGTGATTCTCGGCGCCGGTCTGGACACCCGCGCGTGGCGGCTGCCCGAGCTTTCCGGGACGGATGTGTGGGAGGTCGACCATCCGGCCTCCCAGCAGGACAAACGCGACCGCCTCGCGGACGCCGCGCCCCTGGCGCGCGATCCCGGGGAGGACGGTCCGGGTACCGCCGGACCGGCAGCCGTCGCCCGTTCCGTACGGTTCACTCCGGTCGACTTCGCCGTCGATGATCTCGGCGCGGCGCTGGACGCGGCCGGGCACGACCCGTCGGCCCCGACCGTCTGGCTGTGGGAGGGCGTCGTGCCGTACCTCACCCGCGACGAGGTGCGCACCACGGTGGCCGCCCTCGCCGCCCGGACCGCCCCGGGCAGCGCACTCGTCGTCAACTACCAGGCCCCGTCGGCGAGGGCGACCGTCGGCCGCCGTCTCGCCCACGTGCTCGGCAGCTCCGTGACCTCGGGCGAGCCGTGGCGCTCGCTGTGGCGGCCCGGGCAGCTGGCGCACCTGCTCACGGAGTACGGCCTGCGGGTGGTGTCGGACGACGATCTCCTCACGCTCGCGGCCGCTCTGAGCAGCCCGGCGGACCGGCGGTCGTCCCTGCGGTCCGGTCGGGTGGCCGTGGCGGAGAGCTGATCCGGTGCGCGTCCGCGATCGCCGCAAGCCCGGCTCCCGAGGTGGTCGGCCGCCGGGGTTCGACGGGACCGACCACCACGAGCGTCATGCGCCCGAGCGCGGCATCACTCGGTGTACAGCAGCCACGCGTTGGGCAGCGAGACCATGAAGGCCGTCAGGTACCGAAGAGCGACGAGAGTCCATTCCGTTCCCCTCCAGACCGCCTGGCGTCTCGTCACCATCCAGAAGGTGAGCGGTATCGAGCCCAGCACCCCGCCGATGCCCCACAGCACCAGGGGATATACCTGTTCCGGGTAGGCGAGGCACAGGTAGATCCACCACATCGCGCACCCTGCGGAGAAAACCCCTTCGATGAGCACCAGCGTTCTGTGACCGCCTCACAGGGAGAACAGCAGCGTCGTGAACTGCGGGATCAGGAACCCCAACGGAAACACCACGAGCACCGGCACCCGCAGAACGACCACCGCCCAGCCGATGCCTCGCAGAACGCGGCCACCTAGGCTGAAGAGCACCGCGCTGAGACCCACCGACACCGCCACGCCCATTGCGACACGCAGCAGCACCGCCCGGGTCCCCAGAGGGGTGTACGGGTCCGTCCAGGCCCAGACACCGGCCACGAGAACCAGGACGAGCGCCACCGCCGCCTCGGACAGGACGAGTCTCCCGTACCGGGAGGCCGGGCCGGGTTCCGTCGTTGCTGTCACGGACTCTTGGGTCATGAGTACCACTCCGGATAGACCTTGTAGATCCAGATCTTCATGTCGGGCACGAGCTTCTTCTGGGTGGTGAGAGGACGGTAGGCGAAGTTGCGGTTGTGCTGCGCAACGAAGATCTTGCCGTTCGCGTCGATCTTCGAGATGACGGAGGAGTGTTCCACACCGTCCTTCGCGGACGGGTCCCAGTCGTAGAAGATGACGTCGCCGACCTGGGCGCTGCTGGTGGAGTGCGACGTCCAGTACGCCCAGTGGTACACGAAATTCTTCAGGGCCGCGGCGTTGATCCAGGTCTTGGACTGGTTGTAGTCGTAGATCTTGCCCTTGTACCGCCACCAGTAGTCGAGGTCTCCCTCGTTCAGGTAGGCGTAGGAGTCGTACTTCTTCTTCATCCCGCCGCCGAGGTGCAGCGCCCGGGAGACGAAGTTGGTGCAGTCCTGGGAGTACATGGCCGCTTGGTGGGCGTGGGCGACGGCCCAGCTGGCGATTCCGCCGTACGACATGGAGACGCTGGCCTGCTGGGCGTCGTAGGAGACGCTGGTGACCGTGTTGTTGATGTTGACGCTGTCGCCGTCGAAAGCGGAGGCGTCGTCGGTGTCGTCCAGGGTGCCGGTGTCGACGCTCTCGCCGAAGTCGGCGAGCGCCTCGGCGCCCTCGCTGACGGTCGCCTCGTCGGCGTCGGCCGTGGTGTGGCCGGTGAGGACGGGGGCGGTGCCGGCGGTGAAGGTGTAGACGTCGGTGGACACCCCGGCGTCGTCGGTGGCGTCGGGGGTCGAGCCGTCGACGCCGGACACATAGGTGGCGGTGGTGGTGGCGGTGGCCCTGAGGTCGACCGTGGAGCCGGTGGTCCCGGGCATGGCGAGGACGTCGGTGAGGGTGCTGGCGGGTTCCTCGGCGTCCATGTCGTCGCCGGTCACCCCGGCCCGCTCGGTCAGGGGCGTGGCCTGCTCGGCGTCGAGGACGTCGGAGAAGGCGTCGCCGCTGTCGCTGGCTTCGGCAGCGGTCGCGGCGCCGGCCTGGTCGCCGTTGAGCAGCGCGTTCTGTGCGGCGAGGTACTCGGCGAGGACCGTGGTGTACGCGGCCGTGCCGCCCGTGACCGCGACCGGGGTGACCGACGCGGAGGTGGCCGCGGTGCCGGTGCCGTAGTCGTTGGCCGGGGTCACGGTGAAGGTGTACGCCGAGCCGTTGGCAAGGCCGGTCAGGACCGCGGACGTGCCGGTGGTCGTCGTGGTCGCGGCGGTCGTGGTGCCGAGCTTCGCGACGACGGTGTAGGTGACCTCGTCGTCCTCGTCCCCGGTGAACCGGGACGGGGCCCAGGTGACCAGGGCACCCTTCTCCCCGGCGCGGGCGGTCAGTTCGGTCACCGCGGTGGGGGCGGTGCCGGTGGTGTCGTCGTCGGGGGTGGTGGTGTCCGCCGCGGCGACGTCCACGGTGAAGGACTTGAGCGAGCTGTACGAGGAGCAGACGGTGCCGACGCAGGCACGCGCCTTCCACTTGTACGTCGCCTTGTCCGTCAGCAGTCCGTCCGGGACCTGGAACGCGGCGCGCTCACCAGAGGCGACGGTGGCGGTCCCGAGGGGGCTCGTGCCGACGACCGCACCGGTGCTGTCGTAGAGCAGGTACTGCGTGGCGATGTCGTCCTGTCCGAGCGCGGTGGCGACGGCAGTCAGCAGCGGGGTGCTGGTCTCGACGGCCCCGGTCTGCAGGTCGCCGGGCACCTCCGGGATGTCGAGGGCACCGGTGTCGACGGTGAACGTCTGCCAAGACGTCCAGGCCGTGGAGTAGTCGGTGCCGTCGTAGGCGCGGGCGCGGATGCGCAGATGGGTGCCGTCAGGGAGCGGGCTGGTGGACGGGACGGTCAGTGCGGTCGCCTTGCCCGAGCTGACGTACGCACTGGACTGCGTCAGCGTATAGCTGGTGTCGGCGTAGTCGGGGTCGGGTTCGATCGCGTACTGCACCCGGACCTTGGCACCGGAGTCGACGTCGCTGACCTTCGCGGAGAACACCGGGGTCAGCGAGGTGACGACCTTCTCGCTGCCGCTGGTGGTGCTGGGCGCGAGGGTGAGCGAACCGGGTGTCTTCGGGTACGAGTTGTACGTCACCGTCAGATGCGGCTCGGTGGAGCCGTCACCGGAGACGTAGTTGGCGGAGCGGAAGCGGCGCCAGGTGTAGGAGTCGGTCTCGTCGAGGCCGCGGATCATCAGCCCGTAGTTGGCGGTGCCGTTCGCCCACGCCTGGACGATGTCGTCGATGTCGAAGTTCATGGTGCCGGCGGGGCAGGCGCTGCTGTACCCCTTGGCCGCGGTGTTGATCACCTGGCCGGTGGTGGTGCCGGCCGGCTTGGTGGACCAGGTGATGTCCGACGACGACCAGGACTCGGTGATCCGGCGCACCGCGGTGCCGGTGCCCCCGGTGCAGGAGGAGGACCAGTAGGAGTACAGGGCCAGGTTGGTGTCGGTGATGTGGGTGCCCACGAAGTCCGAGACGTCGAACTTCAGGTAGGAACGGGCCACGGTGTCGCCGCCGTTGTAGGTGCCCGACTTCAGCTCGGTGGAGGAGATCTGCGAGTCGGTGTAGTTGGTGGCGACCCAGGTGTCGGTGGTGACCGCGAGGGTGGAGGTCGGGTCGACCGTGACCGGGTAGGTCAGGTCCTGCGCGAAGTAGTCGGCGTCCCGGTGCAGTACGAGGGTCTGGGTGCCGTCCGCGGCGGTCTCGATGTCGGTGTCCACGGACGCGAGGTGCCGGGACTCGCCGGAGACGGCGTCCTTCGAGGAGTCCCACATCATCGGTGCGGGGGCCTCGGCCACCAGGTCGCCGGCGGTGTTCCTCAGCAGCAGATGGCCGGAGTCCGCCTCGGAGAGGGTGAGTCCCTTGAGGGTGACGGGGATGCGGTAGGTGAGGTCGCCGTCGGGGGCCTCGTCCAGGACAACGTTCTGGGAGAAACCTTCCTTCAGGGCGGTGACGGTGAGCGTCTGCCCCTCACCGAGGTCATAGGCGGCGGTGTCGCCGGTCACCTTCGGCGTGGGCAGGGTGTCCTCCCAGCCCAGGGCGAGCGAGGCGGAGCCCTCCGTGACCGAGGCCAGCCGCTTGTCGCCGCCGTCCGAGACGGTGATGTCGGCGGCGGCCGCCTCGGGCTCCAACGCGGGTCCCTCGTCGGACAGTTCGGTGTCGATGTCCTGCCAGGAGCCGTTCTCGTCCTTGACCCGTACGGGCCCGGCGTACGACTCGGTCGTCAGGGTGCCGTCCGGGTTGACGTAGGTGGTGGAGGTCTCGGTGCGCTGCGAGGCCAGCTCGACCCGCTCACCGCTCAGCTTCGCCTGCCGGCGGGCGAGTTCGTCCTCGGACAGGAAGGACAGTGCCTTGGCGGCCGCCTGGCCGCTGGTGTCGTCCAGTGTGGTGACGGGGACACTGGCGGGTTTCCCACCACCCGCGGTGCCGCTCCACTGCTGCTGCCCGGCGGTCGCGGTGCTCATGACGAGCCCGGCGAGCAGCAGCGCCGAGGCGGCGGCCAGCGCGCCGCGTCCGTATCCGCGTCCGTATCCGCGTCTGAGGCCCGGCGCGCCGGGCACGGCTCTGTCTCTCTTCTTCACATTCCCACCCTCAAGTGCGGCGATGACAGCGAGAGTTCGACTGTCGTGGGCGGGAAGGTAGCCGCCGCACTTGTGTGACCAGGCAGAACGCGGGCGCGGGCGGCGGGGCCGCTGTCCAGCAGGTGTGGATCACCGAAGCGGAAGCACTCGTGCCGCTATGGGCCGGCTGTACGCGTATCGGGCGGTGTCCACATTTCCTCCCCGGGGAACGCGCATCCGCGTCCCCCGGGGTCGTCGCCGGACGGCTCCTGGAATTTGATCAAGCTGTGACCTGCGCCGATCGACCGCGGAACCGGCCTAACCGCACGTCAGCGTCGGTGTCCCCCAGTCGCCGTGGTCGTTGCCGTTGCCGTCGCCCGCGTCGCCGACCCTGAGGTCGATCACCTGGGCGCCGCTGATGTCGACGTCGATCGGTGCGGCCGCCTGTTTGCCGTGGATCGTGGGTGTGGTGACGAGGGTTTTTCCGTCGGCGATGACGGAGAAGGTCACCGTGCCCGCGCCGTTGGTCTCGTCGTCGATGCCGACGTCCGCCGTCAGGCGGGAGCAGGTTCCGGCGAGGTAGAGCTGGACGTCGCTGACCGAGTTGGTGCCCAGGCCCTTGGTGTGGGTCACGCCGGCGATGCTGATCGTCCGGCCGTCCCCGGCCGCCTGTTCGCCGACGCTGCTGTCGCGCTCCACCGGTCCCCAGCCGTTGGTGGCGGACAGGAACGGCAGGTCGCTCACCGCGCTCTTGCCGGAAGGGGGAGCCGGTGGGATGCCGCCGACGATGCGCTCGTCGGCACCGGTCGCCTGCCGTCCGTGCTGTACGTAGTGCGCCGTGGCGGTGAGGGCGGAGGCGGACGGCAGGGTGCCGGTCGGGGGGACGACGTTCCAGGTGAAGGTGGCCGATCCGCCGGACCGTACCCGGTCGACCGAGGCGGGGCCGGTGGCGGTGACGCTCCAGCCGTCGGGGGCGGCGAGGGTAGCCGTGAGCTGGGAGGCGGAGGACGCGTTCTCGGGCACCCGGACGGTGGTGCGGGCCGTGAAGGCCTGGGCCGGCTGGGCGGTGTCGGGCACGTCCAGGGTGACATCGGCGCCGGGACGCTTCGGCATCGCGTAGGTGTGGGCGTCGTAGCGGGGGCTGTCGTTCTGGGCGACGCGCAGGGAGGACGCGTAGCTGCCGTAGTCGGTGAGCGCGACCTTGCCGAGGCCGCCGGTGCTGCCGTCCAGGTTCCAGACGGCGATGGCGATGCTGTTGTGGCCGTTCGGGTTCAGGATCCCGTTGGGGATCGGGAAGGTGTGCTGCGGGCCGAGGTAGTTGACGTAGTTGCCGAGCTGCCAGCCGTTGACGAAGATCGTGGCGCGGTACTCGCGCGACGCGTCGTCGGTGAACGTCAGTCCGACCGAGGTGTCCTGACCGCGCGGCAGGTCCAGGTCGGCGTCGGTGCGGTACCAGGAGACGCCGGGCCGGGTGTCGGTCGTCGGCAGGGTCACCCTGTTCCACTTGGCGTCCGGGTAGCCCGGCAGGGACCAGCCCGCCCGTTCGCCGTACAGGCCGCCCGTCGACAGCGGGCCGCGCACGGTGTCCTGGAGGTCCTCGCCGCCGCGCACGCCCTGTAGCCGCCAGGTGACGGAGGTCAGCGGGGCGCCGACGAGGGAGGCGCTGGTCAGGCCGCGGGCGGTCTTGTTGCCGTTGGTGGAGTTGTAGTCCTCCTCGTGCCCCATGTTCACGGTGAGCACGGAGAGGATGTTGTCGCCCGCGGACCTCAGCGCGCCGGCCGGGAAGGTGAAGTCGCCGCTGCCGGTGGTGGAGCTGCCGAGGAAGGTGCCGTTGAGCCAGACGGAGAAGGCCTGGGCGTCGCCGCCGGAGTCCGAGACCAGGTGGATGCCGGTCTCCTTGCCGGTGGCGCGGAACCGGCCGCGGTACCAGGTGTTGCCGGTGTGGAAGCCGTAGTCGTCGGCGTAGAGCACCGGCAGCGAGTTGGCGCCGGAGACGCTGTTGGTGGTCGACCTGTCGGCCACCTGCCAGCTGGTGTCGTCGAAGCCGGGGGCCGCTTCGGGGGATTCCTCGGCGTGCTTCCAGTTCGTCAGCGCCGGGAGGTGCACCGCGGCGGCGACCGGGATCGCCCCGGTGAGGCTCGCGGTGCCGGTGGTCCGGGTGCGCACGGTCCGGCCGTTCCAGGTGACGCGGGCGGCGGAGGTGAACACCTCGATGTTCTGGTCGTCGGCGTTGTCGCCGGTGAGCGCCACGGTGCGGCCGCCGTCCAGGCTGGTCGCGGTGCGCAGCAGGTGGGTGCCGCGGACGAGGACCGGGCCGTTCGCGGTGTCCTGGCGCCAGAAGGTCTTCGCCGTGTCCTTGTCCGCGACGAGCAGGAGCAGCGGGCGCTTGCCGCCTCCGCTGATGCTGATCCGGGTCAGGCCCTGGTGCGTGTAGTTCAGCCGCAGGTCACCGGTGGCCGGGTCCCAGGTGGTGGCGGCGGTGCCGTCGCTGGTGGTCACGGTGGGCTCGGAGGAGTAGCGCAGGACCGTCTCGCCATCGCTGCCCGCGTCGCCGTAGAGCACGGCCACGTCCCGGTCGCCGATGGTCGCGCTGGTCATGATCTCGGAGGTGGAGTACTGCAACTGCGCTTCGCCGAGCCGGTAGTTCGCCACGATCACGTGCGAGTCGCGGCCGTCGAGGGTGATCGCGGTGCCGGGCTGCTGGGGGACGACCGGGTAGGTCGGTGTCGCGGTGTCGGCGGTGGGCACGTCGATGGCGTCGACGGCCACGTAGTTGTCCGTGGACGCCGAGCTGTGGCTGCCGCTGACCACGATCTTCAGCGTGTGCGCGCCGGGAGTCAGGCCGGTCTTCTGGAAGAGCACCGCCTGGTTCTCGGAGCCGGAGTCGTCGACGGTCGCCTCCTTGGTGCCGTCGAGGTAGACGTCGGCGTAGCCGTGGTTGTTGGTCTTCGAGCCGATCCAGCGGATCGCGGTGCCGTCGAAGGGGACGGTGAGCGAGTCGCCGGCCTGCTTGGAGAAGGACTCGGTG
Organism: Streptomyces sp. NPDC048288; assembly: GCF_043201555.1. NCBI lineage: Bacteria > Bacillati > Actinomycetota > Actinomycetes > Kitasatosporales > Streptomycetaceae > Streptomyces > Streptomyces sp. NPDC048288. Next base: position 97,667 of record NZ_JBICZD010000015.1, read on the forward strand.
TGCTGGTAGTCGCCGCCGGTGTAGCTGGTGTTGGCGACATGCGACCACGAACCGCTGTACTGGAGGGCGGAGTCGGGGTCGTCCCAGGTGTAGGTGGTGTCCGTGACGGGCTGGGCGTTGAAGTCCAGGGAGATGTGGGTCTTGTCGACGGCCGTGGAGGTGGAGTTCCCGTGCCGCAGGACGTGGAACTGCGTCTTGGTGTCGGGGTTCATCCGGGCGGTGTCGACGACGGCGGAGTCGTCCGGCGGGGTGGCCCTGATCGCCTCGGTCTTGGTCAGCGGGGCGACTGCCTGGGTGAAGTACCCGATCAGCTTGTCCTCGTCGTACTTCGGGTCGAGCTGCCGGTTCTCGCGGATCGCGGCCCCGTAGTCGTACGACGTGTAGTTCTCCGGCATGCCCAGCCAGCCCCAGTTGGTGCCGCCGTAGGTCATGTAGAAGCTCTGCGCGGTGGCGCCGACGGCGATGTTCTGCTTGTAGAACACGTTGGCGAACTGGTCGTTGATGAGCTGGGCGCACTTGTCGTAGCCCGGTCCGCCCCAGGGGTCGAAGGCGCCGCCCTGGAACTCCGGTGAGTACAGGGGCTTTCCGGCGGGGTGGTCGTAGCTGATGTCGGGGACACCGTTCCACTTCGAGGGGTTGGAGCAGTTGAACCCCTGCGGGTAGGAGTCCGGGCCGTCGACGTCCAGGGCGCCGGTGCCGGAGTTGAAGGTGCCGTTGTTGTTGCCGGTCAGCGGGACCGTGATGCCGTCGGCGCGGGCCTTGTCCTCCAGGTGCTGCATGTAGGAGCGGCCGGCGGCGGAGCCGTTGTAGTACTCGTTCTCGACCTGGTAGGCGATCACCGACCCGGTGCCGTTGGTGAGTTGGTGGCGGGCGATGATCCGGTCGATCTGCGTCAGCCACTCGTCGGCGTACTTCAGGAACCGCGGGTCGTCGCTGCGGTTGTTCCCGGCCTTGGTGGTCAGCCAGCCGGGCAGGCCGCCGCTGTCGACCTCGGCGTTGATGTACGGCGCCGGGCGGGCGATGACGTAGAGCCCGGCCTCCTCGGCCATGTCGAGCAGCTTGTCGACGTCCCGCACCCCGGTGAAGTCGTACACCCCGGGCTTCGGCGAGTGGTAGCCCCAGTCGAAGTACAGGGAAGTGGAGTTGAAGCCGGCGGCCTTCATCTTCTGGAAGATGTCGCGCCACAGGTCCTGGCTCGGGAGCCGGAAGTAGTGGAACTCGCCGGACCACAGGTAGGTGCGTCGGCCGTCGACGAGGAACGAGTAGCCGTCGAGGTTCACCGTGTGCGGCTGCGGGTCGGCGGCGGGCGCGGCGGCCGGTGGCTGCCCGCCGGTGTCCCGTGCCGCGGCGGGCGCGGTCATGCCCACGGCCAGGGCGATGGTCGCGGTGGTCGCGAGGACCGCCCTCCACCACCGGCCACGGCCGGGTCTCGCGACCTCTGAACGGATCCGACTGCTCCCCACCGCGGCCTCCATCCGCCTGAGCAATCAGGATCGAACAGACTCAGGCAAAGCCGAACAGTAGAGCCACACGAGTTCCCACACAATGGGGCGGGAGGACACCTCTCAGGCCTAAGGGCCTTCCGCCGCCACCCCCAGCTCGGTCGCCGCGCGTACGGCGAACCAGACCTCGGTGAAGGCGGCGGTCGTCGCCAGGTCGCGGCCGGTCACCTCGCCGAAGCGGCGCAGCCGGTAGGAGAGGGTGTTGGGGTGGATGTGGAGGGCCGCGGCGGCGTCCTCGGTGCGGCGGTCGCGCTCCATCCAGGTGCGGACGGAGACCAGCAGCTGGGAGCCGTGCGCCTCGTCGTAGCGCAGGGCCTCGCCGAGCACCTGCTCGACGAGTGCGGCCAGCAGCCGGCGGTCCTCGGGCAGCCAGCGTCCGGTGGCGTCCTCGCCGTAGTGGACGAGCGGCTTGCCCGCCTCCTCGGCGCGCCCGGCCGCCCACTCCGCCTCCTGCCGGGCGACCCGCAGGGGCTCGCCGACGGTGAAGGGCCGGCTCACCCCGCACACCGCGCCGGGCAGGTCGGCCAGGGCCTCGGTGAAGCCGGGCTCGGCCAGGACCAGCCGGTCGTCGCCGCGGCGCAGGGTGAGGTGGGGGTGGTCGGAGAGGGCCACGCCCAGGTGCTCGTCCGGGGCGCGCCGGACCACCGCGAGGACGACGGGCCGCCGCGCGTCGAGGCCGTGGTGGGCCAGCCGGCGCTGGGCGCCGGCCGGGTCGAGGGTGTCCTGCAGCATCTCGGCGAGGGTCTCCGCCCCCTCCCGACGGAGCACCTCGCGCTCCTGGCGGACCATCGCCAGCCGCAGCGCGGCGACGGTGGCCAGGTGCTGGACGACGGCCAGTCCGGCCGGGCGGGCGCCGGACTGCTCCAGCGCGACCAGGTAGCCGGCCGCGCCGCCCGGGCCGAGGACGGGGAGCACGAAGCCGCCGGGCACGGTCGGCGGGGCGTCCGGGTCCGCGGGGAGCACGGAGAGGTCCTCTGGGGCGGCGACGCCGGGCAGCAGCGGGCGTCCCTGGGTGGTGCAGAGGAAGATCCGGTAGCCGCTGAGCTGCTCCAGGCGGGCGAAGAGCGCGGGGATGTCCAGGTTCTCCTCGGCCATCCAGCGCAGCGCGCCGAAGACCTGGAGCTGGGCGCCGAGCCGCTCGGCGGACTTCTCGCTGACGGCGGCGGCCACCTCCTGGGCGATGGTGACGAAGGGGACCGCGAGCGGTACCTCCAGCACCGGGAAGCCGCGTTCCTCGGCCGCGGCGAGGAACGCCTGGCGCAGCGGCGGGGTCCGCAGCTGGGTGCTGAGCACCAGGCCAGCGACGCCCGCGTCGTCGAGCCGCTCCAGGTAGCGCCGCTGGCCCTCGCCGGTGCGGGGCACGGCGAGGCCGACGGTCATGATCACCTCCGAGCCGTGCAGCCAGGGGGTGGGGTCCTCCAGCTCGCTGACGTGCGCCCAGGAGACCGTACGGCCCAGGCCGCCCCTGCCCGCGAGCAGGCGCATCTGCAGCGCCGGGAAGGACAGCAGATCGCGGACGGTGAGGGCGGAACGGGCCGGTCCCGCTCCATCGGTTTTGTGGTCGGACACAAGTCCACTGTAGTTCTTCGTGTCGTCAACAATTGACCGGATGGGCAGCCGCTTCGCACACTGAGGCATCCCCCGCTACCGGAATTGTTCACTCCGAGTACGGGATCCGTTCTTTCCCGGCGGTGCGCTTCCGGGCTCGACAGGAAGGTGCCCGATGACGACCGAGCCCCGTGGACCCGTGGATTCCTCCCGTGTCCCCCGCTACGCGGGACCGGCGACCTTCGCCCGGCTGCCGCGGCTGGACGAGGTGGCGCGGGCGGACATCGCCGTCGTCGGCGTCCCCTTCGACACCGGTGTCTCCTACCGGCCCGGCGCCCGGTTCGCCCCGGCGGCGGTGCGCGAGGCGTCCCGGCTGCTGCGCCCGTACCACCCGGGGCTCGACGTGTCGCCGTTCGCGGCGGTGCAGGTCGCCGACGCCGGTGACATCCCGGTGAACCCGTTCGACATCAACGAGGCGATCGAGACCGTCGAGGAGGAGGCGGGCCGGCTCCAGTCCGAGGGCACGAAGCTGGTCACCATCGGCGGCGACCACACCATCGCGCTGCCGCTGCTGCGCGCCGTGTCCAAGCGGCACGGCCCGGTCGCCGTCCTCCACTTCGACGCGCACCTCGACACCTGGGACACCTACTTCGGTGCCGAGTACACCCACGGCACCCCGTTCCGCCGCGCCGTGGAGGAGGGCATCGTCGACACCGAGGCGCTCAGCCACGTCGGCACCCGCGGCCCCCTGTACGGCAAGCGGGACCTGGAGGAGGACCGTCGCCTCGGCTTCGGCATCGTCACCTCCTCCGACGTACTGCGCCGGGGCGTCGACGAGACCGTGGACGCGCTGCGGCAGCGCATCGGCGACCGTCCGCTGTATGTCTCCGTCGACATCGACGTCCTCGACCCCGCACACGCCCCCGGCACCGGTACCCCGGAAGCCGGCGGCATGACCTCGCGTGAGCTGCTGGAGATCCTGCGCGGCCTGGCCGGTCTCAACCTGGTCGGCGGTGACATCGTCGAGGTGGCACCCGCCTACGACCACGCCGACATCACCTCGTTCGCCGCGTCCCACGTGGCCTACGACCTGATCAGCCTGTTGACCCTGGACTCCGCCGTCCCCCGCGAGGAGCAGAGATGACCACCAGCCCCCAAGGGGAGCAGCACGACGCCCCGGCGCTGACCGAGATCGAGACCTACGGCGTCGAGCGCATCCCCGACGCCGACCGCACCGCCCGGCCGCTGGACCTGTTCCGGGTGGCCTTCGGCGGCGCGAACACCTTCGCCACCTGTGTCCTGGGCGCCTTCCCGATCCTGTTCGGGCTGTCCTTCTGGCAGGGCCTGGCGGCCACCGGCCTCGGCCTGGCCGTCGGCGCGCTGATCCTCGCGCCGCTGGCCGTGTTCGGGCCGCTGAACGGCACCAACAACTCGGTGTCCTCCTCCGCCCACCTCGGCGTGCACGGCCGGGTCGTCGGTTCCTTCCTCTCCCTGCTGACGGCGGTCGCCTTCTTCTCCATCTCCGTGTGGTCCTCCGGCGACGCCCTCGTGGGCGGCGCGCACCGGATGTTCCACCTGCCGACCAACGACGGTGTGTACGCGCTCGCGTACGGACTGTTCGCGGCGCTGGTGCTGACGGTGTGCATCTACGGCTTCCGGTTCATGCTCTTCGTGAACAAGATCGCGGTCGCCGCGGCCTCGCTGCTCTTCGTCCTCGGTCTGTTCGCGTTCGGCGGCGACTTCGACGCCGGCTACCAGGGCAGCTTCCACTCGCTGAGCACGCCCGGTTTCTGGCCGGCGTTCATCGGCTCCGCGCTGATCGTGCTCTCCAACCCGGTCTCGTTCGGTGCCTTCCTCGGTGACTGGGCCCGCTACATCCCCGCCGACACCCCGCGCCGCCGGGTCATGGGCGCGGCCTTCCTCTCCCAGATCGCGACGATCCTGCCGTTCTTCTTCGGCCTGGCGACCGCCTCGATCATCGCCGCGAAGGCGGGGAAGTTCCTCGACCCGAGCGCCCCGGACTACGTCGGCGGCCTGCTCGCCGTCTCGCCGTCCTGGTACTTCCTGCCGGTCTGTCTGCTCGCGCTGATCGGCGGCATGTCCACCGGCACCACCTCGCTGTACGGCACCGGCCTGGACTTCGCCAGCGTCTTCCCCCGGTTCAGCCGGGTGCAGGCGACCGTGTTCATCGGTGTCCTGTCGATCTCCTTCATCTTCGTCGGCCGGTTCGCCGCCAACCTGACCCAGTCCATCTCCACCTTCGCGACGCTGATCATCGTCTGCACCGCGCCGTGGATGGTCATCATGACCCTGGGCTTCCTCACCCGTCGCGGCTGGTACGACCCCGACTCGCTGCAGGTCTTCAACCGCCGTCAGCGGGGCGGCCGTTACTGGTTCACGCACGGCTGGAACTGGCGCGGTATGGCCGCCTGGCTGGCCTCCGCCCTGCTCGCGGTCCAGTTCGTGAACCTGCCCGGCCAGTTCGTCGGTTCCCTGGGCGACCTCGCGGGCGGGGTGGACATCTCCCTGCCGGTCGGGCTCGGCCTGGCCGCGATCAGCTACCTCGCGCTGCTCTGGCTGTTCCCCGAGCCGCGTGCCGTCTTCGGTCCCGAGGGCCCGCGGCTGGTGCGGGCCGTCGACACCCCGGTGCCGCCGATCACCTCCGCCGACGGGTCGACCGTCGGCGTCCCCGAGCCGGCCGAGGTATGAGCGGGATGCGGCTGATCGACCTGTCCGTGCCCCTGCGCACCGGCATGCCGGTGTACCCCGGGGACCCGGAGGTCGACATCCGGCCCGCGCTCACCGCCACCGAGGACGGTGTCAACGTCCTCCACCTGCGGATGGGTTCGCAGTCCGGTACCCACGTGGACGCCCCCTCCCACATCGAGGACGGCCTGCCCGCGCTGGACGAGCTGCCGCTGGACCGTTTCGACGGCCCCGCCCACGTGGTCGACGCCCGGGGCCTGCCGCCCCGGGCGGCCATGGGGGCGGAGCTGTTCGCGGACGTGCCCGCGGGCCGGATCGTGCTGCTGGCCACCGGCTGGTCCGCCCACTGGGGCACCGACGCCTACCACGGCCACCCCTACCTGACGGAGGAGGCGGCCGCCCTCCTCGTCGCCCGTGGCGTGCGGACCGTAGGGATCGACGCGCTCAGCGTCGATCCCACCCCCGGCGAGACGCTGCCGGCCCACCGCATCCTGTGCGGCGCCGGAGCCGTCATCGCCGAGAACCTCACCAACCTGGCCGAGGTCCTCGACGCCCAGGACGCCGGCCACGACGTCCACGTCAGCCTCTTCCCCCTTCACCTGCCCGGCGCGGACGGCGCACCCGTCCGCGCCGTGGCCCGGATCCCGGAGCCGCAGCCATGACGAACGACCACGACACCGTCCTCGCCGCGGCGGACGCGCTGATCGCCGCCTTCGCCGAGGGCCGTACCGACGACTACTTCGACGCCTTCTCGCCCGACGCCAGCTTCGTCTTCCACACCACCGGCAAGCGGCTGGACTCCACCCAGGAGTACCGCGACCTGTGGCGCACCTGGAGCGAGGAGGACGACTTCCGCGTCCTCGCCTGCGACTCGGCGGACCGCCGGCTCCAGCTCTTCGGCGACACCGCCGTCTTCACCCACTCGGTGACCACCCGCGTCTCCACCAAGGCCGGGGAGGAGACGGTGCACGAGCGCGAGACCATCGTCTTCCACCGCACCGGCGACGGCGACTGGCCCGCCGTACACGAGCACCTGTCGCCCGCGGCTGCCTGACCTGGGCGGTCGGCGGCCGCCCACGAGCCGACCGCCGCCGAGAGAGGGAGACGCTAGCGCGCGGCCGTGGCCCAGGGCCCGAGGGTGAACCCGCCGTTCCCCCGGCGTACTTCGACGGCGCCCGCGCCGGCGAAGTGCGCGGGGACGAGCAGCTCGCGTTCGTCGGCCGCCCGTTCGAGGATCCGGCGGCGGCTGAGCGCCGCCTGTTCCGGGTCGAGGCAGGCGCTGCTGTTGCAGCAGGGCCGGAGGATCTGCACCGGGCTGTGCACCAGGTCGCCGACGAAGACCGCACGGTCGCTCCCCGACGCGAGGCGCAGTACGGAGGAGCCGGGGGTGTGGCCGGGCGCGGACTCCAGCGTCAGGTGTTCGTCGATGCGGTGCAGGCCGTCCCACAGCACGACCTGTCCGGCCCGGTGCACGGGCGCGACGCTGTCCTCGTAGATCAGGCGGTCGACCTCCCGGAGGCCGTCCCCGCCGGTGTTGCGCGGGCCGTAGTGGAAGTCGTCGGCGGCCGATACGAGGTACCGGGCGTTCGGAAACGTCGGTACCCACTCCCCGCCCGCGTCGACGGTGTTCCAGCCGACGTGGTCGACGTGCAGGTGGGTGTTGACGACGACGTCGACGTCCTGCGGGCGCACCCCGGCCCTCGCCAGCCGGCCGAGGAAGTCGCCCTGGCGTCGGTGGAACGGCGCCATGCCCGGCCGCTCGCGCCCGTTGCCCACCCCGGTGTCGACGAGGACGGTCCGCCCGGCGCTGCGCACCACCCACGTCTGCAGGGCGAGCACCGCCCGGTCGCTGTGCGGCTCCCAGTGGTCCGGCGCCAGCCAGTCCTCGTTCTCCTTCCACACCTCGGCGGGAACCTCCGGGAACATGCCGGAGGCCGGCGCGAACGGCTGCTGCCACTCGACCACCCGGATGACCTCGACATCCCCCAGCACCATGCTCTGCGCACTCTCGGTCTCGTTCGTCATGCGTTCGAGCCTAGGCAGGCCGGGTGAGCCTCTCAATGCGTTTCACGCTCACCCGGATATGCATCCGTCTCATGCGCTTGTACGACGGATACGCTGTACGCATGGACGTGGTCAGCGACGCGATCTCCGCCGTACACCTGGGGCACCCCTCCTCGAACCGGGTGCGGATCGGTGGGAGCTGGTGCACACGGCTGGATCCGTACGACGGCGCGGGCTTCCACGTGGTGCTGCAGGGCGGCTGCTGGCTGCTGCCCGACGGCGGCGCCCCGGTGTCGCTCGGTGTGGGGGACGCCGTCCTGCTGCCCCACGGCACCGGCCATGTGCTCGCGGACTCCCCGCTCGACCCGGCGGTCGCGGCGGCGAGGGCGGTGCCGTTCGAGCGCTGGTCCGAGGGGACCGGGCCGCGGGCCTGGCCGCCCGGCCGGGACGCGACGGAGCTGCTGTGCGGCAAGTACCGGCTCGACTGCAGCCGGATGCACCCGCTCATGACGGAACTTCCCGAGGTCGTCCATCTGCCCAGCAGAGTGGGCCGCCACCCCGAACTCCGGGCCGCGATCGACCTGCTCGCCGGCGAGCTGGACGAACGGCGGGCCGGGGCCGGAGTGGCGCTGCCGAGCCTGCTCGACCTCCTCCTCGTCTACATGATCCGCTCCTGGATGGCGGAGACCACGGGGGGAGCCTGGCCCGCCGCGCTGGGCGACCCGGTGACGGCCGCCGCCCTGCGCGCCCTGCACGCGGACCCGGCGGCGCCCTGGGGCAACGACCGGCTGGCCGCGGCGGCGGGCGTCTCCCGCCCGACCCTGGCGCGCCGGTTCACCGCGCTGGTGGGCCGCCCTCCGATGGCGTACCTCACCTGGTGGCGTCTGATCATCGCCGCCGGGCTGCTGCGGGACACCCCCGACACCCTGGCCGCCATCGCGGACCGGGTCGGCTACGGCAGCCCGTACGCCCTGTCCCACGCCTTCGAGAGGGAGTTCGGCCTCACGCCGGGGCGGTACCGGGTCCAGGCCGCGGAGCGCGGGCAAGGTCTCCCGGAGGCAGCGGCCCCTCCGGGGGCGTGAACGCGGGAGCGGGCTCCGAGTGCCTCGCTGCACGTCACCGGTACGGTCCGCTGCGCTCCCGATGATCGAGGCGATCGGTGGCGCGGACGTCAACACCGCGCTGCGCGGCCACTTCGCGGCGGCGACCGCGCTGTGGGGGGAGCGTCCCGACCTGCCGACGTACATCAACGGCTGGGCCCGGCGCGCCACCCTCGTCACCAGGCTGCAGGAACTCCTGGGCGGCGACCGGCTGTTGCTCACCCCGGTGTGCGCCGAACCGGCCTTCGAGCAGGACGCCGACATCACCGACCCGAAGCGGGCGCTGGAGCTCTATCCGGCGATGTGGCCGATGACCTCGATCCCGGTCCTGGGCTTCCCCGCGGTGACCGTGCCCGCCCGCCTGGAGGACGGACTACCCTACGGCGTCCAGCTGGTCGGGGGCCGCTTCGAGGAGGATCTCGTGCTCGACGCGGCGCAGGCCGTCGAGGACCGGGCCGCGCTGCCGCCGCTCTGGGCCTGAACCGGCGTCGCCGCTGCCCGCCGTACAGCAGGACGGCCGTACGGACACCCCCCTGAACGGAGGTCGCCCGTACGGCCGTCGAGATCAGCCGCGGATCACAGCGTCGTGGTGGTCTGCTCCCCGGATCCGCTGCCCGCGAGCCACTGGCTCCAGTCCAGGTTGAAGTCGGCGTAGCCGTTGTCGGCGGGGGCCTTGCCGCGGGGCGAGCCGGTGATGGTGACGGGGTCGCCCTGCTTGACCTGGCCGTAGAACCACTTGGCGTCCGCCAGGGACAGGTGGACACAGCCGTGCGAGCCGCGCGCGCTGCCGCTGCCCGGGTAGGGGTCGCCGGTCGAGTAGTGCACGTACGTGCCGGACTGGGTCAGGTGGATGTCCCAGGGCAGGGTCAGGTCGTAGTAGTTGGGGCTGCCCTTGTCGCAGCTGATGCCGACGCTGCAGGAGGTCATGTGGACCTTCTCCTGCTTGTCGATGACGGCCATCGTGCCGTCCCACGTCGGGTACTCGGCGCTGCCCGCGTTGATCGACAGCGTACGGACCGCCTGGCCGTTGCGGGTGACCTTCATGGTGTGGCCGGTCACCGAGACGTCGGCGCGGACGTCGTTGCCGACCGTGAAGGTGTGGGTGTAACTGTGCACGCCATAGCGTCCGTTGCCGTTGCTGACCCCGGTCATGTCGGCGTCGATCCGCACCTTCGTGCCGGAGGGCCAGTAGTCCTTCGGCCGCCAGTCGGCGCGCTTGTCGCCCATCCAGTGCCAGGCGCCGGCCACCGACTGCGAGGCGCTGACCTTCATGTGCTTCTCGACGGTGGCCCGTGCCTTCTCCGCCACCGGGTTCGTGAAGATCACCGAGATCGGCATGGCCACGCCGACCGTGGTGCCGGTCTGCGGGGTGATCGTCTCCAGCAGCATCGGCGGGCCCGCGGGCTTCGTGGGCGACGGCGAGGCGCTCGCGCTCGGCTTGCCCGATGCCTTCGCGTCCTGCCCGCTCGCCTTGTCGCTGCTGCCCCCGCCGCAGGCGGTCACACCCACCAACATCGCGACCACACCGAGTGCGATTCCTATGCCGCCCTTGCGCCGTCCCACGCCCTGCCTCGCTCTTCTCACGTTTTCCGGTCTCCGGTTCCCGAAGGCCCCCACATTCCTGTGTGACCCCTCCGGCGGGGGTCGCGGTTCCGTGCGGCGCGTAAAGCGTGGATCAAGAATCGGTGTGCGGCCCCTTCACCGGCCTTCAGCCGAGCTGCTTCGCCAGTCCGACGACGATGCCCTCCGGCCCGCGGACGTAGCAGAGCCGACAGACGTTCTCGAACTGCACGATCTCGCCGACGAGTTCGGCTCCCTGGGCGCACAGGCGGGCGACGACGTCCTCTATGTCGTCGACGGCGAACATGACGCGCCGGAGGCCGAGCGTGTTCGCGGGCGCCTCTTTCGGCTCGGGGGTGATGGCCTTCGGCCGGTGGAACTTCGCCAGCTCCACCCGCCCGGGGCCGTTCGGGACCCGCAGCATGGCGATGTCCTGCCGCACGTCGTCGAGCCCGATGACCCGCTCCGCCCCGCGCCATTCGAGCGGTCCCTTGCCCTCCAGCTCCATCCCGAGTTCCACGAAGAACGCGATGACCGCCTCAAGGTCGTCGACGACGATGAGGACGTTGTCCATCCGCTGGATCGCCATGCTGGGCCTCCTTCACCGGCACGGCCACGGTAGCCGCGTCCGCCCCTGGGACGGAGCCGGTGAGCCGTCCTCGACATCCACGGCCGCATCCCCCGACTCGCCTTCCACCCCCCGTGCCGTTCTACTGTGGCCCGATGAGAAACGACCGACGTGTCCGCCGCCTCGTGGTGGACGGGGTCGTCTGGAACTGGACCGTCCGGCAGCGGGTGAAGCCCGACTACGCCGACTGCCGCCTGACGCTCTCCTTCTTCCCGGAGGCGTCGGAGGCATCGGCGGGGAGCGGCCGGCGTCGGCTGTCCCTCGTCTTCGCGCCCGGGCCGGACCGGATCGTCTCGAACTCGTACTTCGAGGCGGGCGCGGTCGTGCGGCTTCCCGACCGCAGCTGGCTGAACCTCTACGAGCCGGGAACGGCCCGGCGCCTGTTCGACGCCGCCGCGACCGCTCTGGGGATCCGGGCGCTGGAGCGCGATCTCGAAGTGGACGGCTGGCCCTACTTCGCCGTGGTCGTCAGCGGCTGACGGTCCTCGATCGCCGGGACGCGCCTCACGGCGAGGGGGCCGCCCCTGGCGAGGGCGGCCCCGAACCGTTCGGCGTCGTAGAGCGGTTACTCGATGTTGATCTTGAAGGTGCTGGTCGTGTTGCGGATGTCCTGGGCGTTGCCGCTCATCCGCAGGTTCCGGAAGGTGGCCTCGCCGACGGCGGGGCCCTGACCGGGTTCCGGCAGCTCGTTGGCCCAGATGCCGAAGCCGGACTTGGCGTCGAAGGTGTCTCCGCTCTTCCTGGAGTCGGTGATGGAGATGTCGGTGAAGATCGTGTCCTTCACCGGGAACTGCGGCTGGCCGCCGACGTAGTTGGTCTGGAACATCACGCCTCCGTAGGTGGAGTCGTCGATGTCCACGTCGTTGACCCGGATCCCCTGGAAGACCTTGGAGGCGGAGAAGGCCCAGATGGCGGGGAAGACCTGGGAGCCCCAGAAGTGTCCGCCGGTCCGGTCCAGGGAGACGTTCTCGATCGTCGTGGGATCGGTGCCGAAGCCGTTCATCGGGTAGCCGAAGTCCAGCGAGGAGATGGTGATCCCGGAGTAGACGAGGGTGTCGGCGACGCGGATGTTGCGGAAGGTGTTGTCGTAACCGCCGTAGACGGCGATGCCGGCCGCGCGCCAGGTGAGGGTGGACGTCAGGTTCTCGTAGAGGTTGTTCTTCTCGTCGGCGCCGCCTGCGTCGATGGCCGAGAAGAGCGCGAAGCTGTCGTCGCCCGTGGCGCGGGCGTCGTTGTTGACGACGTGGTTGTCCGTGGAGCCGTTCGTCATGTTGATGCCGTCGGCGAACGTGTCACGGATACGGGAGTTCGAGATGGTCATGTGGTCGGTGTTGGCGCCCCAGTAGAGGCACACCATGTGCTCGGCCCAGATGTTGTCGATGGTGATGTCCGAGACGTTGGAGAAGTCGAAGACCTTGCCCGGGCCGTCGATCCGGGACGTGTAGTTGCCGAAGTAGGCGAAGCCGGTGAACGTCGAGCCGTTGGCGGTGGACTCCGCGCGGAAGCCGATGTCGGTGTTCTCCTGCGAGGAGGGGGCGTGGAAGCGGGTGAACCACGGGCCCGCGCCGACGACCTTGACCGCCTTGCCGTAGACCTGGAACTTGCCGGCGGTCTCGTAGTCACCGGTGGGGAGGTAGACGCCGACGAGCTTGCCCGTGGTGTCCATGCGGACCTTGTCGAGGGCGTTCTGGACGTCCTGCTGGGTGAAGCCGGCCGGGACGGTGTAGGCGGCCGGGTCGGGGTTGGGGATCGCCGTCGCCTGTTCGGTGTTGACGAAGTCGATGGCGTAGGTGGAGGTGTTGGCCGCGTCCTTCTGGAGGCGGATCCTGGAGCCGGCCGGGACGGTCCTGCCGAGCGGCAGGTTCGCCTCGTCGTAGATGTGGCGCGGGGCGCCGGAGCCGGGTGAGTTGCCGGGTGCGGTCTCGTTGCCGTAGAGCCAGGCGTACTTCGAGGTGAGGTCGACGGCCTTGAGGAACTGGCCGTCCACGTAGACGTTCAGGGTCGTGTCGGTGCCGTCCGGGACGGAGAAGCGGGTCACCAGGGTGTTGGTGGCCGCGCGGGTGGTCCACTCGACGTACTGGCCGGTCGCGTCGAGGGTGACCGCCTTGCGGCCGCTTGCCTCGCCGGCGATGTCGCCGACGGTGCGGTTGGGTCCGACGACCTTGGCACCGCCGCCGACCGTGCCGTCCTCGGCCTCGTACATGTCGTACGGCATGTCCGCGCCGCGGCCGACGAACAGGTTCTGCGTGGTGGTGTTGTTGGTGCGCTTGACCGGCAGTTCGTTGGTGTCGTCGGCGATGACCGTCGTGACGGTGTACTTGCCGTTGACGGCCGTCCAGGAGCCGAGGCTGATCGGCGCGGTCGTCCGGCCGGCCGCAATGGTGCCGTCGTAGGAGCCGGAGAGCGTCCTGACCGTGGCGCCGCCCGCGTCCTTGACGGTCAGGGTGACGCCGTGCGCGCCGGAGGCCGAGTCCACCGTCCCCTGGTTCTTGACGGCGACCGTGAACGCGACCGGGTCACCGGCCGAGGCGCTGGAGGGCGTCCAGGCGACCGGAGCCGCGACCAGGTCGGAGCTGGCGACGGGCTTGACCACGAGGGCGTCGGAGCGGGTGAAGGTGTTGTTGCCCTCGTTCTGCTCGATGACCTTGTCGGATGGGTCGACCTCGGCGCCGACCGGGTAACTGCCCGCCTCCCGGGTGCCGATGCTCGCGGTGACCGTCGCCGAGGCACCGGCCGCGAGGGCGGGGACGTCGGCCGTGGCCGCCTTGGTGCCGCCGAGCGTGAAGTCGAGGTCGGTGGCCCTGGACGCCTTGCTGCCGCTGTTGGTGACGGTGGCGGTGAGGCTCACGGCGTCCGACTCGACGGGTGCGGCGGGTGCGTTGGTGATGCCGGTGACCTTGAGGTCCGGGTTGGCGGCCGGGGTGCCGATCACCTGCACCTCGGCGACCTGCGCGCCCGGGGCGCCGGTGTTGGAGGCGAACTTGAGCTGGATGTCGGCGGCGGCGCCGGAGACCGGGATGGTCACGGTGTTGCCGGTGGCCGGGTTGAACGTGTAGTCCTTCGCCGCGACGAGGCTGGTGAAGGACGTCGCGTCCTGGTCGCGGCCGAGCACCTGGATGTTCTGGGTACGGGTGGACCAGGCCGGGTCCGGGTTGAGCTTGACGACGACCTGGCCGAGGTCGGCGTTGGCGCCCAGCTCGGTGGTGAGGGTGGCCGGGTAGGCGCCGCCGGCGCTCTCCCAGTAGGTGCCGATCTGGCCGTCGTTGGCGTTCGCGGCGACATAGGTGAAGGTGTACGAGGAGGCCTCGACGGGCTTGCCCCGGGCGAGGTCGGAGCCGGTCCCTGAGCCGGGCCGGGTGACACTGCCGGACGCTGCCGAGACGTTCCCCGCCGCGTCCTTCGCCTTCACGTAGTAGGTCACCGTGGCCGTCGCCGACGGGGTGTCCGTGTACGTCGTCACGTCGCCCGCCACGCTCTTCACGAGCTGGTCGTTCGCGTAGACGTCGTACCCGGTGACCTGGACGTTGTCGCTGGGCGCCTGCCAGGTGAGCTGCACGTCGCTGCCGGACTGCGTGTAGGCGAGGTTGCCGGGCGCGGTGGGCGCCTGGGTGTCGCCGCTCGCCCCCTTGCGGGTGACGCTGTTGCTGTTGGCGGAGACGTTGCCCGCGGCGTCCTTGGCGCGCACGTAGTAGGTGATGTCGCTGTCGGCCGGCTGGGTGTCGGTGTAGGTCAGGACGTTCCCGGCGACGCTCGCCCGCAGTTGGCCGGTGGCGTAGACGTCGTAGCCGGTCACGGCCGTGTCGTCGGTGGCCGCGCTCCAGGTCAGCTTGATCTGCCCGGTGGCCGGCTCGGTGTAGCTCAGGTCGGCCGGCGCGGTGGGGGCCCGGGTGTCGCCGGTCGCCGGGCCGTAGACCTCCAGCTCGGACGCCTGGCCCGCGGGCCAGCCGCTGTTGGCGGTGAAGTACACGCGCACGTACCGCGTGGTGGTCGTGTCGAAGGAGATGGTCGCCGACTGGTCGTCGGAGCTGTCGAAGGTGTACGCCTTCGAGGCCGTGAGGTCGGTGAAGTTCTGGTTGTCGGTCGAGCCCTGGACCTTGAAGGTCTGGCTGCGGCCCGGCCAGCCGCTGGGCAGTCGCAGCGTCACCTGGTTCACCTGGACCGACGAGCCGAGGTCGACCTTGAGCCACTGCGGGAAGGCGTTGTTGGTGCTCTCCCAGTACGTGTCGCGGTTGCCGTCGCCGGCGTTGGCCGCGCCGTAGACGTCGGCGTGGCCGCTCTCGCTGAAGGTCTTGCCAAGGGCGAGGTTAGGGGTCGACGCGGCGGTCGTGAGGACCTGCAGCTCGGCGAGCTGGGCGGTGCCGGCCACCGAGTTGGCGGTGAAGTCGGCGCGTACGTACCGGGCGAGGGTCGCGGGGAAGGCGACCTTCACCGTGTTGTCGTTGCCCGGGCCGAAGACGTACTGCGCCGACGACTTGAGGGTGGCGAAGCTCTTTCCGTCCTCGCTGCCCCGCAGTGCCAGTGTCTGCTTGCGGGTCTGCCAGTGCTCGGGCAGGCGCAGCACGACCGCGCGGACCCGCTTGGTCCGCCCGAGGTCGGTCTGCACCCACTGGGCCGACTTCTTTCCGGCCTGCCAGTAGGTGTCGGTGTCACCGTCGGTGACGTTGGCTGCCGGGTGGGCCCCTCTGACGCTGCCCGCGCCGGTCGCCGCGTGGGCGCCGACGGCGGGCAGGCCCAGCACCATGACGGCGGAGGCGAGCGCGGCGGTGGCGGCGCGCCGTCTCCAGGATCTCGGCTTGTGTCGAGTCATGCGGGGTCACTTCCTGCTCAGGCTCGCGCGCCGGAAGGCGGCGAGGGCGGCTCGTTCCTGGCGGAGTGGTGCAGAAAGATGCGGTGCGCAGAATCTTGCGTCGTTTCATCGAAATATTGCAGAGCAATATGGACTCGTCTACCGGCAGAACTGAACTCCTTGCGTACTCCCGCGTCGGCAGCCACCGCTCCAGGTCCCGGAGAAACGACGAACGCCCCCCGAACCCTTGCGGGTCGGGGGGCGTTCGAAGAGCTCTGGTCAGCCGCGCGGGCGCTCGAAGGTGAGCAGCAGACCCTCGACGGCTCCGGGGCCTATGCGGCCCTTGACGTCGGCGGACGTGATGGCCTTGAGGGCCCAGCCGTCCTCGGCGTGCTTGTTGAGGACCTTCTCCAGTTTGTCGCTGTCCAGGGCGTCGCCGATCAGCGACTCCCGGAAGGTGACGACCTTGTACTCGTAGGTGTAGGCGCTGCTCATGACTGCGGGTCCTCCTGCCGGCCTGGCCGGATCGGGGTGGATGGGCCAGGGCCAAGACAATCATCCCCGGGTTCCGCCGCGCACAGGTGGCCGCCGTTTTCTCCGTCAGGGGCGGTCGACGCGGAAGGGGAAGCAGCCGAACTCGACGGCGCGCACGTGCACCTGGGCCGTGCCGGGGTCGTGGAAGGCCTCGGCCAGGGCGTGTTCGAAAGCCGCGTGGGCGTCGTCGGGAAGGAGCACCATGCGGCCGCCCGTGATGTGCCCCCGGTCGTCGTAGCGGCGCAGCACGCGCAGCGCCCCGGGACGGGCCCATGGGTAACCGGAGTTGTCACTCGCCGGGCCACCGCACTCCTCGGCGTGCACGAAGACCGGCCCCTGTTCGTCGTAGGCCCCGGGATCGGCGCCGGTCCGTGCGGCCCAGCGGCGCAGCGGGGCGTAGGAGACCAGGGCGATGCGCTCTCCCACCGTGCTGGACCGCAGACAGCAGCGCAGGGGCGCGCCGCCCTCGTCGTCCGGGTACGGGCGCGGCGGACGGCCGGCGTCGTCGCGCACCCGGAGTTCCTTCAGTACCGCGGACGGGATGGGGAGGGGAGGAAAGGTGGTGGTCATGGCGTCCAGTGTGGCGCCGGCCGGGCCGGAACACCGGCGGGAACCGGACGCCGTCATGATGCCCGGGGATCTTCGGCGGAGGGTCCGGTACGCACCGGTGCGTTCCCTGAGGCTCACGAGGTGTGCGACGGCGCACTTTCCGAAGCATTCACGCCACCTCGCACTCCCCGAATGCTTCAGCACCTCCTGGGCAGAGATCCCACGGTCAGCTCCGCACCCGACGGACCGCTCCCGCCGACTCCGGCCGCCCCTCTGGCGGACCACGCCCACGCCGGAGACCATGGCGCCCTGCTCACACGATCGCGACGCACCAGACGGCGTCCCGGACGACCGGCGCAACCGGCTTCGCACGCTCTTCCGACCGCACGGCGTGCGGTCACCCGAACCGCTCTCCCCGCACGCGGTCCGCCGCACCCGGGCCCGGTCCCCTACGAGGAGTCGCCGAAATGTCCTACGATCCCCCCGAGTTACCCTCGGAACGACCCCCGTACGACCGCCCGTCCCCCACCTGGTCGACCGAACCGGAGCCGTCCGGCGCCCGGTCGGCGACCCCCCGCTCCGGCGCCCACCGCACCCTGCGCCTGCTGCGGCGCGCGTACCGCTGGCAGCGGCGGGTGGCGACCGTCACCGCGCTCGGCTACTTCGCCGCCTTCCTCACCCTGACCGTCAAGGCGCCTTCCCTGATGGCCCGCCCCGGCCCCGGCGGCCTGCCCACCGGCCTGGTGCTGGCCCTCACGCAGATCCCCGTCACCTGGCTGGCGGTCCTCCTCTACGAGGCCGCCGCGCACCGCTTCGTGGACCCCCTGGCCCGCCGCGCCCGCCGTCTGACACGGGTGACCGTCGTGGACCGGGAGCAGGCGCCATGACCGGGTTCGGCGGTTCCGCCCAGTCCTGGTCCCTCGTCGCGTTCTGCTCGGTCGTCGCCCTCACCCTGCTGCTCTGTGTGCTCACCGGCCCGGAGGCCGACGACCTCCCCGAGTTCTACACCGGCTACCGGTCCCTGTCGCCGTTGCGCAACGGGCTCGCCGTCGCCGGTGACTACATCTCGGCGGCCACCGTCCTCACCATCGGGGGGATCATCGCGCTGTGCGGCTACGACGGCATCGTGCTGGCGCTCAGTGCCCTGCTGTCCCTGCTGTTGCTGATGTTCCTGCTGGCCGAACCCCTCCACAACACCGGCCGTTACACGATGGGCGACGCGCTCGCCCGCCGGCACCCGGCGCGGTCCGTACGCGTCACGGCCTGCCTGGTCACCCTCGCCGCGCTCGTCCCGATGATGGTCGTACAGCTCGCCGGGGTCGGTGAACTCCTGGCGTACGTCCTCGGGTTCACCGACGCGGGCATGAAGAACGGGTGCGTGGCCGGCGCGGGCGTCCTCATGATCAGTTACGCGGCACTGGGCGGGATGCCCGGCACGGCGCTGGTCCAGATCATCAAGACGGTGGCGCTGCTCGGCTCCGGGCTGGTGGTGAGCGTGCTGATCCTGCGCCTCTTCGACTGGCAGCCCCAGGCCCTCTTCCACGCGGCGGCCCGGCACAGCGGCGCGGGACCCGCCTATCTGACCTGGGGCCTGCAGTACTCCGGCAGTCCGCATCCCGCGCTGGACATGGCCAGCACCCAGTGCGCCATCGTGCTCGGCGGTGCCTGTCTGCCGCACGTCACCATGCGGATGTACACGGCGGGCACACCGCGGCAGGTGCGCCGGGCCATGTCCTGGGCGGTCTCCTCGGTGACCCTCTTCATCCTGATGCTCACGGTGATCTGCGTCGGCGCCACCGCGCTCGTCGGCCACGACCGCATCAGCGCCGCCGACGCGCACGGCACGACCGCCTACCTGCTGGGCGCCCGCGCCGCGTTCGGCACCGACCTGTCCCGGCCGGAGAGCCTGCTCTTCGCCACCGTCACCACCGCCGTCTTCCTCACCCTGCTGGCCTCCGTCGCCAGCATGACCCTCGCCTGCGCCAACACCCTCGCCCACGACCTGACGGCGTCCCGCGCCACTCCCCCGGCGCCGGCCCGGGAACTCGCCCTGGCCCGGTTCAGCGCCCTGGCCGTGGGCGTCCCCACCGTCCTCCTCGCCGTACTCGCCCAGCACCGCAGCCTGCAGCCGCTGGCCACGGTCTCCTTCACGCTCGGCGCCTCCGCCATCGCCCCGGCGCTTCTCTACACGCTCTTCTGGCGCCGCTACACGCGCAGGGCACTCCTGGCCACCCTCGTCGTGGGCACCCTCAGCGTGCTCGCCCTGACCCCCGGCACCACCCTGGTCTCCGGGACACCGCTGTCGGCGTTCCCGGACGCCGACTTCGCCTGGTTCCCCTACAACACGCCCGCGCTCGTCTCGGTGCCCGCGGGCTTCCTCGCCGGCTGGCTCACCACCGTGCTGTCCGGCCGCCGGGCCGGCGCCCGCGAACGCAGCCGCTACGAGTCCCACGAGCACCACCTGCTCACCGGCCCGCCGCCGCCCCACCGTTCGCCCCGGTAGTCACCGGCCGGAGCGCGCTCAGGCCCGGGGAAGGCCGCCTGGACGGACCTTCCCCGGGCCTGAGCGGACGGCCGGACCCTACTTCTTCGCCGCGGGCGGGTCCTCCAGGCCGCCGGCCATGGAGGTGGCGGCCGCGTTCAGGCCCGCCACCGCGGCCTTGGGCAGTGCCCCCGCGACCTTGGTGGCGAGGTCACGGGTGTGACCGGGGGCCGGTCCGTCCGCGGCGTGGGCAGGGGCGGCGAGAGCCACGCCCGTCAGGGCGAGCGCGGCGGCGGTGATGATCCTCTTCATGCCCTCAGGAACGACCGTCCGCGGCCCGGGACACGATGCCTGGGCCTTTCGGCGTCCCGTTCCCGGCCCGCCGCGGCGAGGCGGGGGCCGCCCGCCGGAGTGAGGCGCGGTCCGGCGCCGGAGTGAGGCAGGACCCGCCGCCGGGCCGTGCCCCGAGTGGCGGCCCCGGTCCGCTGGGACCACCCTGGATGCCGGAGAGAGCCCGGCCGGGCCGCGCCCGCCCGGGTCCGCGGGCGCGCGGTGTTTGCCCGGCAACCGCAGGGTCACCCGTTCGGCCGGAGCCCGCGGGCTCCGTCGACGACGGACGCGAGCGCACCGGTACGGCGCCGTCCCGCGGCGAGCCCACGGGCGCACCCGCCGGTCCCCGGACACCGCAAGGGCCGGTTCCCCCACTGCCCCGTGCGGAGAAAGGCAGAGCCATGACGCAGAAACCACCCCTCACCACCACCGACTCCGGTGCCCCCGTCGAGAGCGACGAGCACTCGCTGACCGTGGGGCCCGGGGGGCCGATCCTGCTCCAGGACGCCTATCTGATCGAGCAGATGGCACAGTTCAACCGGGAACGCATCCCCGAGCGCCAGCCGCACGCCAAGGGAAGCGGCGCGTTCGGCCGCTTCGAGGTGACCGAGGACGTCAGCGCGTACACCATGGCGGGCCTCTTCCAGCCCGGCACCCGCACCGACCTCGTCATCCGCTTCTCGACGGTCGCCGGTGAGCGCGGCAGCCCCGACACCTGGCGCGACCCGCGCGGCTTCGCGGTGAAGTTCTACACCGGCCAGGGCAACTACGACATGGTCGGCAACAACACGCCGGTGTTCTTCGTGAAGGACCCGATGAAGTTCCAGCACTTCATCCGGTCCCAGAAGCGCCGCGCGGACAGCAATCTGCGCGACCACGACATGCAGTGGGACTTCTGGACGCTCTCCCCGGAGTCCGCGCACCAGGTCACCTGGCTGATGGGCGACCGCGGTGTCCCCCGGACCTGGCGCCACATGAACGGCTACACCTCCCACACCTACATGTGGATCAACGCCAAGGGCGAACGGTTCTGGGTGAAGTACCACTTCAAGACCGACCAGGGCATCGAGTTCCTCACCCAGCACGAGGCCGACCAGATGGCCGCCGTCGACACGGACTACCACGTGCGTGACCTGTTCGAGCACATCCGTGACGGCCAGTTCCCGAGCTGGACCCTGTACGTGCAGCTCATGCCGTACGCGGAGGCGGCCGGCTACCGCTTCAACCCGTTCGACCTCACCAAGGTGTGGCCGCACGGCGACTATCCGCTCGTCCCGGTCGGCCGGATGACCCTGGACCGCAATCCGACCGACAACCACGCGGAGATCGAACAGGCGGCGTTCCAGCCCAACAACTTCGTGCCCGGCATCGGGCCCAGCCCCGACCGGATGCTGCTGGCCCGGCTGTTCTCCTACGCGGACGCCCACCGGCACCGGATCGGCGCCAACTACCAGCAGCTCCCGGTGAACGCACCCGTCGTCGACGTCCACAGCTACTCGAAGGACGGCGCGATGGCCTACCGGAAGACCAGCGATCCGGTGTACGCCCCCAACTCCAAGGGCGGTCCCGCCGCCGACCCCGCGAGCTTCGGCCCGCCGCCCAGCTGGGCCGCGGACGGCGAGATCACCCGCGCCGCCTATGTCTCCCATCCCGAGGACGACGACTGGGGGCAACCCGGCACCCTGGTCCGCGAGGTGCTGGACGACGCCGCCCGCGACCGGCTGGTCGACAACGTCGTCGGGCATCTCCTCGACGGCGTCACCGAACCCGTCCTGGAGCGCGCCTTCGCGTACTGGTCGAACATCGACGAGACGACCGGCAAGCGCATCGCCTACGGCGTACGCGCCAAGACGGGCCAGCGGGCCGCCCGAGGCGCCGCCCGGACACAGCCGAACCACGCCAACTGATATGAATACCTCACCGCAGGTCATGTCCACGCGGATGCCAAGGGGGCTCCGCACACCGGTGGCGGCCCGCCCGGTTGCGACGCGCTCACCGCCCGGAGACGTTGATGAGAAGTCTGGATCCCTCGGATCCGCCCGCCGTCGGCGGCTACCCGCTGCTGGCGCGGCTCGGGGAGGGCGGCATGGGGCAGGTCTTCCTCTCCCGGACGTCCTCCGGCCGCCCGCTGGCGCTGAAGACGGTGCGGAGCGAGTTCGGTCTGGATCCGGGCTTCGAGGAGCGGTTCGCACGGGAGATCGCCAGCAGTGACCAGGTGCGTTCGCCGTGGACGGTCTCGGTGGTCGACTACAGCGCGCCGGGGCAGCGGCCGCAGTGGCTGGCCACGGAGTACGTCCCGGCGCCCACCCTGGCCGACCGGGTGCAGCGGCACGGTCCGCTGCCCGAGGCGGTCGTCCGGGCCCTGGGCGCGGAGCTGGCCGAGGGTCTCCGGGCCGTGCACCGGGCGGGGCTCGCGCACCGGGACGTGAAGCCGTCCAACGTGCTGCTCGCCCGCCGTCATCCGCTGCTCATCGACTTCGGCATCGCCCGGGCCGCCGACGACACCCGCCACACCCGCACGGGCGGTGTCATCGGCTCGCCCGGGTACATGGCTCCCGAGCAGATCACGGGCGGGGCGGCGGCGGAGCCCGGCGACGTCTTCGCGCTCGCGGCGGTGCTGGTGTACGCGGCCACCGGGCAGGGGCCCTTCCTGCGCCGCGGGGAGGAGCCGTCGGCGGCGCAGCTGCTCTACCGGATCGTCCACGCGGAGCCCCGGCTCGACGACGTACCGCCGTCGCTGGTGCCGATACTGACGGACTGTCTGAACAAGGCACCGCGATCCCGCCCCACGGCACAGGAGTTGCTGGAGCGGCTCGGACCGGGTGCCGAGGAGTGGGCCGCGGTCCCGCCGCCGGGTCTGGCCGAGGACCTCGCCGCACGGGAGGCCGAGCTGCGGGCGCTGCCGGCGGCGCCGACCGCCGTCACGGCACCGCCGGTGCCGCCCGCGCCGCCGGGATTCGGGCCGCCGCCGACGGCGTACGGTCCCCCACAGACCGCCCCTCCTGCCGTCCCTGCCGCTGCCGGGAGCGGGTCGGCACGGATCCGGACGGCCCTCGCGGGCGCGGGCGTGCTGGCCGTGGTCGCGGTCGTCGCCGCAGCGACCTGGTCGGGGTGGGCCGGGGACGGGCAGGGCACGCGCGGAAAGGCCCCGTCACCGACCCCGACCCCGTCGTCGTCCTCATCCTCGGCCTCGTCCTCGTCCGGCTCGACCGCCGCCGACGCGCTGCCGGCGTCCTGGGTGGGGACCTGGCGGGGTTCCGGTCCCGGCTCCACCGCGGGCGACGGGGTGTTCACCGCCCGGACGACGGGCGTGTCGGTGACGCTCAAGCTGCACGCGGCGAAGCGGGGCGGTCTGGTGGGCCGTCAGGTCAGCCAGGTGACCGAGGCGGGCAGCGGCGACGACATCGGCTGCACCGAGACCCTGCGGCTGCAGGAGACGCACGCGACGACGATGGTGTTCCAGGCGGTCACCAGCGCCCCCACGGATCCCTCGGTCGGTGTCGTGTGCCGGCCGGGCAACCTCTACACCCTCACCAAGGACGGGGCGGACACCCTGGCGCTCGGGGACGAGGGCAGCCAGACGGCCGGATCGCCGTCCCGCCTGCATCGCGTCGGCTGACGGATCCACAGGAATCCCCCACGCCCGGACACCCACGCACACTTTCAAGCCTGGTCTGAACCAAAAAGGAAACAAATATTGACCCGGCCGAACAGGGTGCGTAGGTTCCGGGCCGAGCCGGTCGAAGAGCTGGGTCGCCGCGCCGTCGGCGCGGCCTCCCCCACTCCAGCTTCGAAGGGACGTGCCGTGCGTGGATCCCCGTCCGCCTGGAATGTCATGAGCGCGCCAAGATCATGGACGCGGAGGCCACGGGTGGCCGCCGTCCTGGCCGCCCTCGGTCTCGCGCTCGGTCTGCTGCTCGGGTTCCCGGCCGCCTCGCAGGCCGCGGGCTCGCTGCCGTGCGACATCTACGCCGCCGCCGGCACCCCGTGCGTGGCCGCGCACAGCGTCACCCGGGCCCTGCTCGCCTCCTACGACGGCCCGCTCTACCAGGTGACCCGGGTCTCGGACGGCGCGACCGCCGACATCGGGACGCTGGCGCAGGGCGGGTACGCGAACGCGGCGGCCCAGGACGCGTTCTGCGCGAACAGCGGAGGCTGCCGGGTGACGAAAATCTACGACCAGAGCGGCCGCCACAACGACCTCACCCCCGGCCCGGCCGGCACCGCCGGCATGGGCGACGACCGGGGTGCCGACGCCTCCGAGATCGCCGTCAGCGCGGGCGGGCACAAGGTGTACGGGCTGTGGATCTCGCCGGGCGTCGGCTACCGCTACACCGGGGTCGCCTCCGGCGTCGCCGTCGACGGCCAACCCGAGGGCGCCTACATGGTGGCCAGCGGCACCCATGTCGGGTCCGCCTGCTGCTTCGACTACGGCAACGCCGAGCGCACCCCGGCCGACACCGGCAACGGGCACATGGACGCCGTGTCGATCGCCACCACCTGCTACTTCGCCCCGTGCACCGGCAACGGCCCCTGGGTGGAGGCCGACCTGGAGAACGGCATGTTCCAGGGCGACAACGGCTCCAACACCGCCAACCTGGGCAACAGCAGCACCTTCGTCACCGCCGTCCTGAAGAACAACGGGCAGACCAGGTACGCGCTCAAGGGCGGCAACTCGCAGTCGGGCGGGCTGAGTACCTGGTGGGACGGGGCACTGCCCACCCGGGGCGGCTATCAGCCCATGCAGCAGGAGGGCGGCATCATCCTGGGCATCGGCGGCGACAACAGCAACTGGAACCGGGGCACCTTCTTCGAGGGCGTCATGGTCTCCGGCTATCCCACCGACGCCGCGGAGAACGCCGTCCAGGCGAACATCGTCTCCGTCGGCTACAGCGGCGAGACCGACGTGCCCAACGGTCCGCAGGGCACGATCACCGGGCCGGGCGGCACGTGCGTGGACGTCGCCGCCGACGACACCGGCACCAACGGCGCCGCCGTACAGCTGTGGGACTGCCAGACGTACGCCGAGGACCAGCACTGGACCCACAACCCGGACGGTTCGCTCTCCACCCTCGGCCGGTGCCTCGACATCGAGAACAACGGCACGACGGGCGGAGCCAAGCTGGAGCTGTGGGACTGCAACGGCGTCGGCGGCCAGAAATGGGTCCAACAGGCCGACGGCTCCCTCCTCAACCCCCAGTCAGGACGCTGCCTCGACTCCCCCAGCGGCGCCACCACCAACGGCACCCGCCTGCAGATCTGGGACTGCAACGGCGCCACCGCGCAGAAGTTCTCGGTGAACGGGGGCGGGCCGGTCAAGGGGCCGGGCGGCACCTGCGTGGACGTCGCCGCCGACGACACCGGCACCAACGGCGCCGCCGTACAGCTGTGGGGCTGCCAGTCGTACGCGATCGACCAGCACTGGTACCACCGGTCCGACAACTCGCTGTCCACGCTGGGACGTTGCCTGGACATCGTGGGCAACGGCACGGCGAACGGCACCAAGGTCGAGCTGTGGGACTGCAACGGCGTCGGCGGCCAGAAATGGGTCCAACAGGCCGACGGCTCCCTCCTCAACCCCCAGTCAGGACGCTGCCTCGACTCCCCCAGCGGCGCCACCGCCAACGGCACCCGCCTGCAGATCTGGGACTGCAACGGCGCCGACGCACAGAAGTTCGGTCTGAGCTGAGCGTGGGCCTGGCGCTATTCCGTCGAAGGGTGTCACTCATGCCACTGGGAGGTGGCTCGGCCGCTCGTTACGTTCGGTGCGTGCCCGGCAGCGGCCGGGTGCGCCGCCGTCCGGAGGAGCCGTCATGCACGCCCAGATCGTCCTGTTCGAGGGCTTCGATCCGCTCGACGTGATCGCTCCCTACGAAGTGCTGTCCGCCGGCGGAGCCGCCTCCGAAGGTGCGGTGACCGTCGAACTCGTCTCGGCCGAGGGGCCCGGTGACGTGGTCGGCGGTGTCGGCGGACTCGCGCTGCGGGCCACCGCGCGGCTGGACCCGGACCGCGCCGGACTGGTCCTGGTCCCGGGCGCGGCGGGCCGTGTCGGCGATCCCGGCGAGGTGCCCGGCCACGCGGCCGGGACAGCGGAGTCGGGGCCGGACGCGACCGTCCCCGAACTGCTGGGCCGCACCCTGAGCACCGAACTGCCCGCGCTGCTCAGGGCCGCCGCGGCCAACCCCGACGTGCTCCTCACCGCCGTCTGCGGCGGCTCGGTCGTGCTGGCGATGGCCGGTCTGCTGGAGGGGCGCCATGCCACCACGCACCACATGGGCCTGGACCTGCTCGACGCCACCGGAGCGCACGCCGTACGTGCCCGGGTGGTCGACGACGGCGACCTCGTCACCGGCGCCGGGGTGACCTCCGGCCTCGACCTGGGCCTGTACCTGCTGGAACGCGAGGTCGGCCCGCAGGTCGCACACGCCGTCGAGGAGCTGTTCGCCCATGAGCGTCGCGGCACCGTCTGGCGGAACACGGGCCCGCGGCCCGCCCGCTTCTGAGCCCCCATCCCCTTTTCCGGGCGGCGGCGGGCGCGGATGTCGGCGAGGTTTTCCTCCGGCGGGTGCCCGCTCTTCATGTGGACGCCTTCGCACCGCACTGGGATGTGCGGGCGCGGTGCGGGTGTGCCGGGTGGCATCGCGGGAGTCGTAGGTCGGGAGAGGTATGTCTGTCACAGCCGGGACGCGGGGGCGCGCAGCGCGCGGTGGACGACGCAGAGCCGGACAGGGGTTCGCGCTGGGGACCGCTCTGGCCCTGATCGCGTTCGTCCCGCCGGCCGCCGCGAGTACGGAGGTCACCGCACCGGCGGCCGGCACGTACTCCTGGACCACGCAGGACGTGGCGCCCGGTGTCCAGGTCCGCACCGGGGTGCTCGACGACTCGCGGGCGGCCGGCGTGTGGACGGTCACCGTCCAGGCCCCGGCCGTCAGCCGTCTCACCGGCGCCGCCGCCTGGGCCCCGCTCGGGGACCGCGACTGGGCCGACGCCACCGCCGAGCGGCTGCGGTCCGCCGGGTTCGCCCCGCGCCTGGAAGAGGTGACGTGGGACCGGTACGCCGACACCCCGCACGGCACCATGGGGTGGCAGGTCAGGGTCGGGCGCTACGCCACGCAGGCCGAGGCGGGCACGCTCAACTCGGCGGTGTCGGCGGCGGGTTTCCGGACGGCCGTGGAGTGGACGGGCTACGACGGGCGGCAGTTGGCCGACGCGGAGCGCGTCCATGTCGCCGTGGTCGATCCGGCCCGGCTCGCGGGTACGGTCGAGGTGAGCGACGGCGGTGACGCCGCCGACCGTGAGAAGACCTCGGCGGTGGCCGCCCGGCTGGGCTCCCTGGTGGGCGTCAACGGCGGATTCTTCATCACCTCCGACGCGGACGGCGTCCAGGGCACCTCGGCCGGACTGTCCGTGGTGCACGGGGAGTTGCAGTCCATGGCGGCCGGCTCGCGCGCCGCGCTGATCCTCCAGGACGGTGGCCGGCGGGTGCGGGTCGCGGACCTGTCGAGCACGGTCACCGTGCGCGCCGGTTCCGCCGCGCACGCGGTGGAGGGCATCAACCGGGTCCCGGGCAAGGTGCGCAACTGCGGCCGTCCCGGCGCCGTGCCCACGGCGCTCCCCCGGCAGGACGTCACCTGCACCCTCGCGGACGATCTCGTCAAGTTCACCGACGCGTTCGGGGCCGCGCTGCCGACGGGGGCCGGGGTTCAGGTGGTCCTGGACGGGCACGGTGCCGTGGTCTCGGTCGGCGACCGGGGCGGTTCGGTGCCCGCCGGGGGTTCGGTGCTCCAGGGCACCGGGGCGGCCGCCGCCTGGCTGACCGAGCACGCCGAGCCGGGGCACCGGCTGACGGTCCGCGAGGTCGTCCGGGACGCCTCGGGGCGGCAGGTGCGGCTCGGTCCCGACGACAGTGTCGTCAGCGCGGCGCCCACCCTGGTCGAGGACGGCCGGGTGTACATCGACGCGGCCGGCGAGGGCACGCTCGACCCGCTCGACCTGTCCTTCGGCTTCGCCTGGTCCAATGTGCGCCAGCCGCGCACCCTGGCCGGTGTCGACCGCCACGGCCGGCTGCTCCTGGTCACGGTCGACGGCCGCCAGCCCGGCGTCAGCGAGGGCTTCACGCTCGCCGAGGCCGCCGCGTTCATGCGGTCCCTGGGCGCCGTGCAGGCGCTGAACCTCGACGGCGGCGGCTCCACCGCGATGGCGGTCGACGGCACCCTCGTCAACACCACGTCGGACGCGACCGGCGAGCGTGCCGTCGGGGACACGATCCAGGTCCTGCCGGACGTCCGGAAGGACTGACCCGGAGCGCCCCGCCCCACGCGCCACGGGCGGGGCGCTCCTGCCGGGTCACCCGGCTACTGGTTGCTGAACGCGGCGTCGAAGGACGCCTTCGGCAGGGGCCACAGCAGCGATCGTACGAAGGTGATCGCCTCGGCGGCGCCGTGCAGGCGGTCCATGCCGGCGTCCTCCCACTCGATGGAGATGGGACCGGCGTAGCCGATGGACTCCAGGGCGCGGAAGGCGTCCTCCCAGGGGACGTCGCCGTGGCCGGTGGAGACGAAGTCCCAGCCGCGGCGCGGATCGCCCCACGGCTGGTGCGAACCGAGCACGCCGGCCCGGCCGTTGCGGGGGCGCAGCCGGGTGTCCTTGCAGTCGACGTGGTAGATGCGGTTCTTGAAGTCGGTGATGAACCCAACCGGGTCGATGTTCTGCCACATCATGTGGCTGGGGTCCCAGTTGAAGCCGAAGGCCTCCCGGTGGCCGATCGCCTCCAGGGTGCGGACACTGGTCCAGTAGTCGTAGGCGATCTCGCCGGGATGGACCTCGTGGGCGAAGCGCACGCCCTCGGCGTCGAACACGTCGAGGATCGGGTTCCAGCGGGTGGCGAAATCCTCGTAGCCCGCGTCGATGACGGACGCCGGTACCGGCGGGAACATGGCGACGTAGGGCCAGATCGAGGATCCCGTGAAGCCGACCACGGTGTCGACGCCGAGTTTGCGGGCCACGCGCGCGGCGCGCTTCATGTCCTCGGCGGCGCGCTGCCGGACGCCCTCCGGGTCGCCGTCGCCCCAGACGTACGGGCGCAGGATCGCCTGGTGGCGGAAGTCGATGGGGGCGTCGCAGACGGCCTGTCCGGCGAGGTGGTTGGAGATGGCGTGGACCGTGAGGCCGTGCCGGTCGAGGATCTCCAGGCGGGATGCCGCGTAGGCGTCGTCCTCGTCGGCGCGCCGAAGGTCGAGGTGGTCTCCCGAGGCGGCGATCTCCAGGCCGTCGTAGCCCCACTGCGCGGCGAGGCAGGCGACCTCCTCGAAGGGCAGGTCGGCCCACTGTCCGGTGAACAGGGTGACGGGGTGGGTGGCTGCGGTCATGCGGGGTCCTCCGGCTCGGGTGGGGTCTCGATCCAGGCGCCGTCCTGCGCGGCGGAGGCCAGGACGGCCTCGGTGAGCCGTGCGGCGCGCAGTCCGTCGGCGAAGGTCGGCATCCCTTCGGGGTGTCCGCCCTGTACGGCGCTGTAGACGTCGGTGACGAACGCGGTGAAGGCGTCCTGGTAGCCCAGGGCGTGGCCGGGCGGCAGGACGGACATCCGGGCGGAGTCGGGGGCGGCGGTGGCGGGGTCGCGCAGGAGCAGCCGCGACCCTTCGCGTCCGCCGATCCAGAGTTCCTCGGGGCGTTCCTGTTCGAAGCGCACGCTCTGCCGGGTGCCGTGGAGTTCGAAGGTGAGGCTGTTCTTGCGGCCGGGGGCGAGCTGGCTGACGAGCAGGGTGCCGAGCGCCCCGTTGCCGAGTTCCACGAGGAGGGCGGCGGCGTCCTCGTTGGTCACCTCGGTGTCGGCGCGCCGGCCGAAGACGGTCCGGGTGCGGGCGGCGAGGCGGTGAATGCGCTGGCCGGAGACGAACTCGACGAGGTCGCAGAGGTGGGAGCCGATGTCGGCGAACGCGCGGGAGGCACCGCCCGCCGCCGGGTCGGCGCGCCAGTTGGTGTCGCCGGGGTCCAGGAGCCAGTCCTGGAGGTAGGCGGCGTCC
The DNA here is from genome assembly GCF_043201555.1 of Streptomyces sp. NPDC048288. Taxonomy (NCBI): domain Bacteria; kingdom Bacillati; phylum Actinomycetota; class Actinomycetes; order Kitasatosporales; family Streptomycetaceae; genus Streptomyces; species Streptomyces sp. NPDC048288. Next base: position 127,418 of record NZ_JBICZD010000015.1, read on the forward strand.
AGGGTGAGGACCGTGCCCAGCTGTCCGTCGGCCACGAGGGAACGGGCCTGCCGGGCCATCGGGTGGTAGCGGTAGACGAACGGGACCGCCGCCACCCGCCCGGCCTCCCGCGCGGCCCGGACCAGGCGTTCGGCGTCCGCCGCCGTGGTCGCGAGGGGCTTCTCGCAGATGACGTGGGCACCGGCCGCCAGCGCCGCCGACGCGTGTTCGGTGTGCAGGCGGTTGGGGCTGCACACGTGTACGACGTCGAGGTCGCCGGCCGCGGCGAGGCTGCGGGCGTCCGGCTCGGCACGTTCGACGCCGAGGCTCCGGGCGGCCTCCTCGCCGCGTTCGGGCGTCGAGGAGGCGAGGGCGGTCGGCCGACCGCGCGCGGCCCGGCTCGCCCGGGTGTGCACGGCCGCCATGAAGCCACCGCCGATGAATCCGGCGCGCAGCGGTGCGTTCACAGAGTGGCTCCGTAGGGGTCGCGGTCCTCGGGGACCAGCGGGGGCGCGGGGGCGGTGCTGGCGACGGGCACGGTCTCGCCGGAGACGACAGCCTCGTCGATGGAGATCATGGTGTCCAGGACGTGGTACCCGAGGTCGCCGGTGGCGATGTGGGGGTGTCCGCCTCGGATCGCCCGGGCCATGTCGAGGACGCCGAGCCCGCGGCCGGCCTCGATGCCGACGGGCGGGACGGTCTCCCACTCCGGGTCCCGGTCCCGCTGCTGCACCCGGGTGATCCGGACGTCTCCGGCGAAGGTGTTGGGGTCGGGCAGGACCAGGGTGCCCTCGGTGCCGGTGACCTCGACGAACCCGGTGCGGGTGAGCGGGGAGTCGAAGCTGAACACGCTCTGGCCGACCCCGCCGCCCTCGAACCGGGTGAGCGCGGAGACATGGGTGGGCACCGCCACGGTGAACTCGGTGCCGGCGCGTTCACCGCTCCGTACGGTCCGCACCTCGCGGGCGGTCGAGCCGAGCGCGGCGACCCGGTCGACCGGCCCGAACAGGCAGACCAGCGCGGTGAGGTAGTAGGGCCCCATGTCGAAGAGGGGCCCGGCGCCCTCGGCGAACAGGAACTCGGGGTTCGGGTGCCAGAGGTCGGGTCCGGCGTACTGCATCACGGTCTGCGCGGACAGCGGGGTGCCGATGTCGCCGCGCGCGATGGCCCGCCGGGCCGTCTGCAGGCCGGGGCCGAGGATCGTGTCGGGGGCGACGCCGACCCGCAGGCCCGCCTCGGCCGCCCGGTCGAGCAGGGCGCGGGCGTCGGCGCGGTCCACGGCGATGGGCTTCTCGGACCAGACGTGCCTGCCCGCCGCGAGGATCGCCGAGCTGACCTCCGCGTGGACGGCGGGGACGGTCAGGTTGACGACGATGTCGACGTCCGGGTGGGCGAGGACGTCCGCGGCGGTACCCCACTGCTCGACGCCGTACTTGCGGGCCTGGGTCTCGGCGCGCCCGGTGTCGAGGTCGCCCACGACGGCCACGCGCAGGTCGGGGAAGGCGGTGAGGTGGGTGAGGTACTGGTCGCTGATGTTGCCGGCGCCGATGAGGCCCACGCCGACCGGGTTGGGCGCCGCCATCAGGCGATGCCCTTCGCGTTGAGGTAGGCGACGCCGGTGGCGATGCCCTCGAAGATGGCGCCGTCGTAGTGGTCGAACTCGAGGATGGCGTACTCGGCGTGCGGGGCCGCGTCCAGCGAGGCGTCCAGCGGGATCCGGCCGCGGCCCGCGGGGACCTGCCCGGTGTCGGCCGGGTCGAAGGGGGCGCCGGAGGTGAACGGGTCGTCGATGACGGGACCGTCCTTCACATGCAGGGCGCGCACCCGTGAACCGAGGCGGTGCAGCAGGGAGACGACGTCGTTGCCGCCCGCGGAGGCCCAGAACAGGTCGATCTCCAGGGCGACTTCCGGGTTCAGCAGGTCGGCGAAGCGGTCGAAGGCGTTGACCCCGGCGACGGTGTGCACGAACTCCTGCGAGTGGTTGTGGTAGCCGACCCGGAGCCCGTGGTCGGCGGCGCGCTCGGCGGCCTCGTTCAGGAGGGTGGCGGTGCGGGTGATCTCCTTCTCGTCGGCCCACCGGGAGGCGGGGACGAACGGGTCGAAGAGGATCTCCAGGCCCAGGCGGCGGGCGGCCCGGAAGGTGTTGTCCAGGGCATCCGGTGACGCTCCTTCGGGCGACAGGAATCCGGCGTGTCCGGTCCGTGCGGACAGGCCGTGGGCGGCGAGGGCGTCGGCGAGTTCGTCGGCGCGGTCCACGAAGCCGAAGACCTCGACGTTGCTCAGTCCGAGGGCGGCCAGGCGGCCGAGGGTCGCGGCTTCGTCGTCCTGCAGAGCCTGGCGTACGGAGTAGAGCTGAACCGACAGCTGTGGTGTCGACATGAGGAACTCCTCTCGTGGCGGACGGCCGACAACAGAATACCGACAGGGGTGCTGGTTTCTAGAGGTGGTTAGCATCTCGTTCATGGCAAGGGAGACGGCGGCGCGGCCGGGGACGGCCCCACGGAACTACCCCAAGGGGGAGCGCCGGCGCGCCCAGATCATCGAGGCCGCGTTCGCCGCGTTCGGACAGGTCGGCTACCGCAACGCGAGCATGGTCCAGCTCGCCGCCGCCTGCGGAGTCTCGCGCGCGGGGCTGCTGCACCACTTCCCGACGAAGGAGTCGCTGCTGGAGGCGGTCCTGGAGCAACGCGACCGGCAGGACGGCGTGGACTTCTTCCAGTCGGGCGCGGTCGCCCACGACGGTCTCGCCTACTTCGCGAGCATGGTCCGGCTCCTCGCGCACAACCAGGCCAACCCGCTGATCGTGAGCCTCTTCGCCGTGCTGTCGAGCGAGGCCACGGCCGCGGACCACCCGGCGCGCCCGTACTTCGTCGCCCGCTACGAACGCACCCGCCGGGAGATGCAGCTGGCCGTCGACGACCTGACCCGACGTGACCTCCTGCGCCCCGGCGTGGACCCGTCCGGGCTGGCGGCGGACCTCATCGCGTTCATCGACGGACTGCAGGTCCAGTGGCTGCTCAGCCCGGACGCCATCGACATGCCGACCCATCTGCGCACCATGCTGCGCCGGCTCATCCGCGTCGAACTCCCCTAGCCGTCCCGGCCGTTCGCTCTTCCCCGTCCGTCCTGCCCCGTCGACCAGCTCCGAGAGGACGAGCCGCCATGGATGTGTACGAAGCCGTGGACAGCCGCCGGGCCGTACGGGCGTTCAGCGACGAGCCGGTGGACCGCGAGGTGCTCGCACGGGTGCTGGCCGCGGCGGCCCGGGCGCCGTCGAGCGGGAACCTCCAGCCCTGGCGGGTGTACGTGGTGACCGGGGAGCCCCTGGCCGAACTGAAGCGGCGGGCGACGGCCAGGGCCCGGGCGGGCGACCCGGGCGACGAGCGGGAGTACCCGATGTACCCGGCCGAGCTGGGCCCGCCGTACCGGGACCGTTTCGCGGAGGCGGCGGCCCAGCGGTACGCGGCGCTGGGCATCGAACGCCACGACCCGGACCGGCCCTCGAAGATCGCCGCCCTGAACTCGGAGGCGTTCGGGGCACCCGTCGTGCTGTTCTGCTACCTCGACCGGACCATGGGTCCCGGGCAGTGGGCGGACGCCGGGATGTACCTGCAGACGGTCATGCTGTTGCTGCGGGCCGAAGGGCTGCACAGCTGCCCCCAGGTGATGTGGACGATGTACCGCGAGACCGTCGGCCGGCTGGTCGGGGCCGCCGACGGACTCGTACTGCTCTGCGGAGTCGCGGTGGGCTTCGAGCGGCAGGGCGTGCCACCGGTGCGCACCGGACGGGCGGACCTGGCGGAGACGGTGCGGTTCGTCGGGGAGTGACCAGGGGCCGGTGAGCCTCGGTTCGGCCATGTGCTTGAATGCCCGCCATGGACGGCTCCGCCCGCATGTGGATCAGCGCGATTCCCTCGCTCGACCCGGACTACCGGGCCGTGATCCTGGACCTCGACCACACCTCCTCCGACCCGGCCGAGCGCATGGCCGGTGTGCTGCTGAACCGGGGTCACGAGGGCGAGGAGGGCGTGTTCTACCTGCTGCCGCACGATCTCTGGGCCCGCTACGAGCGGACCGGCGACCGGCTCGCCGTGTCCCTGCTGACCTACCGCAGCCTCCTCGCCGACGACCTGACCTCGCATCCGGCCGAGCTGCGCGCCCACTTGGACGCGCTTCCCCGCGATCCCCTGGACGAGGACCGGGTCGTCCTCGTGCGCCGCGAGACCGTCACCGATTTCGAACCCGCCGAACGGGACGGTTTCCGGCAGCCGGTCGCGCTGATCGGCCACGGCCGCGGACCGGTCTCCCTGGCCGAGCTGCTCGGCCTGTTCGAGAAGCTGGAGGTGGGTGTGGCCGTCGTCGCCGCACCCGAGCCGCCACCGGCCTGACCGTCCGACCGGCCGCGCGGCCCCCGGCACCCGGCACCCGGTGTCTTGGTCAGACCCCGAACAGGCGCGCCGCGTTGTCGTGGCACACCGCCCGCAGCCACTCCGGTCCGAGGTCCAGCCGTTCCAGGGCCTGGAGCTGGTGCAGGTAGGGGTAGGGGATGTTGGGGAAGTCGGAGCCGAGCAGGATGCGGTCGCCCAGGTCGGCGACCCGGGGCAGGGCACGGCCGGGGAACGGCATGAACTGCTCGGTGAAGTCCGTGAACGCCATCGTCGTGTCCAGCCGCACCTCCGCGTAGCGCTCGGCGAGGCCGAGGAACTCCTCGTACTCGGGCATCCCCATGTGCGCGACGATCAGCCGCAGTCGCGGATGCCGGGCCAGCACCCGGGCGATCGACTCGGGGCCGGTGTGCTTGCCGGGGGCGGGACCGGAGCCGCAGTGGATCACGACCGGTGTCCCGGCGTCGGCCAGCAACCCCCAGGCAGGGTCGAGGAGTTCGTCGGCCGGGTCGTAGGCCCCCACCTGGACGTGCGCCTTGAACACCCGGGCGCCCGCCGCGACGGCCTCGCCGACGTACGTCTCGACGCCGGGCTCGGGGAAGAGAGTCGCGGTGTGCAGGCAGTCGGGGGTACGGCCGGCGAAGTCGGCGGCCCACGCGTTCAGCCAGGTCGCCATGGCGGGCTTGTGCGGGTAGAGCATCGAGGTGAAGGCCCGGACGCCGAACTCCCGCAGCAGAGCGGTCCGTTCCGCCTCCTCCTTGCGGTAGGTGATCGGCCACTCCAGACCGCCGATCAGCGGTCCGTTCGTGTCGAAGTAGTCCCAGACCTTGTGCAGCACGCGCTCGGGCATGAAGTGCGTGTGGACGTCGACCAGTCCGGGCAGCCCGAGCCGCTCCGTGAAACGGCGTACCGCCGCGGCCTCCGCGGCACCGGCGGCCCCGCTCGGCGCCGGTGTTCCCGCCGGGTGGAAGTGGCCATGGTCGGAGGCGGGTTCGGCAGGGCCCGCGGGTGCCGTGCGGTGATCGTTCATACCGCCCACGATCGGTGCCGGCGGGCGGCGCGTCCAGCCCTTACCGGGCGGCACCACCCGAGGGGCTCGTCACGCCGCCATGGCCGCGCGGGGGCGTGGCGAGCGGCACCCGGGCACGCGGGTGCCGCCCTTCCGGCGCCTCGGACCGGCCGGGCCCTCAGGACAGGTTCCCCTCCACCTCGGCCTCTGGTCCTGTCGTGGCTGCCTCTTTCCGGACGGCGGAGTGGTTCGGCGTACGACGAGGCGCCCACCCCTCTCCCCCACCGGGTGTACGGTGATCGGCGGAAAGCGGTTGCTGAAGGCCGGGCGCACCAGGGGGGACACCGTCGATGGCATCGACGTCGCAGAGACCGCTCGACCACCGCTACCGGGGCGAACACCCCGTCCGCACCCTCGCCTACCTGCTGCGCGCCGACCGCCGCAGCCTGGCGGTGGCGGTCCTGGTGTTCACCGTCAAGCACAGTCCCATCTGGCTGCTGCCGCTGATCACCGCGTCCGTCGTCGACACGGTCGTCGGGCACCGGCCGGTCTCCCGGCTGTGGACCGCCGTGGCGCTGATCATGGCGATCCTGCTGGTCAACTACCCGTTGCACGTGCTGTACGTTCGGCTGCTCTACGGCAGCGTCCGCCGGATGGGCACCACGCTGCGCTCGGCGCTGTGCACGCGCATGCAGCAGCTGTCGATCGGCTACCACTCCCGGGTCAGCGCGGGCGTGCTGCAGGCCAAGGTGGTGCGGGACGTCGAGACCGTCGAGCAGATGGTCCAGCAGACCGCCGAACAGGGCCTGGGCGCGCTGACCGTGCTGGCCGGCGGACTGGTCATCATCGGTGTCCGCACACCGGAGTTCCTGCCGGTCTTCCTGATCGTGGTGCCGGGCGCGACGCTGATCGTGGCCCGGCTGCGGTCGCGCCTGCGCAGCCACAACGAGCACTTCCGGCACGAGGTGGAGACCCTGTCCTCCCGGGTGACCGAGATGACGCGGCTCATCCCGGTCACCCGCGCCCACGGCCTGGAGGGCAAGGCGCTGCGCCGGATGGACGGCACCCTGCGCCGGCTGCTCACCTCCGGGATGCGCCTGGACCTGGTCAACGGCCGTTTCGGCTCGCTGGCCTGGGTGGTCCTCAACGTGATCGGCGTCTCCGTGCTGGCCGCCGCCGCGCTGGTGTCGTACTACGGCGTCTGGGGTGTCAGCGCCGGCGACGTCGTCATGCTCAGCGCCTTCCTGACCACCCTCACCAACTCCACGACGACGCTGACCAGTCTGGCCCCGGTCATCACCAAGGGGCTGGAGTCGGTGCGTTCGGTGGGCGAAGTGCTGCAGGCGCCCGAACTGGAGGACAACGAGGGCCGGACGGAGGTCACCGCCGTGCGCGGCGCCGTCGCCTTCGACCGGGTGGGCTTCGCCTACGAGGACACCGGCCGCCCGGCCGTAGCGGACTTCACCCTCGATGTCGTCCCCGGCGAGACCGTCGCCCTGGTGGGTGCCTCGGGCGCCGGCAAGTCCACCGTGCTCAACCTCGTCATCGGGTTCATCCGGCCCACCGCCGGTCGGCTGCTCCTGGACGGCACCGACATGAGCGGCCTCGATCTGCGCACCTACCGGCGGTTCGTCTCGGTCGTGCCGCAGGAGTCGATCCTCTTCGACGGCACGGTCCGGGAGAACGTCGCCTACGGCATGGAGGACGAGGCCGACGAGGAGGCGGTGCGCGCGGCGCTGCGTGACGCCAACGCCCTGGAGTTCGTGGACCGGCTGCCCCAGGGCCTGGACACCGTGGTCGGCGAGCGGGGCGCCCGCCTCTCCGGCGGTCAGCGCCAACGCCTGGCCATCGCACGGGCGTTGATCCGCGATCCACGGGTGCTGGTGCTGGACGAGGCCACCTCGGCACTGGACACCCGCTCCGAGGCACTGGTGCAGCAGGCCCTGGCCCGGCTGCTGCGGGGCCGTACCACCTTCGTGGTGGCCCACCGGCTGTCCACCGTGCGCGGCGCCGACCGGATCGTGGTGATGGACGAGGGCCGTATCCGCGAGATCGGCACCCACGAGGAACTGCTGCGCCGGGGCGGTGTCTACACCGCGCTGCACGGCGGACAGGTGGCCTGACGGAACGGGGACACGGCAGGCGCGCGCGGTGGCCGGCCGCGTGTCCGGAAGAGCGGGCGGCCCGCTGACGGCATGCTGGAAGCATGATGGTGCTCGCCGTGCTCTTCGCCGTCCTGGGTGCCGTCAGCAATGCCACGGGCACGGCCTTCCAGCGCAAGGCCGCCGCCACCGCGCCCGGCAGCCGTGGGGTGCGCCTGCTGCTCACCCTGATGCGGCGGCCCGCCTGGGCCATCGGCATCGCCGGGGTCGCGGGCGCCGCCGTGTTCCAGGCGCTGGCCCTGGTGAACGGCCCGATGGCGCTGGTCCAGCCGCTGTTCATGCTGGAGCTGCCGTTCGCCCTGCTGATCGCCGTACCGCTGCTGCACCGGCGGCCGAACGCGCAGGGCTGGTGGGCGGTCGCCGTGGTGGTGGGCGGCCTGGCCCTGCTGCTCGGCTCGGCGGCGCCGTCCGGCGGGCGGGACCAGGCGTCCATGGAGCGGTGGATCCCGGCCCTGGCCCTCACCCTGGGCGCCATGGGCGGCACCGTGCTGCTGGAGCGGTCCTCCTCGTCGCCGCTGTTCCGGGCGGCGGCCCTGGCGACGGGGGCCGCGATCGGCAACGCGCTGACCGCCGCGCTCATGAAGTCCGCCACCGACCGGCTCGCCCAGGCGGGTCTGCCCGCCTTTCTCACCACCTGGCAGACCTACGGTTTCGCGCTCGCCGGGATCACCGCGCTGATCCTCCTGGAGAACGCGTTGCAGGCCGGTCCGCTCGTGGCCTCCCAGCCCGCGCTGACCATCGGCGACGCGGCGGTCAGCCTGCTGCTGGGCGTCGCCCTGTTCGACGAGTCGGTACGGACCGGCTGGTGGCTGCTGCCCGAGGCGATGGGCGCCGGCCTCATCCTGTGGGGGGTGGTCCGGCTGACGCGTGTGGTGCCCCATCTCGCCGATGTCGTGCACTGAGCGGGCGCCCCGCGCCGCGCGTTCGCGCGCGGACGGCAAGCGGACGGCAAGGCGAAGGGCCCGTCCACCGTGTGGACGGGCCCTTTCGTCGAGCGCCGGGCAGGCCTTGCACCTGCATTTCTCCGCAGGAAGCGAAGCGTCTTTCCTTGGACCACCAACGCGTCACCGAGCGCCGGGACTTCACGGCGACCGGCTCTGGATCAAGAATAGCGCACCCGATGGTGTGATGGTCACACCGGACCCGCGGGCCCGCCCCGCACTCAGCCGTCACCGGTGGAGAGTTCCGGGGCGGCGGCGACGATCGCGTGCACGGTCTCGGTGACCAGGCGCCGGTCCAGGGGGGCGTCGGCGAAGGCGCGGTGCATCGGCCAGCCCTCGATCAGCGCGTCGAGCGCGCGGGACACCCCGGGCGTGAAGTGCAGGGCGAGGCTGTCCCTGCTGCGCTCCAGCCAGGTGCGGGTGGTGGCGGAGACCGCCTCGTTGTGGTTGGCGTAGGCGTACATCTCGAAGATGAGCGTCATGTCGCGCTCGGTCGCGTAGGCCGGTCCGCAGATCAGCTCGACGACGGCCGCCTCGGCCTCGGCCGTCGAGGCGGCGGACTGCAGGGTCCGCCGGTAGAGATGCGACATCGTGTCCGAGAGCCGGGCGAAGGCCTGGGCCAGCAGGTCCGCGATGCCGTCGAAGTAGTACGTCAGCGAACCGAGCGGGACCTCCGCCCGCGCCGCGATCTTCCGATGGGTGGTCCGGTGCACACCCCCCTCGGCGATCACCTCGAGGGCGGCGTCCAGAATGCGCTCCTTGCGTCCTGGGTCGTTCGGGATCTCGCGTCGTGTGCCGCTCACGCCCTCAATGTGCCATGGGTGAAGCGGTCCCGAGTGTGTACAGATGTACAAGCAAGTGTGTACGGTCGTACAGACTCGGTCGCACAGACTCCTGCACGACACCTCTGGAGACCCCGCCCATGACCGCCGATCCCACCCGGCGCCGTACCGCCGTCTTCGTCCTGTTCTTCGCCCCCGGCCTGACGCTCTCCTCCTGGGTCACCCGCACCCCCGACGTACGCGATCTGCTCGGCGTGTCCACCGCGCAGATGGGTCTGATCCTGTTCGGGCTCTCGGTCGGTTCGATGGCCGGGATCCTGTGCTCGGGCGCGGTCGTGGCCCGCTGGGGCGCCCGGCTGGTCATCCTGGTCGGCACCTCGATCGTGGCGGCCGGTACGGCGGTCGTCGGGGTCGGCGCCGCCGTCGGCTCGGGTGCCGCCGTGGCGCTGGGCCTGGGACTGTTCGGTCTCGGCATGGGCGGCGACGAGGTGGCCCTGAACATCGAGGGCGCGGAGGTGGAACGGCTGCTGGGGCGCTCCACGCTGCCCGCCATGCACGGCTTCTTCAGCCTGGGCACCGTCGTCGGCGCGGTCGGCGGCATGTGCCTGACGGCGATCGACTTCCCCGTCCTGGTCCATCTCCTCGCCGTCACCGCCGTCGTCCTGGTCGCACTCGCCCTGGTCATCCGGCGCGTACCGGCCGAGGTCGGCCGGCAGGCCGCCACCGGCGCCCGTGAACCGGGCGCGCCCCGTACGGCGGTCTGGAAGGACCCCACGCTCCTGCTCATCGGCTGTGTCATCCTCGCCCTCGCCCTGGCCGAGGGCACCGCGAACGACTGGCTGCCGCTGGTCATGGTGGACGGGCACGGCTTCGACGCCGCGCTGGGCTCGGCCGTGTACGCCGTGTTCGCCGCCGCGATGACCGTCGGGCGGTTCGCCGGCGGGCGGTTCGTCGACCGGTTCGGGCGGGCGGCGGCGCTGTGCGGGAGCGCGCTGGTGGGGGCCGCCGGCCTGGCCCTGGTGATCTTCGTCGACAACCAGGCCGTGGCGGCGGCCGCCGCGGTCCTGTGGGGACTCGGGGCCTCGCTCGGGTTCCCCGTCGCGCTCTCCGCCGCGGGCGACTCCGGCGAGGACGCGGCCGCGCGGGTCTCGCTCGCCGCGACCGTCGGCTATGTCGCCTTCCTGGTGGGCCCGCCGTCCCTCGGCTATCTCGGTGAGCACTTCGGACTGCGGCACGCGCTGATCCCGGTGCTCCTCCTGGTGGTGGCCGCGGCCTTCGCCACGCCTGCCGCGCGTTCGCCGCGGACGGTGCCGGGGGCGCGGGAAGTACGGGCGGTACGGGACCCGGAGGCGGCCCGCAGGTACCTGTCGGAATCCGCAGCCGCGTCGGCATCGGCATCGGCATCGGCATCGGCGCCGACGTCGACGTCGACGGCGACGCCGTCCGTCAGCTCGTCGGATGCGAGCCCGGAGTGTGACCGAAAGCCCGACGGAAGGCGTCGATGAAGGCGCTGGCCGACGACCAGCCGCAGGCGTGGGCCACCGTCGTCACCGGGGTGCGGTCGGCGAGCAGGACCAGCGCGTGGTGCAGCCGCAGTTGGGTGCGCCACTGCGGGAAACTCATGCCGAGGTCGCTGCGGAACAGCCGGGACAGGGTGCGGTCACTGGCGCCGACGACGCGGCCGAGTTCCTTGAGCGTGCGGTCGTCGGCCGGGTCCGCCCGCAGGACCGCGCACAGTTCGCGCAGCAGGGGTGTGGTCGGGGTGGGCAGGTGGAGCGGCTGCTGCGGTGCGGCCCTCAGCTGGTCGAGGAGGACCGCGCGGAGCCGGGCCCGTTCGGGGCTGTCGTCGTCCTCGGCGCGGGTGTAGGCGATGATCAGCTCGCGCAGCAGCGGGCCGACGGCCAGGACCGTCGGGGCGTCGAGCCCGAGGGGGTTCTCGGTGGCGGGCAGCCCGAGGAAGTGCAGTTCGAGTTCGCCGTAGGCCCGGTGCGCGTGGACGGTGCCGGCCGGTACCCAGATGGCCCGGGTGCCCGGGGCGACCCAGGAGCCCGCGCCGGTCGTCACGGCCAGCACTCCGCGGCCCGCGTAGACGATCTGGTGGTCGTCGTGCCGGTGGGCGTCGATCTCGTGGCCGGGGGCCAGCCGCCGGGTGCGGGTCGGGGCGACCGGATCGTGGCGGACTTCCGTCATCACTTGGCAGATTACCGGAAGTGCGACAGGCGGCCGGGCCCGGAGCATGGCGGGGTGCGCAGGAACACCTCGATCACTCTGCTGTCCGTCGGCCATGGCTGTGTCGACATCTACCAAGGTGCCGTGGCGGCACTGCTGCCGTTCTTCGTCTCCGAGCGCGGCTATTCGTACGCGGTGGCCTCCGGTGTCGTCCTGGCCGCGTCCGTCCTCTCGTCGGTGGCCCAGCCGTTGTTCGGCATGCTCACCGACCGCCGGCCGCTGCCCTGGCTGCTGCCGGCCAGCACCCTGCTGAGCGGTGCCGGTGTCGCGCTGAGCGGGGTGGGCGGCTCCTACCCGCTCACCCTCGCCTGCATGGCGCTGTCCGGGATCGGGGTGGCCGCCTATCACCCCGAGTCCGCGCGGGTCGCGCGCCTCGCCGGCGGGGGCGGTCACAGCGCGATGGCGGTGTTCGCCACCGGCGGCAACATCGGCTTCGCGCTGGCCCCGCTGACGGTGGGCGCCGTCGTGGCGGGCGGCGGGCTGCGCTGGACGCCCCTGCTGCTGATACCGGCGCTGGCCGGTACCGCGCTGTGCCTGCCGGCGCTGCGCGCCCTGCGGGACGGGAAGGCCCTGGGCGCCGCCGCGCGGATGCCGGCCGGGAAGGACGACGTGCCCTCCTTCGTACGGCTGTCCCTGGCCGTGGTGTTCCGGTCGGTCGTGTTCGTCGGCCTGAGCACCTTCGTCTCGCTGTACGCCCGGCAGCGCACGGGCGGCGGCACCGGCGCCGGTACGGCGGCGCTGACCGTCCTCTACCTCGGGGGCGCGGTCGGTTCCGTACTGGGCGGGTCCCTGGCGGGCCGCTGGGGACGGGTGGCCGTCTGCCGCTGGTCGTACACGCTCGCCGCCTTGGCCGTCGCGGGTGTGGTGTGGGTGCCGGGCCCGGCCCTCTACCTGTTCGTGGCGCTGACGTCGGCCGGGCTGTACGTGCCGTTCTCGCTCCAGGTGACGCTCGGGCAGGACTATCTGCCCTCGCGGATCGGCACGGCCAGCGGGGTCACCCTCGGCCTGACCGTGAGCATCGGCGGCCTGGCCGGCCCCGCCCTCGGCAGCCTCGCCGACGCCACCTCGCTGCAGACGGCCCTGGCGCCGCTGGTCCTGATGCCGGTCCTGAGCGGCCTGCTGTTCGGCACCCTGCGCGAACCCGGTGTGCCCGGCCACCAGCCGGACCCGCACCGGGAAGTGAGCGACCGAGCCCCCTGCTAAGGTGCGCCGATGTCATCGATCAAGAAGGTCCAAGTCACCTTCGACTGCGCGCAGCCCGAGCGCGTCGCCCGCTTCTGGTGCGAGGTGCTGGGGTACGAACCACCGCCGCCACCGGAGGGGTTCGCCACTTGGGACGATTTCAACAGCTCCCTGTCTCCGGAGGACCGGGACAAGTGGTTCTCCTGCAGCGATCCCTCGGGTGTGGGCCCCCGGCTGTACTTCCAGCGCGTTCCCGAGGGCAAGGTCGTCAAGAACCGGGTGCACCTCGACGTACGGGTGGCCACCGGGCTCGTGGGGGAAGAGCGCCTGGCGACGCTGGAGGCCGAATGTGCGCGGCTGGTCGCGCTCGGCGCGGTGCGCGTGCAGGTGCTGCTCGCCGACGACGAGAACGAGTCCTGCATGGTGATGCAGGACGTCGAGGGCAACGAGTTCTGCCTCGACTGAGCGCGCCGCGATGACCGCGAGCCGGTGAACCGCCTCCCATCCCCCGCGCGCCGCACGGTTGTTGGCGACGGTGGATGGAAAGGCGGTGCCGGTCCGTTACCGCTTGTTCCGTTACCGCCCGTCCCGTTACTGCTCGTCGTGCTCGGCCCGCCGTCGGGCGATCTCGGCCTTGACGGACTCGTGCAACTCGTCCGACGTGAAGCCGAGGTTGCGCAGGATCCGCGCGGCCGGGCTCTCCTCGACGCGGATCAGACCCAGCAGTGTGTGTTCCGTGCCGACCCAGTCGTGGCCGAGGTCCGCCGACGCGCGGCGCGCCTGCCCGATCGCGTCCTTGCTCTCCTCCCGGAACGGGATGTGGCCCCGCAGCGCCTTCGGCCCGGCCGCCGGCATCACTTCCGTGATCGCGTCGCGGACGCGCTGCTCCGACTCGGTCCTCGCCACCAGCACCTCGTACGCCAGGCCCCGCGGTTCGCCGAGCAGGCCGAGCAGCAGGTGTTCGGTGCCGATGGAGTCGTGCTTGTACGTGCGCGCGGCCTCCTGCGCCAGCACGATGCTGTGCCGGTTCAGATGGGTGAACCCCTCGAACGCGGAGGGCGCGTGGCGTTGCTGGGCGGCCTGCTTGGACACCCCGATGGCGTCGCCGATCTCGGTCCAGGACGCGCCGGTCTGCTTGGCCTTGCTGACGTAGTGGTCGATGAGCTGGTCACCGAGGTCGGACAGCGTCTGCGCACGAAGTCGCGCCTCGCTGATGCGGGCCAGCTCGTCGGCTTCAGGGAGTTCCTCGTCGAGACGGGCGATCAGGTCCGCGAGGCTGATGTCGAGTGGACTCATGCGTCAATCTTAAGTTGACGATGCCTCAGCGTCAACTTGTAATTGACGATCAGAGCCGGGTGACGCGGCGCTCGAAAATCAGTGGAGCGCAGCCACCGTGCGCCCGTACCGTGCTGCGGATCCCAGTCGTCTGGCCAAGGACGTGCCGTTGTACACCGTGTGAGACCCCCCGAGCGCTGATCTGTCGCGCGTCGCACCTGTGCGCCGCGCTGCTTCTTGCTGCGGTCTTCTCACTGAAACCGGTGTACTGCTGTGCTCAACATCTGGGTGGTCATGCCCACCTGCCTGCCGCTCGTTCTCCGCCGTTGCCACACGTGCGCGTCCGGGACCTTCCGGGCGAGCGGCAAGTTCCGCGTCAACGCACACCACAAACTCATCGACGTCTGGCTCCTCGTGCTCTGCACCGGCTGCGGGGAAACGGCGAAACTCACGGTCCTGGAGCGGGTCAACGTGCGCTCCGTACGGCCGGAACTGCTGGACCGGCTGCACGACAACGACCTCGACCTGACAGCCGAGTTGCTCCAGGACCCGGTGGTGCAGCGCCGCAACCGCATCGCCCTCGACTGGGCCGGCGCCTGGCGCCTCGACACCGGCGACGCGCACCACCTGGACCGCGAGGCCATCGACGTCTCCGTCCGCTTCGCCGCCCCGATCCCCGTCCGGCCGGTGCGGCTGATCGCCGAGGGGTGCGGTCTCTCCCGAGCCGAGGTCGAGCGGCTGCTCACGGACGGGCAACTCGTCTCCGCGATCCGGCTGAACGGCAAGCTCTCCGGCGACTTCACCTTCACACTCAAGCGCCGGGAGGGCCGGCCGGGCACGGTCCCGCCGCGAACAGGGCTGATTTGACGGGGATTTCAGGTGAGAGATTCGGTAAGCAAATCCCATCCAACCCTCAACTGGCGTCTTGAATCGGCGTTCTCACGGCGCCGTATTCACGCTCGAACCGCACACGCGGGACGTACGGGAGAGAAAGGGAGGAGTGGCTGTGTCCTTCGCGAAGATCACGTTGGCAAAGAAGGCCAAGAAGAAGGAAGTCGGGTGTGCCGCCAAGGAGGCGCATCACCCGCACCACCACAAGAAGCACCACCGTAAGCACAAGAAGCACGCCAAGTAACGCGACCGCCGGACGGCGCCGGGGTCCGACCGCCCTTCGTCACAGGGTGGACGGCCCCGGCGCGCCCATGGAGTCAGGGAGTACCGGCCGGTCATGTCCACCGCCGCACCGCTCGACAGATCCGCCCACGCCGGCCCCGCGAGTCCCACCAACCCCATCGACCCCACCGGCCCCGCCAGTCCTGCCAGACCCGCCGCCGCGTCGGCGCGGATGCGGCACGCCCGGCTCTCACCGTGGGCCGCGTTCCGTACGTTCTGGCCGTTGGTCAGCGGCAATCGCACCGCCGTACTGGTGTCGGCGCTGCTCCTGGTGGTGTCGGCGGGCTGTGACGCGGGCGCGATCGGCCTCGCGGGCCGGCTCACCGACGACGTGCTCACGCCCGGAGACCTCGCCGCCTTCTGGAATCCCGCCGCCCTGTGGCTGGGGCTCGCCGTGTGCGGCGCGGTCGCCGCCGCGGCCGGTGGCTGTCTGGCCGGCTGGACGAGCGAGCACTTCCTGCTCGGTCTGCGGGACCGTCTCTTCGCCCATCTCCAGCGGCTGCCACCGGACGGCCTTGACCGCTTCGGCACCGGCGACCTCGTCTCCCGTCTCACCGGGGACGTCGAGGTCGTGGAGACCCTGGTGGCCTCCGCGCCCGTCGAACTGCTCACCTCGGCCGTCGGCGCGCTCGTCTTCGCCGCCGCCGCGCTGTACACCAGCTGGCGGCTGGCGCTGATCACGTTCGCCGCCGCCCCGCTGATCTGGCTCGGCGCCCGGGTCTTCGGCACCCTGATGCGCAGCGCCACCCGCGCGGAACGCGACAGCAACGGACGGCTGGCCTCCCTGCTGGAGGAGAGCCTCGCCAACATGCCGCTGGTGCAGGCCTACGGCCGTCAGCAGGCCGAGCGCGCCAAGGTGCACCGCGAGGGACGGCACTGGATGCGCGCCGGGCTCCGGCAGATCCGGCTGTCGTCGGTGTACGGCCCGCTCGGCGAACTCCTGGAGACGGTCAGCGTGCTGACCGTGATCGGAGCCGGCGCCTGGCAGATCTCCGCGCACCACCTCAGCGTCGGCGGACTGCTCGCCTTCGCCGCCTACCTCGGCTATCTCCACCCGCGGCTGCAGGAACTCGGCGAACTGGTCGTCGGCGCCTCCTCGGCGACCGCCGCCTGCGAACGGCTCGTCGAGGTCCTGCGCACCGCCCCGGGTCCGGACGTGTCCGGTCCGGGTGTCCCGGCGCCGACCGGGCCGGTGCGGGGTGCCGTCACCTTCGAGGACGTCGGTTTCGCCTATCCCGGCGAGCGGTGGCCCGTGCTGGACCGGGTGCACCTCGATGTTCCGCCGGGTCTGCTGGTCGCGGTCACCGGGCCGAGCGGCGCGGGCAAGTCCACGCTGGCCGGTCTGCTGCTGCGGTTCCACGAGCCCTCGCGGGGCCGCATCCTGCTCGACGGGCAGGACATCGCCTCCCTCCCCGTGGACGAGGTGCGCCGGCACGTCACACTGCTGCCCCAGGAGAGCATGCTCTTCGACGGCACGGTCCGCGAGAACATCGCCTTCGGCCGGCCCGACGCCGACGACGCGGAGGTGCGCGCCGCCGCCGTCGCGGCCGACGCCCATGACTTCGTGGCCGCGCTTCCCGACGGCTACGACACCCCGGTCGGCAGACGGGGCAGCGCGCTCTCCGGGGGCCAGCGCCGCAGGATCGCGCTGGCCCGCGCCCTGCTGCGGACCGCTCCCGTGCTCGTCCTCGACGAGCCCACCGCCGGCCTCGACGACGCCGCCGCGGCCCGCGTGATGGGGCCCCTGGGCCGGCTGGCGGCGGGCCGTACGACGTTTCTGATCACCCATGACCTACGGCTGACCGCCCGGGCCGACCTCGTCCTGCACCTGTCCGACGGCACCGTGACCAGCACGGCACCGCCCGCGCCTGAAGGCGCGGGCGGGTAGGGAGGGGCGAGGACGGACAGGGAGCGGCGCAGGCGCATAGCGAGGGGCGCGGGCGGACAGGTAGGGGCGCGGACAGCTGTGGGCAGGCAGTCGGACTCGGCGAGGGCGCGGCCGGCTGCCGGCGTGCGCGGACAGGCGAAGGCGGGTGCGGACGGACGAAGACGGGTGCGGACGGACGAGGGCGCGCGCGAACGGACGAAGGCGCGCGCGAACGGACGAGGGCGCGTGCGAACGGACGAAGGCGCGTGCGAACGGACGAGGGCGCGCGCGAACGGACGAGGGCGCGTGCGAACGGACGAAGGCGCGTGCGAACGGACGAGGGCGCGTGCAGACGAGCGAGGGCGGGTGTGTCAGACGGTCGGCCGACGGTCTTCGACGGCGCGGTCCCGCACGCCCCCGCCCTCGCCCCCGGCCCCGCCCCCGGCCTCGCCTTCGGACGCGGAGGCGTGGCCCCCCTCGCCGACGCCCTGCGCGGTGACGACCTTCGAGGGACGGTCGCCGCGGTCCAGGAAGCCGCCGGTGACGGCGAGTCCCAGGCCCGCCATGGCGAGCACCGCGCCGACCAGGTTGGGCGCGGCCCAGCCCCAGCCCGCCGAGATGACGAGGCCGCCGAGCCAGGCACCGGCCGCGTTGGCCATGTTGAAGGCGGAGTGGTTGGAGGCCGCCGCCATCGTCGGGGCGTCCTTCGCGTTGATCATCAGCAGCATCTGGACGGGCGTGGTGATGAGCGCGCCCATCGCACCGATGAAGGTGACCGTCACCAGGGCCGGCACCGTGCTGTGGACGGTGAAGTAGAAGGTTACGAGCGCGGCGGCGAGCAGGGTGATGCCGGCGTACAGCGTGGGACGCAGGGCGCGGTCGGTGAGGGGGCCCGCGACCAGGGTGCCGACGGTCATGCCGACGCCGTAGAGGGCGAGGACCAGGGTGGTCGACGCGTCGGAGATCCCGGTCAGGTGCGTCAGCATGGGGACGAGGTAGCTGTACACGGCGAAGAAGCCGCCGAAGCCGACGACGGCGGTGGCCAGGCCGATGAAGACCTGCCGGTTGCCCATCGCGCGCAGTTCCCGACGGATGCCCGCCTGCGGGCCGCGCGGCTGGTGGGGCACGAGGAGGGCGAGGGCGGCGAGCGCCACCAGGCCGATGACGGCGACCGCGCAGTAGGCGTAGCGCCAGCCCAGGTGCTGGCCGAGGGCCGTGCCGGCGGGGACACCGATGATGTTCGCGATGGTGAGGCCGAGGAACACCCGGGAGACGGCGCGTGCCGCGCGGTCGGGGGCGACCAGCCTGGAGGCGACGACGGCGCCGACGCCGAAGAGTGCGCCGTGCGGCAGACCGGCGAGGAAGCGGGCGGCGAAGAGCAGGCCGAAGTTCGGGGCGAGCGCGGACGCCGTGTTGCCCACCACGAACAGCCCGGTGAGCAGGAGCAGCAGCCGCTTGTGGGGAACCCGCGCGCCGATGCCGGTGAGGACGGGGGCACCGACGACGACGCCGAGCGCGTACGCCGACACGAGGTTGCCCGCGTGCGGCACCGACACCCCGAGTCCGTCCGCGATCTGGGGCAGCAGGCCCATGGTGGCGAACTCGGTGGTGCCGATGCCGAAGGTGACGACGGCAAGGGCCAGCAGAGCCAATGGCATGGTGGCGGAGGGGCCTTTCGGGGACGGTTGATCCGGGGACGGGGAGCGGGGCGGAACCGGGACGGTGTCTCCGGGACCGGCCGCGCCGAGCGTCCTTGCCCAGCACACCCCAAGAACGTTGCAGCGAGATCAACCGAGCGTGCATTCCGGGATCGGCCCCCGCAACGGGGTGAGCTGCGTCACCACGCGGGACGTCGGGATCCTCAGCCCCGCGCGAGGACCTCCTGGCATCCCGCGCACAGGCCCCACCAGGTGATCTCGGCCTCGTCGACGGCGAAGCCCAGGTCCTTCTCGGGGCTGAGGCAGGGTGCGGCACCCACGCTGCAGTCGACGTCCTCGATCAGGCCGCAGCGGCGGCAGACCAGGTGATGGTGGTTGTCCCCGACCCGCAGCTCGTACCGGGCGGGCGAACCGGCCGGCTCGATGCAGCGGATCAGCTGTGCCTTGGTGAGGTCTTCGAGGACGTTGTAGAGGCCCTGCCGGGAGAGTCCGCCGGCCGCGGCCGGGTCCGTGCCGATACGGGTCTCGAGGTCCGCCGCCGTGGAGTGCGGATGGCCCTGCAGCGCCGTCAGCACCGCCCGGCGCTGGGCGGTGCTGCGCAGCCCGTTGCGCCTGAGCAGATCGGCCACCGGCTGCTCCATGGTCATGTCACTCTCCTAGGGCCTGCCTGCCGGGCGGCACTCCTGCGCGGCCCCGGCGCCTCCCGCCCCACGATAACAACCCAGAGTTGACTGAGTCAGTTCTAGGCGACTCTAGGCGACCTCGGCCGTACGGCATGCGCCGCACACCAGACGCCGCGCCTGGACGGCACTGGTCATGGGGATGACCCCGACGGGCCGCTGAACGGTCGTACGCGTGATCCGCGAGTGGTCGGCGCAGGTGAAGAGTCCGCAGCGCGCGCAGGCGCCGATCCCGGTGCGGTCGGTGCGGCCCTCCTGGGCGCAGTCGTAACAGTGCATGGCGTTTCCCGAAGTGAACTGGCCCACTCACCTTGCGCGGTGGGGTGTCGGATGTCTGCGCGACGGGCGCTCACGCCCTCGCCGCCCTTCGAACATAGCCCGCTAGTTTTGACAGAGTCAACTCTAGGAATCCATGGAACCACCCCCGGAACCACCCGCGGGACCACCCATCGAACTCCCGGCACCTCTGGACCACGAGCACTTGTTCACCTACTGCCTAGACATGCCTGGACAGGTTTACAAACACCAACGCATCGCTCACGTTCTGGCCGACGAGATCCGCGCCGGGGTCCACGCCGACGGCAGCCGGCTCCCCGGGGAGCACGCGCTCAGGGAGCGGTTCGGCGTCAGCCGGACCACCCTTCGGCAGGCCCTTCAGGTCCTCGGCGAGGAGGGCCTCATCGCCACCCACGCGGGGATCGGCTCGTTCGTCACCTTCGACGGGACACCGCTCGACAACCGGCTGGGCTGGACCCGGGCGCTGGCCGAGCAGGGCACCGAGCTGACGACCGAGATCCTCCGCTTCGAGGAGGTCCCCGATCCGGAGCTGGCCGCCCGGCTGGGGCTCGCGTCGGGCGCGTTCATCGCCCTGGACCGGGTCCGGCGGCTCGCCGGGGGGCCGGGCGTGTCCCTGGAGCGCAGCAGGGTGCCGGCCGTCGGCGGCCTGGCCGGGCTGCCCGGGCGCGGGCTGGACGGCGGTTCGCTCAGCCGGGCGCTGATCGCGGCGGGCCGGGTCACCGACTCCGGTGAGGGCGTGGTGTCGGTGCGCGGCCTCACGGAGGCCGAGACGGCGGTGCTGCACCGCTCCCCCGGTGAGTCCTTCCTCCGCCTGGACCAGGTCTACCGGGCCGCCGACGGCTCGGTGGTCGAGCAGGTGAGCAGTCTGCTCGACCCCGCCCACTTCGAACTGCACGTCCGCTCGGGCAGGGGAGGCCGGCCGTGACCGACCGGCTCGACCGCGCCCTGGGCGCCTTCTACGGACTCGCCCTCGGTGACGCCCTCGGTATGCCCACGCAGGTGATGTCCCGTCAGGACGTCGTGCGCGTGTACGGCGCCATCACCGGGTTCGCGTCCGCCCGGCCCGACAACCCGGTCAGCGCGGGCATGCCCGCGGGGTCCGTCACCGACGACACCGAGCAGGCCGTCCTCGTCGGCCGGCTCCTCGTCGAGGGCGACGGACGGATCGATCCGCTCCGGCTGGCCCGCGAACTCCTCGACTGTGAGCGGGAGATGAAGGCCAAGGGGTCCTTCGACCTCTCCCCCGTCCTGGCCCGCACCGACTGGCTCAGCGCCAACGCCCGCGAGGCCCGCCTGATGACCGGGCACGAGGACCCCCGCAGCGCGGCGGCGGCGCTCGGGCGACGGCTGGCACCGGGGGCGGGCGTGCTCGTACGGGCCGACAAGGACGGCTGCTGGCTGGCCGCCGCCGATCAACCTCCCGTCCACGTACCGAGGTTCCCAGTCACCGCGATCGACAGCAACGGCGCGGGCGACGCGCACGTCGGTGCGTTCCTCGCCCTTCTCGCCGAGGGCCTCGACCCGGTGACGGCCGCGCGGGGCGCCAACGCGGCGGCGGCCTGCGCGGTGACCCGCCGCGGTCCCGCCACGGCACCCGACCGGGCCGAACTGGCCGCCTTCCTGGCCGGCGACCCCCTCGCGGAACGGCTCTCCCTCCCCCGGGGCCGCTGAGCCGCCGACCGGCCCGGTTCTCAGGTCCACGGCCGGCTACCGCCCGCCCTGCCGGGACTCCGGGCAGGGCGGGCGGTAGCGCACTCCGGGGAGGTACCGCTTCCATTCGGCGCGGGTGAGGGGCGGGTGGGCGGTGGCGCAGACGCGTGCGGTGGCGCGGCCGATGTCGGTTTCCCACAGCCGCAGGGTGTGGTCGTTGCCGCCGGCGGCGACGGTGTGGCCGTCGGGGCTGAACGCCACGGCGGGAACGGCGAGTTCGTTCCCGGTGAGGTTGGCCAGCTCCCTGGGCTGCCGGGGGTTGCTCACGTCCCACACGCGGGCCTTCTTGCCGCTGTCACCGGTGACGAGGCGGCGGCCGTCGGGGGCGAACGCCACCGCGTACACGAAGCCGGTGTAGCCGGTCAGCAGGGCCAGTTGCCGGGGGCGGCGGGGATCGGTCATGTCCAGCAGTCGTACGGTGTTGTCGGCGGTGTCCACGGTGGCCAGGACGCGGCCGTCGGGGCTGAAGGAACCGGGCCGCACGAAGTCGGAGGCGTAGGCGAAATCGAGTGCGCTCGGTCGTCGTGGGTCGCCGATGTCCCACAGCACCGACTTCTCGTTGCCGCCCGTGGCCAGGAAGCGGCCGTCCGGACTGAACACGGCCGCCGCGCCGTCTCCTTGGTACCCGCCGAGGCGGGCCAGCGGTCCGGGCTTGTCGCGCTCGGTCACGTCCCACAGCCGCACCGTCCGGAACCCGGCGATGGCGAGGGTGCGGCCGTCCGGGCTGAAGGAACAGGAGGCCACCTCGCCCGCGTGCGGCTCGACCACGGCCAGCCGCCGTGGGCCACGGGGGTCCGTCACGTCCCAGAGCCAGACCGTGCCGTCGTTGCTCGCGGTCGCCAGTGTGTGTCCGTCGGGGCTGAACGCCACCGCGCGGATGAAGTCCCGCTGGCCGGTGAGTGTGGCCAGCAGGAGCCGGGGGTGTCCGGCGGCGATGTCCCAGAGCCGTACGGTGGTGTCCCAGCTTCCCGAGGCGAGGACCGTGCCGTCCGGGCTGAACGCGACCGCGTCGATGACGTCATGGTGGAAGAACAAGGGCAGTTCGCGCAGGTCGTGCAGTGCGGAGCCGGTTGCCAGGACGTTCCCGTCCGGGCTGAACCCGGCGGCGTAGACCCCGTCCGGCAGGGTGGTGAGCAGGCTCGGATGCCGGG
Organism: Streptomyces sp. NPDC048288; assembly: GCF_043201555.1. Lineage (NCBI taxonomy): Bacteria > Bacillati > Actinomycetota > Actinomycetes > Kitasatosporales > Streptomycetaceae > Streptomyces > Streptomyces sp. NPDC048288. The sequence goes on from NZ_JBICZD010000015.1 coordinate 149,898, forward strand.
GGTCGGACATGTCCCAGAGGAGGGTGCCGCCGCCGGTGGAGGCCAGGGTGCGGCCGTCCGGGCTGAAGGCCACGGCCCAGACCAGGGCGGTGTGGCCGGTCAGGGTGGCCAGTCCGCGCGGTGCGGCCGGGCCGCTGAGGTCCCAGACGCGGACCGTGTGGTCCCAGCTCGCGGTGGCGAGCGTGCGCCCGTCCGGGCTGAACGCCGCCGACCAGACCGCGCGGGTGTGTCCTCTGAGCACTCCCCGTGGCTGCGGGGTGTGCGGGTCGCCGACGTCCCACAGCCGTACGGTGGTGTCGCCGGTGGTGGCCAGCATGCGTCCGTCGGAGCTGAACGTGACCGACGTCAGAGCGCCGGTGTGACCGCGCAGCGTGGCCAGCCGCCCGGGCCGGCGGGCATCGCTCACGTCCCACAGCTCCGCCGTCCGGTCCTGGTCGGCCGTGGCCATGGTCCGGCCGTCCGGGCTGAGGGCCACCCAGGTGACCTCGCCGGTCCGGTGGGTGATCGTGGTGAGCGGGGCGGGGTGCCGGATGTCGGTCAGGTCCCACAGCGTCGCCTCGTCGCCGTCGGCCGTGGCGAGGACGTGGCCCGTGCGGTCGAAGGTCACGGCGTGGAACGCGCCTGGTCCGCGCAGGACGGTCAGCGGGCGGGGACGGTGTGCGTCCCGTACGTCCCACAGCCGGACGGTCCGGTCCCAGCCGGCGGTGGCGAGGGTCCGCCCGTCCGGGGAGAAGGCCAGCGAGACCAGGTCGCTGGTGTGGCCGATCAGCGGTGCCGCGTACGGCGTGGCCGAGGCGCTGAGCAGGCCGTCACGGGTCGCCTGGGTCGGGGCCACCTGGTACGCGGCAAGGCCCAGTTGGGCCGCGAGCGCCGGATTGGTCGCGCGGATGTCGGCTGTCGCCGCCGTCGCCTGCCGGGCGACGGCCGTGTCGCGTTCCTCGGTGGCGGCCTGCCGGGCCTGGACCGCCAGCACGGTCGAGGTGACGGCGGCCATCAACGCGGCCGTGAGCAGCGCGAGGAGCTGCCACAACCTGCGGGCACGGCGACGGGCGGCGGCCTCCACGGCGGCCTCGGCGGCACGGCTCGCGGCCAGGAAACGGCGTTCGCGCTCGGTGAGCAGGTTCTCGTGGGCGTCGGCCCATTCGGCCGCCAGAGCCAGCCGGGGGCCCCGCAGGAGACTGTGCTCGTCGCGGTGGCCGCTCTCCCAGGTGTCGGTGGCGTCGGTGAGGCGGCGGTGGATCCGCAGGCCGTTGCGGTCCTCGGTGAGCCAGTCCCGTAAGCGTGGCCAGTTGCCGATGAGGGCTTCGTGGGTGATGTCGATCCAGTCCCGGTCGAGCGTGAGCAGCCGGCGCCCGGCCAGCGCCTCGACCACGGCGTCGGTGCCGGGACGTGCGTCGAGTTCGCGCCGGTGGATACGGCGTTTGGTGTCCTCGGTGCCCTCGCCGAGGGCGGTCAGGCGCAGGAAGATCCCGCGTGCCAGGTCCTGCTGGGCCGGGGTCAGTGCCGTGTACGCCGCCTCGGCGCTGTGCGCGACCGCGTGCCGGATGCCGCCGGCCGCCCGGTAGCCGGCCAGGGTGAGCCGGTTGCCGCTGCGCCGTCGCCAGGTCTCCGCCATGGCGTGCGAGACCAGCGGCAGCGCACCGGGCTGGCCCGTCGCGTCGGCGACCACGGCCGCCAGCAGGGGGCCTTCCACGCTGCACCCCGCGTCGATCGCCGGCCGGGTGACGGCTTCGCGCAGTTCCTCGCCGCTCATGGGCCCGACCATGACCTGCGCGTCGCGCAACGCCTCGGCCAGGGCCGGGTGCTGGGCGCAGTGGCCGTAGAAGTCGGCACGGACGCCGAGGACGACCCGGGCCCGGCTGGTCGCGGCGCCGACCGCGGTGAGCAGGGCCGCGATGAACGCGTCGCGTTCGGCGCGGCCCGTGCACAGGGTGAAGACCTCCTCGAACTGGTCGACCACGATCAGCAGGTCGGCCTCCTCGGGCCGGTCCACCAGGGCTTGCCGGACGCGCAGATGGAGATTGCCGGGATCGTCGAGGAACTCGGCCTTGAGTGTGCCCGGGGAATCACCGGCGAGTTCCGCCAGCCGGACGGCGCACTCCTCCAGCGGACTGGTCCCCGGCGAGAGCAGAAGGACGGGCAGGGGTGTGCCGTTCAGTCCGGTCTTTTTCGCCACGGCGACCAGGCCCGCCCTCAACAACGAGGATTTCCCGCACCCCGACGGGCCGAAAACCGCCGTGAGGCGCTGTCGGCCCACCTTCGCCACCAGTTCGCCGACGAGTCTTGACCGGCCGAAGAAACGGTAGGCGTCATCAGGTTGAAACGCAGCCAATCCTACATACGGCGCGGTGGAATCGGCTTCGTGAAAAGCTCCGCCCATGGCGCCGGTCACGGGGGCGACATCGGCCGCCGTGGCGTGCCACCGCTCCTCCCATTCCGCGCGATCCCCGTGGCACGCTTCGACATAGGCCAAGGTCACCGCAAGGCTTGGCAGAGAGCGACCGCCCGCGGCGTCCGAGAGTGTCGTGGCCGAGTAATGGGCCCGCTTGGCGAGTTCCCGGTAAGGAGGCGTGCCCGCTGCCTTTCTCAACCGCCGTAACTCGGTCGCGAATCGAACAAGCGGGCTGTCCGTCTGGTCGAGCGGACTTTCGGAGCGCGGCATGACGGCAATCCCCCTGAGATGACGACAGCACGGATTCTCCGGACGGCGCCGCCCGTTGTCCATCCCCGATTCCGCCACCGGACCGGATTCGAATTCACGGCGCCGCAATCCCCGTTGTCCGGTGTTTGTCTGTCCGGCGCCCCGCCGCCGGAGCCGGACAACGGCGACCCGGTACACAACAGGCATGCGACGCCGACATCCGGACGGCGGGCACAGGGAGAGAACACATGGCCAAGAAAGCGCGCAGCCTGCTTCGACTGATCGCGGTCGCCGCGGCATCGGCGGTGACCGCCATCGGCATCGCGGTACCCACGCAGGCGGCACCGGCTTCCGTCTTCACGTTCACCAACAGCTTCGAGGGGAACCCCTGGAACGACTGGCAGGGCCTGCAGAGCGGCGACGGCGTGGCGGGCGCCGACGTCAACGGGAACCCGGTCGTCGCCCGTAGCGGCGTCAACAACGGATGGCTCTACACCGGCAACGGCTGGGCCGCCGAGAAGATCGCGGTGCCGATCGGCTCCTGGACGAATCGGTCCAACTGCTCCGCGAGCATCTACGCCAACCCCGTCAGCTACGGCGCCGGAGTCGGCCTCGAGGTCTGGGACCCCAACGGGGCGGGCGGATGGGTGCGTCTGACCAGCACCGCACCGGGCCTCAGCGCCGGAAGGTACCAGCAGATCACCACCGCGCCGCTGAACCTCACCGGAATCAGCACCGTGTACGTCCAGGCGATCTACGGCAACGACAGCGGGGTGGCGCAGTTCGTCCGCATCGACGACGTGAGTCTCACCTGCGTCTCCTGACCACAGGCCAACGGGGGCCCCGGCCGGGCCCGGGCAGCCGGCCGGGGCCCTGTCGCCACACCTGCTCGCACGGATGCGGCCCAACTCGCCTGCTCCCACGAGGAATTCAACCGAGACCACTGGCGCAGCACACATCGCAACAGGTATGTCATGCCACTGACAGCTATTGGCATCTCGTGCCAGAGTGAAGGGAAAACCCGTGCGCCTGCGCCCCCTGCGCGTTCTGTGCTGTTCCGCCGTCCTCGCCCTGTCGGCACCCGCCCTGCTCCCGGGCACCGCCTCGGCCGCGGTCCCCACCGCCTCGGTCTACCTGCAGAACTACACCACCGGCCTCAACGCGGCCGACAGCGGTGGCACCGTGGCCGCCCACAATCCCAAGGGCAACGAGGACCACCAGCAGTGGACGCCCGTCGCGGTCAGCGGCGGCTACCAGCTGCAGAACGCCGACGAGTCCGGCACCTGCCTGGGACGCAGCGGCACCGCCGCGGTCACCGCCGCCTGCGGTGCGGACGGCACCACCTGGACCGTCACCGCCGGTGCCGACAGCACCTACACCGTCACGGTCCCCGGCACCTCCCAGTACCTCACCGCCGCTTCCGCAGACTCCGCCGCCGTACAGCTCGGTGCCGCGGGCGACCTCGCCCGCTGGTACCTGACCCCGGTCTCGTACGCCACCACGGCGATGCCCTCCGCCGACACCCGCACCCTCGACCAGGTCACCTTCCTCACCGCGCACAACGCCTTCGCCAACGGCTCCGACGGCAACTTCGCCTCGTTCCCGGTGAACCTGTTCCCCAACCAGAACTACGGCATCAGCCGGCAGCTGTCCGACGGCGTCCGCGGCTTCATGCTGGACGACTACACCGTGGGCGGCCAGGCCGTCCTCTGCCACAACAGCTGCGACGGCGTCAGCAGCCCGGTCCCGCTCGCCACCGATCTCCAGCGCATGGTCGACTTCCTCAAGGCCAACCCGGGCCAGTTCGCCACCGTCTTCCTGGAGGACTACGCCTCCTCCGACGTGCTGAAGTCCTCCCTCGCCGCCGTCAACGGCCTCTCCGACGTGCTGTACCGGCCGGACCAGGAGGGCGTGGCCACCAAGGGCTGGCCCACGATGGCCGATCTCGCCGCCCGGGGCAAGCAGCTCCTGATCTTCAGCGACCGGACCCGGGCGAGCGACACCTCGAACGGCTGGGCCACCCGGGACACCTTCGGCGTGATGTACCAGCGCGAGTGGACCGTGGAGAACTACTGGTCCATGGGCGCCGGCCTCGGTGACTCCGACTGGTCCTGCTACAGCCGCTGGGGCACCGGCAGGCCGCTCACCACGGACTCCGCCGCCTTCCACCCGCTGTTCGTGATGAACCACTTCCGGGACTACCCGATCAGCTCCACCGCCGCGACCGACAACGGCAAACTCCTCAACCGCGCCCAGAACTTCTGCACACCGGCCGCCCGCAAGAAGCCCAACTACCTCGCCGTGGACCGCTACGACACGGGCTCGCCGACCCCGCTCACGACCGTGGGCACCCTCAACACCTACATCCTCACGCCGGGACAGTGAGGGCCCGGCCCTCCCTGACCCGCGGATGAGGGGGAGCGGCGGGCTCAGCCGCACGGCCGGGCCCGCCGTCACTCCGGCGAAGCGCTCGGCGGCGGAGCCGGCTGCTCGCTCCGCCCGCCGGCTACGGCCTGGCCGCCGGTTCCAGTGCCTCCACCGCGGCGGCCGCCGCCGAGGAGTCCTGGCCGTAGAAGATGTCGATGTCGACCTCCTCGCCGCCCATGGTCAGGGTGTCCCAGGCGCCGCTGAGGACGAGCATGCGCAGGGTGGCGGGCTGCAGGGTGCCGAGGCGTTCCAGGATCGCCTCGTCGTCCGGCATGCCCGCCAGCCTGGGGGCGAGCCGGGCGCGGATGGCCTGCATGCGCTCCAGCAGCGTCTTGGTGTCCGCCGCGCGGTCGGGCTCGTCGGGGATGCCGTCGATGCCGTGCCCGATGATGTCCTTGATCGCCCAGGTGACGCCCCGGTCGTCCGTGGTGACCATCGCCTTCCAGGCCCGGCTCTTGTGCCGGTACTGCAGCATCGACATCGCCGCCTCGTGCCGCAGGAAGTCCGCGTCCCGGAACGACCGCCCGTTCCAGGCCCCGTTGAGGGAGCGGGCCAGCGAGATGGCGGAGGCCAGACCGCTGTTGAGGCCGCGGCCGGGCCAGAAGTGGATGGCGTTCGCGGCGTCGCCGAGGAGGAAGCCGTACGTGCCGGGGGTCTTCGCGGTGGGCGGCAGCAACTCCGCCGAGAATCGCGGGCGTTGCACCATGTCCAGGCGGAAGCTGGTGACCGCGGACAGGTCGTCGGCCTCGACGCCGAACAGCAGCAGTCCCTCGCGTACCCGCCGCCACAGCGGTGAGCCCTTGACCAGCGCGGGCAGGAACAGGGTGCCGTGGGTGGAGCACTGGAAGTCGCCGTACTCGTCGCGGTCCATCAGACACGGCCGGGAGGCGATGCACTCCTCGAAGACCCGGCGGACCGGGTCGAGGCCGATGACCTCGGCCGCCTCGGCGTCGGTCAGCCGCATGTTGAGGAAGCCCTCGCCGCGCAGCGAGTTGAGCAGGAAGCGGTTCTGGGCGACCGTCATCAGGACCGCCATGGGGTCCGTCAGGCCCGACTTCACGCGCAGGCCGAGGACGACGTCCTGCAGATGGCGGCCGTCCAGGGAGTAGATCGACTCGTCGGCCTTGCCGAACCGGGCGGCGAAGTGCTCCCGGGTGCGGGACCGGCCGCCGTCGCAGATCGCGAGCACATGCCGGCCCGCCAGGGCCTCCTGCTGTTCCGCCGCGTCGAAGCGGCCGGGTATCAGCCGGATCCGGTCCCGCTTCTCGTTGGCCAGCTCCAGCAGCCGGTCCTCGATGTAGGCGATGCGCATGTTGCGCGGATGGTGGTCGCCGACCGAGTCCGGGCCGGAGGGCCACATCTCCGTGTAGTGCTCCGGGTCGAACAGCCGCGTGCGGACCTCCTCCGGCCACGCGAGGTACTGGCGGCTCTGCACGGTCACCACCTGCTGGCGCCGTACGTTGCCCTCCTCCTGGCTCTTCCAGACGACGGTCCGGCCCTGCTTGCGCCACCTGCCGTCGTACACGGCGATCTGGACCTGGGAGCCGAGGAAGTGCTCCAGCAGCAGGGCGAGGGAGAGGCCGACCGGGCCGCCGCCGGCCACCGTGACCCGCAGGACGGGCCCCTGCCCGGTGTCCACCGAGCCATGAGTGACGGACCGGGGCAGGGAGAGCGCCATGAGCGTCTCCATGGCGTCGGCGACCTCGAAGCGGAACTCCTGGTCGCCCAGGGCGATCTCGTCGCCGGGCTGCAGCAGCCGGGACTCCACCTCCTCGCCGTTGACCAGCGTGCCGTTGCTGCTCTCCAGGTCATGCAGGACGTAGCCCTTGTCCTCGTCGAAGACGATCTCCGCGTGGAAGCGGGAGACGCTCAGGCTGGAGATGACGACGGTGTTCTCCGCGTTGCGCCCGAAGGTGACGCGGGTGTCCAGGACCGGGATGCGCTCCCCCGCCAGCAGACCTTCGAGCCCGACCAGCACCGGTGCCACGGCTCTTCCTTCCAGGAGTGGTTGACCTCGACGTCACCGCGGCACCACCGGACACCGCACGTCCACGGCGGCGTGCTGCCTTCTTCGTTTGTCGCCCCCGTCGGCGAGCATATACTTGCTCAGCCAAGTAGTTCCAGTGGGCGTTTCACCTCGATCTCGCACGGTCCGGCGGGAGTTCGCCGTTTTCGGCCAGTCGACCGTTTCGGAGTACGGCGGCGGGGGGGGGGGGGGGGGGGGGCCCCGCCGCCCCCCCCCCCCCGCCCCGCCAGCTCGCGCACGCCGCCCGCCAGGCGCGCCGGGCGGTGGGGGGGTTACATAATGGGG
>NZ_JBICZD010000015.1:157286-247190 GCF_043201555.1 Streptomyces sp. NPDC048288
CCACTTAGTCCGTGTGTGGTTTCCCCCGCGAGGCCGCGGGGGCCGGGGGGTGTGCGGGTTTTGTGGGGGGGGGGGGGTGGGGGTGGGGGGGGGGGGGGGGGGGGGGGTCCCCCCCCGCCCCCCGCACCGGTGAAAATGAGGGATCAGCCCGCGTGGCCGTCGGAGCGCTTGCGGTGCAGGGTGAACTTCTCGAAGACGGAGAGTTCGCCGTTCGGCTTGTTCACGTTGTAGTACGTGATGTGCATCCGGGTGGTGTCACCGGGGTGCCGGCCGGGGTCGACGGTGAACGCGGCGAAGCCGTAGGGGTGTTCGACGTCCCGGACGCCGACCCACACCGCCTCCTCCTTCACATAGGTGGAGGTGCGCTTGCCGTTGGAGCCGGCCGTCGCCGAGACAGCGGTGATCACCTTGGCGGTGCCGTCGGTGAAGAACTTCTGGTTCGTGGTGCCCGAGACGCCACCGCCGCCGAGGATCATGTGGACGGTGCCCAGACCGGCGTCGATGTCGTCGGTGGCCTGGGAGACCGGGTTGGGGGTGAGCGTCTCGCTGCCCGTCACCACGCCCCGCACGGACAGCGACCGCTCGTAGTTGTGCTCGTGGCCGCAGAGCACCAGGTCGACGCCGTACCGATCGAACAGCGGGCCGTACTTCTCGCGCAGGCCGAGGTCCGCGCCGTTGGCGTCCGAGGAGCTGATCATGACCTGGTGCATGGCCACGACCACCCAGTCGATGTCGCTGGAGGAGCGCGCCGCCTTCAGTTCCTTCTCCAGGAAGGCGAGCTGACGGCCGCCGGAGTAGCCGCTGATGTAGACGTCGCCGCCGTCCTGGAGGCAGTTGTCGTCGTTCTGCAGCACGATCACCCGGACCGAACCGGCCGTGAACGCGTACCACAGGCCCGCGAGTTCGGCGTCGGTCTCGGTGGAGGGGAGGGAGAAGTAGGCCTGGTAGGCGCCGAGCCCGAGCGGACCGTTGGCCTTCTCGATCTCGTGGTTGCCGGCCGCGGGCATCCAGGGGCGGAAGCGCGCCGAACGGGTGTTGTTGGTGAAGAAGTTGTTCCAGGTCCGCACCCGGTCGACGTCCAGGTTGGCGTAGCAGAGGTCGCCGTTGAGGAGGTGGAACAGCGGGGCGACCTGCTCGATGCCGGTGACGATGTCCTTGGTAGCGGGCGTGGAATTCGCGTCCAGGCCGACGGTGCCGTCGGCCGCCCAGGTCACCTGCGGGGCGGACTGGTCGCCGAAGCTGGTGAAGGTGACGGGCCGGCGTCCGCGCGGAGCGGTGCGGAACGTGCCGCTGTCGGGGGTCGCCCCCTCGTGCGTGGCGAGGTAGAGGTAGTCCGTGTCCGGGGAGAGCCGGTTCAGGGCGGCGTGGTGGACGTAGACGGTGCGGTTGGAGGTGCCGTCGACGTAGGTGACGGTGCGGGCGGCGGCGGTGGATCCGAAGCCGTGCTCCAGGGTGCCGTAGCGGACGACGGGCTTGGTCACCGGCCGGTCGGTGATCCACGAGACCGCCATCTGGGTGCGCGGGTCGGCGCCGAAGGTGAGGTGCAGGCCCTGGACGGGGGGCGCACCGGAGGAGTCCGCGGTGAGCTGGAAGGCCGGGGCGGCGAGCGGCGCGGCCTGTGCCGTACCCGCCCCCAGCAGCCCGGTGGCGGCGGCGCCCGCCCCCGCGGTCCCCAGCAGGCCCAGCGCGTGACGACGGCTGAACCCTTCCGAACCCCCCGGCGATCTGCCCTCTGACGAGTCTGCCTGTGTGGTCATGACGCCCTCCCGACGTGCAGCTGAGCCGACAACGACCGCACCCTGGCCCAGCCCAACTGCCCCCACATGAACACCACATGACCACACGGCCCGCACACGTCAGACAAAAGACCGCGCAGACCGACACGTGCCCGTCCCTTTACCGGCAGCCGCCCCTTCCTTGACCCTCGCGCCCCGGACCGCGCCTGACGCTCCGTCAGCCGGTGGGGCGCGGGGCGCGCAGATGGGCGCGCTCGGCCAGTTCCTTCTCGTCGACCAGCTCCAGCATGGGCTTGCCGGGCGCGCACATCATGGTCACGACGAACCGGGTCCTGGCGTCGGCGAGCGCGTTGCCGTCCTGGTAGTGGATGACGTCGCCGCCCGGCTCCCAGAACGTTCCGCCGGCCTCGACGACCCGCTCGGGCTCGCCCTCCAGCTCGAAGCGGACCGCGCCCTCGATGACGTAACCGAACGCGGGTCCCGAGTGGCGGTGCGGCGGGGTGCCCGGGTCGCCGGGCTCCCACTCCACCCGAATGGTCATCGCCGAGGCGCCCTCGGGAATCGTGATCGGTGCCGCGTCCTGCAGCAACGTCACGGCCGTCTTCCACCCCTCCGAACGAGGCTGCCCGCCGGTGCCCTGCACCGCGTCCTGGTCCGCCATGGTGTTCCACCTCCGTAGGTCGACCGCCCCATGGGACCACCACATCCTCGGTGGGATGCGCATTCACCCTTCGGATCCCCTGCGGCGTTTCTCTCCGCCGACCGGACCCGCGGGGGGATCCGTGGCACGGCGGGCACGGCGGGCGCGGCCGCAGGTGCGCCGGGCGGCGCCGAGTCCGGCTTGTAGGATGATGATCCAACTCTGGAGGACATCCATGCGCTCCGACGACCACGCGGACTCCCTCGACCAGGCGACGAAGGACTTCGTGGCGGCGCGTCCCCGGCTCTTCGGCATCGCGTACCGCGTGATCGGCAGCGCGGTCGAGGCCGAGGACATCGTCCAGGAGACCTGGGTGCGCTGGCAGGGCACCGACCGGGCCAGCGTCCACGAACCGGCCGCGTTCCTGACCACGGTCACCACCCGGCTGGCGATCAACTTCATCCAGTCCGCCCGGGTGCGCCGGGAGTCCTACGTCGGCCCGTGGCTTCCGGAGCCCGTCGACACGAGTCCGGATCCGCAGCTGGGCGCGGAGCGCGCGGAGGCGCTCGACATGGCGGTGCTCTTCCTGCTGGAGAAGCTCAACCCGGTGGAACGGGCCGCCTACGTGCTGCGGGAGGCGTTCGACTACACCTACCAGCGGATCGCCGACATCGTGGAGACCAGCGAGGCCAACGCGCGCCAGTTGGTGAGCCGGGCCCGGAAGCGGCTGGCGACGGAGCGCAAGGAGCCGGTCGGCTCCGCCGAGCACCGGCGGTTCCTGGAGGTGTTTCTCGCCGCGGCGCAGAACGGCGACCTGTCGGTGCTGGAGGAGGTCCTCACCGAGGACGTGGTCAGCTACTCCGACGGCGGCGGGGTGCGCGGGGCGTCCAGGATCCCGGTCGTCGGGCTGCCGCACGTCTCCAAGTACCTGGTCGCCTTCGCGCCGCGGTTCTGGCCGCCGACGGAGGTCCGCTGGGTCGAGGCGAACGGCAGGCCGGCCGTGCTGGTCTCGGCCGGCGGCACCGCGGTCGCCCTGCTCACCGCCGATGTGTCGGAGCGCGGCATCGAACGTCTCATGTGGGTGATGAACCCGGCCAAGCTGGCGCCCTACGTGGCGGGGGGGGGGGGGGGGGGGCCCCCCCCCCCCCCCCCCCGGCGGGGGGGCCCCCCCCCCCCGCGACGGTGTCACAGCGGAAGCGGCTGTCCGGTCACCACTGGTGCAGACAGAAACTTCCGAGAGGAACGCATCATGAAGATCGTCGTGATCGGTGGCACCGGGCTGATCGGCTCGAAGGTGGTCGCCGGGCTCCGCGAGCACGGGCACGAGGCGGTCGCGGCCGCGCCCAGTACCGGCGTGAACACCCTCACCGGCGAGGGTCTGGCCGAGGTCCTGGAGGGCGTCTCCGCCGTGGTCGACGTGTCCAATTCGCCGTCGTTCGAGGACCAGGCCGTCATGGACTTCTTCCGTGCGTCCACGGCGAACCTGCTCAAGGCGGAGGCCGAGGCCGGCGTGGCCCACCATGTCGCGCTGTCCGTGGTGGGCACGGACCGGCTCCAGGGGAGCGGGTACTTCCGGGCCAAGCAGGCCCAGGAGGAGCTGATCGAGGCGTCCGGCCTGCCGTACTCCATCGTCCACGCGACGCAGTTCTTCGAGTTCGCGAAGGGGCTCGCCGACGGGGTCACCGAGGGCGACACCGTGCGCCTGCCCGACGCCAGGATCCAGCCCGTCGTCTCCGACGACGTGGCCGCCGCCGTCGCCCGCACCGCGGTCGGCGCCCCGGTCGACGGCGTGGTGGAGGTCGCCGGCCCCGAGGCGTTCTCGCTGGAGGAGTTCATCCGGATGGGCCTCAGCGCCCAGGGCGACCCCCGCAAGATCGTCACGGACCCGGCGGCCACCTACTGGGGCGCCGAACTCCAGGACGACACGCTCCTGCCCGGCCCGGACGCGCACATCGCCGAGGTCACGTTCGCCGACTGGCTCGCCCGGCAGCGGTGATCCCCGAGGAGAGCGGCCCCCGCCGGGATGCCGGGGGCCGCTCTCCCACACCGCCGGGCGGCTGAGCGGACTTCAGTGGGTGTCCTCGCCATAGAAGCTGGCCACGGCTGAGCCCGCGGCGCAGGCGCCGGGCACCGCGTGCGCCGACGGCGTCCGGGCCGGGGCCGACCGGGGCCCGGGTACTCGCCGCGAGACCGGTCCCGGAGAGCAGGTCGTCCGGAAGGTCGTATCCCGTCGGCCCTCCGAACATCCCGAGGACCAGCGCCGCCCAGTGGTGGGCCTGCCGGATCAGCAGTCCGCCGCGTACGTCGAAGGAGATGCGCAGCGCGTCGCTCTTCGTCGTCCTGGCTCCGCTCCCCCACGATGTCCAGCACGCCGTTCGCCGATCGCCTCACATCGTGCTTCTGCCATGAGGCGGAGCGGGAGCCGGATCTGTGGCACGGGGCCGACCGGGGCCGGCGGAGCCGCTGCTACGACGCGCCGACGAGGATCATGGTGACGCACAGCCCCATCGCCACGGTGATCAGGATCATCGCGGTCAGCGTTCCCCGCAGCCACTGCCCGAAGCGGGCGCGGTGCCGCTGTTCCACCACGTTGATGCTGGTGGCGATGTGCTCGGTCACCATGCGGGCCACATAGGTCTGTTCCTCCAGGTACCAGCGCTCGATGTCGGTGCGCTGCTCCGGGGTCAGTCCCGGCTCCCGGGCGGTGAAGTCCGTCACGCGCCGGCGTGCGGCGCGCAGGTGGGCCTGCTGGTGCAGGTAGTCCTGGAGGTCGCTCAGGCCGCGGGCGGCCTCCTCGCTCGTGTCCATGGTGTGCTCCACAGGTGAGGCGGCGGCCGTCCGGCCGGTCGCGGTCAGCGCCGGCGAGGGAGAGCAGCGCGCACGAACGTATCGAGCCGGGACGGGTCGGGACCGGCGATCTCGCGAACGCCGCGGAGAGCTGGAGGAGCAAAAGGTGTGAACCACCAGCCTGACAACTTCCACCGGAAGCCGCAAGGGCGCCGAAGAAGACGTCATCAGTACGCAAGCGCGCGACGTCGTTCCCGTCCATAGCGGCTTCGTGGACGGATCCGGCCGGCGGGGGGGGTCTACGACGCTCCGAAGCGGGAGGGGTACGACGTGAGCCTCGTCCCCAGCACCCGACCCTACGGACAGCTCACTTGTGGCCCCTCACGCGGCCGCGGTGACGGACCGGTGCCGGTTCAGCTCGGTCGTGCGGTGGGCAGCGGTGGCAGTTGGAGGTGCTCGCGCAGGGTGGTGCCGCGGTACTCGGTGGGGTAGACGCCTCGGCTCTGGAGTTCCGGGACGAGTTTGTCGACGATGTCGGTGACCGAGGTCGGCAGCAGGTCCGGCACGATGTTGAAGCCGTCGGCGGCGCCGGTGGTGACGTACCGGGTCCATTCGTCGGCGACGGAGGACGGGGTACCGACGAAGGACGGGTGGCCGGGCGCGACCTCGGTGGCCAACTCCCGCAGCGACAGGCCGCGTTCGGCGGCCAGTTCGCGCCATTTACGGATCTGGGCGAGCTTGCCGGTGCGCTGCGCGATCGCGATCGTGCCCCGGGACGGGTCGAGTTCGGCCTCGCTCGGCTCGATGTCGGGCAGCGGGCCGTCCGGATCGTAGCCGGACAGGTCGGTGCCCCAGTACTGCTCGAAGAAGGCGAGCGCCCGGGGCCCGTTGACCTGTTCGGTGCGCATCCAGCGGGCCTTCTCCGCCGCCTCCCGCGCGGTGTCCGCGAGGATGACGCTGGCGCCCGGCAGGATGCGCAGCGAGTCCGGTGAGCGGCCGTACCGGGCCAGCCGCTCCCGCAGGTCGGCCGCGTAGGCGACGGCCTTGCCGTACTCGGTGTTGTTGGAGAAGACCACGTCGGCGTGGCGGGCGGCGAGTTCGCGGCCGCCGTCGGAGTCGCCGGCCTGGAAGAGCACGGGCCTGCCCTGCGGACCGGCCGGGACGGTGGCGAGGGCCCGCAGCCGCACGAGGTCCGTCTCCCGCTCGACCGGGCGGGCCGGGCCGTCGGCGTCCCGGGAGGCCCACAGTTCCTTCGCCGTGTCGACGAACTGTCCCGCGCGGTCGTAGCGGCGCTCGTGCTCCAGCCAGCCCCCGTGCCGGAAGTTGGCTCCGGTCCAGGCGTTGTCGGTGGTGACGATGTTCCATCCGGCCCGGCCCTCGGACAGCAGGTCGAGGGAGGCCAGGCGACGGGCGAGGTCGGCCGGGTAGTTGTAGGTGGTGTTCTGGGTGGCCACCAGGCCGATCCGGTCGGTCACGGCGGCCAGCGCGGACAGCTGGGTGATGGCGTCGGGGCGGCCGGCCACGTCGAGGTCGAAGATCCGGCCCCGGTTCTCCCGCACCCGCAGCCCCTCACCGAGGAAGAAGGCGTCGAAGAGTCCTCGTTCCAGGGCCCGCACCACGTCGACGAAGGTCTCGATCGCGGTGTGGGAGGGAGCGTCGGGGTCGGTCCAGACCAGTTGGGGCCCCACACCGGCGTAGAACAGGCCGAGATGGAGCTGGGGTCGGGTGGACGGTTCGGTCATGGCGGTCACCTCAGGCGTGGGCGGCGGGCGCGGCGGCGAATCGGTTGGCGGGGCGGGGCAGGCCGAGCGTGGTCCGCAGGGTGTCGCCGGGCCGGGGCGGCTGGTGGAGGCCTGCGGCGGCCAGGGCGGGCAGTACCTGCTCGGCCAGCACCGGGAGGTCGTCGGCGAGGACGGCCGGGTGCAGTCGTATGCCGTCGACGAACTGGGCGAGTTCGGCGAGGAGTTCGGTCAGTTGCTCCGGGGATCCGGTGTGCCGCAGTCGGCCGGACTCGGGCCGGGGGGCGGTGCGGTCCAGTGCGGCCAGCCGGTCGGCGGCGGGCACGGCGGTGTCGAGGACGACCTCCACCTCGGCGAAGACCAGGGGTGCGCCGGCCTCCCGGGCGGCGTCCACGCGGGCGGCGACGGCGGCGGGCGCGGGCCGGCCGACCAGGACCACGTCGGCGCGCTCGTCGATCTCCAGCGCGTCCGGTGCGAGGACCACGACCTGTCCCTGCGGCGGACGCGGGGTGATGAGCGGGCCCTTGACCGTGAAGGAGGCGCCCTCGAAGTCGATGTGGTGCACACGGTCCGCGTCCAGGTACCGGCCGGTGGCGACGTCCTTGACGACCGCGTCGTCCTCCCACGAGTCCCACAGGGCGCGGGCGGTGTCGACGACGTCCTCGGTCTCCCGGCGCAGCGCCCCGGCCGGGACCGGTTCCCGGCCCACGGTGGCGAGTGCGGCCGCGTCGGCCGCCGCTCCCACCAGCCAGGCGGCCCGGCCGTGCGACGCGTGGTCCAGGCTCGCCAGCTGGGTGGCGAGGTGGAAGGGCTCGGTGGTGGTGATGTGCAGGGTGGGCGCGAGCCCGATCCGGTCGGTGAGCAGGGACAGGTACGCCGCGCGCGCCCCGGCCTCGATCCGGCCGACGGACCCGGTACCGGGCGGCAGCGGGGCGTCGGCGAAGGTGACGAGGGCGAAGCCCGCCTGCTCGGCGGCGACGGCGGTCTGCCGCAGCGCCTTCGGGGTGACGGCGGCCCGGGTGGCCGGGTGGGCGCCACCGCCGTCGGCCTCCAGGGCGAGGTGCAGTCCGGGCAACCCGGTGTGACGGTCAGTCATGGGGAGTTCCTCCGGTGGACGGTTCGCACTGCGGTGCGGGGGCGGGGACGGGGAGGGCCGGGCGGCCGGTGGCGGCGGACCCGGAGACGTGCGGGGCCGCCCGGGCGGCTGCCGTGGGTGCGGTGCGGGCCGACCAGAGCGCCACGCCGACCGCCGCCAGCACCGCGATGGCGGCGCCGGTGGCCAACCCCCAGCGCACTCCGGCGTGTTGGGAGATCCAGCCGATGACGGGCGCACCGACCGGGCTGCCGCCCAGGGAGATCACCGTGTAGACCGCCATCACCCGCCCGCGCATGGCGTCGCTGACCTCGGACTGGACGAAGGCGCTGACGGCCGTGTTCAGCGTCATCAGCGTGAAACCGGCGGGCAGCAGCAGTACGAGGAAGGCGGGATACGACGGCATCAGCGCCGCCATCGCCTCGAACCCGCCGAACAGCAGCGCGCCGACGACGACCGTCCGCACCCGGGGCGAGACCCCGCGCGTGGCGGCGATCGTCCCGGCGACGGTCCCGACGGCCAGGGCCGTGTTCATGAAGCCGAGGCCCCGGGAGCCGACGTCGAAGACGCGCCCGGCGAACAGGGTCAGGGTGGTCGGGAAGTTCACCGCGAAGGTCGCGGTCAGCCCGAAGACCGTGAACACGCCGACGAGTTCGGGCCGGGCGGCCACATAGCGCAGGCCCTCCGCCCCCGCCCCCGTCCACGGCGGGCGGGGCGTGGCCGGCCCGCCGCCCGTGCGGGGCCGGATCGCGAGCACACCCGCGAGGACCACGGTGAACGACACCGCGTTGAGGGCGAACACCCACCCGGTGCCGATCGCCCCGATCAGCACTCCGGCGATCGCCGGGCCGATCAGACGCGCGGCGTTCAGGGAGAGGATGTTCAGACCCGCGGCCTTCGGGATCAGCGTCCGGCCGACCAGTTCGGTGACGAAGGACAGCCGGGCGGGGTTCTCCACCGTGAACACGCTGCCCAGGGCGAAGGACAGCGCGTACAGCGCCCACAGCGGAGCATGACCGGAGAACACCAGCGCCGCCAGCAGCAGTGCCTGCACCGCGTACAGCGTCTGGGTCCACAGCAGCAGGGTCCGCCGGTCGTGGCGGTCGGCCAGGACTCCGCCCCACAGACCGAACAGCAGCACCGGGGCGAACTGCAGACCGGCGACCGACCCGAGCGCGGTCCCGCTGTGGGTGAGCGTCAGGACGTACCAGTCCAGCGCGACGCCCTGCATGGCGCTGCCGATGTTGGACACCAGACCCGTGCTCCAGTAGATCCGGTAGTCACGGACCCGCAGCGCGGCGAACGCCCCTGACGGGACGGTTCGGTTGACGGCCATGCGTCTCTTTCCGAGGGTTCGATCCACGGTGGTGAGGGCCGTACGACGATCTCGTCGCCAAGTCGGCCTGGGGCGAAGGCGATGGGTAGCCGCGCGGGGGCTTCGCAGGCGACGGCCCTACGCGACGACGGCGCTACGAGGCGCGGGTGGGGAGAGAGAAACCCGGTGGGACGGGCCAGGGGTCAGCGACAGGTCTCGTCGAACTGATCGGCGCGACGGCCCACCCAGAACGGGTCGAGCAGCACGGTGCGTGCCTGACCTGCGGTCTCCATGACCGGATCAAAACACACGGCGGAAGGTGCGTCCACCACGCGTCCCGCCCCGTGAGACGGCGCGGTCAATCGAACGCGCGGTGTCCCCGGTGGCCCGCTGGTCGTCGCCACGGCACCGCGTCGATCTGCCCTGACGGTGTCCGTCACACCGTGTCGTCCGCCGGCAGCGCGTACAGCCCGGGCAGGTTGACCACGATCGCCTCCTGGGTGCTGCGGGCGATGACGACGACGGCCTCGTCGGTGGGGTCGGGGTTCTCCTCGCGGTGCGGGACGTACGGGGGGACGAAGATGTAGTCGCCCGGTGCGGTGCGCAGCCGTACCTCCTCCGGGCGGTCGCCCGTGTCGTCGACGAAGACGAACTCGGGGTGGCCGCTGACCACGTAGATGGCGGTCTCGGAGGCGCCGTGGTGGTGGTCGGAGCTGGCGGTCGCGGGGGCGACGTGGGTCTGGCCCATCCAGAGTTTCTCGGAGCCGACGGTCCGTCCGCTGACGGCGGCGAACCGCCGCATGCCGCCGCTCTGTGCGGTGTCGCCGTCGAGGGCGTCGGCGCGGACGTGGTGCAGCCGGGTGCGCAGGGGTGCCGCCGGGCGGTCCTGGGTGTCGTGGAGATGCGGGTGGAAGCCTTCACCGGGGGTTGTCAGCGGCTCGCTCATGGCGGGGACGCTAGGACCGGACGGAAAAGGATGTCAAGAGGTGTCCTTTGGGGTTCACCTGCGGCAATGTTGCCGCAATGAAGGAGGCGGGCGGGCCGGAACCCGCTGCGGGGCGGTGCGGTTCCGGCATGATGAAGGTATGTACATCTCTGCGAAGGCGGACTACGCGGCGCGTGCCCTGCTGGAGCTCGCCCGGCAGCCCGACCGGCCGCTGACCTGTGAGGCGGTCGCCTCCTCCCAGGACATTCCGTTCCGGTTCCTGAAGTCCGTGGTGGGCGAGTTGCGCCGGGCCGGACTGGTCCGCAGCCAGCGCGGCTGCGAGGGCGGGTACTGGCTGGGCCGGCCCGCCGCCGAGATCACGCTGCTGGATGTCGCCCGGGCCGTCGACGGAGAGGTGATCACGCTGCGCGGCGAGCCGCTGGCCGAACTGGACTATCCGGGGCCCGCCGGGGGGCTGCCCGGTGTGTGGCGGCGGATCGAGGAGGAGGCCACGGCGGTGCTGGCGGGGGTGACCATCGCCGGGCTGCTGCTGTCGGACACGGCGGGCCGGGGCGCCGCCCAGGGGGCCGCGTGACGGACGGGCGCCGGGCCGGGCCGCCGGTCGAAGTGGTCGAGTACACCGATCCGTTGTGTCCCTGGGCCTGGGGTTCGGAGCCGGTCTTCCGCGCGCTGCGTTCGGCGCTGGCCGGGCGGGTGCGCTGGCGCCGGGTGTACTGCATCCTCTTCGACCACGACGACGACCCCGCCCCCGATCCGGCGGCCGAGACCGCCTGGTACGCGCGTTACGTCGAGGACATCGGCGGTCACACCCGGGCCCCCCGGGCGGTACGGCTGAGCCGGGTGGCGGCGAGTTCCTGGCCGTCCTCGCTCGTCGCGAAGGCGGCCGAGCTCCAGGGGCCGGAGGTGGCCGACCGGGTGCTACGACGGCTGCGGGAGACCGTGTTCGTACTCGGGGAGCCCGCGGACACCGGGGCCTCGGCGCTGGACGCGGTCCGGGGTGTGCCCGGGCTCGACGCACGGCGGCTGGCGGCCGACGCCGGTTCCGCCGCCGTACTGGACGCCGTGCGCGCCGACCACGCGGAGGCGCGCCGGCCGGTGCCCGACGTGCTGTCCGTGCGGGCCGATTCGCCGCATCCCGGCGCGGCCAAGGAGACCCCGGACGGCGGGCGCCGGTACGCGTTGCCGACGCTGCTGGTGCGCGGGCCCGGCGGCTGCCGTGCGGTGCCCGGGTGGCGACCGTACGAGGCGTACGCCGCCGCTGTCGACGCCGTCCGCCCGGGGCCGGCGACGGAGGTCAGGACGCTCCCCGGGGCGGCAGCGCTGGCCCGGCACCGCACCCTCACCGAGCCGGAGCGCGCGCTGCTGACGCGGGGCGCGTGGCCGCCGGCGGACGCGGTCCAAGTGGACACCGCCGGCGGCCCGTTGTGGCTGCACCCGGAGGAGGCCGCGACCCATCCGGCCACCCGGCAGGCGCCCTCACCGGCGCCCTGACCGGCACCCTGACCGGCACCCTGACCGGCAGGGGAGCGCCGTCCCGCCCAATGAGACACCAATTGGTGTCCATTGACAGCCACTCCCCGCGACCCGCACGATGTGGGGCATGCACACGACCCACCCCGGTGTGGTGTGCCGCTATGTGGATCTGCGGCGCACCTGTAGCGCACTCTGTCACTGACCGCCTGCCCACGCCCCGCAGGCGCCTGACCGCAGCCACCGGTACCGGCCCTTCTCTCCCCCGCCGGACCCGACCGCTCTGCGCGCCCCCCTTCTCGCGCCGCGACGTCTTCCGAGCGCGGCCCGCCGCCCCCGCAACGCGCTGTCACGGCCCCGCCGTGACCCGCCCGTCGCGGTGCGGTCGCGGGCCGCCGCCCGACGCCTTTCCTCCTCCCCCGGCTGTGCCCTCGCGGCGTGGACCGGGGCCGTAGCAGAGAGACAGCCATGTCCGCACGCCTCACCCCGCCACGCCCCAGACCGGCCACCCGATCCCGCCGCCCCGCCGGCCGGCTGCGCGCCACCGCCCTCGGCGCCGTGCTCGCCACCGTGCTCGTGCCCTCGCTCAGCGCCTGCGGCGGCACCGGCGCCGCCGCCTCCGGGAGCGCCGCCACCCTCAAGTGGGCCTCCTCCTACTTCCCCGCCCACTGGGACCCGGTGGTCTCCGGCAGCGGCGCCCAGTTCCGCGAACTCGCCCTGGTCTACGCGTCGTTGACCCGCACCGACGGGAAGGGCAACGCCGTCCCCGACCTGGCCAGGAGCTGGGACTACAACAAGAAGGGCGACGAGATCACCTTCCACCTGCGCCCCGGGCTGAAGTTCAGCGACGGCGAGCCGGTCGACGCGGCCGCCGTGAAGGCCGCGATCGAGCGTGCCAAGAAGCAGAAGAACTCCGCCCTGTTCGGCGACCTGACGTCCATCAAGTCCGTGGACGCCAAGGGCCTGGACGCGGTCGTCCACCTCACCCAGGTGGACTACCAGATCCCGCAACTGCTCGGCGAGCGCGTCCTGCAGATCGCCAGCCCGAAGGCCGCCGCCTCCCCCGACACGCTGGACCAGCACCCGGTCGGCGCGGGCCCGTTCACCGTCACCCAGCTCGTGCCCGGCACGAAGGTGGTCCTGAAGAAGAACCCGGACTACTGGGACGCGAAGAACATCCACATCGACCGCGTCGAACTGACCTCGGCCCCCGACGCGTCGACGGTCGTCTCCGGACTCCAGACCGGCGTCTACAACTTCGCGGACATCGCGCCCAGTCAGGCCGACGCGGCGAAGAAGGCCGGCCTCGACGTCTTCGTCCAGCCGGGCTTCAACGCCTCCAACATCAGCCTGAACATCAACAAGGCGCCCTTCGACAACACCGAGGTCGTCGACGCCGTCCGGTACGCGATCAACCGTCAGGAGTTCGTGGACAAGCTGACGTTCGGCTACGGCGAGGCCACCGACCAGCCCTTCCCCAAGGGGTACATCGCCTACGACCCGAAGTCGGCGGACGCCTACCCCTACGACCCGGCGAAGTCGAAGAAGCTGCTCGCCGAGGCGGGGTACAAGTCCGGGGCCATCAAGCTGAACCTGGTCATCCCGGCGGAGGACCCGCAGGCGGAGATCGTCCAGTCGCAACTGGCGAAGGTCGGCATCACCGTCACCATCAAGATCGACAAGAACTGGGCCACCCCGTTCTTCGCCAAGGACCTCACGTTCTCCGTGTACGGCACCACCGGCCGTGACTCGGCGCTGCAGACCCTCACCGCGCACTTCGGCCCGAACGGCCCGCTGAACCTCAGCTCGCCGTACGAGCCGGCCGGCTTCGAGGCCGCCGTGGCCAAGGTCCGGGAGACCCCGCTGGACGCCTCGGACTACACCCAGGTGCTCCAGGCGGCGACCAGGGCCGGGCTGCGGAGCAAGGCGCTCGTCTTCACCTACTCCTCGCCCAACCTCTTCGCCAAGAGCAAGTCGGTCTCCGGCCTGCCGAAGAACCCGGCCCACCTCGACTGGACCGGCGTGACCGTCTCCGGCTCCGACTGACCGGCGTCCGCAGCCGGAAGAACACCGACAAGAGAGGGGGCAACACCATGACGGCAACGCAAGCTCCGGCCGGCCCGGCCGTGCGCGCACCGCGTCACCGGGGTGCCACGGCCGGGGTCCGGCGCGGGTCGGCCCGGGTCCTGGCCACCCTCGCCCGGTCCGTCGCGATCTTCGTGCCCGTCTTCCTGGTCGCGACCTTCGTGACGTTCGCGCTGCGGTCGCTGAGCGGGCTCAGCCCGGCGCGCATCCAGCTGGGCGAGGACGCGACTCCCGAGGCGATCGCCCGGATCGAGGCCCAGTGGGGGCTCGACCGGCCCTTCCTGGTCCAGTACGGGGACTGGCTCGGCGGCGTCCTGCACGGGCAGCTCGGCACCAGCTGGGTCAACGGCGCCGACATCTCCACCCTGATCGGCCTGGGGCTCGGCGTCAGTCTGTCGGTGGCGACCTTCGCCCTCGTCATCGGCGTGGTCGCGGGCTTCGTGCTCGGCACGGTCGCCGCGCTGCGCCGCACCACCTGGGTGGACCGGACGATCACCGGCTTCGTCACCGTCATCTCGGTGATGCCCGCGTTCGTCGTCGGCATCGTGCTGGTCGCGGTCTTCGCCGTCGGACTGCGTCTGTTCCCGTCCGCCGGGTACCTCCCGGCGGCGCAGGGCATCGGCCCGTGGCTCGCCCACATCACCCTGCCGGCCGTGGCGCTCAGCTTCGACGTGGTCGCCGACGTCGCCCGCCAGCTGCGCACCAGCCTGGTCGCCGCGTACGGCGAGAACTACGTGACCGGCGCGGTCGTCCGGGGGCTGAGCCCCCGGCGGATCTTCTTCGGCCATGTGCTGCGCAACGGCCTCGGCCCCGCCCTGGCCACGCTCGGCCTGAAGTTCCCCGCGCTGGTCGGCGCCTCCGTGGTCACCGAGTGGATCTTCGGACTCCAGGGTTTCGGCCGGTTCGCCAACGACTCCGCGCAGGCCGGTGACGTACCGGCCGTGCAGGGGGTCCTCGTGGTGTCGATCGTCCTGGTCGTCACCTTCAACCTGATCGTCAACCTGGTGCTGGCCCGGGTGACCCCGGCCGCCCGGCGGGGGGTGTGAGCATGGTCCGCCGCGTCCTGTCCCTGGCCTCCGGCAGAATCGCCGTCGCCGTCCTCGTCCTGGTCGCCCTGCTCGCCCTGCTGGGGCCGCTGCTCGCCCCGCAAGATCCGCTGGCCACCAGCGACAACACGCTCGCCGCCGTCTCCGGGGCGCACTGGCTGGGCACCGACTACCTCGGCCGGGACGTGCTCAGCCGGCTGCTGGACGGCTCCCGGATCAGCGTCCTCGGCTCCCTCGAAGTAGCCCTCACCGCACTGGTCGTAGGGGTCGTCCCCGGCATCCTGTCCGTGCAGCTCGGCCGGGTCTTCGAGTGGATCACGCTGCGGCTGGCCGACACCCTGGTGGCGCTGCCGTTCCTGCTGTTCGCCGTCGCGGTGATCGCGCTGCTCGGCAACGGCATCACCCAGGCCATGCTGGTCACCGGTGTGCTGGTGTCCCCGCTGTTCTACCGGGTGGCCCGGGCGGCGACCCTGGCCGTGACCCGCTCCCCGTACGTGGAGGCGGCGGTGATCTCCGGTGCCTCGACCGGCTGGATCGTGCGCCGGCACGTGTGGGCCAAGGTGCTGCCGCCCATCGCGGTCGCCCTCGCCCAGACCGTCGGCGTCGGCTTCGTGATCGTCTCCAGCCTGACCTTCCTCGGCATCGGCGTACAGCCGCCGGCGCCCACCTGGGGCGGACTGCTCGCCTCCGACCTCGGCTATCTCAGCCACCGGCCGTGGGCGCCGGTCACCCCCGCGCTGCTGATCACGGTCACCGTCTGGGCCTGCAACCTGCTGGCCGACGCGATCCGGGACGTCTCCGGCGAGGCGGGACGCGCTCTCGTCAACGACCGCCGGGCGCGGGCCCGTCGGGCCGCCGCGGCCGGCCCCGTCACCTCAGGAGGTGCGTGATGACGACCCTGTCCGGCGACCTCGTCCCCGCCGGGACACGTACCTCCGCACCGGCGGCCGACCCGGTGCTCTCCCTGCGCGGGGTGCGCATCACCGACCAGGCCCGGGGCCGCGAGATCGTCCACGGCGTGAGCTTCGACCTCGCTCCCGGCCGGACCGTCGGCATCGTCGGCGAGTCCGGCAGCGGCAAGACGCTGACCTGCCGGGCCGCGCTCGGGATCCTGCCCCCGCACTTCGAGGTGACCGAGGGCACGATCGAGATCGCCGGCACCGACATCGCGACCCTGTCCGCCCGCCGCTGGACCGAGCTGCGGGGCACCACCGTCAGCGCGGTGTTCCAGGACCCGGCGTCCTACCTGAACCCCTCGATCCGGGTCGGCGCCCAGATCGCCGAGGTGGTCCGGGTCAAACTCGGCGTGCAGCGCCGCGAGGCCCGGCAGCGGGCGCTGGACCTGCTGGACGCGGTCCGGCTGCGCGATCCCGAACTGGTCTACGGCCAGTACCCGCACGAGCTCTCCGGCGGCATGCTCCAGCGGGTCCTGATCGCCACGGCGGTCGCCGCCGACCCGCTGGTCCTCATCGCGGACGAGGCCACCACCGCCCTCGACGTCACCGTCCAGGCGGAGATCCTCGACCTCCTCGCCGATCTGCGCAACCGCACCGGGCTCGCCCTCGCCCTGGTCTCCCACGACCTCGCCCTGGTCGCCCAGTGGTGCGACGAGGTGCTGGTGATGCGCCGGGGCGAGGTGGTCGAACAGGGGCCCACCCACACGGTGTTGCGGGAGCCGCGGCACGAGTACACCCGGCTGCTCATCGCCGAGCACGAGCAGTACGGCCTGGAGAAGTTCCTCGGCACGGAGAGCTTCGCCGATACGGAGGAGGAAGCGTGAGCGGCCCCACTCAGACGGAAGCGGACGACCCGGTCCTCGCCGTCACCGGACTCGACGTCGACTACGGCCCGCGCCGCCGGCGCCGCCGTGCCCTGGACGGCGTGTCGCTGACGGTCGCGCCCGGCGAGACCGTCGGTCTCATCGGGGAGACCGGGTCCGGCAAGTCGACCCTCGCCCGGGCCGTGCTCGGCCTGGTGCGCCCGTCGGGGGGCTCGATCGCCGTCGCGGGCGAGGACGTCACCGCGCACGGCCGCCGGCAGTGGCGCGAGCTGCGCCGCCGGGGCGTCGTGCAGTACGTCTTCCAGGACCCGCTGCGCAGCCTCGACCCCGACCTCACCGTGGCGGACTCCCTCACCGAGCCGCTGCTGGTGCGCGGTGTCCCGCGCAAGGAGGCCCTGGAACGGGCCGGTGCCCTGCTCGACCGGGTGCGTCTCGCCGCCGAGCTCCTGGACCGGCTGCCCGCCGAGCTCTCCGGCGGCCAGCGCCAGCGGGTCGCCGTGGCCCGCGCACTGGTCACCCGGCCCCGGCTGGTCATCCTCGACGAGCCGGTGAGCGCCCTGGACTCCGGCAACCGGGTCCAGGTCCTGGAGATCCTCAAGGACCTCCGCGACACGGGCGTGGCCCAGCTCTTCATCTCCCACGACCTCGGATCCGTCGCCGGCGTCGCCGACCGGATCGCGGTGCTCTACCGGGGCCAGCTGGTCGAGACGGGCACCGCCCGTGACGTCATCGCCCGCCCCCGGCACCCCTACACCCGGCTGCTCGTCGGCTCGGCGCCCACGCTCCGGGGCACCGCGCCCGCCGGCCGCGCCGAACGCGAGGCGCTGCGCGCGCTGCTGCACGCCTGACGCCGTGCCGAGCGCCCCCGCCTCCTCGCCAAGCACCCTCGCCCAGCCCCCTCGGAAAGGACCGTCCATGTCCCGCAAGATCCACCTCGCGCTGCACCCGTACGGCGTCGGCGGCCCCGGCCAGCACGGCCTGTGGAAGGACGACCGGATCGCGAAGAACGCCAGCATCGACATCGGCTACTACATCCGGCAGGCGCAGGCCGCCGAACACGCCCTGTTCGACGCCCTGTTCATCGTGGACAGCCAGTTCATCAACGCCACCTACCCGGCGCACTACCTCAACCGCCTGGAGCCGCTGACCCTGTTGTCGGCGGTCGCCACCCACACCCGGCACATCGGCCTGGTGGGCACGGCCAGTTCGACCTACAACTCGCCCTTCAACCTGGCCCGCCGGTTCGCCTCGCTGGACCACATCAGCGGCGGCCGGGCCGGCTGGAACGTGGTCACGAGCTTCGACACCGGCACGTCGAAGAACTACGGCCTCGACGAGCACCTCGACTACGCCACCCGCTACGGCCGCGCCCTGGAGTTCGTGGAGGTGGCGCGCGGGCTGTGGGACTCCTACGAGGACGACGCCTTCCCCGCCGACGTCGCGCGCAACCTGTTCCTGGACCCGGGCAAGCTGCACGAACTCAACCACGAGGGCGAGCACTTCAGGATCGCGGGCCCGCTCAACCTGTCCCGCTCGCCGCAGGGACAGCCGGTGATCTTCCAGGCCGGTGTCTCCGAGGAGGGCCGGGATCTCGCCGCGCGGGTCGCCGAGGGCATCTACGCGCCGGGCGGTTCGCTGGAGCAGGCGCGGGAGTACTACGCCGACATCAAGCGCCGTACCGCCGCCTACGGCCGCGACCCCGAGCACATCAAGATCTTCATCCACGGCGGCCCGGTCGTCGCCGCCACCGACGAGGCGGCCCGGCGCCGGGAGCGGGAGATCTTCGAGGAGGACAACGACCTCGAACGCAACCTGGCGCTGCTGGGCCGGTCGTTCGGCGCCTACGACTTCAGCGGCCATGACCTGGACGGGCCGTTCCCGGACATCGCGCACCTCGCGGAGAAGGGCGGCCGCACCAGCGCGGCGCAGGTCGTCGAGCGGGCCCGCACCGAGCGGCTGACGCTCCGCCAGGTCGCGGAGTCCGCCAACGAGTTCCGCCGCTCGCCGTTCGTCGGCGCGCCGGAGACCGTCGCGGACGCCGTCGAGCGCTGGTTCGCCGCGGGCACCTTCGACGGCATCAACCTCGCCTTCCGTACCGAGGAGGACCTCGAACTCTTCGTGGACGGCGTGGTCCCGCTGCTCCAGAAGCGCGGCGTGTTCCGTACCGAGTACGCCGCCGACACCCTGCGCGGCAACCTCGGCCTGCCGGTCCCCGTCAACCGTCACACCCGCGAGCGCGCGCTCGCGAACGACTGAGTGCGCGGGCGACCGGCCCACGGTGAACGCCCCCGCCCCGTCCCCAAGTGCCCGTCCGTGGCCGCCCGCCGAGCGTGCGGCGCCACCACCGACCTCCGGAGCGACCCCATGAGCACACCCGAGTACACCGACCACCACGCCCCCTCCGGTCTGGCCACCCGCGGCACCGTCCTCCTCGTGCCGGGCCGGGGCGAGACCCGGGCCACCTACGAACGGCTCGGCAGGCGACTCGCGGTCGACGCCTACCGGGTCCGGGTGGTCGACGCCCCGGACCTCGACGCCGACGACCTGCCCGCCGCCCTGGCCGACTTCGGCGCCGCTCTCGCCGAAGCCGCCGGGGGCACCGCGCCCGACGGCGCCGAGGGGGTCGTACGCCCCCTCGTCCTGGCCGGGGCGGACACCGGTGCGCTGGCGATCGCCGCGCTGCTGGGCCTGCCGGGGGCAGCGGGGGACGCGCGGCCGGACGCCGTCGTCCTCGCCGGCCTTCCCGGCCGCTCCGAGGCGCGCCCCGGCGGCGGCACCTGGGACGAGGAACTCGACGTCCGCACCTCGTGCCCGACGCACCGCGCCCGGCTCACCGACGACTCCCGCTTCCGCCGGGGAGCACTCGACGGGCCGGTGGCCGAGGCGCTGCTGACAGCGGCGTACGAGGGTGAAGTCGCCGTACCGGCGCTGCTGTTGACCGGTGACGCCGATCCGCTCGCGGACCGCGAGCTTCTGGACCGGGCGGTCAAGGCCTGGCCGCGGACCCGTCTCGCGGTCGTCCGGGGCGGCCACCACGACGTGCTGAACGATCTCCAGCACCGTTCGGTGGCGGGGGAGGTCGTCACCTTCCTGGAGGCGCTGCGCAACGACCTCGTCCCGGCGATCGCGGTCGCGTCGAGCGCGTGGTGAGCGCCGTCGGCACCCCCGCCCACTGACCCCGACCTCTCCGTCCCGACCCTGGAAGGGCCCGCCCTCATGGCCACTGTCCTGTCCGTCTCCGGAAGCCCGTCCGCCACCTCGCGCACCGCGCGGCTCCTGCGTCACCTGGACCGCCGACTGGCCGCACAGGGCCACGAGGTGATCCCGCTCGATGTGCGGACCCTGCCCGCGCAGGCCCTGCTGGGCGCGGACTTCGCGCACCCGGCCGTCGTCGAGGTCGCCGCGCTGTTCGAACGGGCCGAGGGCGTGGTGATCGGCACGCCGATCTACAAAGCGGCCTACTCGGGCCTCCTCAAGTCCCTCCTCGACCTGCTCCCGCAGTACGCGCTGGCCGGCAAGACCGTGCTGCCGCTGGCCACCGGCGGCAGCACGGCACATGTCCTGGCCATCGACTACGCCCTGCGTCCCGTGCTCAGTTCGATGGGCGCCGCGCACATCGTGCCGGGCTGGTTCACGCTCGACAAGGACATCACGACGGACCCCGACGGCAGGCTGACCGTGGCGCCCGCCTCGGCGACGGCGCTGGCCGAGGTCACCGACCGGTTCTCGGCGGCGCTGAGCGGACGGACCTCCCGGCTGGCGGCCGCGGGGTGAGCCGAACACCCATTCTCTTGCGGAGGTTAACGGTTGGCCCGCGTGGGACGCGACGCATTTCCCGCGCCCGCCCGCCGGGGCACGGCCGGTCAGCTGTCGAAGTCGACCGTCAGCTTCTCGGAGACCGGGTACGACTGGCAGGTCAGCACGTACCCGGCGGCCACCTCGGCCGGTTCGAGGGCGTAGTTGCGGCGCATGTCGGCCTCGCCGTCGGTGATGCGCGCACGGCAGGTGCCGCACACGCCGCCCTTGCAGGCGAAGGGGAGGTCCGGGCGGATGCGGGCGGCGGAGTCGAGGAGTGTGGTGCCGCGCGGCAGCCGGGCGGTGGTGGAGCGGCCGTCCAGGGTGACGGTGACCTCGCTGGCCGGGCCCGTGGCCACCGCGTCCTCGTGCCGGAGGGGTTCGATCGGCTCGTCGGCGTAGAAGAGTTCCTGGTGGACCCGGCCGCCGGGCACGCCCAGCGCGGCCAGGAGCTGTTGGGCGTCGCGGACCATCCCGTGCGGGCCGCACAGCCACCAGTGGTCGGCGGACGGGACGTCGATCAGCCCCTCGATCAGCGCGCCGAGCCGGTCGCCGTCGAGGCGGCCGGAGAGCAGGTCGGCCTCGCGGGGTTCGCGGGACAGCACATGGGCGAGGTGGAAGCGGGCGCGGTACTCGTCCTTCAGGTCGGCCAGTTCGTCGGCGAACATCACGGTGTCGGTGCGCCGGTTGCCGTAGAACAGGGTGACCCGCGAGCGGTCGTCGGCGGCCAGGACCGACTCGGCGATGGACATCATGGGGGTGATGCCCGAGCCGGCCGCGATCAGCACATGGTGGCCGGGCACCGTGAGGTCGGGGGTGAAGGCCCCGGTCGGTGGCATGACCTGGACGGTGTCGCCCGGGCGTACCTCGTGGACCAGCCAGGAGGAGAAGAGTCCGCCGGGCACCTCGCGGACGCCGATGCGGGGCGGTGCGCCGGCCGGCGAGCAGATCGAGTACGAGCGCCGTTCGTCCCGTCCGCCGACCTCGCGGCGGAGGGTCAGCGACTGTCCGGGGCCGAAGGCGAACTCCTCGGTGAGGGCCGCGGGGACGTCGAAGGTCACCGCCACGGCGTCCTCGCACAGCCGCTGCACCGCGGCGACGCGCAGGGGATGGAAGGCCGGGCGGCGGCGCCGTGCCGTCGTCGCGGGGGCACCGGCGGTCGGTGCCGTCAGCTCTGCCATCAGATCTCCTTGACGTACTCGAACGGCTCGCGGCAGCTGAGGCACCGCCACAGCGCCTTGCAGGAGGTGGCCGCGAAGCGGGAGGTCTCCTCGGTGTCGGCCGATCCGCAGCGCGGGCACGCGACCGTGCGCCGGGTGGGCGACAGGGTCAGCGGGACGGGACCGGCCGGGTGCCGGGGCGCCGTCATCGGCGGGGCGATGCCGTGTTCGGCGAGCTTGCGGCGTCCGTCGGGGGTGATCCAGTCGCTGGTCCACGGCGGGTCCAGGACCGTGCGGATCTCCACCCGGGCGAAGCCGGCGTCCCGCAGCCGCGCGGCGACCCCGGCGCGCATCTCGGCCATGGCGGGGCAGCCGGAGTAGGTCGGGGTGAGGCTCGCGACCACCGTGCCGTCGGCCTCGACGGCGACCTCGCGCAGCACCCCGAGGTCGGCGAGGGTGAGCATGGGAAGTTCGGGGTCGGGGACCTGTTCGGCGAGGTGCCGGGCCCGCCGGAGGTCGGACAGCACGGTGGTCACCACGTCGCCTCCGGGTGGGCGCGGGCCACGCTCTGCAGTTCGGCGAGGAGCGGGGCGAGGTGCTCGGTGTGGTCGCCGTCGCGGCCGTCGCCGGGCCGGGGCGCGGGGTGCGGCAGGGGCAGTCCGGCGGCGTCGAGGACCTGCCGGAGGTCCGCCTGGACCGCCTCGCGGACGTCCTGTGCGGCGAACAGCTCCGCCCAGTGGGGAGACTGCGCTTCCAGGGCCGTCAGCATGCGCGCGTGGGACTCCTCGGTGCCGTCGCCCAGGCGTACGACCCACTCGGCGGCGTACTGCCGGTGGTAGGTGAGTTCCTTGACGCCCTTGGCGGCGATCGCCGCGAGCACCGGGTCGGGTGCGGCGGCCAGTTCGGTGAAGTGGGCCAGGCGCCAGCTGGCGAAGACCAGGAGCCGCAGGACGGAGAAGGCGAAGTCGCCGTTGGGGAGTTCGGCGAGGGTCACGTTGCGGAAGTCGGCGGGGCCGCGGAAGTAGGCGTAGGCGTCCTCCGTGCGGCCGGTGCCGTCCGTCTGGCCGCAGCGGGAGTAGAGCAGGCGGGCCTGGCCGAGCAGGTCGAGCCCGATGTTGGCCAGCGCCACCTCCTCCTCCAGTTCGGGGGCGAGGGTGACCCACTCGGCGAGCCGCTGGGCCAGGACCAGGGCGTCGTCGCCGAGCGCCAGGCACAGGGCGGCCAGCGCGGTGGCGTCGACGCCCTCGGGCACGGTGGTGTCGACACCGTGCAGCGGGTCCTCGAAGCCGGTCCCGAACGCCCAGCGGGCGTCGCCGTCGTCGTGGCCCTCGGCCAGGCTCAGGTAGACGTGGTCGTCGTCGCTCATCACCGGCTCCTAGATGTGCGGGACATCGTCGGGGATGTCGTAGAACGTCGGGTGCCGGTAGACCTTGTCGGCGCTCGGGTCGAAGAAGGGGTCCTTCTCGTCCCGGGTGGAGGCGGCGATGCGGTCCGAGCGCACGGCCCAGATGCTGACGCCCTCGTTGCGCCGGGTGTACAGATCGCGGGCGTGGGTGAGGGCCATCTGGTCGTCGGCCGCGTGCAGCGAGCCGACGTGGACGTGGTTGAGGCCGCGCTTGCCCCGGACGAAGATCTCGTACAGCGGCCAGTTCCCGGTGTCGCTCATGCCACAGCCTCCTCGCGTGCCCGGGCGGCCTGCTTGGCGGCGTGGGCGCCGGCGGCCGCACGCACCCAGGCACCCTCCTCGTGGGCGGTGCGTCGGCGTTCCGTCCGCTGCGCGTTACAGGGGCCGTTGCCGCTGATGACTTCCTTGAGCTCGGAGAAGTCGGGGGTGCCGAAGTCGTGGTGGCCGCGCTCCTCGTTCCAGCGCAGCTCGGGGTCGGGCAGGGTCACGCCGAGCCGGGCCGCCTGGGGCACGGTCATGTCGACGAAGCGGCGGCGCAGCTCGTCGTTGCTGTGCCGCTTGATCTTCCAGGCCATCGACTGCGCCGAGTTGGGCGAGTCGTCGTCGGGCGGTCCGAACATCATCAGGGACGGCCACCACCAGCGGTCCACGGCGTCCTGGACCATCTCCCGCTGGGCGTCGGTGCCGCGCATCATGGTCATCAGCAGTTCGTAGCCCTGCCGCTGGTGGAAGGACTCCTCCTTGCAGATCCGGACCATCGCCCGCGCGTAGGGGCCGTAGGAGCTGCGGCACAGCGGCACCTGGTTGCAGATGGCGGCGCCGTCCACGAACCAGCCGATGACGCCGACGTCCGCGAAGCTGAGCGTCGGGTAGTTGAAGATCGACGAGTACTTCTGGCGGCCTTCGACCAGGCGCTCGGTGAGGTCCGCGCGGTCGGCGCCCAGGGTCTCGGCGGCCGAGTACAGGTACAGGCCGTGACCGGCCTCGTCCTGGACCTTGGCGAACAGGATCGCCTTGCGGCGCAGCGACGGCGCCCTGGTGATCCACTCGCCTTCCGGCTGCATGCCGATGATCTCCGAGTGCGCGTGCTGGGCGATCTGCCGGACCAGCGTCCTGCGGTAGCCCTCCGGCATCCAGTCACGCGGCTCGATCCGCTGGTCCCGCGCGATCGTCGCCTCGAAGTGGGACTCCAGCGCGTGCTCGGCGTCCCTTCCGGCCGCTTCAGTCATCTCCACCAACTCCCAACCGACCATTCGTTCGGTTCATCATAAGGTGCTCCCTCCCCGATCTGGCAAGGGCCGCGCCCGACCAGGTCACGCGGAAGGGCGGCCGCCCCGCCGCGGTCACCGGGCGATGTCGGCGCCGCCCGCGAAGACCCCGCCGTGGCCGGTCGGGAGCAGCAGCCCGGGTTCGGTCTCCAGCCGCTCGCACACCTGGTGCAGTTCGGTGATCATCCGGCCGCTGATGGTGTTGCGGGCCTCGGGGCGGTGCAGAGTGACGACGACCCGGTCGGCCCGCTCCTGCACCAGCAGCGTCTCGCACTCCGGGGAGCCGGTCACACCCGCTCCACCAGCAGGGCGACACCCTGGCCGACGCCCACGCAGAGCGTGGCAAGGCCGCGGCGGCCGTTCTCCCGCTCCAGGCGGCCGAGGAGGGTCAGCAGGATGCGGGCGCCGGAGCAGCCGAGCGGATGCCCCAGGGCGATGGCGCCGCCGTCGGCGTTGACCCGGCCCTCGTCGAGCTTGAGCCGGCGGATGACGGCGAGGGCCTGGGCGGCGAACGCCTCGTTGAGTTCCACGGCGTCCAGGTCGCCGCTCTGCCAGCCGGCCCGGGCGAGGGCCTTCTCGGTGGCGGGGACCGGGCCGAGGCCCATGAGGTGGGGCTGGACCCCGGCGGAGGCGGAGGCGACGATCCGGGCCCGGGGCGTGAGGCCGTACCGCTCCACCGCCTCGGCACCGGCGACCACCAGGGCCGCCGCGCCGTCGGACAGCGGCGAGGACGAGCCGGCCGTGACGATGCCGTCCGCGCGGAAGACGGTCCGCAGGGAGCCCAGCTTCTCCAGGGTGGTGGCGGGACGGGGGCCCTCGTCCCGGGCCACCTCGCCGTCGCGCACCGGGACCGGCACGATCTCGCGGTCGAAGCGGCCCGCCTCCTGGGCGGCCACGGCCCGCTGGTGGCTGCGCAGGGCGAAGGCGTCGGAGTCGGCGCGGGTGATGCCGTCCAGGGCCGCGGCCTCCTCCGCGGTCTCGCCCATGGAGAGGGTGACCCGCACCACCCCCGGTCCGGCGTCCGCGGGCACGGCACGGTCGGCGGCGGTGAAGCGCGGGTTGGTGAACCGCCAGCCCAGGGCGGTGTCGTGCACCTGACCGGGCTTGGCCCACGGGGTGCCGGGCTTCTCCATCACCCAGGGCGCCCGGGTCATGGACTCCACTCCCCCGGCGACCACCAGCTCCGCCTCCCCCGCGCGGATCGACTGGGCCGCCGAGGCCACGGCGGTCAGGCCCGAGGCGCACAGGCGGTTGACGGTGTAGCCGGGCACGGTGTGCGGCAGCCCGGCGAGCAGCACCGCCATCCGGGCCACGTCCCGGTTGTCCTCGCCCGCCTGGTTGGCGGCCCCCAGCACGACCTCGTCCACGGCCGCACCGGGCACACCGGCACGGCGGACGGCCTCACCGACGACGAGGGCGGCGAGGTCGTCGGGGCGCACCGCGGCCAGGGCACCGCCGTAGCGGCCCTGCGGGGTGCGGGCCCCGTCGATCAGGAACACGTCGTCGGACATCGGACAGCCTCCTCGGCTCAGGGGTGGACGGCACCCCGCGCGCGCCTTTCGACGGCCCCGTTCCCCCTCTTGACATGCGGGGGCCTTGCTGGATTACTTGACCACGCCGCACGCTAACCGAATGTTCGGTCGGTTCACAAGGTGGTGGAAATGACGACCCAGGTACCGGGTACGACACCTGGCCCCGTCGAAACGATGTTCGCCGCGGACGAGGCGTCCCGGCGGCTGGGCATCGAGTTGCTGGAGCACGGCGAGGGGACCGCCGTCCTGCGGATGACCGTGTCCGCCTCCCAGGTCAACGGACACCGGATCGCCCACGGCGGCTATGTGTTCCTGCTCGCCGACTCGGCGTTCGCCTACGCCTGCAACAGCCACGGCCCCGTGACCGTCGCCGCCGGCGCCGACATCGACTTCATCGCCCCGGCGTACGAGGGAGACGTCCTGGTCGCCACCGCGCGGGAGCGCGTCCGGTTCGGCCGCAGCGGTGTCTACGACGTGAGGGTCGTGCGCGGCGACGAGGTGATCGCGGAGTTCCGCGGCCGCAGTCGCACCCTGCGCACGAAGAAGGAGGAGCCGCAATGAGCAGCGAAGTGATCGCGCCCGAGCCCAGGGGCACTCGCCGGGGAGAGCCGCTCCCCGAGGCACTGCTGGACGACGCCGAGCGGATGTCCCGCGCGGAGCTCCAGGCGCTCCAGCTCACCCGGCTCCGCGCGACACTGCGGCACGCGTACGACAACGTCGAGCTGTACCGCGAGAAGTTCGACGCGGCCGGTGTGCGCCCCGACGACTGCCACACCCTCGCCGACCTCGCCCGCTTCCCCTTCACGACCAAGGCCGACCTGCGGGACACCTACCCCTTCGGCATGTTCGCCGTACCGATGTCCGAGGTACGGCGGGTGCACGCCTCCAGCGGCACCACCGGCCGCCCCACCGTGGTGGGTTACACCGACAACGACCTGTCGATGTGGGCGGACGTCGTCGCCCGCTCCATCCGGGCCGCCGGCGGCCGCCCCGGGCACAAGGTCCATGTCTCCTACGGCTACGGGCTGTTCACCGGCGGCCTGGGCGCCCACTACGGCGCCGAGCGCGCCGGCTGCACGGTGATCCCCGCGTCCGGCGGGATGACCGCGCGCCAGGTGCAGATCATCCAGGACTTCCGGCCCGAGATCATCATGGTCACGCCCTCCTACATGCTGACCCTGCTCGACGAGTTCGAGCGCCAGGGCATCGACCCGCGCTCCACCTCCCTGAAGGTGGGCATCTTCGGTGCCGAGCCCTGGACGGAGGAGATGCGCCGCGAGATCGAGGAGCGGCTCGACATCCACGCGGTCGACATATACGGGCTGTCCGAGGTGATCGGACCCGGGGTGGCGCAGGAGTGCGTGGACACCAAGGACGGGCTGCACGTCTGGGAGGACCACTTCTACCCCGAGGTCGTGGACCCGCTGGGCGACGAGGTGCTGGCCGCCGGCGAGAGCGGGGAACTGGTCTTCACCTCGCTCACCAAGGAGGCGCTGCCCGTCGTCCGCTACCGCACCCGTGACCTGACGCGGCTGCTGCCGGGCACCGCACGCCCCGGGTTCCGCCGTATCGAGAAGATCACCGGCCGCTCCGACGACATGATCATCCTGCGCGGGGTCAACGTCTTCCCCAGCCAGGTGGAGGAGATCGTGCTGCGCACGCCGGGCGTGACCCCGCACTTCCAGATCCAGATCAGCCGGAAGGAACGGATGGACCACATGACCGTCCGCGTGGAGGCCCGGCCCGACGCCGGCCCCGCCGACCGCGCGGCCGCCGCCCGGACCATCGCCCAGGGCGTCAAGGACGGCGTCGGGGTCAGCGTCGAGGTCGACGTGGTCGACCCGGAGACCCTGGAGCGCTCCCTCGGCAAGCTCCGCCGGGTCAGGGACCTGCGCAGGTCCTAATCCACTGGCGGGCGGCGGGCCGGGGTGCCTACCGTCCTCCCCATGCCCGAGCTCCAGTTGCTCCGAGCGGACCACACCCCCGCGCTCCTCGCCTTCGAGCGGGAGAACCGCGCCTATTTCGCGGCGGTGATCCCCGATCGCGGCGACGACTACTTCGCCCGGTTCGACGAGATCCACCGCGCGCGGCTGGCCGAACAGGAGGCCGGGGTCTGCTACTTCCATGTGCTGGTCGACGCGGCGGGCGCGGTGCTGGGGCGGATCAACCTGGTGGACGTGGCGGACGGCGCGGCCGATCTGGGCTACCGGATCGCGGAGCGCGCCGCCGGGCGCGGGCTGGCCACCTCGGCCGTGCGGGAGATCTGCCGACTCGCCGCCGACGGCTACGGACTGACCGCGCTGCGGGCCGCCGCGCGGCAGGAGAACGCGGCGTCCCGGACCGTACTGGACCGCAACGGCTTCACCGTCACCGGCGAGATCCTGCTCTCGGGCCGCCCCGGTCTGACCTACCTGCGCCGGCTCCAGGGGGCATGAGCCGCCCTGACCGGCACCGGGCCGCGGCGCCCGTGGTGCGCCGCGGCCCTCCGGGAACCGGTCAGCCGCTCACCGGCCTGCCACGGCCCCACGCCCAGGCGAGGCGGTCGGCGCCGGACTGGTTGGTGGTGGCCAGCCAGGGGCGGGACGCGTCGCCGATCAGCTTCTGGATCGAGTACGTGTCGTCGGTGCGCAGGCCCGGCCAGTACACCGAGCCCATGCCGAGCTCGCGGAACACGTCGGTGTCGGCCTGGATGAAGTTGACGGAGTTGTCGTCCGGCGCGGGCTTGTTGTAGTCGAGGCCCGTGGTCATCGGGGCACCGAACTCGTCGGCGACGGTGCGTCCCGCGCAGTCGCCGAGGCGCTCCTTGAGGTCGGCCGCCCACTGGTCGTAGGTGGCGTAGCTCTTCCAGAACCCGTAGTGGTGCAGGGAGAGGTAGGTGCCCTTCAGGCGCGGGTCGGCGCAGACGGTGGTGACGTGGTCGTTGTAGCCGGCGCCGGAGACGAAGACCCGGTTGTGCGGGACGGACGGGTAGGTCGCCAGCCACTTGGCGGCGAGGTCGGCCCATTCGGCGTCGGTGTAGCCGTGCGGCTCGTTCATCGGCTCGAAGTAGACGTGCGGGTCGTGCCGGTAGGCCTTGACGACCGTGTTCCACATGGGCCAGTAGGTGGCCTCGTCGTCGATGAAGCCGTCCTTGTTGGCGCCGGTGCCCTCCCAGTAGGAGACGATCACCTTGAAGCCCTGGGCGGAGGCCGCGTCGATGACCCCGCGGTACGACTTCCAGTACGAGCCGTTCACCGTGTACGGGTTGATGGGCAGCCGTACGGTGTTGGCCCCGAGGTTGGCGCGGAACGCCGCGATCACCCGGGTCGCCTTGGCGTAGGTCTGGGTGTAGCTGTCGGAGAGCGACAGGCCGGAGAGGACCACCGGGTCGTCGGCGTAGTTGTCGCGCGGGTCGGCCCAGTTGACGCCCTTGAACTGGCTGGTGCCGTGGCCCGGGACGGCGGCGGAGGCCGGGCTGCCGGTGAGGGTGGTGGCGCCCACCGCGGCGATCGCGACCGCCGCGAGGGCGGCGCGGGTACGGGGGGTGATACGGGTTCTGGCGGGGGTCTTGCGCATCAACGTGCCCTTTCAGGAGACGGCGGCTCGACGCAGGGGCCCGACGGCCCCGGACCACGTGTTCACGTAAACATCGACGCGGTGTGTTTACGTGAACATCCGCTGCGCGACGCTGCGACGGGATCTCCGTCGGGGCTGGTCACACGGCGATGTTTACGTAAACTCGAAAGCGTCGGAATCGTGGCATCCGCCCCTGCGGCCGTCAAGGTTTCCGGTCCCGACTTCCCGTGCATGAAGGAGAATTGAGGGGTGGGGCGATGGAGCTGAACGAGCCGGAGCAGTGGGTGCCGCCGGCCGCGGGCAGTGCGCGGCGCAGCGGGTCCGGGGTGCCCGGCGGGCGCCGCAAGCAGCGGGTCTCCATGGCCGATGTCGCCGAACTCGCCGGGGTCTCCTCGCAGACCGTCTCGCGGGTCTCCAACGGCCATCCGGGGGTGATCGCCGCCACCCGGGAGCAGGTGCTCGCCGCGATGCGCGAGCTGGGCTACCGGCCCAACAGCGCGGCGCGCGCCCTGCGTTACGGCCAGTTCAACACCATCGGCGTGATCCTGTTCAGCCTGGCCTCCACGGGCAGCAGCCGTACCGTGGAGGCGATCGCCACGCATGCCGCGGCCGAGGGGTACGCGATCACCCTCATCCCCATCGACGTGGCCACCCAGGACAACGTGCTCGGCGCCTTCACGCGGATGGGCGAGCTGGCCGTGGACGCCGTCATCGTCATCATGGAGATCCACCTGCTCGACAGCGGTACGGTCCAACTGCCGCCCGGCGTCCATGTCGTGGTGGTGGACTCGGATGCCGGGGACCGCTACAGCGTGGTCGACACCGACCAGGCCGACGGCGCCCGCAAGGCCGTACGGCATCTGCTGGAGCTGGGACACCGGACCGTGTGGCACGTGTCCGGTCCCGGGACGTCGTACGCGGGCGAGCGCCGCACCCAGGCCTGGCGGGCCGTACTGGAGGAGGCCGGGCGCCCGGTCCCGGCGCCGCTGCGCGGTGACTGGTCGGCCGAGTCGGGTTACGCGGCCGGACTGGCGCTCGCCGAAGAGCCGGGCTGCACCGCCGTGTTCGCGTCCAACGACCAGATGGCCCTGGGGCTGCTGCGCGCCTTCCACGAGCGGGGCCGGTCCGTACCGGCGGACATCAGTGTGGTCGGCTTCGACGACACCCCCGACGCGGCCTTCTTCATCCCGCCCCTCACCACCGTCCACCAGGACTTCGCCGAGGTCGGCCGCCGCTGCGTGCAGGGCGTCCTGCGTCAGATCCGCACCCGCGACGACTCCCGCCCCGGCACCGATCTCGTCCCGGCCCACCTGGTGATCCGGGCCAGCACCGCCCCGCCCCGCGCCTCGGCCGGAGCCTGATCGCGCCTCAGGTCCTTCAGGTCAGCCGGCCGGCGCGTGCGAGGTGAGGGCGGTCAGGGCGTGCCGGAGGGTGGTGCCGTTCGACGGGGGTTCGTCCCAGCGGGCGGCGATGTGGCCGTCCGGGCGGACGAGGAGGGCGCCGCCGCGCGGGCTCGGGCGGTCCGGGCCGGCGTGCTCCCCCGGCAGGGCCTCGACCCGCAACGGCCAGCGGGCGGTGCCCTGTTGTTCCCAGCGGGCCGGGTCCGGGGTGAGCAGGGTGAACCACTCGCCGCAGGCGTCGAGCGTCGAGCGGTCCGGGCCGAGCCAGTGGTGGGGCATGCGGTGGCCCGGCAGCGCGGTGGGGACGTACTCGGTGCCGCAGGGGTCGGGCGGGCCGGCGTGGTCGGCCAGGACGGCAGCGGAGCGGTAGGCCACGCCGAGCACCAGGCCGAGTTGCGCGAAGTACCGTTCCGACCAGGGCAGTTCGACCGGTGTGGACGCCGACGCGCCGCAGCGGAGGTGTTCGGTGCGCAGCTTCTGCACCTGGATGAGGAGTTCGGTGTTCCCGACGGCCTGGCGGAGCGTCTCGCGGGCGACGGGCAGCCGCTCCG
Source organism: Streptomyces sp. NPDC048288 (assembly GCF_043201555.1). Classification (NCBI taxonomy): domain Bacteria; kingdom Bacillati; phylum Actinomycetota; class Actinomycetes; order Kitasatosporales; family Streptomycetaceae; genus Streptomyces; species Streptomyces sp. NPDC048288. The sequence continues at coordinate 188,590 of NZ_JBICZD010000015.1, forward strand.
TCTCGTACGTTTCCAGCAGGGCCGGTGCGGCCCAGCCCTGGAGCACGCCGGCCAGTTTCCAGCAGAGGTTGTGGGCGTCGGCGACGCCGACGTTCATGCCCAGGCCGCCGATCGGGGGGACCGCGTGCGCGGCGTCGCCGGCCAGCAGGACCCGGCCCCGGGCGAAGCGCTCGGCCACGGACGCGGACATCGACCAGTGCTGGACCCGTACCACGTCGGCCCGTACGTCGGCGCCGGGGCCGAGGGCCCGGGAGACGAGGCCGGACCAGTCGGCGTGCTCGGCGTCGCCGGGCGTGGCGCCGAACCAGGCCCAGCCGCCGTCGGGGTAGAGCGGGGTGAAGGTGCCGAACGCCGTGAAGTAGACCCCGGCGGGCTGGTCCGCGCACCAGCGGGCCAGGTCGGCGTCGAAGACGACGGTGGTGAAGCTGCCGAGCGCTCCGGGACCGGTGCTGCCGATGCCCAGCCGCTCGCGGACGGTGGAGTTCGCGCCGTCGGCGGCGAGCACGTACCGGGCGCGGACACGGGTGCGGGTGCCGCGTTCCCGGTCGGCGACCAGGGCGAGGACACCCTCGGATTCCTCCTCCAGGCCGACGAGTTCGGCTCCGAACCGTACGTCTCCCCCGGCCGCCGAGAGCAGGACGGGCTCCAGCCGGTCCTGCGAGGTGAGCGTGCCGACGACCGGGCTCTCGGGCACCGGCGCGTGCACGCCGACCATCGCGGCGGTGGCGAAGTCGGGGTCGTACAGGGTGTCGCGGAACCGGACCCGGCCGTACTCGGGCGCGAACGCGTCGGCCGCGATCCGGTCGGCGATCCCGAGCTGCCGGAAGATCTCCATCGAGCGCACGTTGACCAGCCGGGACCGGGGGAACGGGGACAGCTCGCGATGCTTCTCGACCAGCAGGGTCGGCACGCCCCAGCGGTCCAGCAACGCCCGGGCGGTGAGCCCGACCGGCCCACCGCCGACGATCAGCACCGGCACCTCGACGTCCGCTCCAGGCATGACTCCATCATCCGGGCCCGCCGCCCGGCCGCAATCACCGCGGATCGGGGTACACCCGAACGGGTCCCGGCAGGCGCGACGGACCCGGCTGGCGCGACGCTCCCGGCGGCCCCGGCGGTCATGTCCGGGGACCGGCCGCGTACGCCAGCGGTGGCGCCATGGCCTGGACGTCCGCTCCCTCGCCGACCCACAGCCCGATGTACAGCGCGGCGGCCGCCTCCAGGAGCCCCGCCCGGTCGAGACCACCGGCGGCCAGCGGTGCGCAGCCCACGTCCCGCACCAGCCGGCCCACCCGCGCGAGCGCCTCCTCGTCGTCCCCGCAGAGCGGAACGGCCAGCGGCCGCCCGTCGAAGACCGGTGGCCGCATGCGCCACACGTCCTCGTGGCAGAGATTGAACGCCTTGACCACATGGGCTCCCGGCGCCGCCGCGGCCAGTCGCCGCGCCGCCGACGCACCGCCCTCCGTCAGCAGCCGGAATCCCGCGCCGACCGGATTGGAGCAGTCGATCACCGTCCTCCCGTCGAGGGCCGCCCGCAACTCCCCCACCACGGCCGCGCCCGCCGCGAAGGGCAGTGCGGCCAGCACCACGGGACCGGACTCGGCCGCCGCGCGCGGACCGGCGGCCCGGATGCCGGCCCCGATCCGCGCCGCGAGCCGTTCGGCCCTGCCGATGTCCCGTCCTCCGACGGTGACCTGGTGCCCGGCCCGCGCCCAGTGGGTGGCGAGGGCGTCCGCCATGTTGCCCGTCCCCAGTACGCCGATCCGCATCAACCGCTCCTTCTCCAGGCCTGCTTGAGTCGTTCGCACCGACGCTACGCAGCCCGTCGGGCACCATCTGGTACGTGACGACCGACGCCTTCCTCGCCGACTGCCGCGCCCGCCTCGCCTTCGACCTGCTCTCGCACACCTGGAACGCCGTGGTGCTCTGGGCCCTGCGGGACGGGCCGAGGCGCCCGCTCGAACTGCGGGAGCGGATCGGGGGCATCAGCTCCAAGGTGCTCACCGAGACCCTGCGGCGCCTGCAGTTCAACGGTCTGGTGACGCGCCGGTCGTTCCCCGGGGCACCGCCGCGCGTGGAGTACCGGCTCACCGCTCTCGGACGGTCGTTGCTGGGCCCCATCGACGCCGTCGGAGCCTGGGCCTTCGCGCACGGCGACGAGGTCATGGCCGCACAGGAATCCGGCGGCACCGCCACCGAGTGAGCGACCGCGTCGGACGCCGGTGCCGGTCACGGGCTCGTACCCTGTGCGGTGTGCCTGCCTCCCGTCTGCATCGCGTCGCCGTCCTGGTGCTGGAGGGGGCGAAGCCCCTGGACGTCGGGATCCCGGCGCAGGTGTTCACGACCCGGGCGAGCATGCCGTACGAGGTACGGGTGTGCGGGGCGGCGCCCGGTCTGGTCACCGGTGGCGACGGGCTGTCGTACCACGTCGCCCACGGCCTCGACGCGCTGCAGTGGGCGGAGATCGTGTTCGTGCCCGGGTACCGGTTCCCGGACCGGGAGGACCCGCCGCCGGCCGTCGTGGACGCGCTGCTGGCCGCGCACGCGCGGGGTGCGCGGCTGGCCGCGATCTCCACCGGGGCCTTCGCGCTCGCCGCGACCGGGCTGCTCGACGGGCGGCGGGCCACGACGCACTGGCACTACACGCGGGCGCTCGCCGAGAGGCATCCGCTGGTCAAGGTCGACGAGAACGTGCTGTTCGTCGACGAGGGCAGTGTGCTGACGTCGGCCGGTGCCGCCTCGGGCATCGACCTGTGCCTGCACATCCTGCGCGGTGACCTCGGGGTCGCCGCGTCCAACCACGCGGCCCGGCGGCTGGTCGCGGCGCCCTATCGCAGCGGCGGTCAGGCGCAGTACGTGCCGCGCAGTGTGCCCGAGCCGCTGGGTGAGCGGTTCGCCGCGACCCGCGAATGGGCCCTGCATCGGCTGGACGGACCGCTCACCCTCGACGCGCTCGCCCGGCACGCGGGGGTCTCGGCGCGCACCTTCTCCCGGCGCTTCGCCGAGGACACCGGGTACACGCCGATGCAGTGGGTGATGCGGGCCCGCATCGACCTGGCGCGGGAGTTGCTGGAGCGCTCGGAGCGGAGCGTCGAGCAGATCGCCGACGACGTCGGCCTCGGCACCGGCGCCAACCTGCGGCTGCACTTCCAGCGGATCCTCGGGACGACACCGAGCGACTACCGGCGCACGTTCACCAAGGGCGAGTAGCGACGGCCGGGCGCCCCACGTGCGGCGAGGTCTCCGGCGACTGCTGGCGGAATCCTTTCGAACCATGGCGATCTCGCCGCTGTCGCCGCCGGACGCGGGCCGCGAACCTGGGGGTGTAGCGAAGGGACGCCATTCATGACTCGTATCGCCATCAACGGATTCGGCCGCATCGGACGCAATGTGCTGCGCGCTCTGCTGGAGCGGGACAGCGACCTGGAGGTCGTCGCCGTCAACGACCTCACCGAGCCCACCGCGCTCGCGCGGCTGCTCGCCTTCGACTCGACGGCGGGCCGGCTGGGACGTCCGGTGAGCGTCGACGGGGACGTCCTCGTCGTCGACGGCCGCCGTATCAAGGTGCTCGCCGAACGCGATCCGGCGCAGCTGCCGTGGGCCGAGCTCGGCGTGGACCTCGCGCTGGAGTCGACCGGCCGCTTCACGTCGGCGAAGGCCGCCCGCGCCCACCTCGACGCGGGTGCGCGGAAGGTGCTGGTCAGCGCGCCGTCGGACGGTGCCGACGTCACGCTCGCGTACGGCGTGAACACCGACGCGTACGACCCGCAGACGCACACGGTCGTCTCCAACGCCTCCTGCACGACCAACGCGCTCGCGCCGCTGGCCGCCGTCCTCGACGAACTCGCCGGGATCGAGCACGGGTTCATGACGACGGTGCACGCGTACACCCAGGAGCAGAACCTCCAGGACGGCCCGCACCGCGACCCGCGGCGCGCCCGGGCCGCGGGGGTCAACATCGTGCCGACGACGACGGGCGCCGCCAAGGCGATCGGCCTGGTGCTGCCGAACCTCGACGGCAGGCTGTCCGGCGACTCGATCCGGGTGCCGGTGCCGGTGGGCTCGATCGTCGAGCTGAACACGACGGTCTCCCGTGACGTGACCCGTGACGACGTGCTGGCCGCGTACCGCGCGGCGGCGGACGGGCCGCTCGCGGGCGTCCTCGAGTACTCGGAGGACGCGCTGGTGTCCTCGGACATCACGGGCAACCCGGCCTCGTCGATCTTCGACTCGGCCCTGACCCGTGTCGACGGCCGGCACGTGAAGGTGGTCGCCTGGTACGACAACGAGTGGGGCTTCTCCAACCGCGTGATCGACACGCTGGAGCTGCTCGCGCGCTGACGGGCGGAGCGGCCGGCCACGGTTCGGTGGCCGGCCGCTGCCTGTCGTACGTCAGCCCGCGGCCCCGGCCGGGTGCGGCGCCGTTTCCGTCGCCGGCCGCGGGGCCCGCGCCGGGCGGATCCCGATCAGCGCCACGGCGATCACCGCGGCCACCAGCATCCCGATGCCGCCGACGAGGGCGCAGGTGTGCAGGGCGTCGGTGAAGCTCGCGCCGTAGGCGCTCTGGGCCTGTCCGGTGCTCTGCGGGGTCTTCAGCTGCAGGAACGCCCCGGCCTGGATGCCGACGTGCGAGACCAGCCCGCTCACCTGACCCTGGTCGGCGGGGCTCAGCCCGGACGAGGCGAGGTGTCCGGGCAGGGTGGCCAGGGTGCGGTGGGTGAGGACGACGCCGAAGACGGCGGGGCCGAGGGCGCTGCCGATCTGGCGGAGCGCGCTGTTGGCCGCGGCGGCGGTGCCGCCGAGCCGGTGCGGCAGGGCGTTCATGGCGATGGTGGTGATCGGTGCCATGGCGAGCGCGATGCCGATCCCGAGCACGCCGATGACCAGGGCGGCCTCACCGGTGCCGGTGTCGGCCTGGAAGGCGTTCACCAGGAGGGCGCCGATCCCGCCGACCACCAGGCCGGTGACCAGCAGCAGTCCGGGCGTGACCCGGTTCATCAGCCGCCCGACGAGCGGGCCGAGCACCACCGTGAAGCCGTTGATGGCGATGAGCCGGATGCCGATGTCCAGCGTCGAGGCGTGGTGCACGAGCCCGAAGTACTCGCTGAGCGCGAAGACCAGGCCGACCTGGGCGAACAGGGTGACGGCCATGACGACCGCCGCGCCCGAGAACGCCGCCGACTTGAACAGGCGCATGTCCAGCATCGGGCAGGCCGAACGGAGTTCCACCACGACGAAGCCGACGGCGCCGAGAGCGGCGGCCACGAACGCGATCACGGCCTGCGCCGACGACCACCCGTCGCTGCCGCCCTCGATGACGCCGTAGACGAGCCCGGTGATGGCGACGACGGCCAGCAACTGCCCGGGAACGTCCAGGTGACGCTCGCGCTCGGCCCGGGAGTCGGTCAGCAGGGCGGCGCCGATCACGGCGGTCGCGACGGCGACGACGAGCGAGGGCAGGAAGATCCAGCGCCAGCTCGCGTGCTCCACGATCAGGCCGTTGACCACCGGGCCGAGGGTGAGTCCGAGGCCGAGGGCGGCCGTCCACAGGGCTATCGCGCGGGCTCGCCTGCGCGGGTCCGGGCAGACATGCCCGATCAGCGCGAGGGTGGAGGGCAGCAGGGCGGCGGTGCCGACGCCGGTGAGCGCCTGGCCCACGCAGACCTGGACGACGCTGCCGGCGGTGAGGCACACCAGGCAGCCGAGGCAGAACAGCACCAGCCCGGCCAGGTACGTCTTCTTACGGCCGTACAGGTCACCCACCATGCCGCAGGTCAGCAGCAGCGCCGCGGTCGGCAGGATGAAGGCGTCGGTGATCCACTGGAGCCCGACGGTGGAGGCGTCGAGGGCCTGTTGCATGACCGGAAGCGCGACGGAGACCCCGACGACCGGCAGATAGGAGACGAACACCCCGAGGCAGGCCAGCACGATGGTGGCCGTGGTGTGCCGGTTGCCGGTGCCCGTGTCGGGCGGCGCGGACGGGGACGAGGCAGGAGAAGGCATGGCCACAGGGCACCTCGAAGCAGTGGAGTGACAGGGCGACATACATCGGCGGCGGACGCGGCTCTGCCGCCGGGCCGACAGCGCGGCCCCCGTCATGTCGATCCCGCCGCACGACCGCGCGGCGCCTGCGCGGCATGCTTCGGCCGGAATCTCCGTTGACGTGAGCCACTTCTGTCGGGACGAGCGCTACGGACCGTATACCGACGCCCCGCCCCCGGAGATGCCCTTGGACCTGCAACCTAAGCTGAACGCCGCTGACGCCTGCTCGCACGGCCGCCGGCTCTCAGTCCTCGTTCGCCACCACCCGGACGAGCTTGCCCTTCGCGTCCGTCTGCAGGTAGCCGCTCTGGCTGTACTCGTTGCTGAGGTAGACGGACATCCCGGCGGGGTCGCCGAAGGCGTTGCCCGGGAGGTCCACGAGCAGGTAACGGGTGTTCACGTTGGGCACGTTGAGCTTCTTCTTCGCCTGGGCCAGCAGCGAGGGGACCTTGTCCCAGTCGAAGCCGTCAAGGCGGACGGGCTTCTCGTCGGCAAAGAGACCGCTGCCCTTGATGATGTCCTCCTCCACGCCCTGACCCGCGCGGTAGGTGTAGCTGTCGTACGCGCTGTTGCTGCCCTTCACCATCACATAGGCGATGACGTAGTCCGGGTAGACGGCGAGCTTGCCGAAACGGTCCCGGCCGGTCTTCTTCTTGAAGGCGGCGATCGCGGTGCGGATGCCCTGCGGGGTCAGCAGGTCGGTCGTGGTGGTGGTCTCCCCCGAGCCCGAGTCCGTGCCCGTCGCCGTGGGAGAGCCGGTGGCAGCGGTCGAGGGCGAGGTCGTGCCGGTGGAGCCGCCGGACGGGGAGTCGTGGGTGCCCGATCCCGGCAGCTGGGTCCACAGGAGCGTGCCCGCGAGGGCCACTCCGGCGGTGGGCAGGACGAAGAGGGTCCAGCGGCGGCGGGGAGCGACCGGCACGGGAGCGGTCGGGCCCATGTGCTGCGGTCCGGTGGTGTCCTGGGGCGGCGCCACCGGGGGCTGGAGCGGGAAGGACGTGGGGGTGGTCTCGGCCTGGGGCTGGGCCTGGGTCTGGGTCTGGCGGGCGGCGTCGGCCAGCATGCGGTCCAGTTGCCGGACGTCCGGGCGGGCCTGCGGGTCGCGGACCAGGACGCGGTTGAGGACGTCCGTGAGGGGGCCCGCGTTGGCCGGCGGCGGTATGTCGTCGGAGAGGACGGCGGCGAGCGTCGCGAGGGTGGTGCCCCGGCGCAGCGGATGGTGGCCCTCGACGGCCACGTACAGCATCATCGCGAGCGACCACAGGTCGGCGGCCGGACCGCCGTCCTTGCCGGAGACCCGTTCGGGGGCCATGTAGTCGGGGGTGCCGATGACCGACCCGGTGGCGGTGAGGGCGGTGGCCTCACGGACGGCGGCGATACCGAAGTCGGTGAGCACCGGGCGGCCGTCGGGGCGCATCAGGACGTTGGCGGGCTTCACGTCGCGGTGCTCGATACCGGCCTCGTGGGCGGCCCGGAGGGCGGCCAGCACCTCGCGGCCGATGCGCGCGGCCTCGACGGGGTTCATCGGACCGCGGGCGAGACGGTCCGCCAGGGAGCCGCCGGTGACGAGTTCCATGACGATCCACGGGTAGGTGCCCGGTCCGCCGTCGACGATGTGAGATCGTCACCACGTTGGGATGGTCGACCCGGGCCAGTGCCCGGGCCTCCCGGAGCACCCGCTCCCGCAGCAGCCGCGCGGCCTCCGGGTCGTACTCGGCGAGCCCGGGGTCGGCCGGCCGTACCTCCTTGACGGCCACACTGCGGTGCAGCACCAGGTCGGTGGCGCGCCAGACCATGCCCATGCCGCCGCCACCGAGCCGTGCCCGCAGCTCGAACCGCCCGTCGACGACCCGTCTCGCGGGGTTGTCCCTGCCCTCGTCGTTCATGCGCGGGAGCTTAGTTGCCGGGACCGACAGCCTCGCACCGCGCTCAGTAGCTGGACCCCAGTGACTGCGTCGTGTAGGCGCACTCGGTGTAGATGTAGCCGTAGCGGAGTTTGGCGGTGTCGGATCCCGGGGTGGCCGTGCTGTCGTTCTTCGGTTTGTGCACGAAGTAGGTGGTGCCGGGCGGGAGGCTGATCGTGCGCTGCGGGTAGTTCTTGCCGCTGTCGCTACAGGGTTCCCATCCGGAGATGAGCGAGCTGGCGAACGAGTAGGCCTTGCAACTCCCGCACGCCTTCAGGGTGAAGCTGCCGGTGACCGGGCCGGTGTAGAGCACGGTGATCTCGTCGGGGCTGTCGTTCTTGACGGTCACGGAGATGCCGCCGCCGCCCGCGGTGGTGGGCAGCTTCTTGCCGGCGGCCGGGAGCGTCTGGGCGACCTCGGCGCCGATCGCGATCTTGCGGGCGCGGTCGCGGTTCTTGTGGTGCGGGTTGTCGGTGACGAACTGCTGCATGGTCTCCTGTGCCTGCTCGAAGTCGCCGTCCTGGTACTGCTTGACGCCGCACTCGTACGCGCCCGCGTCACCGCTGCTGTCGGCCCGGGCCGCGACCTTGGTCAGGCCGTCGGACTGGCCGCTCGCGTCGTTCGACAGCTGGATGATCTGGGTGTTGAGGGTGTGCAGCCGGGTGACGGCGGTGCAGGGGTCGCTGCCGGAGACGGCCTTGGCCGCCTTCTTCTCGGCCGCGTCGACGGCGGGTACGACCTTGTCGGCCTGGTCGGACTCGGGGAAGGTGCCCAGCAGGTCGCCGAATTGCGTGACCCAGTCGGTGCCGCCGTCGGTCAGGGCGCCCGCTCCGCACTCGTACAGCGAGGTGGCCAGCCGGTCGTCGGGCCAGTCGGCGAGCGAACCGAGCTGGTCCTTCGGCATCGAGTCGGGCACCGTCCGCAGGTACTTCAGCGGTTCCACGGCCGTGCAGTAGTCGTTGTGGCTGTAGGCCGCGCCGACCGTCGTGTAGTAGGTCTTCAGCCGGTCGGGGACCTGGGCGGCGGCGCGGGAGCCGGAGTGGTGGACGACGAGGTCGCGGTAGACGGCCAGGGCGTCCTGGTACTCGGACTTGGCGGCGGCGAAGCCCTCCTTGCCCGCCGCCGTGACCTGCTGGTCGGCGGTGTCGAGACGGTCCAGGAGCGCGCGTTCGACGGCTTCCTGCCGCGCGCTGTCGTACCAGAGGGCGCCGCCGACCGGGACGGCCAGCAGGACGAGGCCCAGCAGGAGTGCGACGGGCTGCTGCCCCGGCCACACCAGGCGGGTGCGCAGGCCGACGAACGCGCCGTGCAGGGCGGCCAGCAGCAGGAACACGAGGTAGAGGACGAGCGCGGCTCCGGGCACGCCGTCGGCGTCCGCGGGCAGGGCGACGAGCAGCAGGACGACGGTCGCCGCCAGGCACACGGCCATCGGGAGCCATCTTCGGACGAGCAGATAACCGAGACCGAGTCCGCTCAGGTTGAGGAGGGCCACCGCGACCGCCCGCAGGGCGTCCGGCGGCGCGGGCGGCGGGGCGGCCGGCATCGGCGGGACGAAGGAACCCGGGGGCGGGAACCCCTGCCCCGGGGGTGGAAACCCTTGGTACGCGAACCCCTGGCCGGGTGATCCGCCCTGCCCCGGGGCGCCCTGGTGCGGCGCCCCTTGGTCCGGGCCCCCCTGGCCCTGAGGTGGTCCCTGATCCGGCGGTCCCTGGTACGGACCGTACGTGTCCCCGGACATGGCGGCTCCCCCAATTGCTGCCGAATCCTTATGAATTGACAGCGTACGGCCAAACGTGCGAATTCGACAGAGCCCCGGCCCGCCGGCCCTCGGCGGCACCCTAGGGCTGCGGGAACTCCTGCTCGGCCCAGATGATCTTGCCGTCGCCGGTGTAGCGGGCGCCCCAGCGGTGGGCGAGCTGGGCGACCAGGAAGAGGCCCCGGCCGCCCTCGTCCGTGCTGCGGGCGTGCCGCAGCCGGGGGGCGGTGCTGCTGGCGTCGGCGACCTCGCAGGTCAGCCGGGAGTCGCGCAACAGCCGTAGCCGGATGGGCGGTTCCGCGTAGCGGATGGCGTTGGTGACGAGTTCGCTGACGATGAGTTCGGTGGTCACCGCCAGCTCGTCGTAGCCCCACTCCGCGACCTGGCGGGTCGCCCGGGCGCGCACGTCGGCGACGGCGGCCGGGTCGACGGGCACGTCCCAGGAGACGACGTCGGCGGCGGCCAGGGCATGGGTGCGGGCCAGGAGCAGGGCGATGTCGTCGGGCTGGGGAACCGGGACCAGGTGCTGGACCGTGGAGGTGCACAGCGCGTCGAGGTCGGTGGCGGGGCCGCTCAGGGCGGCTCGCAGCCGGGACATGCCCCGTTCGACGTCCTGGTCGGCGCCCTCGATGAGACCGTCGGTGTAGAGGCCCAGGAGGCTGTTCTCGGCGAGTTCGATCTCGGTGGCCTCGAAGGCCATGCCGCCGAGCCCGAGCGGCGGTCCGGGCGGCATCTCGGGGAAGTCGACCTGCCCGTCGGGTGCCACGACGACGGGCGGCGGATGCCCCGCGCGGGCCATGGCGCACCGCCGGGTCACCGGGTCGTAGACGGCGTACAGGCAGGTCGCCCCGACGAAGGTGTCGGTGCTGCCCTCGGCGCCCGCGCCCCCGCTCTCCTCCTCCCCGAGCCGCAGGACGAGGTCGTCGAGGTGGGCGAGGAGTTCGTCGGGGGGCATCTCCATGTCGGCGAGGGTCCGCACGGCGGTGCGCAGCCGGCCCATGCTCGCCGCCGCGGACAGGCCGTGGCCGACCACGTCGCCGACGACCAGGCCGACGCGGGCGCCGGAGAGCGGGATCACGTCGAACCAGTCGCCGCCGACACCGTCCGTGGCGTCCGCCGGCAGGTAGGCGGAGGCCACCTCCAGGGCCGTACCGCCCGTCAGGGCCTGCGGCAGCAGGCTGCGCTGCAGGGTGACCGCCGCCGTGTGCTCCCGGGTGTAGCGGCGGGCGTTGTCGACGCAGACGGCGGCGCGCGCCACCAGCTCACGGGCGAGCAGGACGTCGTCGGACTGGAAGGAGACCTGGTTGAGGGAGCGGGCGAACGTGGTCAGGCCCAGGACGGTGTTGCGCGCCCGCATCGGGACCGAGATGAGCGAGTGCAGTCCGAACTCCCGGATGCGGGCCGCGCGGGCGGGCTGTTCGGTGACCCACAGGCTGTCGTCCGGGTCGAGGACCGGGATGAGGATCGGCTCGCCCCGGATGAGCAGGTCGACGCCGTGCGGCGGAGGGAGGAAGTCCACCCGGTCGCCGACCCGCGCCACGGCCTCGGGGTGGCCCTCCCGCACGGTCTTCAGCGCGGCGCGCCGCATCACCGGTCTGACGGGCGCCGGGCCCGCGTCGGTCAGCCAGGCGCCGTGGCCCTCGCTGCTGAGAACGGGCTCCAGGAGGTCGACGATGACGAAGTCGGCGAAGCGGGGGACGGCGAAGTCGGCGAGTTCCTGGGCGGTGCGCAGCACGTCGAGGGTGGTGCCGATGCGGGTGCCGGCCTCGTTGACCATGGACAGCAGCTGGCGGACGCTCCACCGCTCGGTGACGTCGGTGACCAGGTAGCAGACGCCGGTCACCGAGTCGCCGGTGTCGACGAGCGGGAAGAAGGAGGTGGCGTAGGCGCGTGGGCGGTGCGGATCGGCCCAGCTCCAGCCGAGGTACTCGTAGTCGGTGACCGGCTCCCGGGTCGTCAGCACCTTGCGCATCAGGCCCTCGATGGTGGTCGCCTCCAGACCCGGCAGCAGTTCGCTCAGCCGGCGGCCCAGGCGCTGCTCGCGCGGCACTCCGCCGAAGCGCTCCAGCGTGTCGTTCAGCCACACGTAGCGCAGGTCCAGGTCCATCACGGCCATGCCGATGGGTGAGCGTGTGAGGAACCCGTCGAGGACGGACTGGCCCATCGCCCACTGGGGCCGCTGCTCCCGGGCCGAGAGGAGGAAGCACTCCCCGCCGTCCATGCTGAAGGAGGCGGAGACCCGCAGGGCCACGTCGATGCTGCGGCCGTCGCGGTGGCGTACCGGGATGAGACCGCTCCATCCCATGCCGGAGCGGCAGCGCTCGGCGACACCGGCGGCACGGGCCGGGTCGGCGCGCATGGCGAGCAGCCGCGCCGCGGGGCGGCCCACCACCTCGGCGGCCGGGTGGCCGAGGAGCGCCTCGGCGCCCCGGGTCCAGCCGACCACGACGCCCTCGGCCGACAGCACCGCCGCCGCGTCGCTGGAGGCGTCGAGGAACTCGCTCGGGCCCGCGGGGGCGGGCACGTCGAAGCCCTCGCGCGGAGAATTCGGAGAATTCATTGGCTACATCCTCTACGTAACCCCATGTTCCTGCTTGTCCGCCCGCCACGCACGGCCCGCAAGGAGAGAGAACGGTGAGGTTGTGCGGGTGCGGGCGGGAGCCCGGCGCGGGACGGGGTACCCGGTCTGGAGTTGGGCGAGCGGCGGGTACGGGGCAGCATGGAAGGGCCGTAGCAGCTGCGTCGGCATCGGCCCGTGGCCGGTGGAGGTGGTTGAGGGATGGCTGTGGGTTCCCTGCGGTCCGGTGGCGCCGACGGCTCCGGTGGTGAGGAGTACGGCCCCGACAGAGCGCGTCCGACCGGTCTGCTGGACGTCCTGAGCGTGGCCGCGGTGGCACTGGACGTGCACGGGCGGATCGTGTTCTGGACCCCGCAGGCCGAGGAACTGTTCGGTTACACGGCCGAGGAGGCGCTGCGCAGGAACGCGGCGCGGCTGCTGGTCGACCCCGAGCACCTGAAGGCCGTGGTGGGCCTCTTCACGGACGTGCTGGAGACCGGCCGCAGCTGGGCCGGTGCCTTCCCGGTCCGGCACAAGGACGGCAGCAGCAGGCTGACGGAGTTCCGCACCATGCGGCTGCTGGACGATCTCGGCGACGTCTACGCGCTGGGCATCGCCGCCGACCACACCCTGCTGCAGCGGGTGGAGACCGACCTGGCGCTGTGCGAGCGGCTGATCAACCAGTCCCCCATCGGCCTGGCCCTGCTCGACCCCGACCTGCGGTATCTCCTGGTGAACCCGGCGCTGGAGCGGATCGACGGCGTGCCCGCCGAGGAGCACATCGGCCGCCATCTGCGGGAGACCCTGCCGTTGCCCGACATCGACACCGTGGAGTCGGCGCTGCGCCAGGTGCTCACCACCGGCACGCCCCTGCTGGACCAGTACCACGTGGGCCGGCCGCCCTCCGATCCCGAGCACGAGCACGCCTGGTCGCTGTCGTTCTACCGGCTGGAGGACCCCGGCGGCCGGGTGCTGGGGGCGGCCATCTCGGTGGTCGACGTCACCGAGCGGCACCGCGCGGCCGCCGAGGCCGACCGGGCCCGCAGGCGGCTGGCGCTCATCGCGGACGCCTCGACCCGGGTGGGCACCTCGCTGGAGGTGGAGCGCACGGCGCACGAGCTGGCCGAGATCGCCACCCCGGTCCTCGCGGACGTGGTCGCCGTGGACGTACTGGACTCGGCGCTGGCCCTGCGCCGCTCCCGGCGCCCGGGAAACGGTCCGGAGCTGTTCCGCGCGCTCGCCCTGAAGGCGGCCCATCCCACGGTCGCCCTGCGCGCCGCGGACCAGCCCGGCAACCTGGCCGCCTACGACGGCGACCGGCTGGTCACTCTCTGCGTGCACACCGCGCGCCCGGTCCTGGTCCCTCATGTCGGCCCGCACGATCTGCCGCGCATCGCCCGCAGCCCCGAGGCGGGCGCCCTGCTGGCGCGGGCCGGTGTGCACTCGTATCTGGCGGTGCCGCTGATCGCGCACGGCGAGGTGCTCGGCGCCCTCGACCTCAAGCGCACCCGCAATCCGCTGCCCTTCGACGAGGACGACGTCGTCCTCGCCACCGAGCTGGCCGGGCGGGCCGCCGTGGCCATCGACAACGCCCGCTGGTTCCAGAGCGTCCGCAACACGGCCCTCACCCTGCAGCGCAGCCTGCTGCCCGACCACCCGCCGCAGCACACGGGCCTCGAACTGGCCTCCCGTTACGAGCCGGCCCAGGCGACGAGTGAGGTGGGCGGCGACTGGTACGACGTGATCCCGCTGTCGCAGGACAGGACGGCGCTGGTCGTCGGCGACGTCATGGGCAACGGCATCGACGCGGCCGCCACGATGGGCCGGCTGCGCACCGCGACCTGCGCCTACGCCGATCTGGAGCTGCCCCCGGCGGCGGTGCTCCAGCACCTGGACCGGATCACCTGCGACCTGGAGCACTACATCGTCACCTGCCTGTACGCGGTGTACGACCCGCACACCAGGCGCTGCGACATCGCGAACGCGGGCCACATGCCGCCCGCGCTGGCCCGGCCGGGGGTCGCCGCCACCCTGCTGGAGCTGCCGTCGGCCGCCCCGCTCGGCGTCGGCGGGATCCCCTTCGAGACCACGGCCGTCGACCTGACCGCCGGTGACCTGCTGGTCCTGTACACCGACGGCCTGGTGGAGACCCGCCGCCATCCCATCGACGACCGGCTGAACGTCCTGCTCGGCTTCCTGGACGAGCCCCACCGGCCGCTGGAGGAGACCTGCGACCTGCTGCTGCACGGGCTGCGCCACCCGGACGACCACGACGACGTGGCCCTGCTGGTGGCGCGGACGCTCTAGCGGGCGCCGCAGCAGTCCGGGTCCGTACGGCAGAAGCAGGACGCCGTGATCGGCACGTCCGCCGTCGCCGCCGCCAGCTTCAGCTGCTGGGCCACGATCCGTGCCTCGCCGTCCTTGCCGAGCCGCTGGAGGCACTCGTGGAAGCCGTGCAGGGACCACACGTTGCCCGGGTGCTGCAGGGGCCGGGGCAGGGTGTCGTCCAGGCCGAGGTCGGCGCGGTAGACCGCCTCGGCCTCCTTGACCCGGCCGCGTTCGAGCAGCAGGGCGCCGTAGGCGTGCCGGGTGGGCTGCATCCAGCCCCAGGGCTCGTCGTAGGGGAGGTGGTCGTCGAGGTCGACGGAGCGGCGCAGGGCGGTGAAGGCGGTGTCGAAGTCGCCCTTGCGGTAGGCGAGTTCGCCGTCGAGCATGGCGGCGGCGATCTCCAGGATGTCGGCGCAGGTGTTGTTGAACAGCATGCGGGTGCCGGGGACCGCGGCGACGGCGTCCCGGAAGCGGGCGCGTTCCGTCTCGGCCTCGGGGATCCGGCCGGTGGCCGCGTACGCGACACCGCGGGCGTAGTGCAGCATCGCGGTGGTCACGCAGTACAGCACGGGGTCGGCGGGCAGCGGCAGGCGCAGGATGTCGTCCCAGCGGCCGAAGCGGACCAGGACGTGCACCCGCATCGCCGGGAAGCCCTCCAGCCAGTCGGCCATCGGCGGGCTCTCCACCCGCAGCAGCTCTTCGGGTACGGCGGCTTCGAGCCGTGCGGCGAGGGCGAGGGCGTCCCGGCGGCGGCCCAGGAACATCGCGCCGTAGATCCCGAAGTGGAGGTTGTGGCAGCGGTAGAGGGTGTAGAAGTTCATGGCGCCGGCGCGGGCCTGGTACTTCTCGTCGGCGGCGAAGGCCGCGGCGTTGTCGGAGACCACGCGCCGGTAGTCGCCGCAGAGGACCTCCAGGTGCGAGGGCATGTGCTGGAGGTGCCCCGCGTCGGGCACCAGGCCGCGCAGCAGGTCGGCGACGGGCAGGGCGGCCTCGGGCGTCGGGGACATCTCCATCAGGTGGATGTAGAGGTGCAGCAGGCCGGGGTGCCGGTTGGCCTCCTCGGTGGCCAGGGCCCGCTCCAGCACGGACTTGGCCTCGGGTGTCCGGGCGTCCGCGGCGGGCCGGCCGGTGCGGATGTCCCAGAGCTGCCAGGGGGTGAGGTTCATCAGGGCGTCGGCGTAGAGGGCCGCGATGTCGAGGTCGTCGGGCGCCTGTTCGTACACGGTCCGCATGCTGTCGGCGTAGCCCGTGTTCCACACCGAGCAGGCCGCCGCGTCCGGCGCGACGGCCTGCGGGTAGCGGGCGCGCAGCGCCTCGACGAGGGCGCGCTCGACGGGACTGGCGTGGGCGGCCTTGGCGTGGGCGCGTTCCACGGCGGCGTGGGTGCGCTCCGTGGTGCGCGCCAGGTCCTCCTGGTCGAAGAACTCCCAGGGTTTGTTGTAGTTGGGGCCGAGGGCGTAGGCCACGCCCCAGTCGGCCATGGCGCAGTCCGGGTCCGCCGCGCCGGCCGCCTCGAAACAGCGGACGGCCTCCTCGTGGTTGAAGGCGTAGGTCCAGTTGAGGCCCCGGTCGAACCAGGTCTGCGCCTCGGCGGACGAAGTGGTCACGGGCCGGGTGTGACGGCCCAGGTCGTAGTAGTCCACGGTGGCGAACCTATCGACGCGGAGTCTGCGGCGGATCCCCGTTCATCCGAAGTCATGAGGATGGCGCGGCGGTTGACGGACCGCCGCGCCACGGGTGCCGGCGGCTGCTCAGGGAGCGACCGCGCGGCCGGTCTGCGCGGAGATCCGCCCGGCGCACAGGCCCTTGGCCGCGAGGGTCTGTGCGATGCGCGGGATCGCGGCCAGGGTGTTGGCCGGCCACTCGTGCATGAGGATGATCTGGCCGCCGGTTAGCCGGGAGACGGCCTGCACGATCGCGTCGGTGCTCGCGCCGTTCCAGTCCCGCGAGTCGACGTCCCAGATGATCTCGGTGAGCCCGTACTTGGCCTCGACCGTGCGCACGGTCGCGTTGGTCTCGCCGTACGGCGGCCGGAACAGGGTGGGTGTCCCGCCGCCGGCACCGGCAATGGCCGTCTGGGTGCGGGAGATCTCCGAGTCGATCTGCGCCTGGGTCTGCTGGGTCAGGTGCGGGTGGGTGTAGCTGTGGTTGCCGACCCACATGCCCGCGCTCACCTCGGCCTGGACCTGGGCCGGGTAGGCGGCCGCGTACTGGCCCTCGTTGAACATGGTGGCCCGCAGCCCGTTGGCCCTCAGGGCGCTGAGCAGGCCCGGGGTGTGGGCGGTGGACGGCCCGTCGTCGAAGGTGAGACCGACGTA
The DNA here is from genome assembly GCF_043201555.1 of Streptomyces sp. NPDC048288. Taxonomy (NCBI): domain Bacteria; kingdom Bacillati; phylum Actinomycetota; class Actinomycetes; order Kitasatosporales; family Streptomycetaceae; genus Streptomyces; species Streptomyces sp. NPDC048288. Next base: position 205,492 of record NZ_JBICZD010000015.1, read on the forward strand.
GCCGGCGCAGGTGGCTGAGTGGGCCGGGGCGGCGGCGACGGAGAGGGTGCCCGCGGCGGCCAGCGCGATCGCGGCGGCCGTTGCCAGCAGGGGTCGTGACGAGTGCTCCGCTGCGGCGCGCATCAGGCCACCGTGATGTTGGAGCTGCCGCTGCTCTGGTAGCCCTCGGTGGCGAGGATCTGGTAGTAGCTGAAGCTGCCGAGGGACATTCCGGCGTTGGCCCAGGCGTTGAAGTGGTTGCCGGTGGTGATGGTGCCGCCCGTCCGCTTCGACTGGCGGACGCTCCAGTACTGGTTGAAGGTCTTGGTGCCCTCGACGGACGGGGCGTTGTACCGCGTCGTCAGGTAGATGTCGTAGGTGCCGCCGTCGCTGGTGACGCTGCCCTTGTACGTCCCGGTGGGCCGGTAGGTGCCCCAGTTGTCGACGATGTAGTACTCGACGAGCGGGTTGGACGTCCAGCCGTAGAGCGACAGGTAGCCGTTCCCGGAGGGGCTGAAGCTGCCGGAGTAGGTGACGTTCCGGCGGGCGCCGGTGCTCCAGCCCTTGCCGCAGACGAAGTTGCCGGTGTTGCTCCAGCTGGTGCTGTAGTTCCCGCCGGAGCCGAGGGTCATGGAGACCGTGCCCTGCGCGTCGGTCCAGAACGAGTAGTAGTAGCCGTTGTTGGTGCCGGTCTGGTTCGTGGTGACGACCGTGGCGGCGCGGGCGGTGCCGGGCAGCGCGAGCCCGGCGGCGGCGCCCAGCAGCAGGGCGCCGGCGCTCCGTCGGCTCAGTGCGTGGTCGAGCGGGTTCATGCGGTGCCTCCTCGTGTGGCCTGTGCGGGTGTGACGTGTGACGTGTGACTTGGTGGGGAGTGTTGGTCTGCGCATGTCACCTGTCAACAGTTTCGGTGATTATTTCGAAACCTTCGCCGCACCCACTTCACCAGTCATCGCAGCTCAAGCAAGCCGATCATCTGCATGCGATCGCACGAACCGGAATCCGGCCAATCGGAGATCAAATACTAGGCGTTCAAATCATCGAATGTTTCGACGTCGCGTCCGAATGCTGCTGCGGTGAGGGAACATGCCGCTGACTGGAGCAATCACCGGCGGGTCGGGTGAGGGCCCGGGAGGCTGGGCGTCTTGTCGAGATTCGTATGCCAGGAGTCCCGGGTGAGCCACGACGGTCGCATCCCAGCCCTGCCCGCGCCCCCCGCGTGGATGCGCTGGCTTCCGGTCCTGTACGTCGTCGGTGTGCTGCTGGTCGAGCCGGTCACCCCTGTGCAGTGGCCGGTGAGCTTCGCGCTGATCGCCCTGCCCCTGGTGACCGCCTTCGCGCACCCGCCCGCCGTCGTCGCCGGCGCCACCGTCTTCGCCGTAGGCCTCGAACTTTTACTGGCCGGAACGCCGTGCTGCGCCGGGCGCAGCGTCGGCCTCGTCTGGGAGCGGCACTACGTGGCCGCCTACGCGTGCACCGCCCTGGTCGGCGCCCTGGGCACGATCCTGGCCACGCACCGGATCCGCCGGGAACGCACCCTGGCCGACGTCCGGTTCGTGGCCGAGATCGCCCAACGCGTCCTGCTGCGACCCGTCCCGCACCGGATCGGCAACCTGCTGCTGGAGAGCTTCTACCTGTCCGCCGCCGCGGAGGCCCGCATCGGCGGCGACCTCTTCGAGGCCGTGCCCACCTCGCACGGGGTACGGCTGCTCATCGGCGACGTGCGCGGCAAGGGGCTGCTCGCGGTGGAGACCGCGGCCGCGATGCTGGGCGCGTTCCGCGAGGCCGCCCACGACGAACCCGACCTGCGGGCCCTGGTGGAGCGGGTGGACATCAGCATGACGCGCCGGGCCGACCAGTTGGGCGGAAGCGAGACCGGAGAGCGGTTCGTCACCGCCGTGTTCGCCGAGATCCCCGAGGACGAGCGGATCGTGCGCATCCTCAACTGCGGGCATCCGCCGCCGCTGCTCATCCGGCCCGGCGACATCCGCGAGCTGGACCGCGGACAGCCGGGGCCGCCGCTGAACCTGGGCATGCTCGTCGGGGACCCCTACCGCGTCGACACCTACGCCTTCGGCACCGGCGACCAGCTGCTGCTGTACACGGACGGCGTCACGGAGACCCGGGACCCGGCCGGCTCCTTCTACCCCCTGCTGCAGCGGCTCCGTTCCTGGGGCCCGGTGCCGCCCCCGGAACTGCTGGACCGGCTCCACCAGGACCTGCTGGAGTACAGCCACGACCAGTTGCAGGACGACACGGCCGCCCTCACCGCGTTCCTGCTGCCGTGACGCGCGCGTCGTGAGCGTTCGCCACCGACCAGGTGAGGCCCGGGCGGCGGGCCCGGATGTTTGAAAACGACCTCGCTGACCAGGTCGTGTCCGAGTACGAACCGGGCCGGCGCGGTGAGCACGCCGTCGTCGCCGCGTGCGCGGCCATATACCGCTGCGCGGACGAGACCGGCTGACGTCCGGTCAGAGGAAGCTGACGCCCTGGGCGAGGGTGAGTTCGCCGGAGTAGTTGACGGTGTTGGTGGCGGAGCGCATGTATGCCTTCCAGGCGTCGGAGCCGGACTCCCGGCCGCCGCCGATCTCGGCTCCGGAGGTGCCGATGTTGACGTTGGCGATACCGCAGTCGGAACCGGCGGCGGAGAGGAAGATCTCGGCCTCGCGCTGGTCGCGGGTGAAGATGCTGGACGAGAGGCCCTGCGGGACGTCGTTGTGCAGTGCGATCGCCTCGTCGAGGGTGTCGTGGGTGAGGACGTAGAGGATCGGCGCGAAGGTCTCCTCCCGTACGACGTCGGTCTGTTCGTCGACGCGGACGAGCACGGGCTCGGTGCAGGCGGCTCCGGATGCCGCCTCGGCCAGTCGGCGGTTGCCGCCGGCCAGGACCTTGCCGCCCTGGGCCTGCACGCGGGTGAGGGCGTGCCGCATGGCGTCCAGGGCGGTGGTGGAGATGAGCGGGCCGACCAGCGTGGTGTCGTCGAAGGGGTTGCCGACGGGGAGCCTGCCGTAGACGGCGGTGAGGCGTTCGACGAGGGCGTCGGCGATGTCGCGGTGCACGATGAGTCGGCGCAGCGTGGTGCAGCGCTGGCCCGCCGTGCCGGCCGCTGCGAAGACGATGCTCTGGACGGCGAGGTCCAGATCGGCGGAGGGGGCGACGACCGCCGCGTTGTTGCCGCCGAGTTCCAGCAGGCTGCGGCCGAAGCGGGCGGCGACCCGCGGACCGACGTCTCGGCCACCGAGGAGGAGGCGGTGGACGTCTCCCGGGGCGCCCGTGTCCTCGGCCACCCGGGCGAGCAGGTGGTGGCAGGCCAGGGCGGTCAGCGGGGTGAGTTCCGAGGGCTTCCAGACCACGGTGTCGCCGCAGACCAGGGCGACGGCGGTGTTCCAGGACCACACGGCCAAGGGGAAGTTGAAGGCGGAGACGACACCGACCACGCCGAGCGGGTGCCAGGTCTCGGCCAGCCGGTGCCCGGGGCGTTCGGAGGCGATCGTACGGCCGTAGAGCCGGCGCGACAGTCCGACGGCGAACTCGCAGATGTCGATCATCTCCTGGACCTCGCCGAGCGCCTCGGAGCGGATCTTGCCCGCCTCGACGGTGACCGGCTCGGCCAGGTCGTTCCGGTGTGCGCGCAGCAACTCGCCGAGGCGGCGCACGAGTTCGCCCCAGCGCGGGGCGGGTGTGGTGCGCCAGGTCAGGAAGGCGGCGCGGGCGGCGGCGACGGCTCCCTCGACGTCGGTTCCGGTGGCGGCCTTCAGTCCGAGGAGGTGTTCGCCGGTGACGGGGGTGCGGGCCGGGAAGTCCTCGCCCTCCGGGTCCCGCGCGCCGATGTTCCGCAGGCAGGCCAGGGCGCGGGCGCAGCTCGTCCGTGGTGGGCAGCGCGGTGCTGGTCATCGTGGTTCTCCAGGGGTGCGGAGTCGGCGCGGCGGGTCGGTGAGGCCGAGGGTGCGGGCGACCTGGGCGAGGGAGCGGTTCTGCTGCTGCTCGTAGAGGGCGAACGGGTCGAGGAGCTCGCGGCCGAGCGCGCCGGAGAGCCAGTCGGCGTCGTGGACGGTGCCCTGCCGGTCGTCGTCGCGGGTGCCCTCGGCGCCGAGGTTGGACTGGAAGATGCCGGCGGCGGAGCGGGGCAGGAAGTCCTCGTAGACGACGGGTTCGGCGCGCAGCCAGCCCTGCCGGACCAGTTCGCCGATGCCTGCGGGCGGTCGGCCGCCGTCGCGGGGGCGGTCGTCGGCGAGCCGGTAGGTGAAGTAGGCGAGTCCCCGGGCGGCGAGTTCCTCCTCGCTGCCGGGCATGTGCCGCTCCCAGACGGTGCGTGCGATGTCGTCACGGGCGCGGGTGGGGTGCTCGGACGCCTGTGTGTCGATCCGGTCCAGGAGGTCGTCGTACAGGGCGCGTCCGGTGCGGGTCAGGGCGATGCCGCGGGCCTCGACCTCGCCGAAGCGCACCTCCAGGCGGGCGCGCAGCTCGGCGTCGAAGAAGCGGGGGTCGGCCGGGGTGAGCAGGGAGGTGAACACCCGGAAGGGGTTGCGGGCCAGTTCCTCGCCGTCGACCGGCCGGAAGGCGGTGGAGACGACGGGAACGGCGCTGGCCGCGGCCTCCCGCAGATCGTAGAAGCCGACCGGGTGCATGCCGAGGGCGCCGAAGACCCGGGCGACCTGCCCCAGTTCGCGCGGTGTGCCGACCCGGATGGCGCCGTGCCGCTCGGCGGTCACCCGGGCGAGGGAGCCGAACCGCTCGGCGCCGGCTCCCCGCGCGCGCAGGACGTCCTCGTTGACCTCGCGCGACACGTCCACCAGCGTCGTGTACGCGGGCACCTCCCGCCCGTACATCTCCGACAGCCGCACCGCGAACGCGGCCCGCAGCTGCCACTGACTGACCGTGGGCCCAGTGGCGATCATGTCTTCGATGGTCGCCGACCGGGCCGCCGCCGTACAGACGGCGGGGCCGGGCACGCGGGGGTCGCGGACGGAAGCCGCGTACACGCCACGGAAAACCCAGTGGACCGATCTTGGTATGTGATCCCTACCATATTGACCGCAAGACAACCATGCGACCGGTCCGTCGGATGCGAGCCGGTCGAGGTCGCCGATGCCAGGGTCCGCTCCCCGGGCTGCGGTGATCTTCCTACTCAGGAGGACCTTCCGCATGTTCCGACGTATTGGCAATGTCGTCGTCCGACATCCCGTCTGGACGATCGTGGCATGGCTGATCGCGGCGGTGGCGATCGTCGCCACCGCCCCGAGCCTGCCCTCGAACAGCGACGAGAGCAGTTTCCTGCCCAAGAGCTACGAGTCGATCAAGGCGGCGGATCTCCAGGAGAGGGCGTTCCCCAGCGCCTTCACCCCGTCCGCGATCGCCCTGTACCAACGCGCCGACGGCGGCAGGCTCACCGCCGACGACAAGAAGGACGTCGCCCGGATCACCACCGAACTGGGCGCCAAACACATCGACCAGGTGCAGAAGGTCGTCCCCGGCCAGCCGTCCGAGGACGGCAAGTACACCCTGACCCTGGTCCAGATGGACAGCAAGAACGCCGGCCAGCCCGTGCAGGCCGACGCGGCCAAGGTGCTGCGCGACGACGTCAAGGAACTGGCGAAGGGCACCGACCTGGAGGTCAGGCTGGGCGGTTCGGCCGCGCAGGCCCTGGACCAGCAGGACTCGTCGAAGCGCGGCGAGGCGCTGATCGGCATCGGCACCTTCGTGATCATCCTGGTGACCCTGCTGATCATCTTCCGGGCTCCGATCCTCGCGTTCCTGCCGCTGATCACGATCGGCCTGGTGTCCGCGATCGCCAACGGGCTGATCTCGTACGCCACCAAGCTGTTCGATCTGCAGGCCAACAGTTCCGTGTCGTCGATCCTGATCGTCGTGCTCTTCGGCGTGGGCACGGACTACTTCCTGTTCCTGATGTTCCGTTACCGCGAACGGCTGCGCGCGGGCGACGAACCCAAGGAGGCGATGATCAACGCGGTCGGCCGGGTCGGCGAGGCCATCGCCTCGGCGGCCGGCGCGGTCATCATCGCCTTCCTCGCGCTGGTGCTGTCCACGCTGGGCTTCCTGAAGCAGATGGGCCCGGCGCTGGCCATCGCGGTCTCCGTCACCCTGATCGCGGGGCTGACGCTGATCCCGGCGGTGGTCTCGCTCATCGGCCCGAAGGTGTTCTGGCCCTCGAAGTCCTGGCAGCGGGAGCCGGCCAACGCCCGTTTCGCGGCCCTGGGCCGTGGGGTGCGGCGGCGCCCGGCGCTGGCCGCCGCGGCGTCCGGTCTCGTGCTGCTCGTGCTGTCGCTCGGCACGCTCGGCTACAAGGCCACGTTCGACCTGGCGTCGGGCTCGATGCCCAAGACCAAGGAGTCCATGGTCGTCCAGGACGAGATGCAGAAGGCGTACTCGGCGGGGGCCGCCGCGCCCACCGACGTCTATCTGTCCAGCACCGACGGCAAGCCGCTGGACCGGGCCGGGTTCGACGCGTACGCGCGGAAGCTGGGTGCCGTGGACGGTGTCGCGAGCGCCCGGATGAGCCAGGTCAACAAGGCCGGTACGACGGCGGACTTCACCGTCACGCTCAAGTACGAGGCGTCCACGGACAAGGCGATCGACGCCGTGGGCCGGGTGCGGGACGTCGCCCACGACAACGCCCCGCAGGGCACCGAGGCGCTCGTCGGCGGTATGTCCTCGATCTACAAGGACATCGACTCCGCGGTCAACCACGACTACCGGACGGTGTTCCCCGTGGCCGCCGTCCTGATCATGGTGATCCTGGGGCTGCTGCTGCGCAGCGTGGTCGCTCCCTGGTACCTGATCGCCTCGGTGGGGCTCGGCTTCGGCTCCACCCTCGGCGCCACGGTCTGGATCTTCCAGGACGCGCAGAACAAGCCAGGCCTGATGTTCATGCTGCCGGTGATCATGTACCTGTTCGTGGTCGCCATCGGCACCGACTACAACATCCTCATGATCGCCCGGCTCCGTGAGGAGGCCAGGGAAGGCCGGGATCCGCGCGAGGCGGCCGGTATGGCGCTGCGGCACGCGGGGCCGACCGTGGCCGCGGCGGGCTTCATCCTGGCGGCGACCTTCGCCACGATGATGCTGGCGGGCAACTCGCTGCTCACGGAGATGGGCTTCGCGGTCTCCTTCGGCATCGCGGTGGCCGCCTTCGTGATGGCGATGTTCTTCACCCCGAGCCTCACGGCGCTCATCGGCCACGCGGCCTGGTGGCCGGGCCACGCCGACCGGGCGGAACCGGGAGCGGGCACCGACGGCCCGTCCCCGGCCGCGGACGAGTACCAGACCGCGGGGCGTCCCGGCTAGGCCGTCTCCCCCGGCTCCCATGGCCCACCTCGCCGACCGGACGACGCCGGCGGCGAGGTGGGGTCCGGCGGGGCGGACCTACTCCGGCCGGAGGAAGAAACGCGCCTTGTGCTCGACTCCGTAGGTGCAGGGGCCGTTCCAGTGGTGCTCCACGTACTCGCCGGTACTCACGTCCCTCAGGTAGTAAATACCGTGCCACTTGTGATCAGCGACCATCAGCGCCGCTTTATGGCCGTCCGACCATTTTCCGCTGCGCTTCACGCGGTTGCCCTTCTTGCGCAAATACTTCCGGGGTTCGTTCGACGGCGCGCTGAGCTTCGATCGGGGCCAGCTTGATCGTTTCGTAAGCCTTATAGCCCGACCGGGTGAGCCTTCAGGTGAGGCGGGTCAGCCGGACGCGGTTGCGCAGTTCGCCGAGGCCGCTGACCCGGGTGACGACCAGATCGCCGTCGCCGAGGAAGATCTGCGGGTCGCGGGCGCTGCCGATACCGCTCGGGGTGCCGGTGAGGATCACGTCCCCGGCGCGCAGGGTCATGCCGTGGCTGAGTTCGGCGATGATCCGGGGAACGGAGAAGGCCATCCGGCCGCTGGTCGCGTTCTGCAGCAGTCGGCCGTTGACCTCGCACTGCACGCGCAGACCGGTGAGGTCGTCGATCTCGTCGGCGGTCGTCAGCCACGGCCCCAGCGGCATGGTCGCGTCGATGCTCTTGCCCTTGAGCCACTGGCCGCCGTGCGCCCGCTGGAGGTCGCGCTGGGAGACGTCGTTGGCGACCAGCCAGCCGAAGACGTGGTCGAGGGCCTTCTCCTCGGGGATCGAGCGTCCGTCGCGTCCGACGACGAGCGCGATCTCGGCCTCGTAGTCCCACTGGGCGGAGAGGCCGGGGTCGTAGGCGATGTCGTCGGTGGGGCCGATGACGGTGCCGGGGCCCTTGGTGAAGAAGGTGGGGTGCCGGGGGCGTTCGGCCGGATCCTGGCCCTCGCGCCTGCCCCGGGACTCCTCGAAGTGGTCCCAGTAGTTCCAGCCGGTGCACAGGATGTCGCGGTTGAAGCGGTGCAGCGGGGACTCCAGGCGGACCCCGGACAGCGCCAGGGTCTCGCCGGGTACGGCGGCGCGGACCGCGTCGAGGGCCCGGGGGCCGCCGCGGACGATGTCGTCCACCGTACCGACCGCCGCGGGCAGCACGGTGACCGTCCGCCCGGACTCGTTCACGACGCCGGAGCGCCGTACGCCGTCGACGGTGAGGGATGCGAGCTTCACGTCGCCCCTTTCGCTCGGGTGCGATCGGGTCTGCCTCGCCCGACCCGGAGGGCATTGACTTTAAATGACGACCGTGAAAAATACGAGATACAAGCTCCGGGAAGGACGCCTCCGTTGACTTCTCCTCCCTCTCCCTCGGCGCACCTGGCCCGCACCGTCCACCGCGGCCGCGTGGGCTGGTCGGACACCGACGCCTCCGGGCACCACCACAACGCGGCGGTGGTCCGCTTCGTGGAGGCGGCCGAGGCGGAACTGGTGCGCGAGCGCGGTCTCGACGGCTATTTCGGCACCGCGCCGCGCGTGCGCTACGAGGTCGACTTCAGCGCTCCGCTCTGGTTCCAGCAGGAGGTGACCACGGTCCTCGCCGTGGAGCGCATCGGCACCTCCTCGATGACGTTCCGGTTCGAGGTGTGGGGCGAGGAGACCGACGGCCGGCCGCGTCGGCTCTCGGCGTCCGGCCGCTACACCGTCGTCCATGTGCCGCGACGCGAGGAGCGGGGCAGCGCGCCCTGGCCCGCCGAGTGGATCGGCGCGCTCACCGCGGACGCCGGGCCGGGCATGGACGGCGCCCGGGAGGCGTAGCGCTCGGCGGGCCGACCGGGAAGGCAGGCCCGCCGAGACGGTGGACGGTCCGGTGTTCGGTTCGGTGAGGGGTTCTACGCGGCCAGGGCGTGGCCGGGGTGCAGAACGACCTTGGTGTAGCCCTCGATCCGCTGGTCGAACTTCTCGTACGCCCTCGGGGCGTCCTCCAGCGGCAGTTCGTGGGAGACCACGAAGCTGGGCTTGGCCCGCTCCGCGATGATCAGGTCACGGAGCTGGCGGTTGTACTGCTTGACATTGCACTGACCGGTCCCCATCCGCTGCCCCTTCTCGAACATCCTGCCGATGGAGACCAGCAGCTGGCCGTGCTTGGCGTGCTCGTCGGGACCACCGGGGTCGGACGGGACGTACAGACCGGGCACGCCCAGCATGCCGGTCGGCCGTACCGTCTCGACCAGGGTGTTCAGGACGACGGCGGGTTCCTCGTGGCTCGCGTCGTGCGCCTGGGCCTGGTAGCCGACGGCGTCGACGCCCTTGTCCGTGCCCTCGCCGCCGGTGTGTTCCTTGATCTGGGTCGCCGGGTCGCCCTGGGTGAAGTCGATCGGGATCGCCCCGATCTGCTCGGCCTTCGCTAGCCGCTCGGGCACCCGGTCGACCGAGAACACCTTGGACGCACCGCGCAGCAGCGCGGAGTAGGCGGCCATCAGCCCGACCGGGCCGGCCCCGAAGACCGCGACGCTCTCGCCGGGCGACACCTGGGCCAGCTCACAGCCGTGGTAGCCGGTCGGGAAGATGTCGGCCAGCAGGACGAAGTCGGTCTCGAACTGCTCGCCCGGCGGCAGTTTCAGGCAGTTGAAGTCGGCGAACGGTACCCGCAGCAGCTCCGCCTGCCCGCCCTTGTAGGGGCCCATGGCCACATAGCCGTAGGCTCCGCCGGCGAAGCCCGGATTGACCGTGAGGCAGAAGCCGGTCTTGCCGGCCAGGCAGTTCTTGCAGAATCCGCAGGCGACGTTGAACGGCATGACGACCCGGTCGCCCTGGGACAGCGAGGTCACGCCGGAGCCGACCTCCTCGACGATGCCGAGGTTCTCGTGTCCGAAGACGATCCCCGACTCGGCGGCCGTGCGGCCCTCGTACATGTGCAGGTCGGATCCGCAGATGGCGGTCGACGTGACCCGTACCAGCACATCGTTCGGGTGCTGGATGCGCGGATCGTCGACGTCTCGCACGGCGACGCTGAAGGGCTTCTCGTAGACGACGGCTTTCACCTGGCTCACCTCCGCGTCGAACGCCGGGCGACGACGACGGACCGCGCAGACCGAGGCGGTGGCCAGGAGAAACACGTCGAGGCAGAGCCCCCGGTCCGTGCCGCGACCCTAGGCGCTCTTGTTTCACCATCGGATACTTCCAGAAAACGCCGGTCGGGCGGACGCTGCAACCCCCTCGGGCGGATTGCCGGGCGGGGTCCGGGCCGTCCGGGATGCCGCCGGTGACGCACCGTGGCCGCCGGCGGGGGCGTCGTCCGGGCGATCCGCTCGGTGGCCGGTTCGCCACGCACCGCGAGTCGCTCCCCCTGAAATGCCCACATCGGGACGTACGCTCGCCAACAGGCCCTTATCTCAGGGGTGTTGGACCAAGGGGGAATCCGGTGGGAGTGGCGGAGACGCCGACCGTGCGGCCTGTCGCGGAACTGCTCGTCGAGAACTCCGCGCGGCGGGGCGGGAAGATCGCGTTCGCCGATGACCTGCGGGCGCTGAGCTGGGCCGAACTGGAGCGCAGGACCGGCCGGTTGGCGGCCGGGATGGGAGCGGGCCGGTCGACTCGGGTGGCCTTCTGCCTGGACAACGGCGTGGAGCTGGCCGAGGGGCTGCTCGCCACGGTACGGGCCGGCGCGGTGGGGGTGCCGTTGAGCTCCCGCGCCACCGATGCCGAGCTCGCCGGGCTGCTGGCCGACTGCGATCCGGCCGTGCTCGTCACCGACCGGCGCCATCTCGCACGGGTCGCCCGGCTGACCGCCGACCGGCCGGTGCGGTTGCTGGTCACCGGCGCGGGCCCGCTGCCGCCCGGGGCCGCCTCCTGGGAGGCGCTGGCCGTGGCACCGTCGTCCGCCCCACCCGACGACCTGGGCCTGGACGAGCCGGCCTGGCTCCTCTACACCTCCGGGACCTCCGGCTCCAGCCGGGCGGCGATCTCCAGCCAGCGGTCCGCGCTCTGGTCCCCGGCCGCCTGCTACCTGCCCCGGCTCGGGCTGTCGGACGCCGACCGCGTGCTGTGGCCACTGCCGCTGTCCCACACCTACGCCCACTCGCTCTGCGTCCTGGGCACCACCATGGCCGGAGCGAGCGCCCGCATCACCGCGACCGCCGATCCGGCCGCCCTGGCACGGCTGACCGCCGCGTACGCGCCCACCGTCCTCGCCGGGGTCCCGCTCACCTACCGGCAGTTGCTCGACACCGGGCTGCGCCGCGTACCCTCCCTGCGGCTGTGCGTCACCGCCGGCGCGCCCAGCGACCCCGAGCTGCGAGAGGAGGTCGAAACCCGCCTCGGCGCCCCGCTACTGGACGGCTACGGCTCCACCGAAACCTGCGGCAAGATCGCCATGGAGGGCCTCGACGGTCCGCGCGGGCACGGCGACAGCGGGCTGCCGTTGCCGGGCATGGAGGTACGGCTCGTCGAGGTCGGCACCGCAGGCGAGGACACCGCGAGCGAGGACTCCACGGACGGGGATGCCGCGGGCGGTGGTTCCGCGAACGTGGACGCCACGGGCGGGGACGGTGCGGGCGGTGGCTTCACCGGCCAGGAGGCTGCGGACGGTGACTCCACCGGCCGGGACGCTGCGGACGGTGACTCCACGGATGTGCACGCTGCGGACGTGGACTCCAGTGGCTGGGCCGCTACGGACAGTGGCTCCTCGAACGTGGACTCCAACGGCCGGAACCCCACGGACGTGGACTTCGCAGGCGGCGACGCCGCAGGACGGGTCGGTGAGATCTGGGTACGTGGTCCCGGGGTCATGCTGGGGTATCACCGTCGGCCCGGGGAGACCGCCGATGCCCTGCGTGACGGCTGGTACCGCACGGGTGACCTGGGCCGGTTCGACGAGGACGGCCGGCTGACGGTCACCGGCCGCGTGAACGACCGTATCGTGCGCGGCGGTGAGAACGTCGACCCGGCCGAGGTCGAAAGGGTGTTGCTGGGCCTGTCCGGGGTGCGGGACGCGGCGGTGGTGGGGCGGGCCCATCCGCTGCTCGGTGAGGTGCCGGTGGCCTTCGTGGTGCCGGAGCAGCCGGACCTCGATCCGGTGCCGCTGCTGCGCGCCTGCGCCGCCGTGCTCTCCGCGCCCAAGGTGCCCGAGGAGGTGCTGTTCACCCCGGCCGTGCCGCGCACCGCCGCGGGCAAACCGCGCCGGGCCCTGCTGCGCCGGTCCCTCGCCGACCGCCCGGTCGAACCGGTCCTGACCGCACTGGCCGGCCGGACCCCGGGCGAGCGACGGGCCGCCCTCACCGACCTGGTGTGCACGGAGACGGCGGCGATCCGCGGGACGGCCGCCGACCCCGGCACCGCGTTCGCCGATCTCGGTCTGACCTCGATGGACGCCATGACCCTGTGGCACCGGCTGGGAACCCGCACCGGACTGCGACTCCCGGCGACGCTGGTGTGGGACCACCCGACCCCGGCCTCGGTCGCCGCCCACCTGGACCACCGACTGCACGGCACGGCCGACTCCGCACCGGCCACCACCGCAATCGCCGTAACCGCCGCAACCGCCGTCCGGCGTGCCCCGGAGAGCGACGACCCGGTGGCGATCGTGGCTGTCGGCTGCCGTTTCCCCGGCGGGGTGAGCTCGCCCGAGGATCTCTGGCGCCTGGTGGCCAACGGAGTCGACGCGACCGCCGAGTTCCCCGCCGACCGGGGCTGGGACCTGGCGTCCCTGCACCACCCCGACCCCGACAGGCTCGGGACGACGTACACCCGCCGCGGTGGCTTCCTCGACGACGTGGCGGACTTCGACCCGCTGTTCTTCGGCATGTCGCCCCGCGAGGCGCTGGCCACGGATCCCCAGCAGCGGCTGCTCCTGGAGGTCGCCTGGGAGACCTTCGAACGGGCGGGCATTCCGGCGCCGGAGCTGCGGGGCACCGCCACCGGCGTGTTCGTGGGCCTGATGCACGCCGGCGGGTACGCCCGCGGACTCTCGCCGCACGAGCTGGAGTCCCACCTCGGTGTCGGCTCGTCCGCCAGTCTGGCGTCCGGCCGGATCGCCTACGTCCTGGGGCTGCGCGGTCCGGCCATGACCCTGGACACCGCGTGCTCGTCGTCGCTGGTCGCGCTGGACCTGGCCGCCCGGTCGCTGCGCGCCGGGGAGTGTTCGCTCGCGCTGGCCGGCGGGGTGACGGTGCTGTCGAACCCGCATCCGTTCGTGGTGTTCAGCCGACTGCGCGGGCTGTCGCCGGACGGCCGCTGCCGGTCGTTCGCCGCGGGCGCGGACGGCACCGCCTGGGCCGAGGGCGTCGGTCTGGTGCTGCTGGAGCGGCTGTCCCACGCCCGCCGCCACGGCCATCCGGTGCTGGCCGTGCTGCGCGGCTCCGCCGTCAACTCGGACGGCGCGTCGAACGGTCTGACCGCCCCGAACGGCGAGGCGCAGCGGGACCTGATCCGGCTGGCGCTGGCCGACGCGGGGCTCGGGCCCTCCGACGTGGACGCGGTCGAGGGGCACGGCACGGGAACCGCGCTCGGCGACCCGATCGAGGCGGGCGCGCTGCTCGCGACGTACGGGCGGCACCGCGATCCGTCCGACCCGCTGTGGCTGGGCTCGGTGAAGTCCAACCTCGGACACACCCAGGCCGCGGCGGGGGCCGCGGGCCTCATCAAGCTGATCGAGGCGATGCGCCACGAGGAGCTGCCCGCCTCCCGCTACGCGGAACGGCCGTCGCCGCACGTCGACTGGGCGGACGGCGCGGTACGGCTGCTCGACCGGGCCCGCCCGTGGCCGCGCCGGGACCGCCCGCGCCGCGCGGCGGTCTCGTCGTTCGGTATCGGCGGCACCAACGCCCACGTGATCATCGAGGAGCCGACGGACCAGGCACCGGAGCGCCCCTCGGCGCCGGCGGCGCCGCTGCCGGTCACCCCTTGGCTTGTGGGCGGCAGTGGCGAGGCCGGGCTGCGCGCACAGGCCGCGAGGCTGGCGGCGGCGCTGACCGGCACCGCGGACGGGACGGGCACCCTGGACGCCGCGTACTCGCTCGCGACGACCCGGGCACCGCTGTCGCACCGGGCGGCCGTCGTGGCCGCGGATGCCGAGGGGCTGCTCGCGGGGTTGCGGGACCTGGCGGCCGGTGTGGACGGTCCGGCGCTGCTGCGGGGCGTCGCGCATCCGCGTCCGAAGGTGGCGTTCCTCTTCCCGGGCCAGGGAGCCCAGCGCCCCGGGATGGGCCGGGAACTGCGGGCGGCCTTCCCGGTGTTCGACGCGGCCTTCACCGGTCTGTGCGAGGAGTTCACCCCGTGGCTCGACCGCCCGCTCCTTGAGGTCCTCGACGACCCCGAACTGCTGCACCGCACCGACTACGCGCAACCCGCGCTCTTCGCCCACGCGGTGGCCCTGCACACGCTGCTCGCCGACCTCGGGGTCCGTCCGCAGTACCTGCTCGGCCACTCGATCGGCGAACTGGCCGCCGCCCATGTGGCCGGGGTGTTCTCCCGCGCCGACGCCGTACGGCTGGTCGCCGCGCGCGGCCGGTTGATGGCGGCCCTGCCCGCCGGGGGCGCGATGCTCGCGGTCCGCGCCCCGCTGGCCGACGTGACGCGGCTGCTCGACGGGGTTCCCGGCCGGACGGTCGCGGTCGCCGCGGTCAACGGACCGGAGTCGGTCGTACTCTCCGGGCCCGAGGAGGCGGTGACGGAGCTGGCGACCGCCGTCGGACGGCCGTACCGGCGGCTGCCGGTGAGCCATGCCTTCCACTCGCCGCTGCTGGATCCGATGCTGGCCGACTTCCGCGCGGTCGCCGAGTCGGTGGCCTACCGCCGGCCGTCCGTTCCGGTCGTGTCCACGCTGACCGGCGGGATCGCGTCGGACGCGCTCGCCACCGCCGGTCACTGGGTGCGGCAGGCGCGCGAGACGGTCCGGTTCGCGGGTGCGGTGGGCGCGCTGGCCGAGGAGGGCGTCACGGCCTTCGTCGAGGCCGGTCCCGCGCCCTCGTCGGGGGTGACCGCCGAGGAGTGCGTGGGACAGGACGCGAATGCGGTGTTCCCGTCGTGCGGGGACGCGGGTACGACGGTGGAGGCGCTGGCCGCCCTCCATGTGCACGGGATCTCGGTCGACTGGCGGTCGGTGTACGCGCACACGGGTGCCCGCCGACGTCCGCTGCCGACCTACCCCTTCCAGCGGCAGCGGTACTGGCTCGACGCCGGCCGGCCGACGGAACGCTCCGGCCACCCCCTGCTGGGCGAGCCGGTGCCCGACGCGGACGGGCCCGGGATCCGGCACACCGCCGTCCTCTCCCTCGACCGCCATCCCTGGCTGGCCGACCACCTGATCGGCGACCGGGCGGTGGTGCCCGCGACCGTCTTCGCCGAACTCGCCGTGCGAGCCGGGCAGGCCGGGCGGGCCGGTCAGGCCGACGGCTCCCCCGGCCCGGTACGGCTGGCCGAACTGGCCCTCCACGAACCGCTCGTGCTGCATCCGGGGGCCGGGGCGCGCGTGCAGGTGGTGACCGGGAAGCCGGACGAGACGGGCGGTCGGCCGGTCACCATGTGGGCCCGGCGGGCCGACGCGCCGGGCCGATGGACCCGGCACGCCACGGCGACGACCGCGCCGCCCGAGACACCGGCGGCGACGACCACACCGACCGACGCACCGTCGGCAACGACCGCGCCGCCCGAGCCACCGTCAGCAACGACCACACCGGCCGACGCACCGGTCGGCGACCCGCCCGGGACCTGGCCGCCGCCGGACGCGCGGCCGGTCGCCGTCGACTACCCGCGCCTCGCCGCCCACGGCCACCGCTACGGGCCCGCCTTCCGCGCGGTGACCGCGCTGTGGCGGCGGGGCGAGGAGGTCTTCGCCGAACTGGCGCTGCCGCCGGGGGAAGCGGCGACCGCGGGGTCGTACACCCTGCACCCCGCCCTGTTCGACGCGGCGCTGCACGCCGCGCTGCTGGCCGAGGAGCCCGGTGCGCCCAGGGCGCCGCTCACCTGTTCCGGTGTGACGGTGTACGCGAGCGGTGCCTCCGCCGCGCGGGCGGTCGTACGACGGCTCGGTCCGGACGAGTTCCGGGTCGCCCTCTCCGACGGTGCCGGGCGGCCCCTGGCCGTGGTGGAGTCGGTGGTCACCCGGGCGATCTCGACACGGCCGTCCGCGGAGACGTACCGCCTGGCCTGGCGACCCGTGAGGCCGGACGCCGCCGTGAGCACCGAGCACGAACTGCTCGACGTGGCGCGGCTGGCCGCCGGGCTGCCGTCGGACGCCACCGTGCCCGAGCGGGTGCGCGGGCTGCTCTCCGCGGTGCTGGAGCGGGTACGCGACTGGACCGCCGACGCGCGGCCGGGCCGGCTGCTGGTGCTCACCGGCAACGCGAGCGGCGACGATCCCGATCTCGCGGAGGCCGCCGTCGCCGGACTGGTCCGCAGCGCGTCCTCCGAGCATCCCGGGCGGATCGTGCTGGTCGACCGGCGGGACGCGCCGGTCGACCCGGCGGTCCTGGCGGCGGCGCTGCGGTCCGGCGAGCCGGAACTGGCCCTGCGCGACGGGGCCGTCCTGGCACCCCGGCTGACGCTCGCCGATCCACCGGCCGACGGGACGGCCGAACCGGCCCTGGACGGGACCGTGCTCGTCACCGGAGGCGGCGGCGCGCTCGGGGCGAGTCTGGCCCGCTATCTGGCCGTCGAACGCGGGGTGCGGCGGCTGGTGCTGGCCGGCCGCAGCGGCAAGGTCCCGGAGTGGGCGGGCGAACTGCCCGCCGACGTACGGGTGGTGGCGTGCGATGTGAGCGACCGGACCGCCGTGGACGCCCTGGTGGCGTCCTGCGGGCCGGGGCTCAGCGGGGTCTTCCACCTGGCCGGGGTGGTGGACGACGGGGTGGTGGACGCCATGACGCCCGATCGGCTCGCGGCCGTGCTGGCGCCGAAGGCGGACGGCGCCTGGCATCTGCACGAGGCGACGAAGGGCCTCGTTCTGTCCGCGTTCGTGCTCTACTCCTCGGCGGCGGGGGTGCTCGGCAGGCCCGGACAGTCGAACTACGCGGCCGCCAACGGGTTCCTGGACGCCCTCGCCCGGCACCGGGTGGCGCACGGGCTGCCCGCGCAGGCGCTGGCGTGGGGGCCGTGGGCGACGGCGGACGCGGCGGGGATGGCGGGCCGGGTCGCGCCCGGGAGCCTGCGCGAGGGCGGTGTGCTGCCCGTCGGCGAACGGGAGGGCATCGGCCTTCTGGACACCGCGCTGCGCACACCGGACCCGGTGCTGGTCCCGGTGCCGCTGGATCTGCGGGCCGCGACCGGCGCGGACGCGCCGCCCGTCCTCGCCGACCTGCTGCCCCCGAGCCCGGCCGCGGGCGAAGCGGCGCCGCCGGTCGCTGCCGCCGAGCAGCGACCCGGCGCCTGGCGCGACCGGCTCGCTGCCGTTCCACCGCCCGAACGCCGCTCTCTCCTGGGCGAGTTGATCCGCGCCGAGATCGCGGCGGTCCTGGGCTACCCGGACCCGGCCGCGCTGCCCGGCGAGCGGTCCTTCACGGAACTCGGTTTCGACTCCCTGTCCGCCGTGCAGATCCGCAACCGGCTCGGCGCGTTCACGCGGGTACGACTGTCCCCGACCGTCGTCCTGGAGTACCCCACGCTGCCCGAACTGACGGCACACGTCCACGCGGCGCTGCTGGACGCGGGCGCGGGGACAGGGGCGGAGACGAAGACCGGGACGGATGCCCCACATGCGGAAGGCGCCCGCGAGATCCCGGCCGAGCCGACGCCAGAGCCGGGGCCATCGGCCGACGCGGCACCCCGGCTCTCTTCCGCCCCCTACCGGTTCAGTCCCCTCTACCACCGGGTGCTGCGGGAGCGGGGACCGGCGGAGGCGATGGCGTTGCGGTTCCTGGCGTCGTACGCGCTCCCGGTCTTCTCCGACGGCGAGCGCGCCCGCCACACCGTCCCGCCCCTCCAACTCGCCCACGGCGACGGCACTGCGCTGGTGTACCTCCCGGACTACCTGACCCCGCACCTGCGGCTGCCCACCGCGCTGGCCCGGCGGTTCGACGGCGAGCGCGATCTCCATCTGCTGGAGCATCCCGGGTTCGGCACCCGCCGGGCCGTTCCCGACAGCGTGGCCACGCTGGTGCGGGCGCATGCCGACACCGTGCGGTCGCTGCCCGTGGAGCGGCCGCCCGTGCTCGTCGGTTACTGCGCGGGCGGGGCCATCGCCCATGCCGTGGCCCGGCAACTGGCGCGGGAGGGGCAGCCGCCGGCCGGGGTGATCCTGATCGAATCCCACGCGGGGGTGCTGCGCCGGGGCGACGCGCGCGGACAGGCCCTGATGGCCGCGGGCGCCGCGCTCGCCGCCGAAGTGGTCGACGGCCTCGACGACTCCCTCCTCATCGCCGGAGGCGGGTATGCGCGCGTGATGGAGAGCTGGCGGCCCCAACCGTCCCCGGTTCCCACCCTGTTGCTGCGCGGCCGGCCCACCGCCGACATGCTGCGGATCGATCCCGACGGGGACTGGCGGCCGCACTGGCCACTGCCGCACGACGGCGCCGACCTCCCCGGCGACCACTACTCGCTGCTCCAGCAGGACGCCGAGGGCACGGCCGCGGCGATCCGCGCCCGGCTGAACGACTGAACGGCTCAACGGCTCAACGGCTCAACGGCTCAACGGCTGACCGACTCGCCCACTCACCGACTGACCGACCGACCGCGCAGGCCCACCAGAAGGAGAGAACCCGGATGACCTCGGACTGGGACTCGGACCCGGACTCGGACTACGACCTGATCGTCGTCGGCGGCGGGCCGGCCGGCTCGACCGCCGCGACGGCCGTGGCCCTGCGCGGGCACCGGGTGCTGCTGCTGGAGCGGGAGACCTTCCCCCGTTACCAGATCGGCGAGTCGCTGCTGCCCGCCACGGTGCACGGCGTGTGCCGTCTGCTGGGGGTCGCCGACGAGGTCGCCCGGGCCGGATTCACCCTGAAGCGCGGCGGCACCCTGCGCTGGGGCCGTGACCCGGAGCCCTGGCAGTTCTCCTTCGCCATGACGCCCCGGCTGCCGGAGCCGACCGCGACCGCCTTCCAGGTGGAGCGGTCCCGGTTCGACGAGATCCTGCTGCGCAACGCGGAACGCGTCGGCGTCGAGGTCCGGGAGGGCAGCCCGGTGCGCCGGGTGCTCGCCAAGGGCGAGCGGGTGCGCGGTGTCGAGTACACCGACCGGGACGGGAATCCGCGCACGGCGCACGCCCGGTTCGTCCTCGACGCGTCCGGCAACACCAGCCGGATCCACGGCCGGGTGGGCGGGGCGCGCGTCTACTCCGACTTCTTCCGCAATCTCGCCGTGTTCGGCTACTACGCGGGCGGCCGCCGCCTCCCCGCGCCGAACAGCGGCAACATCTTCTGCGCCGCGTTCGACGCCGGCTGGCTCTGGTACATCCCGCTGCGCGACGACCTGACCAGCGTCGGTGCGGTGATCGCGCCGGAGCACTACCCGGCCGTCCAGAACGATCCGCGGACCGCCTGGCAGGACATGATCAAGGCCTGCCCGGAGGTCGACCGGCTGCTGACGGACGTACCGGTCGCGACCGAGCCGCCGTACGACCGGGTCCGGGTGCGCAAGGACTACTCGTACTGGAAGACGACCCTGTGGACCCCGGGCCTGGCGCTGGTCGGCGACGCCGCGTGCTTCGTGGACCCGGTGCTCTCCTCGGGGGTCCATCTGGCCACGTACGGCGCCCTGTTGGCGGCCCGGGCGGTGAACTCGGCCCTGGACGGCAGTGTCGCGGAGGAGCGCGGCTTCGCCGAGTTCGAGGCGCGCTACCGCCGGGAGTACGGCGTGTTCTACGACTTCCTCATCGCCTTCTACGACATGGAGCGCAACGAGGACTCGTACTTCTGGTCGGCGAAGAAGATCACCCGGGTGGAGGTGGACGAGGCCGCCGCCTTCGCCGAGCTCGCCGGGGGCGCGGCCTCGGGTGACACCGGGTTGCCGGCCACGGGCGGGCTCGGCGCCCGGTGGAGCACCGCGACGGCCGAACTGGAGGACGCGGTGGGCCGGTTGGCGGCCGCCGACGACCGTGCGAACCCGCTCCTGACCACCCGGGTGGTCACCGACACCTTCCGCACCGGCAACGACCTCCAGGAACAGGCCCTGTACGGCGCTCCGCCGGACGCCCCGGACGCGCCGTCCGGGGAGTCCGGGCGGCTGGCGGTCGCCGCGGACGGCCTGTCCTGGCTCCCGGCCTGACCTCTCGCCGCGGCTCCTCAGCCGGAGAAGGACCGGGCCCGCGAACGGTCCCCCGGCAGACCCGGACCGGTGTCCTCGCGGCCGCGCAGCCGGTGGTCGAAGAACGCGGCGAGGCAGGCCCGTTCGGTGGTGATCGCGTCCGCGGGGGCGATGGTGCCGATGTTCTCGACGACCGTCTTCCTCGGCAGCCGGAGCCGGTGGGCGATCTGCGGGAGCATCGCCTCCACGTCGGTGTAGGTCGCGTGTTCCGCGCCGCGCAGGCTCAGCCCTTCGCGCGGGCCGCTGCTGTGCCGCCACAGGGCGTTCCAGGAGGGCACCGTGGAGAGGTCGTTGCCGTCCTTGCCGACCAGCAGGAAGGGCCGGTCGAGGCCCTCGGCGGCGACGGTGGAGAGGTTGCCCCGGTCGCCGTCCTCCTGGACGTAGGCGAGCACGCCGTCGAAGTTGGCCCCGGCCGCGATGCGCGGGTCGTCGTGCATGGCCTGGAGGGCGGTGAAGCCGCCGGCCGAGTGGCCGAACATGCCGAGCCGGTCCCAGTCCGGCAGGCCGCGCAGCTCCCGGGGCAGGGCAGCGGGCAGGGCGTCGAGGAGGAAGCGGGTGTCGGCCACCCGGACGGCCACGGTCTTCCTCAGGAGCGCGGTGACGCGGTCCTGGTCCGGGGAGGCCTTGTCGAACTCGGCGGGCAGGACGGTGCGTTCGACGTGACCGCCGGGGAACTGGACGGCCGTGGCGTCGTAGGTGTGGTCGAGGGCCACCACGACATAGCCGCGGGAGGCGAGGTCGTCGCAGAGGGTGGTGCCGAGGGAGCGCGGGTCACCGGCCCCCGGCGAGTAGCAGACGACCGGGTAGGGGCCGTGGTCCCGGTCGGCGGGGGCGCCCTGGTGGGCGTGGGTGCGGGTCGCCGACCAGTCGACCCGGTCGGCGGGCACATGGGCAAGGTTGTTGACGGCGGCGAAGCCGGCGGCCTCCCCGGGGAGCATCTGCGGTGCCCTCGGACGGCCGCCGACGGCTCGTGCCGGGTAGCGGACGCTGATCATCAGTTCCCGGTACGGCCGCGCCGGGACCCAGGGATCGGCCCGTGCGGTGTCGACCAGGCGCAGGGAGACCGTGCCCACGGGGTGCGGTCCGCCGGGCGCGGGCAGGGTCAGCCGGACCCGTCCGGATGTGCGCGGGGTGGCCGACGCGGTGCGGGCGGAGACGGCGGACAGGGCGACGGCGGCGACGGCCGACAGCACGGCGGAGCGGCGGGTGAGCAAGGCGGTTCTCCTTGTCTGCGCGTGGTCGCGACACCGCTCAGCCTTGTGGATCGGGCCGGCCGTCACCATCCGGCATTCCGGTGGTCACACCGGGGGGTTGGCCCTACGGCGCGTCATCCGGTGTCGGTTGTCGTTGATTCGTCCAAGGCCCGCGGATCTTTGTCCATGGACGGAGCGGCGGACGGCGGTGAGGGTCGGTCCATGGGTGGATTCGGGGTCGAGGACCGGCGGGTGCGGGCGGACGGGCGGGCGGAGCGGGCGGCGGCTCCGCGCGTGCCGGGTGGTCTGGTGGCGCTGGCGCTGGGCGGGTTCGGCATCGGGCTGACGGAGTTCCTGATCGCCGGGCTGCTGCCGCAGGTGGCGTCGAGCTTCTCGGTGTCCGGGGCGACGGCGGGCCGGCTGATCTCGGGGTACGCGCTGAGTGTCGCCGTCGGCGCGATCGCGCTCACCGCGGCGACGGCGCGGCTGCCGCGCAAGCGGGTGCTGGCCGGTCTGGTGGTGCTGTTCGTCGTCGGCAACCTGTTGTCCGCGATCGCGCCCACTTACGCGGTGATGCTGCTCGGGCGGATCGTCGCCGCCCTGTGCCACGGCTCGTTCTTCGGGATCGGCTCGCTCGTCGCCCGCGACCTGGTCGCGCCCGAGCGCAAGTCCCGTGCGGTGGCGGTCGTGTTCGCCGGGCTGACGCTCGCGAACGTGCTGGGCGTACCGTTCGGTGCCTTCGTGGGCGAGCGCTGGGGATGGCGGGCGGCGTTCTGGGCCGTCACCGCGATCGGGGTGCTGGCGCTGGCCGGCATCCTCGCCCTCGTCCCCGGCCGGGCGGGGACCGGGACCGGGAACGGGGCGCCCACCGGCCTGCGGGACCAGTTCCGCGCGTTCCGGTCCGCGCAGGTCTGGCTGACCCTCGCGGCCACCGCGCTCGGCTACGGCGGGATGTTCGGCGCGTTCAGCTACCTCGCCTACACCTTCACCGAGGTCGGCGGGTTCGCCTCGGCGGACGTGGCCTGGCTGCTGATGGTGTACGGCACGGGTCTGGTCGTCGGGAACCTCGTCGGCGGGCGGGCCGCCGACCACGACCGGGACCGCACCCTGGTCCTCGCGCTGCTCGGACTGACCGTCACCCTGGCCGTGTTCGGTCTGCTCGCCGCCGACGCCGTGGCGTCGGTGATCCTGGTGTTCCTGATGGGGGTGACGGGTTTCGCCGCCGTCCCCGGCATGATCACCCGGGTGACCGACGCCGCCCACGGGGCGGCGCTGGCCGCGAGCGCCAACGTGTCCGCGTCCAACGTCGGCAACGCCCTCGGCGCCTGGCTCGGCGGCCTGGCCATCAGCGCGGGACTCGGCTACACGGCCCCGCTGTACACCGGCGCCGTGATCGCACTGGCGTCCGTGCTGGTCATGCTCGTAGCCGCACGGACCGTCACGCGTCCAGGCGGTTGATGCCCCCGCCGTACAGGATCCCGCTCTCGGCCACCCCCAGACGGGTCGGCGCGGGCGAGGCGCTCGGTGGCCGTCGTGCGGGCCGGGAGGTCGGGGGCGACGAGCGGGGCACGGCGTCACCTCGGCAGATGGCGGGTGAACCAGTCGGCGGCGAGGTGGGCCACGCGCTCCAGGGCACCGGGCTCCTCGAACAGATGGGTCGCGCCGGGGACCACTTCGAGCCGGGTCTCGCCCGGGAGCTGCCGCAGCGCCGCCCGGTTGAGCCGCAGCACCTCCTGGTCCGCGCCGCCGACGATGAGCAGCGTCGGCGGGCGGACCGACGGCAGCGCGCCCTCGGCCAGGTCCGGCCGTCCGCCCCGGCTGACGACCGCGCGGACCGTGTCCGGGCACGCCGCCGCGGTGACGAGGGCGGCCGCGGCGCCCGTGCTCGCGCCGAACAGCCCGTGCCCGAGGCCCGCGGCGGGTCCGTAGCCCTCCAGCCAGTCGGCGAGGCCGGTCAGCCGCCCGGCGAGCAGGCCGATGTCGAAGCGGAGCCTCCCGGTGACCGCGTCGGCGGCCTCCTCCTCCCCGGTGAGCAGGTCGGCGAGCACGGTGCCGATCCCGGCCGCGCGCAGCTCGGCGGCGACGAAGCGGTTGCGGGGGCTGTGCCGGCTGCTGCCGCTTCCGTGCGCGAAGAGCACCACGCCCCTCGCCGCCTCGGGCACGGCCACGTCGGCTTCGAGCAGCACACCCGTGGCGGGTATCCGCACACTCTCCATGACCGCGTTCACGGCATCCTCCTCACCGTGGAACCCGTCAAGCACCGGTCAGGACCAGTCTCCCTCCTGCGGACCACGCCCCCCCATGTTTCTCCGGGGTTTCCGGCGGCTGTGAGTGCGGGGGCGATGGTCACGACTTGGGCCGAGCGCTTGTGTGCTTGTGCTTTCGGAGTGGACCATGGCCGGATCCCGCCCGTACCCCGAGTCCGCTGGAGGTCCCGGTGACCGCTGGCCCCATCGCTCCCGATCCGGTCGACACGACTGCCGCGGCCGAGACCGAGCGGCGGAAGCTGCGCAAGCACTTCGGCCGCTTCGACATCCTGTTCTTCCTGCTGTGCACCATCGTCGGCGTGGACACCATCGGCACCGTGGCCTCGTACGGTGCCGAGGCGTTCACCTGGCTGATCGTGCTCGCCGTCGTGTTCTTCGTGCCGTCCGCGCTGCTGATCGCCGAGCTCGGGGCCGCGTTCCCCGACGAGGGCGGGCCCTACATGTGGACCAGCCGGGCCTTCGGGCGGCTGGCGGGCGCCGTCAACAACTTCCTGTACTGGATCACCAACCCGGTGTGGCTGGGCGGCACCCTCGCCGTCTCCGCGGTGACCGCGTACACGACCTTCTTCAACGACGGGAAGGATCTGAGCGCCCCCGCCTTCTACGTCTTCACCGTCGTCTTCGTCTGGGTGGGCGTGCTCGCGGCGATCCTCTCCTTCGACGTCGGCAAGTGGATCCCGACCATCGGCGCCTGGAGCCGCTTCCTGCTGCTCGGCCTGTTCACGGTCACGGTCGTGGTCTACGGCGTCCAGCACGGCCTGCACGGCTTCGGGATCGGCGACTTCTCGCCGACGTACGCCGGATTCGTCAGTCTGGTGCCCGTCCTGATGTTCAACTACGTCGGTTTCGAGCTGCCCAACACGGCCGGCGACGAGATGACCGACCCGCAGAAGGACGTGCCGTACGGCATCTTCCGCAGTGCCGTGCTCTCGGTCCTGCTGTACGCGCTGCCGATCCTCGGCATCCTGCTCGTCCTGCCGGTCAAGGCGATCACCGGCCTCGGCGGCTTCGTCGACGCGATCCGGCAGGTCTTCACGGTGTACGGCGGCCATGTCGCCGCCGACGGCACGGCCACGCTCAGCGGGTTCGGCTCGGTGCTCGGGGATCTGGCCGCGATCATGTTCATCCTCACGGTGCTGTCCTCCGGCGTCACCTGGATCATGGGCTCCGACCGCGCCCTGGCCGTCTCCGGCTACGACGGCGCCGCGCCCCGCTTCCTGGGCGTGATCTCCAGCCGGTTCGGCACCCCGGTGCGGGTGAACATCCTGAGCGGCCTGGTCTCCACCGGCGTGCTGATCCTGGCCCACGAGCTGACCAACGGCAGTGCGGCCAAGCTGTTCGGCGCGGTCCTCGGGCTCGCCATCTCCACCACCCTCATCAGCTACCTGGGCATCTTCCCGGCGCTGCCGTTCCTGCGCCGGAAGTTCCCGCACACGCCCCGCCCCTACCGGGCCCCGTTCGCGTGGGCCATCAGCACGGTGCTCACGCTGCTGATCGTCTTCGCCAGCGTGCAGCTGATCGCCCCGGGGGCCGGTGACCACTGGTTCGGCGCCGCGTACCGGCCCGACGGCTGGCACCACGACGAGCGGGTGAAGTACCTGCTGACGGAGCTGGTCCCGCTCGTCGGGTTCATGCTGCTCGGCGTGGTCTTCTGGGCCCTGGGGAGGCCGACCCGGGCGTCCATCGCCGGCCGGAAGTAGCCCGCGCCGGGGCCACCGTCGGACCGGGGCCACCGTCGGACCAGGCCCGCCGTCGGGCCGGGTCCGTCAGACCGGATCGGTCCAGCCCGCGTCGGACCGGGTCAGGGTGAACGCGTCGAGCGTGCAGACCGCGAGCAGCAGGCCGGCCAGCAGCAGGGGCAGGGACGGCCGGCCGTGCAGGACGGCGAAGGCCCCGGCCAGGGCCCCGGCGAACATCGCCAGCACCGACAGGGCCCGGCGGCCGCTCCGGCCGCCGGGCCCGCCGGCGGCCCTGCTGTCCGCGGCCATGCCGGTGATGGTCAGGGTCAGGACGGTCGTGGTCAGGTCGGGTACGGCGAGCGCGCGGGCGGTCGCGTTCTGGACGCCCAGGGCGAGGCCGAGGAGGGCGATCAGCGAGTACCGGGAGCCGGCCGTGTCCAGGGGCCCTGCGAACCGGGCGACGGCGTAGCCGGCCAGGACCAGCAGCGTCTCCAGCACGAGCGCCCGGTGCAGGACGCGGCCGCGGTGGGCCCGGGCCCGGTGGGCGATGCGGCCGCCGAGGAGGGCGCCCGCCCCGAAGGCGGCCAGCGCGGCCAGCGAGGCGACCAGGGAGAAGCCCGCGGCGCCCGCGAGCGCGAAGCCGGAGAAGACCACGTTGCCGGTCATGTTGGCGACGAAGACATGGCCCAGTGCCAGGTAGCTGAAGGCGTCCACCAGGCCGGTGACCACGGTGAGGGCGAGCATCACCGGGGGCAGCGGGCCGTGGCGGTCCGCCGGGTCGGGCAGCACGGTCGCGCGTGCCTCACGCAGGACGGGGCGGACGGCTTCCCTGATCGACATGACGGTCCCTTCGGGACGGGAACGGCGGCGCGCCTCTCACCGGCGGCTCCCCTCCAGCGTCCGGCCGCGCCCACCGCCCTGTCCAACATATGAATCCGGACGCACCGCTCGCTCACGCCGATCGATTCCGGTCGATCGACCCGGTGCGCCGATGTGTCCTGATCCACCCCCCCTGCCGGAGCCGGACCCGCTGGCCGAAGATCATTGCGCGTACGCTCGTGCACATGGTCCAGCATCGAACGATCGACGTGAACGGAATCCGGCTGCACATCGCCGAGGAGGGCTCCGGCCCGCTGGTCGTGCTGCTGCACGGCTTCCCCGAATCCTGGCACTCCTGGCAGCACCAGTTCGGCCCGCTGGCCGCGGCCGGCTACCACGTGGTCGCACCCGACCAGCGCGGGTACGGCAGCAGCGACCACCCGGAGGATGTCGACGCGTACAGCATCTTCCACCTGGTCGGCGATGTCGTCGGGCTGATCCGGGAGTTGGGCGAGGAGCAGGCGTTCGTCGTCGGGCACGACTGGGGTGCTCCGGTCGCCTGGCACACCGCGCTGTTCCGGCCCGACCTGGTGCGCGGGGTGGCCGGGCTGAGCGTGCCGCCGCCGTTCCGGGGGGCGGAGCCGCCGCTGCAGGCCATGAACAAGCTGTTCGGCGGCCACTTCTACTGGAACTACTTCAACCTCCCGGGCGTCGCGGACGCCGAGTTCGCCCGTGACACCCGCACCACGCTGCGGAAGTTCCTCACCATGGCGGCCGGCGACGGCAGCGGCGAGATCGCGCAGCCGCTCGTCGACCCCGAGCGCGGCTGGCTCGCGGACATGCCGGACCCCGAGAAACTGCCCGAGTGGCTCACCGAGGCGGACCTGGACGCCCTCACCGAGAGCTTCTCCCAGGGCTTCACCGGGGCGCTCAACTGGTACCGCAATCTCGATCGCAACTGGGAACTGACCGCTCCCTGGCAGGACGCGATCGTCACCCCGCCCGCGCTGTACGTCTACGGCGACCGCGACGTGGTCCCGGCGTTCCCCGGCACCCCCGAACTCATCGCGCAGCTGCCCCGGCTGATGCCGAACCTGGTGCGCGAGCCCCTCGAACTGGCGGGCTGCGGACACTGGACCCAGCAGGAACGGCCCGACGAAGTGAACGCGGTGCTCGTCGAGTTCCTCAAGTCCCTCACCTGAGGCCCCGCCGCGGTCGGGCTCGTGGTTCCGCGTACCTCTACGATCATCCCGTGAGTACGTGGAACCAGAGCCTGACCGCGGCCGGTGTCCGGGAGCCGGAGCTGCGCCGGGACTTCAGCACCCAGCGACGCGTGGTGCGGCAGTACCGCCGCAGCGCCTACCTGGCCTGCCGGATGCTGCTGCCACCGGCGGTGCTGCCCCATGTCCTGGGCGCCACGGCCCTGATGCACCACGGCGACGACCTCCTGGACACCGGCCCGAAGCCGCAGCGGGCGGCGGCCTGGACCGCCTGGGAACAGCGGGTGCGCACGGCCCTGGAGACGGGGACGACCGACGATCCCCTGCTCCGCACCCTGCTGCACACGGTCGCCGCGCACCCCCGGCACCGGGGGCTCGTGGAGTCGTTCATGGCCACCGCCACCGTCGACCTGGAGTTCACCGGGTTCGCCACCGAGGCCGACTACCAGGCCTACCTGGACGCCTACTCGCTTCCGGCCTTCCTCCTGGTCGCGGCGCTGATCGGCCCCGAGACCGACCCCGACGGCGCGTTCCACGCCGGGTGCCGCACCTTCATCGACGGCAGCCAGCGGCTGGACTTCGTCAACGACCTCGCCGAGGACCTGCGGGAGGGGCGGCCGGGCATCCCGGCGGAGACCCTCAAGCGCTTCTCGGTCACGGAGGAGGACCTCGCGGCGGGCCACGCTACCCCCGCCGTCCGGTCGCTCGTGGAGCACGAGGCCGAGGCCGCCCGGGCCGACCTGCGGGCGGCCCGTGACCTCCTCGGCCTGGTCCCGGCCGCCGGCCGGCCGATGGTCGGCGCCCTGATCGAGATCGAGCTGCTCACCGCCGAGGCGGTGCTCGCGCGCGGCCCCGGGGTGCTGCGCGGCTCGGCGTCCCCGTCCCTGCCGGGCACCCTCAAGGTGCTGCTGGCCGCCCGCCGCGACGCCCGCACCGCACGCCGCTGACCGCAGCCGTCACCCCGCGTCGGCCACCACGCCTTTCGGCGATGAACTCCTCCTCCGTGCCGGCCCGTTGCCGGGGACCGCGGCGGTCCCCGGCGACGGCGCCCGCGTTCAGCGGTAGCAGGTGGTGATGCCCGGGTGCCAGCGGCAGGCGATCCCGGCGAAGCCGCCGTTGGCGACGACGTCGACGGTGAACTCGTCGCCGCCGTCGAGGACTTGGCGGTCCTGGACGAGGCCGTCGGTGCCGTCCCGGACGGTCTCCACCAGCCACCGTCCGTGGCCGAGGGTCAGCGGCACCGTGGCCGTGCGGGCGGCGCCCGCGTACACCCCGCCCAGGAACCAGCGGTCCCCGCTGCGGCGGGCCAGGACGGCTTCCTGGCCCGGGCTGCCCGCCAGCAGCCGGGTGTCGTCCCAGGCGGCGGGCTCCTGGTCGAGGAAGCCCCGGGCGAGCGGCCGGGCGTCGTACGACTCGGGGGTGCCCGCGAACATCTGCAGCCCCGACTCGTAGGCGACGGTGAGCCCGACCTCGGCCGCGTCGGAGTTGGGGCGCAGGCCGACGCGCTGGAAGCCGCCGGGGGTGAAGTCCATGGAGCCGATGACGTTGCGGGTGAAGGGCAGGGTGGTGAGGTGGGCGGCGGTGTTGGTGCGCTTCTCCTCGCCGCCGACGGCCTCCATGCTCATCACCTGCGGCCAGGTGCGCTGGATGCCCTTGGGCAGGGTGGCGCCGTGGAAGTCGACCATGAGGTGGTGTGCGGCGGTCTCCGCGAGGATGGTGTCGTACCACTGGAACATGGACTGCGCCTCGGAGTTCATGAAGTCGATCTTCACGCCCTTGACGCCCCAGCGTTCCAGCGTGGGCAGCCACTGGGCGCGTTCCTCGGGGGTGTCGAGGTCGCGCTGGTGGATCCAGACGATGATCCCGACGCCCTTGGCGCGCGCGTAGTCGACGAGTTCGGGCATCCAGCTGTTCGTCTGCCAGTCGGGGTCGGTGACGTCCCACTCGTCCTTCTTGAAGTACCAGCCGGAGTCCACCGCCTCGTAGGGCCAGTGGTGTTGGGCCGCGTAGTCGACGTACGCCTTCTGGGCGGTGAGGCTCTGGCCCGCCGTGCGGCCGCCGGCCAGCCAGGTCCACAGCACCGTGCCCGGGCGGATCCAGGAGGTGTCGGCGACTTCGGAGGCGGGGGCGAGGTCGTCGGTGAAGGTGGACCGGGTGACGGTGGCGAGAGTGCCGGTGATCATGGCCCGCCAGGGGGTGGTGAGGGGGCCGTCGGTGTGGACGCGGTCGTCGGCGAGCTGGACGCGGTAGGTGCCGGTGCCCTGGGTGTGGGCGAGCCGCGCGCCGGAGTAGGTGCCGGAGAGGTCGGATTCGGCGAGCAGGGTGTAGCCGCCCGCTGTCGAGAAGAGGGCCTGGTCCGAGTACGCGGCGGTGGGGGCGGTGGCCGCCGTGTACTGGTTGAACTGGCCCTCGTTGTCGACCCGGTAGGTGCTCAGCCATGCTCCCGCGTCCGCCGGGAGGTTGAAGGCGGAGGTCTCGCCGAGGACGTCGCCGTGTCCCGTGGGCAGTACGTACCGGTAGGCGATGCCGTCGGCCGAGGCGCGGACGACGAGGTCGAGGCGGGAGCCGGCGGCGGTGGCGAAGGACAGCCGGGTCTCGTCCATGTGCACCCTGCGGTCCAGGCGTTTGCCGGACTTCGCCCGGTACCGCTCGTCGACCGTACGGTTTTTGCGGTGCAGGAAGCGCAACCCCTGGGACAGATCGGCCTGTTCGGTGACGATGCCGAGGGGCGACGGCTCGATGACCGTAGCGCCGTCACGGGTGACGGAGAGGCTCAGTGTGCCGGTCGTGTCGTCCAGGGAGATCCGGGCGCGCGGTGCGTGTGCGGCTTCGGACACGGTCCAGTCGTGCGACTGTGGCTGGCCGGCCCGTGCGGGCGCGGTGGTGAGAAGGGCGGCCGCCAGCCCGGCGCAGAGCGCCGCGACGACGGTTCTTCCGAGTGGAACAGCCATGAGAACCCTGCCTTCCGGTCGGTGGTTACGGCAGTCCCCACGCCGCGCCCGGTTCGCTGACGGCGACGGGTGCGATGGCGAGGTCGGGGCGGGAGCCGGAGTGCACGAGGACCTCGCGGCCCCGGGGCAGGTCGATGGCGAGGGTGCCGTCGCCGAGGTCGTGGGTGCGGGCCGGGGTGCCGTCGTCGAGCAGGACGGTGAGCCGGCCGGTCAGGCCGTGCCGGAGCTTCAGCGGCTCACCGGCCAGGCTGCGGATCCGGATGAACCGGGTACTGCCCGCCTTCCGTACCGCGCTGACCAGGAAGGCGCCCTGGGTACGGAAGTTGTGCAGGGTGAGGTCCGCCCAGGCGGCCGGGACGGCCGGGAAGACGCGGACGATCCCGCCCCAGCTCTGGCAGAACATGTCGTGCAGGGACTGCGAGGCGGACAGCGGGGTCTCGATGACCGGACCGGCCTCGGTGTAGTGGGTGTTGGCCCTGCAGGGGTAGCGGGTGCTGGGGTCGAAGAACTTCCGCAGGTAGCCGATGGCGGTGTCGCCGTCGCCGGTCATCGCGTACATCGAGGCGGCCCCGGTGTAGCTGTAGCCGCGGTGGGCGCCGGTCAGCGCGTGCCAGTGGACGACGGACCGGGTGATCAGGTCGCGGTTCTCCGGCTGGTCCCAGTTGACGAGGTACAGCGGGTACACCATCAGCAGGTGCGAGTAGTGGCGGTGGGACTGCGCGTACGGGGTGTCGGCGCCGATCATGAAGCCGTTGCCGTCGACCGGGTACGGGGTGAGCCGGGCCAGCACCTCCTGCCAGCGTGGCTTCAACTCGTCGTCGATGCCGAGCAGTTCGGCGGAGTCGAGCAGGGTCTGGCAGCCCCAGCGGATCAGGGCGAGGTCGTAGTTGGTGTCCTGCGGCGGGACGATCGGGTACTCGGGCGAGAGCGTGCTCGGCAGGTGCAGTTTGCCGTCGCTGCCCGGGGTGAGGAAGTGCCGGTAGTAGTTGATCGTGCGGCGCAGCAGCGGGTAGATCGTGTCGCGGAGCAGCGACTTGTCCATGGAGTGGCGGTACGACAGCCAGACGTTGTGCAGGGCCCAGGTGAGGTCGCCGGTCTCGGCGCCTGTCCCGGGTTGTCCCACCTCACGGTTGGCGAACATGTCGGAGCTGCGGCCGATGCCGGAGCTGTCCGTCCGGTAGGCGGCGGGGACGTTGGCGGTGAGCTGCTCCTGGCTCTGGCGCAGGGTGGTGGCGAGGGAGTCCAGTTCCGGGTGGTTGAAGGCGTGGATGAGCCAGTACTCGAGCTGGACGTTCAGGTTCCACCAGACGGCGGGCCAGGGGGTGGGTTCCAGCCAGGGGCCGGGGGTGGCCATGACCGGGCCGTCGGCGCGGCTGGCCGAGGCGACCTTGTAGAGCTGGATCCAGTGGAAGCTCTGCAGGCGCTGGTCGGGGAAGGAGACGAAGCTCTTGCGGTAGAAGGCGTGCCACCAGCGGGTGTGGCGCCGTCTGAGTGTGCTGTATGACATGGCACTTCGCAGGTTCCGCCGGGAGTCGGCCTCGGCGGCCGTGTCCGAGGGGAAGCTGTGGCCGACGCTCAGGAGCAGTTCGTCGCCGGTGCGGCGGTAGGAGGTGGCCGTCTGTCCGCCGCCGGTGAGGGGCTGGAGCACCTGCTCGGTGCCGTCGGCCGTGGTCCGGGTGGTCCAGGGCGGGTTGGCGGTGTATCCGGCGGGCGGTGACTCCTGGATCTTCCGGGGGCTGATGGCCTCCTCGGGGTGGAAGGTCCAGCTGACCTGTTCGCCGCCGGCGGCCGTGGCGCGGACGGTGAGCACCTCGTCGTGGATGAGGGCGGCGAGGGTGAGGGTGCCGGCGGTGGTGGTGACGGTGCCGGTGAGTTCGGCGTTCCACAGGCTGAGGCGCCAGTCGACGGCGGTGATGGTGCCGACCGGTTGGAGGGTGAGGTGGCCGACCGGGAGGCGGGCGGTGCCCCAGCCGCTGCCGAACTGCGGCCGGTGGTCCTGGACCCGGCCGTGCTGCACGGTGAAGCGGATCTGGTTCGCGCCCGGTTCCTGGTAGATCATGCTGCCGAGCAGCCCGTCGCCGAGGAACGGACCCTCGTACCAGAGGGTGGGGAGTCTGCTCCACAGCAGGTCCTGGCCGCGCAGGAAGCGGTCCCAGGCGCCGTCGGTGGTCATGGTGTCGCGGAGTGTCCAGGGGCGGCGCCCGGCGGCGGCCACGGCGTCGGCAGGTTCCGCCGGAGTCGCACGGGCGGTCGTGGGCAGGGCCGTGACCGCGGCGCCGCCGAGGGCGGTGCCGAGCACGGCTCGGCGGGGCATCGGTGAACGGTTTTCCGGCTGCGAGGTCATCGTCGTCCTCCAGACCTGACGGATCATCGATACATCGGGTGTATCGGGGAACCTAGGGATCCCGCGTACACCTGTCAACAACCCCAACAGTGCACGGATTCGGCCGACTTGGGCCAGATTCACCTTCTGAGCTGAGCGTTCACATCAATAACCATCACTCAAGTTCTTGACTCCTCCGATGTATTGAGGTTGCCTGCGTTTCCGCTCGCACCTCCTCACCGGAAAGGACCCTCGATGAACCGGAGATCCGTCCTACGGGCCGGCGCCGGAGCGCTGTTCACCCTCCCGCTGACCACGGGTGTCGCCGTCGCGGCGGCCGACCCGACCGACGGCTGGACGCAGACCTCGTTCACCTACAGCTGGCAGAAGCCCTGGAACCTCGACCTCGCCGACCGGCACAGCTATGCCGACGGGGTGCACCGCATGTGGGTGTACGCCACCGACGAGCCGTTCGAGGAGGGCAGCGACACCGACCCGCGCACCGAGATGCGCTGGAAGGTCGACTACAGCACCGGCAGCCACATGTGGGACGCCGACGTGTACCTGCCGTCCGGCACCGACGGCGCGTCCTTCGTGCAGATCCTGCGCAGCGTCCACCCGTCGGGCACCCCGGCCACCGACATCATGCTCAACGTGTACGACACCGGCGGCGGCACCGTGCGCCGGTACGACGGCACGGTGCTCCGCACCGGCGCGTACGACACCTGGTTCAACGTGAAGATCGCGCACGAGGCGAGCACCGGGACCGGCACCGTCCGGGTCTACTTCGACGACTCCCTCGTCCTGACGGTGGCCGACCGGGGCCCGGCAACCCGCTACTTCAAGAACGGCGTGTACAACCACGGTTCCGGCCGGGCGGAGGCCCGTTTCCGCAACCTCCGCCACTGGACGAGGTGACCTGCCGCCGTCAGCCCTTGCGCCACTTCTGGTTGCTCGTACCGGCGCAGGTCCACAGCTGGAGCTTGGTGCCGCTGGCCGTGGCGTTGTCGGTGACGTCGACGCACTTGTCGGCGAGCGCGCTGACCAGGTCGCCGGCCGAGCTGAGGTAGAACAGCTGGGCGCGGTTGCCGCTGCAGTTGGCGACCTGGATCGCGGTGCCGTCGGCGGTGTTGCCCCAGGCCAGGTCCATGCACAGACCGAGCGAGCGAATGGTGCCGTCCGACTGGAAGACCCACTTCTGCCGGGCGGCGCCCGAGCAGTCCGCGATCTGCAGCCGGGTGCCGTCCCCGCCCCCGCCCGTGACGTCGACGCACCGGCCGGATCCGGTACCGATCAGCTTCACGCCGGCGACGGTGGTGGACTTGGTGCCGCCGCTGGACGAAGAGCCCCCGGAGGAGGACGAGCCGGACGAGGAGGACCCGGACGAGGAGGACTTGGTACCGCTGGACTTCGTACCCGAGGACGTGGAGCCCGAGTTCGAACCCGAGCCGGACCCCGAGCCGACGGTCCCGCTGCCGGACTGCTGTCCGGTCGAGCCGGTGCCGGTGCCGGCGGCCGACCCGGAACCGCCGGAGGTGTCCTTCGCGGGCCGGTGGGACGGCGTGTGCGAGGGCTTCGGCGAGGACGACGGGGAGGCCGAGGGGGACTCGGAGGTCGCGGACAGGGTGGTGGGCTCCCCCGCCGCCACCGCGGCGGCCGTCGTGGAGTCCGGGTCGGGGAAGAGGTCCACCCGGCTCAACAGCGGTACGGCCAGGGCGGTGACCACGGTGAGTCCGGCCGCCGCGCCGACGGTCGCCCACACCCGCACGCCCGGCACGAGCCCGCGGCGGGGCGTGGCGGGGCGGCGGGCGAAGGTGTCGCTGAATCGTCCCGCCGGGGTACCGGGCCGTTCCGCCGAGGGCCGGGGTTTGCGAAGGGGCGGCACGTCGTCTCCTGCAGGTCTCGTGAAGGTCTCGGAGCGCCCGGGACAAGCGGGGGCACAGGAACAGTAACCAAGGGACGGCGCCGAACCGCGCGCCCGCCCACGAAGATCCCGCCGAACGTCACCTTCCGTCCACCTATGCGGAGTTGGCTGTGACGAATTTGTTGAAGTGCGCAGCAAGGGCGACTTCGGGAACTTCCGTCTTTCGCGCTAGCGTTCGCCACTGAAGCGATTCACCACACCCCCTACCCCCCGCTCCACACCCCCACGGCAGCACACAGCACCACAGCACCACCCGACACCGGAAGGCGGAGGCCGTGAGCCTCATCGACCATGACCGCGCCGACGGCGCGGACCGGACGCTCGGCCTCCTTCTCGCGGAGCGCGACAGCCTGCGCCGCTTCGTGACCGGCCTGATGGGGCGCGACCCCCACGGCGCGGAGGACGTCGTCCAGGAAACCCTGTTGCGGGCCTGGCAGTCGGCCGACCGGCTGGACTGGCGGGACCGGCCCATCCGGCTGTGGCTCTTCCGGGTGGCCCGCAACCTGGTGGTCGACGGACGGCGCCGGGACCGGAGCGTTCCGGTGGGCATCACGGCGGCGGACTTCGGCCCGGCCATGCCCACGCCGGTACCCGACCACGCCGAACAGGTCGGCGACCGCCGGGTCCTGGTCTCCGCACTGCGCACCCTCACCCCGGCGCACCGCGAAGCGGTCGCCCGGGTCCATCTGCTCGGGCAGCCGGGCGAGGACGTGGCCCGCCGGCTCGGGCTGCCCCCGGGCACGGTCAAGTCCCGTACCCACCACGGCATCCGCGCGCTGCGCGCCACCCTCGAATCCCACGGCTTCCGCCCGGCCGGGGCCGAGCAGCTCCGGAAAGAGACGCGATGACCTCCGACACCATCACCACCCTGCTCGGCCTCGTCGGCGTCCTGGTCCTGGTACTCGCCGTCACGCACTGGCTGGTGCGGCGCGGCGGCGGCTGGAAGGCCCTGTGGCGCCGGCTCGGCCGCGAGATCACCCTCACCGTCCGGGCGTTCACCGGGCCGGTGCGCATGGAGCTGCGCTACCGGCGCGGTCTGCGCCTGCTGGTACGGCTGCTGCGCGACCCAGCCGTGTGGGCCGACGCCGAGCGGGCCACCGCGCTGGCCGCGGCCGTCCGCCCCGGGGTCCGGCCGTACGGTGTGCTGGCCGGACCCGAGTGGCTGGGTGTGCTGGTCGCGGCGGACGGCGAGGCCCTGCGCGAGCCGCCGGAGCCCTGGGCGGCGGACGAGAGCGACCCGCGCCTGTGGTGGATCGACCGGTCCGACCTGACGGACGCGGCCGAGGAGTCCGTCGCACCACTGCTGGTCTGCGTGGGGCACGACCTGGGGCACGCCGTGCTGCTCGACGTGCGCTCCGGGCCGCCCGCGCTGTCGGTGTACGGCCCCGCGCGCGCCGCCCGTACGGCCCGTGCCGTGCTCCAGGCGCTCGCGGCCCAGCTGGACGCCCGGCTGCCGGAGGGCCGGGTCGCCATCGGCGCCGGGGTGCATCCCCGGCATCCGGGGCTGCCGGCCGCGGCGGCCGTCGGGCAGCCCGGCATCGAGGTCGCGGTGTGCGCCGAGCCGTTGGAGCGGGCGCTGCCGTCCGGTGTGCGGCTGCTCAGCCTCGGGGTCGCCCGGGGCCGGACCCGGCTCCTCGAGATCGCGCCGGACGCGATGCTCACCGTGCACGGCGCGCCCGCCGCCCGCGTCGACGTACTGCCGCTGTCCCGGGCCGTCGCCCGGACGCTGGCCGTCCTGCCGCCGGCTCCCGGCCTGCCGGACGACGACGAGGTCGCGCCCGCGGCGGACGTCACGCCCGTCACCGACCCCGACCTGCTGCCGGACGAGCCGGACCTCGACGCCGGCGCGGCCCCCGCCGCCCAGCCGACCGGTGTCTCCGCGACCCGGCCGGCCCCCGAGCCCGCACCCGCCGCCGCACCGGTCCCGGCTCCGGCCGCGGCCGTCGACGGCGACGACGACTTCGCGGAACCGAGCACCTCCGAAGCGGCCGGCGTCTCCGCGACCTCGCCGCAGGCGCCGTAGCCGCCCCGACCGCCGTACCCGTCCCCCGATCCCGTACGAACGACCGCCCGGCTGGGAGCCGTGAACCTCACCATCACCACCGTGGACGCCACGGACGGACAGCGCCGCGACCACCAGGTCCGGCTGCCCTCGAACGCCACCGTCGGCGATCTCGCCGCCGCCCTCTCCCAGGACGAGGACGCCGCCACCGGCGGCGCGGACTGGGCGACGGCCGGCGCGCCGCGCACGCGCGGCCTCTACGCCGGGGACCACCGGCTCGACCCCGCCGCACCGGTGTCCGGCAGCGGGGTCCACGACGGCGGGCTGCTCGGGCTCGGCGGTCCGGCGCGCCCGGCCGACCTGGTCCGGGTCCATGACGACGGCGAGCGGGACGGTGTGCTCGCCGAGGTGCACCTCGTCTCGGGGCCGGGTGCCGGGCGTACCTGGCGGCTCGCGCCGGGCAGCCACGAGATCGGCACCGACCCGCTGTGCGCCCTGCGGCTCGACCCCGCCGCCGGGGTGCCGGAGTCCGGGCTGTGGGTGACGGTCGGCGCGGACGGCACCGCGGCCTGGCAGCGCATCGACGCCGACCCCGAGGCCGCGGTCCGGGCCCGGCTGGCCTCACCGCCGCCGGACGACGCCATCACCCAGCTGCGCCGCCCGCGCCCGCAGCCGCCGCGCGAACGCCCGGCGGGGCCCGGCCCGGTGCCGTGGCCGGCCGGGGAGGATCTCACCGTCGGCCCGATGCTGCTGCGGATGACCGCGCCCGTCGAGCCGGACGCCGCCGTCACCCCGTCCGCCGACGGCTACGGCGTGGACTACAACCGGCCGCCGCGCATCGCCCCGCACCTGGACGCCGAGCGGGTCCGGCTGCCGCAGCCGCCGTCGCCGCCGCAGAAGCGGCCGTTCCCGACCGTGATGATGATCTCCCCGATCGTCCTCGGTCTGTTCATGGTCAGCATCTTCAAGTCGTACTACTTCCTGGTGTTCCTGTTCCTCAGCCCGATGATGATGCTGTCGAACTGGGCGACCGGCCGGCGGGCGGCCCGCAAGCAGTTCCTGGAGTCGGACGCGGCCTACGAGCGGCGCCGTGACGTCCTGGAGGAGCAGGTCCGGGACGCGGTGGTGGGCGAGCGCCGGGTGCGGGACAAGACCGGCCCGGACCCGGCCGCCGTCGCCCTGATCGCGACCGGACCCGGCGGCCGGCTCTGGGAGCGGCGCCGCCGCGACCCGGACCACCTGGTGCTGCGCCTGGGCACGGTGGACCAGCCGTCGGTACGCGAGCTGGAGGACCCGGCGCGGGACGAGAACCACCGCTCGATCCGCTGGAACATCCCCGACACGCCGATCGGCGTCGACATCACCGCCCATGGCGTGGTGGGCATCGCGGGTCCGGCCGCCGAGGTGCAGCCGCTGGCCCGCTGGCTGGTGGCGCAGGCGGGCGTGCTGCACAGCCCGCGCGACCTGAGGGTCGTGGTCCTGACCGAGCCGGACCGGGTGGCGGACTGGGCGTGGACGCGCTGGCTGCCGCATCTCAAGCCCGGCACGGCCGCCGGACCGGTGGTGCTGATCGGCAACGACCCCGAGTCCACCGCCGCCCGGATCAGCGAGCTGGTCTCCCAGGTGCAGTCGCGCCGCCGGCAGGCCGGCAACGACCGGGACGTGGTCTTCACCGACCCCGATGTGCTGGTGATCGCGGACGGGGCGCGGCGGCTGCGCGACGTGCCCGGCATGGTCCAGGTGCTCAAGGAAGGCCCGCGGGTGCGGATCTTCAGTGTCTGTCTGGACGAGCAGGAGCGGCTGCTGCCCGAGGAGAGCACGGGTGTCGTCCTCGCGGCCGACGGCCGGCTGACCGTGCGCCGGCCCGGTGCGCCGGACCTGCCCGCCGTCCGTGCCGACCGGGTCTCCCCCGAGTGGTGCGAGCAGCTGTCCCGCGCCCTGGCCCCGATCCGTGACGTCAGCCCCGAGCACGACGCCGGACTCCCCCAGCGGGTCCGCCTGCTCGACCTGCTGGAGCAGGAGCCGCCCAACGCGCAGGCGCTGTGGGAGCGCTGGCAGTCCGAGCCCGCCTCCACCTCCTTCCTGATCGGCACCGGCTTCGACGGGCCGCTCTCCCTGGACCTGGTGCAGGACGGGCCGCACGGCCTGGTCGCCGGTACGACGGGTTCCGGCAAGTCGGAGCTGCTGCAGACGTTCGTGGCCTCGCTGGCCGCCGCCAACCGGCCCGACGAACTCACCTTCGTGCTGGTCGACTACAAGGGCGGCAGCGCCTTCAAGGAGTGCGCCAACCTGCCGCACACCCTCGGCATGGTGACCGACCTCGACGCCCACCTCGTGGAGCGGGCCCTGGAGTCGCTCGGCGCCGAACTGCGCCGCCGTGAGCAGGTGCTGGCCGCCGCCGACGCCAAGGACCACCCCGAGTACCGGGCCAAGCGGGCCGCCGATCCGTCGCTGGCCCCGCTGCCCCGGCTGCTGCTGGTGATCGACGAGTTCGCCACCCTGGTCCGCGAAGTCCCCGACTTCGTGCCCGGGTTGATCAGCATCGCCCAGCGGGGCCGCTCGCTCGGCATCCACCTGATCCTGGCCACGCAGCGCCCGGCCGGTGTGGTCACCGGTGACATCCGTGCCAACACCAACCTGCGGATCGCGCTGCGGGTGACGGACATGACCGAGAGCCAGGACATCATCGACGTCAAGGACGCCGTCGACATCTCCTCCGCCACCCCCGGCCGGGCCCTGGTCCGGCGCGGGCCGAAGCAGGCGGACCCCTTCCAGACCGCCTGGGTGGGCGCGGAGCGGCCCCGGGAGACCCCGGCCGCGACGGCCGAGACGGAGGCGGCGGGTCCGCGCAGGCCGGTGCGTGCGGTGGACGTGGGCTGGGACGCGCTCGGCCGCCCGGCCGAACTGCCCGCCGAGCGGCGGACAGTGACGACCACGTCCGCCCAGGGCCCGGCCCCGACCGACCTCCAGGTCCTCGTCGAGGAGATCCGCACCGCCGCCGACCTGCTCGACGACTTCACCCAGCAGCCCAGCCCCTGGCTGCCCCCGCTCCAGCGCGAACTGACCCTGGACGACCTGGACGGACTCGGTGCCACCCGCGAGGGCCGGCTGGTCATCCCCTACGCCCTGGAGGACGTCCCGCAGCTGCAGCAGCGCCGGGTCGCCGTGGCCGACCTGGCCACCTTCGGGCACCTGTACGTGATCGGCGCCCCGCGCTCCGGCCGTACGCAGGTGCTGCGGACCATCGCCGGTTCGGCGGCCCGCGCGGCGAGCACCGCCGACGTGCACATCTACGGCATCGACGCGGGCGGCGGCGGACTGACCGCCCTCGGGGCGCTGCCGCACTGCGGCGGTGTGGTCTCCCGGCACGACCTGGAGCGGCTCGGCCGGATGCTGCGCCGGCTGAACCGGGAGCTGACCGAGCGGCAGGACCTGGCGCAGACGCACAGCGCGACCGGTATCGCCGAGCTGCGCAAGCTGCTGCCGAAGGCCGAACGGCCCGCGCACATCCTGCTGTTCATCGACGGCTGGGACTCGCTCTCGGTCATCATCGACGAGCACGACCACGGCCAGCTGGTGCAGGAGGTGACCCGGCTGATCCGCGAGGGCGCCGCCGCCGGCATCCATGTCATCGCCACCTCCGAACGCTCCCTGCTGGGCGGGCGGATGGCCGCGCACAACGACCACAAGCTGCTGCTGCGGCAGGGCGACCGCAGTGACTACCAGGCCGTCGGCATGATGCCGAACAAGATCCCGGCCGACATTCCGCCGGGCCGCGGCTGGCACGTGCTCAGCGGCACCGAGACCCAGGTGGCGCTGCTGGCTGCCGGTGGCGGCACCGAGCAGGCCGAGGCGCTGCGGGCGATCGGCGAGAGCGCCCGCAAGCGGGACGCCCAGGTCCCGGACGCCCGGCGGCCGTTCCAGGTCGCGGTGCTGCCGCGCTCGGTGGAGTTCGCGGAGGCCTACGAGAAGGTCGCCGCGACCGACCGGCGGCCGATGTGGGGGCTGCTCGGGGTCGGCGGCGACGAGGGCGGTGCGGTCGGCACGGACCTCGCGGGCTCCGCGTCGGCGTTCGGCGTGTTCGGCCCGGCCGGGTCGGGCCGCAGCAACGCGCTCGCCTCGATCGCCGTGTCACTGCTGGCCGGCGGTACCTCGCTGGTGGTCCTGACCCCGCGCGAGTCGCCGCTGCGCGCCCTGGAGCGGCACGGCACGGCCACCGTGCTCACCGAGAACGACCCGTCGGCGGAGACCGTGCGGGCGGCGCTGGACGCCCTGCCGGGGCCGCGGGTCGTGATGATCGACGACGCCGACCTGATCACCAACTCGGCGGCGGACAAGCTCCTCAAGGAGATCGCCGTCTCCGGCCGGGACCAGGGGCTCGGGCTGGTCTACGCGGCCTCGGCGGAGGGCTTCCAGAGCGGGATGAGCGGCTGGACGCTCGCGGCCCGGCGGGCCCGGCGCGGTCTGCTGCTCTCGCCGAAGAACCTCACCGAGGGCGACCTGGTCGGCGTACGGCTGATGCCCAGTGTGGTGCGGGCGACGACGCATCCCGGCCGGGCGTGGATGGCCGGTCCCGGTGGCACGCTGCTGGCCCTCCAGGTGCCGCTCACCCCGCTGCGGGCCTGACCCGCGCGGGCGCATACGGAAGGGGCCTTCCCGGAGTCGCCGGGAAGGGCCCATGCGGATTGGCCCCCGCCGGGCCGGGCCCCCCCGGGGGGGGCGGGGCCCGGGGGGGGGCGCCCGGGGCCCCGGGCGCGGCCCTCCACGCCCGGCCCGGGT
>NZ_JBICZD010000015.1:247196-286366 GCF_043201555.1 Streptomyces sp. NPDC048288
ACGCGCCCCCCCCCCCCCCCCCCCCCCCCCCCCCCCCCCCCCCCCCCCCCCCCCCCCCCCCCCCCCCGGGGGGGGGGGATTACGAGTTGTTCTGCAGGCTGCTGCTGATGCCCTGGTCGAACTGGATCGCGTTCTCCTTGATGCCGTTGAACATCTCGGAGAAGTCGTTGATGCCCTTCACGGCGGCCAGCAGGCTGGTGTCGAAGTTGTTGTAGGTCGTGCGGATGACCTCGCTGGACTGCTGGAAGACCATGCCGTCGTCGACGAGGGTGTTGACCCGGTTGCGCAGGTTGCTGAGCACCGGCAGCAGGTTCTCGTGGGCGTCGTGCAGCAGGCTCACGACCTCCTCGATCTTGTGGTAGTCGAGGTTGATGCCGTTGTAGCTGGCCATGGGGTTCCTGTCCGTTCCTGTCGGTCGCGATGCGGTTGTCGGGTGGTCACCAGGCGGCGGGCGTGGAGTTGTAGTCGTCCTCCCCGCCGTCGTCGTCCTCGTCGCCGCCCACCTTCTGCCAGTCCGGCTGGTTGCCGTTGGCGTCCTTGGGGCCGCGGGTGTACTGGGTGGTGT
This sequence comes from Streptomyces sp. NPDC048288, assembly GCF_043201555.1. Lineage (NCBI taxonomy): Bacteria > Bacillati > Actinomycetota > Actinomycetes > Kitasatosporales > Streptomycetaceae > Streptomyces > Streptomyces sp. NPDC048288. The sequence continues at coordinate 247,762 of NZ_JBICZD010000015.1, forward strand.
CGCCGTCACTGCCGGTGGTCACCATCGTGCCGCTGCCGTCGGAGTTGAGGTTGGTCTCCGAGTGGACGGTGCTGCCGTCCGGGTACGAGGTGTCGGTGGTGTAGTGGTTGCCGTCGCTGGAGTAGTTGGTGACCGAGGTGTACGTCTTGCCGTCGTAGGTGACGGTCGACTCCTCCTTGATCACATGACGCTGGTCGTCGAGCGTGAGGTGCGTGTGGACGCTGCCCCGCGCGGTCTCGATCGTCTGGTCCAGCGGCGGGTCCCCGGGGTCGGTCGCGGAGCAGAAGTCCGGCATCGTGCCGTCCGGTCCCGGTACGCACTGGTCCAGGTGGGACTGCTTGTAGTCCCACAGGTCCTTGTCCCGGAAGTAGTTCTGCAGGCCCAGGTTGCTGCCCGTGATGCCCATGCCCTGGGCCAGTTCGGAGTCGAACGACAGGAACGCCTCGCCCACCGAGCCGAAGGCACCCGCCAGTTCCTTGAGTCCCTTGTCCGCGTGGGACATGGTGCTGCTGGCGTTGGAGTAGAAACCCGAGAGCGCGTCGGCCAGGGTCTGGTCGCCGAGGACCGTCAGGGCGTCGCTGGAGGTGTAGCCGTCGTAGTCCGTCTGGCCCAGCCGGGAGAACGTGCTGTTGTCGAGCAGCGGGCCGATGTCGCCGGCCAGGGTCTCCAGGTCCCGCTTGGCGTCGTTCAGGACGTTGTATTCGATTTTCAGTGAATCGGCCATGCCTGGGCCTCCCCGTCGGGACTCCGGTCAGTTGGACCACGCCGCACACGCTCCGCCGGTTCACCGCAAACGGAGGGTGTAACTCAGATCACGTGAACCGCATCGGCCGCTGTGGCGTGGTCAGTTGGGGAGTGACCGCCCCGAGCCCGCAGCTTCCGGGAGGAACTCGTATGCCACGCCCGACCGACTGGAACGCGATCGGGCTCGACGGCGACCCCACACCGGGCGATCCCGACCAGATCCGGACGCTGTCCACCGAGCTCAACCACCTCGGTTCCGAGGCCCGGCGGATCAGTACGGCGATCGACGCGGTCATGAACACCGCCGGCGACAGCGTCTTCGTCGGCGAGGCCGCCAACGCGCTGCGCGACAAGGTCAACGACCGGCTGCGCGGGCACATCGAGGACGTGGCGCAGTCCTTCGAGACCGCGGCGAGCGCCCTGACCACCTGGGCGGACAAGCTCGTCGACCTCCAGTCCCGGGCCGACGGCGCCCTCAACTCGGGCCGGGGGCTGTCCGAGGACGACTCGAACCGGGACACCTACGCCTCGACGGCACGGCAGGCCGGCACCGAGCACGGCGAGGGCGCCGCCGCGGCGGCGGGCAGCATCTCCGGCGTCTCCGACATCCAGCTGCCGATCTCCAAGTGCCAGCTCTTCTGGGAGGCGTTCCAGTGGCTGGCGATCATCCTGATCGTCCCCGCCCTCATCTTCGGCGGCCCGATCGCGCTGCTCGCCCTCGGCGTCAACCTGACCCTCTTCATCAAGACGATCGTCGACTTCGCCAACGGTGACGCCAGCTTCCTCGATCTCTTCCTGGCCGGACTCGGCATCCTGGCGCCCACCACCAAGGCGCTGCCGATCTTCCAGATCATCAAGGGCGTCGCTACGAGCGCCTTCGCGAAGGGCTTCGCCAACATCGCCCGGGGCACCTTCCAGGCCCTGCGCAACCTGTTCACCAACGGCTTCCGGCCCACCACCCTGCTGCTCGGCCTCAAGGACCTGGTGCGGCTCGGCAGCACCTGGGTCTACAAGGGCGGCCTGTGGGTGCTGGACGGCATCCACAACCTGCCCAACATCATCGGCCACGGTGTCAACTCCCTCAGCCTGACGGTCGTGCAGGGCTTCAAGGCGATCCCCGGGTTCGTGCGCGGGCTGCCCGAGACCCTCTCGCGGGGCTGGCAGGCGACCAAGACCTGGGTGGGCCAGGAGTTCGGCGGCACCAAGTGGCTGCGGATCTTCCTGCCGGTGGACGCGGCGGAGATCGGCGAGTACGGCTTCGCGCGCGCCCTGCGCATCAGCCTCTTCGACCGCGGTGTGCTCGGGCAGCACGTCTTCGGCGCCCCGATCACCAGCAGCATCGGCCGTACGATCAGCTCGGTGCCGGTCGACCCGCGCACCGTCGACGCCCTGGTCGACATGCCGCGCATCCAGCTGAACGAGGTGCGGTTCGGGGCGGGTTCCGGGCAGAGCAGCATCCGCAACCTCGACCTGAACATCCCCAGCACCCATCTGGACGTCACCTCGACGCTGCGTCCGCCGACCCTGAACCTGGGGGACGTGGGCGCGATCGCCCACCGCGGCAACTTCGGCGTCCAGGCGGGGCGCACGGTGGACGCGCTGGTCGACATGCCCCATGTGCAGCTGGGCAACGTCCACGTGGGGAACTTCGGCTCGCTGGGCGGGCGTTCGGAGCAGCTCGGGGTGAGCGCCGGTGCCACGCCGACCATCACCACCGCCTCCGGCCTCCATGTGCCCGCCTCGGCCGGGGTCCCCGGCGCCACGCACGGCATCACCAACACACCGGTCACGGCGGTCTCCGGCGGCGCCCACACCACGCTCACCGGGCTGCCCGGGACCCCGCACACCGTCACCGCCGCCGGTGACGTCCTGACGCCGGGCGGGGCGCACGGCAGCACGCACGCGCCGGGCACCTCGATCCTCACCGGCACCCACTCCTCGCCGCCCCCGCTGGCCGCCACGCTCGGCGACCTGTCCACGCCGGGTTCGCCCACGCCGGGCACCCTGCACTCCGCGCTCACCGGCAACCCGGGCGTGGGCACCGTCCACGCGCCCGGCACGCCCGGCCTCGGCACCGTCCACACGACGCTGACCGGCACCCCGGGCACGAACGTCGCCCACACCGCGCTGAACTCGACGCCCGCGCCCGGCGCCCCGCACGACGTGACGGCCCCCAGCAGCCTGCTCACCGGCCCCACCACCGTCGCCCACCCGTCCCCGACCGGCATCGGGCACGGCGGGCCGGGGAGTGTCGACACCCATGTGTCGGCGTTCGACCTGCTCGCGGGCGGCGGCCACCGCACACCGGACTCCCCCGTGGCCCCCGGCACCGGCAGCACCCTCGCCGACCGCACCACCAGCGCCCTGCACGCCAACCAGACCCGGCTCCACCTCGACGAACTGGTCCACCAGCCGGGTTCGCCGCGCCCCGGTACCCCGCCCGAGCAGCTGTCGCACGGCTCGCCGAACCCGGCGCCGGGCACCCCGGACCGGCTCACCGTCAACCCGGCGACACCGGACCGGCCGGCCATGAACCCCGCCGCCCCGGACCGGCTCACGGTCAACACCACGACCCCCGACCGGCTCACGGCCACCCCCGCCCCGCACGACCGGGGACCCGTCGGCCCCGGTGGCTCCGGGCACCCCGGACCCGGCGGGCAGCCCGGCCATTCGGCCCTCGACCTCGTCGACACCGGCCGCAGCGCCCGCGGGACCGACACCCCCGCCCTCGCCGGCACGCCCGCCCACACGGACGCCGACAAGGGCCTGGCCGGGTCGGCGTCCGGCGGCTCCGGGCACACCCCGGAGAGCCTGTCGGCGCACCCCGCACCGACTCCGCCGCAGACCCACACCCCGCTGCCCGCCCAGCACACCCCGGCGCCCGCGCCCCACACCACCGGCGACGGCGATGTCCCCTTCGACGAACTCCTCAAGGACCGCAACGTCGTCAAGGTCCCCGGCGATCACGAACTCGCCGTCCGGGCCCCCCGCGGGGAGCAGCCCCAACTCCACGGCGACGCCGCCCGGTCGGGCCTGTTCACCGTGGAGAAGAACGGCCCGACGGGCTTCGTCGTCCGGCAGCTGGAGGCCGTCGGCGGCACCGCCGTCGTCCACACCTGGAACTTCCGGCGCGTGGGCATGCGGATCGGGCTCGCCGACCAGAGCGTGCGCCTGGCGGACGGCCCGTTCACCGGCGTGACGGTCAAGCTCACCGACAAGTCGGTCGTGCCGGCCGACGGCGCCGCCCGGTGGCCCGCCAAGCTGGGCGCCGACGGCGAGATCGTCATCGCCTCGGCCTCCGGCAGCCACGTCTACAGCGGGGCCACCGGTCAGCTCGTCCGCTCGGCCACCCCGGACGTCACCCTGCCCCCGCGCCCGGCCGGCCTCACCGGCCAGGCCGCCGACAGCTGGGACGCGGCCGCCCACGCGGCCCGCGGCCACATGGGCAAGGCCGCGACCGACAACGAGGTCAAGCTGTTCATGCAGGGCGTCATCGGCGGCGCCTTCACCTCGAAGAAGGGGTACGGCGGCTTCGTCAAGCCCAGCGCCCTGGAGGCCAACCCGGGCCTGGTCGGCAAGGTCGAGCAGTTCAACAAGGTCGCCGGTGACCTGATGTTCGAGGGTCCCAATCAGCGCATGACGGTGTGGCGGGGCGTGTCGATGGACCCGCGGGCCGCCCAGGCCGACGTGTTCGTGGAGCGGTTGCCCGCCTCGACCTCCAACAACCGCGCCTTCCAGGCGGAGTGGGCGAAGAACGGCGTCAACAGCAACCGCGTCGTCTTCGAGATCGACGTCCCCGCCGACCACGGCAAGCTCGCCATGGCCTACCCGCCGGGATACGAGAAGGCCGCCGACGACGCCCTCGCGCTCAACCAGGACCAGTGGGAGATCACCCTCTCGCCGACCCGGCTGGAGCGCACCGGACCGGCCCGGGTCGAGGACGGCATCACCGTCATCCCGGTCCGCGCCCAGCAGATCCCGCAGGCCCAGCTCGACGGTCTCATCCACGAGAAGTGGTCCGGGCTGCACTCGGGCGAGGCCTTCGAGGACTTCGGCCGCGCCTTCGGTCAGGACGCGATGCGCCGCTGGGAGGGCCTCGGCGACGCGGTCGTGCGGGAGGGCGGCGACGGCCCGAACGTGAAGACGTTCACCGTCGGCCGGCCCGGCCACACGGACGAGATGACCATCACCGTCACCCACAAGGCGGACGACGACGCGGTCTCCGTCACGATCACCGGCGGCGACCGCACCTTCAGCAGGGAGTGGAGCGGCACCGGCTTCAACGACCTCGCAGCCGACCTGCGCGGCCACGTCCTGCACAACAACGAACTGCTCAGCTCCCTGCCGACGCCCACGTCCTGGGGCAAGGAGCTGCCGAGCCCGGCCCACCCCACCGCGGCACACACGGACACCCCCGTCCCCAGCCCGACCCGGGGCACGCCCGACACGGAGACGGCTCTGCCGGGGACCACCCACACCGGTCCCGACACGGAAACGGCCGTACCGGGGACCACCCACGCCGGTGCCGACACGGAAACGGCCGTACCGGGCACGGCACACGGGACCCCCGACACGGCGCCCGCACCGCGGCCGGACACACCGCGTGCCGGTGGCGGCCAGGAGCTGCCGGGGCGGGGAACGCGGCTCACGCCGGCCCAGATCGAGGAGGCCTGGTTCCGGGACGGGCAGCGCGTCGACGCGCTGTTCGGCCACGCGGACGACCCGCTGCGGCAGGCCCGCCGGGACGCCTGGCGGGACCATGTCCAGGCGCGCTACGACCTAGGCCGGGCCGAGGCGGACCTGCTGCCGCACAACGGCCGGGCGGGCAGCTCCAGCGGCCCCACCGTCGCCGAGATCCGCGCCCGCGACAGGGTCGACACCGCCCGGCAGCAGTACGAGGCCACCCACACCCGGCTGACCGACCTCGACGTCAACCCGGTGCGAATGGAGGCCGACCTCGACGCCCTGCGCCAACTCAGCCTCAAGGAACGGCCCCGCATGCTCGGCGGCACCTCCCTGCCCGCCGACGGCGCGGCTCCGCCGCCCGCGCACACCGCCCCGACCCTCCACAGCGAGACGGAGCCGGCCGCCGCACTGACGCCTCCGCAACAGCTGGCCAAGACCCTTGGCGAGCACACCGAGGCCCAGCGCGGCGTCCAGCAGGCCGAGAGCAACCTCGCCAACGCCGGTGGCAATCAGCGCCCGGCCCTGGAGGCGGCCCTGACCCAGGCGAACGAAGAGGCCTCGCAGATCACGGTCCGCCTGGACGAGGAGATGACGCAGGCGCTGGCCGACGGCAAGCTCTCCCAGGCCGACCTCAACCTGCTGGTCGACCAGTTCGCCGGCGCCGGTGACATCCAGCGGGCCCTGCGGTTCCAGGAACACGCTCTGGGTCTGGACGCCCAGGCCCGCACCGCGCCCGGCGCCGCCCGCGGGGACCAGTTCATCCGCACCGGCGAGGAGATCGACTCGCAGTCGGTCACCGTACGGCGGCTCGCCGGCGAACTGGAGTCCCTGGTGCAGGCGGGCACGGCTCCCCACAGCGAACTGAAGGGCCTCGCCGAAGGGCTGGAGCAGGCCGCCAAGGACCTGGACGCGGCCCTCCAGGGTCACGTCAAGGACGCCGCCCGCTTCGGCGGCACCTACACCCTGCGCAACCAGCACACGCCCGTCGCCGCCGTGGCCCACCATCTCGCCGAGTTGGTCGACGACGCCGTCAAGGCGGCGAAGCCGGGCGACAAGCTCGTGCTCAAGGGCTTCCTCGGCACCGACGCCTCCGTGGAACGGATCCAGCGCGGCCTGCCGGACCTCCTGCGGCGCTACCGCGAGAACCAGGCGTTCGGCGAGGTGCACAGCGGGGAGCAGTGGAAGGCCGTACTGCCCGGGACCGAGGACCAGTGGCGGAGGGTGTTCAAGGACTTCGACGGCTTCGACAAGCTGTCCAGGTCCCAGCAGCACGACTTCGTGCGCAAGCTGTCCGAGCGCAACATCGCCGACCTGCGTACCGACGTGGACAGGCTGCTGAAGGAGATGCCGGAGGCGGACCGCCTGAAGTTCCAGGAGCTGCGGGACAAGCTCCAGGACCTGCCGTACCGGATCAAGCACGCCACCCCCGCCTACCACGCCATCGCCAACAGCGGTGTGATGTCCTCCCAGGGCGACCTGGCCCGCCGGGGCGTCAGGTTCCTCGCGTCCGGCAAGAGTTCGGCGAAGAACGTCTCCAACCTGGGCAACGACGACTTCGTGTTCTTCCGCATGGAGGTCGGCGACAAGCCGATGACGACCCGGTACGGGCCGACCACGCTCGTCTTCGACGCCAAGGTCCTGGAGGAGAAGGGCGGCTGGGTCTCGCTCCACGACCAGTTGCACCCGCTGGACCGCGACACGATGAACCAGCTGAAGTTCGGTGACGACGTCGTCCGCAGCGCGAAGTACGACGAGGGCTTCGACGGGGTGGGCAAGCGGGGCCGCTGGACGTACGAGTACCCCGACCACTCGTCCCGGCAGGTCTCCTTCGAGCAGGAGGTCTTCCACGGCGAGCACGTGCGGGAGGCGCTCGCCCTGTCGGTGGTGCGCGAGGTGCACTCCATCGGGGGTGCCTTCAAGGACGACGTCTTCAGGCTGCTCGCCGACGGCGCCCATCCGGACGAGCTGGGCTCGGTCATCTCCAAGCTGTACCGCCCCGAGGCGAAGTTCGGCTCGGGCCTGCCCATCAACCCGCGCGGGAGCCGTGTCACCAGCGAATGGCCGTCGCCGCTGGATGTCCACGCCCCGCACGGCGACGGACGCTATCTCGCCGACGGCACGGTCGACCCGGCCGCACGGGCCGCCGGCAAGGCCTTCGACGAGGCGTCGGACAAGGTGCGGCAGGCGGACAACGCCGTCAAGACCGACAACAACAAGGCGGTGCGCCACAACCTGAGAAAGGCGCAACCGCACGCCGAGCAGTCGGTCAAGCTGACCCGGGAGTTCCACGGGGCCTCCGTCGGCGAACGCAAGGACATGGCGAAGACCCTGCTCGACCAGCGCGAGCAGCTCCTCAAGGACATCAACGCCCGCCTCGACGCCCTGAAGCCGCAGAACAGGCCCGAGGGCGCCAAGGGGCAGCCGAGGCCGGGCAAGAGCCAGGGCGCCGGGACCTCCTCGTCGACCGCCGGGGCGAACGGCCCCAACCTGAACGAACTCCCGCAGGCGGCCGAGGACGCGCTCAAGGCCGTACCGGGCATCAACGACCACATGAAGAAGATGATCCGGGCGCTGGGCAACTCGGACGGCTTCCGGTCCCTGCCTGACTCCAAGGTCGGCGCGCAGACCACGGCGGCGGTCGACCTGGGCAGGACGAACTTCGACAAGGCGTACCGGCACCTGTCCAAGGCGGGACTGGTCGAGGGTGACACCGCCGGCCTCCGCTTCACGGACGAGGGCCGCCGGCTGTTCCTGCCGCCGGCCTCCGACACCAAGGCGGCGGCGCCGTCGGTGTCCGGTGCGACCGACGTCCACACGGCCCCGTCCCACACCGAACCCCAGCTCCCCCACACCCACTCGCGCCCCGACACCAAGGCCCCCGCACTCACCGGCAACGGCCTCCCGCCCCACACCCCGGACACCACCGCCCCGGCACCCCACGACCTCACCACCGGCTCGCCGGCCCCGCACCCCCTCGACACCGAGACGGCCCCACCGCTGGTCAAGGAGGGCGACACCACCGTCTCCCACACCACGAACCACGACGCCGTCACGCACCCTCTCGACGTGGAGCCCGCGCCGCCGCACCTCTCCGACACGACCACACCGCACCGTCCCGCCGAGACCGAGACCGAGACGGAGACCTTCCAGCCACACCCGCTCGACACCGACACGACCACACCGCACCTCGCCGACACCGAGCCGCGCACACCCCGCCCCGCCGAACCCAACGCGCCGGCATCGCATCTCGACGACGTCCACCCGGCCGCGCCCCACCACGGCGACGGCGGCGACTTCGCCCCCGTGCCCCCGAGGGACGGCACCCGGCTCGGTGACTCCGTTCTGGACGACATGCTCAGGCCGCCCCGGCGGACCGGCGACACCACCACGACACCGACGCCCGGCACCGCGCACCCGGCCGCTCCCGACCTCCTCGACCGGGCCGCCTTCCGCCGTAACACGTACCGGGAGAACGGCATCCGTGCCCGCTCGCAGATCCGGTACGTCGACCGCGCCCTCGCCGCCTTCCACGACGTCCCCGCCGGCCGTTTGGCGCAGCGGGCCCAGGCCCTCGACAACCTGGCCGGCGCCGCACGGCAGTTTTTGCGGGACCGGCCGGACTCGGTCCGCCGGGCCGGAGTGGAACAGCTGCTGAACCAGGTGCGGGCCGAGGCGGACGCGTACCGGCTGCTCGACGACTTCCGGCGGCTCGGCGGCGACGGGGACGGGCTGGCCGGTCGCATCCGTACCGCGCTAGCCACCGGCGGCACGACGCCGCACACGCAGACCAGGCTCCAGACGACGCTCGACGGCCTGGACCGGTCCGCGCAGGTCCGGCGGCAGAACGACGCGCTGAGCCTGCTGGACGCCACCCCGCCGCTCCGGAACACCGGTGACACCACCCTCGCCGCGCCTGCCAGGCCACACGGCGACACGACCCCACCGGCACCCGTCCGCCTCGACGGCGACACCACCCCCGCGACACCCGTCCGGCCCGACGCCGACACCACCCCCGCCGCACCTGCCCGGCCGAACCGTGGCAAGGGCCCGGCCGTCCCCTCCCGGCAGCCCGGGGAGACGCCGTGGGCGGAGGATTCGGCTGGGTTCGACGAGTTGCTGGGCGGCGAGGGCAGGCCGTTCCACGAGGCCTGGGTCGAGCTGTCGTCCGCCCGGGTCGAACTGAACCGGGTCGAGGACCTGCGCGCCGCGCCGGGCGGAGCCAGCGGCTCTCGGGGTGTCAGCGAATACGACGTGCAGCTCAACCACGAGCTGATCTCAGCTCAGGAGCGGTTCCGGACCGCCTACACGAACCTCGAGGACCTCGGTATCCATCCGACCGCGATCGAGGCCCGGGTCCAGGAGATCCAGCTGGGGGCCACCCGCCGCGGCGCGACGCTCGGCGCGGGCAAGGACGACACGCTGCCCGACACCGCCCCGCCCGCGGTCGACCACATCGCGCTGAACAACTCGGGCGTGAGCGGGCCGAACGGCCTGACCATCGAGCGGAGCGTGGGCCAGGACAACGCGGTGACGCTGCGGATGGTCGACCAGCACCTGCACCCGGACCCGACGCACACGGTCGTCGTCCGGCAGGACGGCGGTTTCGACGTCCGGAACACCCAGTCGGACACCGTCGAGACCTACACCGCGAACGGCGACCGGACCGCGTACGAGATGCCGCTGCACGGGGCCGACGGCGGGCCGACCGGGCTGCGCCTGCACACGGACATCAACGGCCACGGAGCGCGCGGGACCCTGACCGTGGACGGCCCCGGAGCGGACCGGCTGACCGCCTTCGCGCTGCCCGGCGACGCCACCCGGATCACCCATCTCGACACCGGCGTCACCCGGCGCGTGGACGCCCGGGGTCTCCATCTCGACGAGGGCGTCCAGCTCACCGGCCGGGACGGCGTCCCCGCCGAGGCCGACCGGGTGCGGGTCGCCGACGGCACCGGCATCCACGTCACCGATCTCGCGGGCGACCGTCTCGACCTGCGGGTGCAGGACCTGGGTGACGGGAACGGCGTCAGGGTCACCGACGAGACGACCGGGGTGTCCGTACGCCACGACGGCCAGGGCCGCCTCCAGGAGACCGGTGTGGCGCTGACCGACCCGCGGGGCGCGCGCGGGGAGCGGTTCCTGGCCGACGACGGCACGGGCCGCTTCACCCTGACCGACGCGTCCGGTGCCCGGCAGCCCCAGACGGTCACCGCACTGCCCGGCGGCTCCGGCTTCCGGGTGACCGACGGGACGAGCGGCGCGACCAGCAGGTTCACGCCCGACGGCAGTTACCGTGACACCGGCCTCGCGCTGTTCGACCCGGCGGCGAACGCGCGCGGCGGCCGGGTCGTCGTACCGGACGGAGCGGGCGGTCACCGGCTCACCGACGCGGCGGGGCAGCCGCTGCCCGAGCGGGTCGTCGCGGTCGGCGGCAACCGGCCGCGCACGATCGACGACGTCACGGGCGAGTCCGTGCTGTACGACACCCAGGGCCGCCCGGTGGGCACCTCGACCGCGCTGGCCGACCCGGCGGGCGGGCCACGCGGCGCCCGGTTCGCCGAGCCCGACGGCGCCGGCGGCCTCCGTCTCACCGACGCCGACGGCAACCCGCTGCCCGACGCCGTCACCGCGATCGCGAACAACGGCGGTTTCCGCACCGTCCACGACACCGGTCACCGCACCTTCGCGCCCAACGGCGACCTCGCGGGCGACGGGCTGCGGCTGACCGGCCGGGACGGCGTACCGGCCGGGCATCTCGACCGGCCGCTCGTGGGGGCTCCGCACTGGCTGGACGACACCTTCGCGCCGGACGCGGCGCGGGCGGTCACTCTCGACCCGGCGGCCGGCCGCATCGAGGTCGCCCGCCCCGGCGGCGGCAACCAGGTCTTCGACCAGAACACCGGGCGGTTCGTCCAGGAGACGGTCCCGCTGCCCGACGGCGGTCACCAAACGACCCTGGCCGACGGGACATTCACCCGCTACGACCACCAGGGTGCTGTCACGGCCACCGGTACCCCGCTGCCCGTGGGCCACGGCGGACGCCACCTCGTCGTGGAGCCGCCGACCGCGCAGCACCCCGGCGCCTGGCTGGAGGACGCGGCGGGCGGCAGGCTCGCGCACTGGGACGCCGTGCGGCGGCCCGACGGCACCACGCGGATCGTGTTCGACGACCGGACCAGCCCGCGGCGCGGCGAGTTCGTGCACCTGGCCGCCGACGGCAGCGTGGCCCGGCAGGGCTTCAACGTGCTGGAGAACGGGCGGCCGACGCAGTACCGGTACGTCGTCGACCACACCACGAACACCTGGGAGCGCACCACCAGGTCCGGTGCGCCGGTGGCGGCCGGCTCCTTCCAGCACGGCACCGCCGACCTGTCCGGCGCGGCGGGCGGCCACATCAAGCTGCTCAGCTCGACCAAGAAGCAGGTGCCGGTCTTCGAGCGCCGGGTGCTGCCCGGTGCCTCCGGCGACGTCGTCGACTCCTTCCGGCGGACCGACACGATCGACTTCGCCCGCACCAACCCCCGTACCCACTGGGTGCGCTGGGACGACACCGGCACTCCGGTCGGCACGGGCAGCCGGCACTACGACACGGCGGGCACCGGCTGGCGCGACACCGACGGCTGGGGCCGCACGGTGCGCGAGTACCGCGACGGGCTGCAGAAGTTCAACGGCCGGACCGGCCACACCCTGGGCGTCGACGACGGCAACGGGGCCTGGACCTGGCACCGTTACGACGGCGACGGCAGGGTGATCGCCTCGGGTCCGCGGACCCGGGAGCGCGTCGGCAGCGGCTGGACCGACCGCACCGCGGACGGCCGGATCGCCCAGCAGCAGTGGGGCATGGCCGAATGGCCCGAGCGGGCCGGCCAGTACCAGGAACACGCCGTGAACCCGGCCGACGGCTCCCTCCGGGCCACCTGGGAACGGCACTCCCCGCACGGCAAGGAGGTCGGCAGGCACGAGGCCTTCGGCGACGGTTTCCTGACCACCGACCGCTGGCGCGAGCAGCGCCCGCCCACCTGGGTCCGCACCCGCTGGCTGGCCGGCGCCGAGCACACCCGACCGCCGTACGCGCATGTCCGGGGCGACGACACCTACCAGCTGTTCACCTGGACGAAGGAGGCGGGCGACGGCGCCACCACCTCCGGGGTGCGGTACGTCGGGATGGACGGCAGCGCCCTGGACCTGGCAGCCGACGGCACCTTCGCGCGGTTCAGCGGCAAGCTGCACGACGGCACCTCCCTGAAGGTGGGCGACCACGCGGCGCGCCCCGGCCACGCCCCGGCCGATCCGGCCGCCCACCCCTGGCAGGCCGGCAACCTCAGGGGCTACCGCGAACCGCTCGCGAACGACCCGCAGGGCAGGCTCTGGCAGGACCTCTACCAGGACGCAGGCGGCGGCACCCGGACCGCCCGCGAGGGCCGCCCCAACGGGGTCGTGCGGGAGTTCACCGGTGACCGCACCTGGGTGGACCGGGATCCGCACGGCAACCTGGTAGGGCAGGGCCACGCCAATCCGGACGGCACCGCCGGACGGGTGGTCGAGGGCTCCGGCCGCGCCGACTCGGGCCGCTGGACCTGGCGTGAGCTGGACGCCCAGGGCGCCGAAGTCGGCAGCGGGCGGCGGGAGTTCTTCCGTGGCTCGAACGACTCGCGGCTGCCCTGGGACGACTCCTACCGGGACTACGACGGCAACGGGAACCTGGTCCGCGAGCGCCGGATGCTGGACTCCGGCCGGTACGTCGACGCCTGGCGGGACAACCAGGGCGACTGGCGCGTCAGTACCCACGAACGCAACGGCACGCCCGTCGCCATGGGCAACGGCGAGCAGGTCCGCCGCTGGTGGAACGGCCGTGCCTGGCAGGACCGGTGGACCGAAGGCGCCCGCCACTTCCGTGACGAGCTGCGTGTCCCCGGCCAGGCGGCGCCCACCGTGCTGCGCGAGACCCCGCTGCACAACGGCGGACCGCTGCGGGTCCGGGCGTACAGCACGACCGTCACGCAGAACACCCCGGCAGGCTCGGTGTGGAAGGAGTTCGACCACGGCAGCGTGGTGCGGGAGCGCAAGGCGGACGGCGGCGGTTTCCTGGAGACCGACGCCTGGCGCGGCCAGTGGAACCGCTACAACGGGAACGGCGACCTGATCGGCCAACGCACCGCCAACGGCCTGGTGTTCGAGCGGGACACGTTCAACACCTGGCGGCTGGTCGGCAACGAGTACGACTTCCGCGGCGCGCTCACCGAGATCCGCGGCTGGGGCCGCACCACCCGTGAGGCGCAGCGCATGCCGTGGTCGGGCACGGTGCTGCCGGACGGCAACGCGGCGCTGCGCGAGGCGCGTTACGAGCCGTACTGGCGGAGCGTGGCGAAGAAGGCGGCGCTGGAGTTCGGGCAGGAGTTCATCCTGGAGTTCGGCGCGAACCTCGCCGTGAACGGGATCGTGGCGGCTGTCCAGAACAAGCCGTTCACCGGGAAGGACGCGCTGAAGTCGTTCGCCAACGCGGCGGTCGGCGCGACCATCAAGACCGGTCTGAGCACGGCGGTGCACGAGAACCGGGCCCTCGGCTTCGAGAAGCTCGGGCAGTTCAAGGCGGGCATCGCCAACATCGACGGCGGCAAGCCGTGGACCCGGCGGCCGCTCAACCACGACAAGACCTGGGTCAACGAGTGGGCGGGCAACGAGACACCGACCCGCTGGCGGGGCGGTATGTACGACTTCTCGTTCGGTGTCCTGAGCAGCGCGCTGTCCGGCTGGGTCAACGGCAGCATGAACGCGGCCGTGTGGGGTGTGACCAACGCGGACGGGCAGACGGTGAGGCTGCACGGCGGGGACGCGGTCTGGGAGGGCGGGATCAACGCCGCCGCCTCGGTCACCACGGCGGCCACCACCGGCCTGGTCAAGAACGTGTTCGTGATGAGCGCGGGCAGCCGGCTCTTCCACCGCCAGGGCTTCGCCGAGTTCTGGATCCAGCTACCCTTCAAGATCTTCGAGAAGTCGATCCAGTCGCTGTACCTGACCAGTGCCTATCGTGCGAGCATCAATCCCACCTATTACCAGGCACCTTGATCAACGCAGCGGCGATCACCGAGGACTGAGGAACACAGATGACCACCCGTCACACCGTGGCGCCCAAGGGGCAGGGCGGCCGGGGCGCGTACCGGACCATCGGCGAGGCGGTACGGGCCGCCTCGCCCGGCGATCTGGTGGTGATCGCCCCCGGCACCTGGACCGAGAACGTGGTGCTGGACCGCGCGGTCGTGCTCACGGCGGAGCACGGCCGGGGCAGTGTGGTGATCGCGGCGCCGCCCGGTGAGGCCGCCGCGGTGACCGTGGACGGCCCGGACTGCGCCCTGCACAACATCACCGTGTGGGGGTCCGACGCGGGACTGCCGGCCGTGAGCGTGTCGTCCGGCGCCGGGCTGGTCCTGGAGGAGTGCTCGGTGGAGGGCGGCCGGGTGCAGGTCAAGGGCCCGGAGGACGAGGAGGGCGGTACGACGGCGGTCGTGCTGCGCCGCTGCCGTCTGGAAGGGGCCCGGCTGGCCGGACTGCATCTGGCGGGCGGTGTCCGGGCCCGGCTGGAGGACACCGCGGTGACCGGCGTCGACGGCACGGGCGTGGTGCTGTCCGGCACCGCGAGCCTGGACGCCGTACGGCTGCGGCTGGAGCGGACGACCGGGTCCGGGGTGCGGCTGCGGGGCCGGTCCCGGCTGCGGCTGACCGACTCGGTGCTGGCGGGCAGCGGCCGGGCCGGGCTGCTCCTGGAGGACGCCACCGAGGCCACGGCCGGGGAGTCGCGTATCGAGACGCCCGGCGCGGCGGGGGTGCACCTCACCGGGTCGGCACGTGCGGAGCTGACCGACTGCCGGATCCGTGGGGCGGCGGCCAGCGGTCTGGTCGTCCAGGAGACGGCCCGGCTGAGCGCCTCGGGCTGCTCGGTCGCCGACGCGGGGGCCAACGGGCTGCTGGTCACCGGGTCGGCCGAGGCGGACCTGGCCGACTGCCGGATCGACCGCAGCGCCTTCAGCGCCGTGCACCTGGCCGGTGCGGCCGTCGGGCGGCTCGCCGACTGCCGGGTGCGGGGCGGCTCCGAGCACGGGGTGCACGCCACCGGCGAGGCCCGGGTCGAACTCACCGACTGCGGGATCGCCGACGTCGCCATGACCGGGGTGAGCGTCCTGGAACGGGCGGTGGCCACGCTCACCGGCTGCCGGGTCGCCGGTACCGCCGCCGGGATCGGCATCGGCTCGCCGGCCGGCAGCACGGTCGCCGACACCACGGTGACCGGGACCAGGGAGATCGGCGTACAGGTCGCCAAGGGCGCCGCCGCCGCCCTCGAAGGGATCCGGATCAGCGGCGCGGGGGCGGCCGGGCTGGTCGTCGACGAGGGCGCCGAGGCGACGGTGGCCGGCGGCCGGGTCGAGGACTGCGCGGGCTCCGGCGCGGTCGTGTGGACCGGCGCCCGCCCGGAGGTGACCGGCCTGCACATCGACCGCCCGGGCAAGAACGGGCTGTTCCTGGCGGAGGGCGCGGGCGGCACGTTCACCGGGGTCGAGGTCACCCGTGCGGGCTTCCCCGCGCTGCATGTGGCCAAGGGCGCCGACCCGCTCTTCCGGCACTGCCGGATCCGGGACTGCGCGGAGGCGCTGGGCACCGACGAGGGCGCCGAGCCGGTCCTGGAGGACTGCACGGCCGACGGCACCCCGCTGACCTTCGGCACCCCGGCCGCGGCCCCGGCGAACGGGAGACCCGGCACGGCCTCGCCCTCCGCGTCCGCCGCCAAGGCCGCCGACGACCCCGACGAGCCGGAGGAGGAGAACCTGGAGGACCTCCTCGGCGAGCTGCACGAACTGGTCGGCCTGGACCGGGTGAAGCAGGACGTCGGCTCCCTGGTCAAGCTCATGCAGACGGTCCGGCGCCGCGAGGAGGCCGGGCTGCCCGCCCCGCCGCTCAGCCGCCACCTGGTCTTCGCCGGCAACCCCGGCACCGGCAAGACCACCGTCGCCCGCCTCTACGGCCGCCTCCTCAAGGCCCTCGGTCTGCTCCGCCGGGGCCATCTGATCGAGGTCGACCGGACCGCGCTGGTGGGCGAGTACGTCGGCCACACCGGCCCGAAGACCACGGCCGCCTTCAACCGGGCGCTCGGCGGGGTGCTCTTCATCGACGAGGCCTACTCGCTGGCCCCGGCCTTCGCGGGCAACGACTTCGGCACCGAGGCCGTGGCGACGCTGGTGAAGCTGATGGAGGACCACCGCGACGACGTCGTGGTCATCGCCGCCGGCTACCCGGGTGACATGCACCGCTTCATCGGCTCCAACCCCGGTCTGGCCTCCCGGTTCGGCCGCACCCTCCTCTTCGAGGACTACGAGCCGGCCGAGCTGGTGTCGATCGTCGAGTACCAGGCCGCCCAGCACCGCTACGAGCTCACGCCCACGGCCCGCACCGAGCTGGTCGGCCTCTTCGAGGCCATGCCCCGGGGCGAGGGCTTCGGCAACGGCCGCTCGGCCCGGCAGATCTTCCAGGAGACGACCGAACGCCAGGCCCAGCGCGTCGCCGAGCTCGCCGCCCCGACGCCGGAGCAGCTGATCAGTCTGGAGGCCCACGACCTGCCCCATCCGGCCGCCCGCTGAGGGCACGCGGCGTTCCGTACAATTTGAGGCCGAACGACATTCGCGAAGGAGTCACCCGTGCCCGGTCAGCGGTCCATCACCGAAGCCGAGAAGCTCGCCTCGGCGAAGCTCGGCGGTATCCCGATCCACCGGGACCAGATGGCGGCCGTGGCCAACATCCACCGGGCCGCCTCCGCGGTGCGCCAGCATCTGGAGAACTCGGTGCTGCGCGGCTCCGACCTGACCTGGACCGCGTTCGTGGTGCTGTGGGTGGTCTGGGTGTGGGGCGAGTCGGAGACCCGGCATGTGGCGGAGGAGGCCGGGATCTCCAAGGGCACGCTCACCGGGGTGGCCAGGACGCTGGAGTCGCGCGGGCTGCTCAGCCGGTCCGGGCATCCGAGCGACGGCCGGCTGGTGCTGCTCAGCCTCACCGACAAGGGCGAGGAGCTGATGCAGCGGGTGTTCCCGGCGTTCAACGAGGAGGAGGCCTTCGTGACCACCGGCCTCAGCGACGCCGAGTGCCGCAGCCTCGCGCAGGGGCTGCGGCGGGTCGTGCTCCAGGTGGAGGAGCACGGTGAGGAGCGGCGCCGGGAGCTGCTGGACGGGGCCGAGCCCGCGCCCCGGCGCAGCGGTCGCCGCCCGAAGGCCTGATCAGGCGGCGGCCCGCACCAGCGCGTCGAACAGCCGCTGCTGGACGGGGTCCTCGTGCGCGGTGTCCTCCGGATGCCACTGCACGGCGGTGAACCAGCCCCGGGCGCCGGGGAGTTCCACTCCCTCGACGGTGCCGTCCGCGGCGGTCGCGGTGACGGTGAGCCCGTCGCCGAGCCGGGCCACCCGCTGGTGGTGGTAGCAGGAGGCGTCCGCCTTCTCCTCCCCCAGCGCCCGGGCGACACGGGAGCCGGCTCGCACGGTCACCGGGTGGCGCAGGTGCCGGTGGGTGCGGTCCGGGCCGCCCATGTCCTGTTCCAGGGTGCCGCCGAGCGCCACGTTCACGGCCTGCAGCCCCCGGCAGATCGCCAGCAGCGGCAGCCCCGACTCCAGCGCGTGCCGGGCGACTTCGAGGTCGAAGGTGTCCTGGAGGTCGTCGACGTCGTAGACGCTGTCGTGGGTGTCGTCGGCGCCGTAGCGGTACGGGGCGAGGTCGCCGCCGCCGGGCAGCAGCACCCCGTCGAAGCGGGCGAGCCGCCCTGCCACGTCGGTGTCGGCGGGGTGGATGCTCGCGGGTTCGCCACCGGCCCGCCAGACGGCCTCGATCAGCGCGCGGGCGTTGACCTCGGCGGCGAAGCGCAGCGCGGAGGTGGTGGCGGAGAACCGGGCGGGTACGGCGATGAGCGGGCGGAGTCGGCGGGGCGGAGGGGTCACAGCTGGATCCAGGTCGTCTTGAGGTCGGTGTACTTGTCGATCGCGTGCGCGGACTTGTCCCGCCCGTTGCCGGACTGCTTCATGCCGCCGAAGGGCACGGTGAGGTCGCCCTCCTCGTAGCAGTTCACCCAGACCGTGCCGGCCTTCAGGGCGCGGGAGACCTGGTGGGCGGTGGACAGGTCGGAGGTCCACAGTCCGGCCGCGAGCCCGTACTCGGTGGCGTTGGCGAGCCGGACCGCCTCGGCGACGTCGTCGAAGGCGAGGACGGAGAGCACCGGGCCGAAGATCTCCTCGCGGGCCAGGCGCGTCCCGGGGCCGACGCGGTCGAAGACGGTCGGCCGCAGATAGCTGCCGCCGGTCTCGGTCAGCGCCCGCTCGCCTCCCGTGCGCAGCCGGGCGCCCTCCTCACAGCCGGCGGCGATGTGGTCGCGCACCCGCCCGAGGTGGGCCTCCCCGACCAGCGCGCCCATCTCGGTCGCCGGGTCGAGCGGGTCGCCGATCCGCAGCTCCTCGGCCCGGCGCACGATCGCGTCGGTCACGCGCTCGGCGACGGAGGAGTGCACCAGGAGCCGGGAGGGCGCGGTGCACATCTCGCCCTGGTTGAAGAAGATCCCCCAGGCGGCGGTGGCGGCGGCCGCGTCCAGGTCGGGGGCGTCGGGAAGGACGATGTTGGGCGACTTGCCGCCCAGCTCCAGCCAGACCCGCTTGAGGTTGGAGTCGGCGGAGTAGCGCAGGAAGTGCCGGCCGACGGCGGTGGAGCCGGTGAAGGCCAGCACGTCGACGTCCGGGTGGAGGCCGAGGGCCCGCCCGGCGGTCGGCCCGTCGCCGGTGACGACGTTCAGCACGCCCGGCGGGAGTCCGGCCTCGGTGCCGATCCGGCCGAGCAGCAGGGCGGAGAGCGGGGAGGACTCGGACGGCTTCAGTACGACGGTGCAGCCGGCCGCGAGCGCCGGAGCCACCTTCCAGCTCGCCAGGGTGAGCGGGAAGTTCCAGGGGACCACCGCGCCGACGACCCCGGTCGGCTCGCGGGTGACCAGGGCGAGGGCGTCGGGAGCGGTGTGCGGGGACTCGTCGGTGAGCTTGTCGGCCAGCTGCCCGTACCAGCGGAAGGTGGTGATCGCCGCGCGCAGTTCGATGGCGTACGCCTCGGTGATCGGCTTGCCCATCTCCAGCGTGATGGTGAGGGCGAGCCGTTCCCGGTGCTCTTCGAGGAGTTCGGCCATGCGGAGCAGGATCCGGCCGCGTTCGGCGGGAGCCAGGTGCGGCCAGGGGCCGGAGTCGAAGGCGCGGCGGGCGGCGGCCACGGCGAGGTCGACCTCGGCCTGCCCGGCGTCGGCGACCCGGGTGAGGAGCTGCCCGTCGCGGGGCGAGACCACGGCGAAGGCACCACCGCCGCCGGGTTCGTCGGTGCCGTCGATGTGGTGGTGTGCGGGCAGGTCGAGGGCCTTGGCGCGGCCGAGGAGTTCGTCGTGGGTGAGGTCCAGCATTGGTGGTCCCGTCGAGGGGTCGGGGGTCCGGCCGCGGGGCGGCCGGACCCGGCGAGGTGGGTCAGCGACCGTGCACGACCCGTGCGGTCCCCGCCCCGAGGAGCAGCACCGCGGGGACGGCCAGGACCAGCCAGAGGGCCGTGGTGGCGTCGCCGCCGATGAGGGTCGTGAAGTTGGTGAGGACCACCCAGATCACGGCGGCGATGCCGAGCGCGCCGAGGGCGGGGGCGATCAGCGTGTTCCAGCGCCGGGTGTCGAGGCGTTCGCGGCGGAAGAAGACGATCACCGAGACCGAGGTCAGGAAGTACAGCAGCATGCAGGCCAGCACGCCGACGCCGCTGAACCAGGAGAAGAGGGTGAGGACCGGGTCCTTGCCGGCGAGGGCGAAGGGCATCACCAGGAGGACGGCGATCGCCGTCTGGACCAGGCCCGCGGCCCACGGCGAGTGCCGGTGGTTGAGGGTGCGCAGCCGGCCCGGCAGCAGGCCCTCGCGGCTCAGCGAGAACAGGTAGCGGTTGGCGGAGTTGTGGAAGGCGAGGATGCCGGCGAAGAGCGAGGTGCCCAGCAGGATCGGCAGCACGTCGTTGACCCAGCCGCCGAACTGGGCGGCGATGGGCGCGAAGACGAAGACCGTGGAGTCGCCGCCGGCCAGGGCCTTGCCCGCGGCCGCGGTGACCTTCGAGGGGCCGTAGGAGGAGACCAGCATCCAGGAGACGAAGGCGAAGAAGCCGGTGACCACGGCGACCGACAGATAGGTGGCCCGGGGCACGGTCTTGTGGGGCTCGCGGGCCTCCTCGCCGTAGATCGCGGTGGCCTCGAAGCCGAACATGGAGGCGACGGCGAACATCAGGGCCACGCCGGGCGCGCCCTGGAGCGCCGCGCTCGGGGAGAAGGTGCCGCCGAAGTCGAGCCCCTCGGGACCGCCGCCCTTGACGAGGGTGACCAGGGCGAAGACTAGCAGGATGCTGAACTCGGCGAGCACGAACACGGCGAGCACCTTGGCGCCCAGCTCGATCCCGGCGGCGCCCAGCACCTGGACGGCGCCCATGGTCACCAGGGCCCACACCCACCAGGCGATGTGCGCGCCGGAGTAGTGCTCGACCAGCCCGCTGACGGTGAACCCGTAGAGGCCGTACATGGCGGCCTGGACCGTGCAGTAGGCGAACAGCGCCACGGCCGCGCTGCCGCTGCCGGTCGTCCGGCCCAGGCCCTTGCCGATGTACGTGTAGAAGGCGCCGGCGTTCACGACGTGCCGGCCCATGGCCACGAAGCCCACCGAGAACAGCAGGATCACCGCTCCGGCGATGGCGTAGGCGGCCGGGGCCCCGGCGCCGTTGCCGACCGCCACGGCGATCGGGACGGCGCCCGCGATGCCGGTGAGCGGCGCCTGCGCGGACAGGACGAAGAAGAGGATGCCCAGGACACCCAGGGCGTTGCGTTTGAGGGTGGCCGCGGGGCGGCCCTCCCCGGTCTGCGGAGAGGCGTCGACCGTCTGACTGTCCACTCGGATCACCTGCTGAGGGGAAGGGAGGAGTTTTCGTTTTGAGCCAAACGAGTTGCCTTATGGTGGGCCAGAACTATCCATCCGGCAAGGGGGTGGGGAGGGGAATTTACGCCGGGGAAACCGCCCTGCCCAGGGCATGGCGAACCCCCCGCCCGGACCGCGACGGGGGGTTCGGCGCCGGGCACGCTCAGTCGCGGTTCTCCGCCGGCCGCTCACCCAGGGTGTGCAGCAGCGCACGCAGCTCGGCGAGGGCGGCCTCGGTGTCCGCGCGGTCGCCGATGCCCGTGAGCTGGTGCAGCACGAGTCCGTCCAGCGCGGCGAAGACCAGCCGGTTGAACGCCGGGCTCGCGTCGTCGGGCAGTATCCGGGCCAGCTCGCGCTGGGAGGCCCCGAAGTACTCGTCGTACAGCTCCCGGACCTGCGGCAGCAGCTCGGGGCGGCGGCGGGCCTCCAGGAGCAGTTCGTACTGGTACGCCTGCACGTCCGCGTGGTCCTCGACCATGTCCGTCAGACCGGTCACGAAGTCCTCGGGCTTCCCGGTGCCGGGCTCCAGCAGGCTGCTGCTGAGGCTGAGGCGCACCGCGTAGGCGAGGGACTCCTCGATCAGCGCGTCCCGGGAGCCGAAGTGGTGGACGACCAGACCGTGGGTGACCCCGGCCTCCTCGGCCACGGCACGGTAGGTGAGATGGCGCAGCCCCCGCTGTCCGACGACCCGGACCGCGGCCTTGAGCAGCGCCTCGCGCCCCTCCCCGTACCCGAGCCGCTTGCGCGACCGGGCGTCGGAGGGCTGCGGGGTCCCGGCGGATTCGGTCATGGTCGCGACCCTACCCGCCGGGTCCCGGCACCTGTCGTGCCGTCTACCTGCGGGGCGCGCGGACGCCACGGAACTCCCAGTCGCCGCCCAGCGCGGTGGACAGCACCTCCTCGGACTCGGTGGGCTGCGCGCCGACGTCGCTGCGGACCGGGGTGGGCCCGGTGACGATGTGGTTGGTCAGCCGCCCGAGCCCCTCCACCTCCACCTCGACGACGTCGCCGGGCCGCACGGGCCGAGAGTTGGCCGGGGTCCCGGACAGCAGCACGTCACCGGGGTACAGGGTGATGGTCCGGGCGATGTCGGCCACGAGATAGTGCATGTCCCACTGCATCTCGTCGGTCGAACCGTCCTGGACGACCTCGCCGTTGACGTACGTCCGCAGCCGCTTGCCGTGGAAGTCCCAGTCCGTGACCAGTCCCGGGCCGAGCGGGCACAGCGTGTCCGACCCCTTCACCCGCAGCATGGACCCGGCGTCGGTGTCCCGGAAGTCGTGCAGCCCGTAGTCGTTGGCCACCGTGTACCCGGCGATGTACTCCCCCGCCTCGGCCGGCGAGACGTTCCGCGCGGTCCGCCCGATCACGATGGCGACCTCGCCCTCGTAGTTGAGCCACCTGCAGCCCTCGGGCCGGACGATCGCGCCCTTGTGGGAGTTGAGGGAGGAGGTCGGCTTGTGGAAGTAGGTCGGGGTGTCGGGCAGCCGGATCTGGAACTCGTCCACCCGGCTGCGGTGGTTGAGATGGACGGCGATGACCTTCGACGGCACGACCGGCGGCAGATGCTGGGCGTCGTCGGTCTTCACGCGGCGCCCGTCCCCGGCGACGAGTTCGTCCCCGTCGACGGTGACCTGGACGGCGGCGCCGTCGAGGAGGATGCGGCGGTATTCGGGCATGGCTGCCTTCCTAGGGGCGACGGTGCGGGTTGCGGGGCTCGGCGGTCACGGATGCCCCCGTGCCGGTCCAGCCGTCGGCGGGCCGGTCGAACCAGAGGTGGACCTGGCCGGTGCCGACGGAGTTCTCGTACGCGCCGTACTGGCGGCCCTTGGCGACGCACGCCTGCTCGCCGAGGGCGCCGGCCATCATCAGGTAGTGGAAGAACTTCGCCTCCGGCTTGACCTTCCAGAACGCGTCCATGGTGTCCAGGACCTTGTCGTGCCGGCCCTCCTTGAACCACTCGATGCGCTCGTAGTCCGCCTCCCGCGCCTGGGGCGTCCGGATGTGCACCGGGTCGCTGGCCTCGTGGTCCCGCAGCTCGCGCAGCGGCCAGAAGGTGTGCGAGAGCGCGCCGGAGGCGATGAGCAGCACCCGCCGCCCCGGGGTGGCGGCGATCCCGTCGGCGAGCGCCCGCCCCAGCCGCAGATGGTCCTCCATGTCCCCGGTCTGGCAGACCCCGATGGTCACCCACCGCTTGTCCGCCAGCCCCTCCCCCAGGAACTTCCACAGATTGATGGTGGCGTAGTAGATCGGCAGGTACGCGTCCTCGATCGCGGTGATCCAGGTGCCGTGCTTGTCCGCGAACTTCTCCACGTTGCGGGCGAGTTCCGGGTCGCCGGGGAAGTCGTACGGCATCCGGCACATCCCGCGCGGCAGTTCCTCGGAGGTGAAAAGACCGGCCCGCCGCTCCTGGGCGGTGACCACGAACTCGACGGTGGTCGCCCAGTGCGAATCAAGCACGACGACGGTGTCGTAGTCGTCCCGCTCGAACACCTCCCGGCGCAGCTCCCGCAGTCCGGTGACGAGGGTGATCTCCTTGCCCTCGTTCAGCTCCAGCCGGTCCGCCTCCGGCAGCACGATGGTGGGCACATGGGCGAGCAGCCCCGCCCCGACGATCTCACCCATGGTCCTTCCACCCTCCAGGCGCGGTGACGGTGTTCTTCAGGTCGCAGTAGAAGTCGAAGCTCCAGGTACCGCCCTCGCGCCCGACACCGGACAGGCGGGAGCCGCCGAAGGGCGCCTGGAGGTCCCGGACGAAGAAGCAGTTGACCCACACGGTGCCGGCGACCAGCCGCGCGGTGACGCGCTCGGCACGCTCCCGGTCGCCGGTGGCGAGGGTGGCGGCGAGCCCGAACCGGGTGTCGTTGGCGAGCCGCACCGCCTCCTCCTCGTCGGCGAAGGTCTGCAGCGTCAGGACCGGTCCGAAGACCTCCTCCTGGACGATCTCCGAGTCCTGCGCGACATCGGTGAGGAGCGTCGGCGCGTAGTACTGCCCGTCCTCGCGATGCCCTCCGATCACGGCCCGCGCCCCCGCGGCGATCGCGCGTCGCACGAACCCGTCGATCTTCTCCAGCTGACGGGGATGGATGTTGGGCCCGATGTCGGTGGCCTCGTCCCGCGGGTCGCCCTGCTTCAAGGCCGTGGCCTTCTCGACGAACCGCCGCGTGAACTCCTCGGCGACCGGTTCCTCGACGAGGAAGCGGGTGGCGGCCAGACACACCTGCCCGGCGTTGTCGTACTGCTCCACCGCGAGATCCACGGCAAGGTCGAGATCGGCGTCGGCGAACACCAACAGGGGCGATTTGCCACCAAGTTCGAGGCTGAGCGGGGTGAGGTTGGCGGCGGCCGACACCGCGATCCGCTCAGCCGTCGGCACGGACCCCGTGAAGCTGATCCGCCGCACGTCCGGGTCCGAGGTGAGCGCGTCGCCGATCTCCGCGCCGTACCCCTGCACGACATTGAGCACTCCGGCGGGGAGCCCCGCCTCGGCGGCGATGTCCGCGAGCAGCGAGGCGGTGAGCGGCGACCACTCGGCCGGCTTGAGCACCACGGTGTTCCCGGCGGCCAGTGCCGGCGCGACCTTCCAGGTGGCCAGCATGAGCGGCGCGTTCCACGGAGTGATCAGCACACAGGGCCCGGCCGGGTCCCAGCTGACGTGGTTGGCGTGTCCCCGGGTCTCGAAGTCCTCGTGCTCCAGCGTCAGCAGCCAGTCCGCGAAGAACCGGAAGTTGTGCGCGACCCGGGGCATGACCCCACGGCGGTGCGAGCGCAGCAACGCCCCGTTGTCCGTGGTCTCGACGATCGCCAGCTCCTCGATCCGCTTCTCGACCCCGTCGGCGACGGCGTGAAGGAGACGGGCCCGTTCCGCACGTGAGGTGGCGGCCCAGCCGGGAAAGGCCGCCTTGGCAGCGGCAACGGCGGCCCGGGCCTCGACGGGACCGCCGCGGGCGATCTCCCCGAGGGCGGCGCCATCGATGGGCGAGTTGTCGGTGAACGTGTCGGCGGAAGCGACCCGTTCACCACCGATCCAGTGCCGGGTGTCGACCGAGACTCCGGCAACGACGATCTTGTCAGCCATGAGAAGGGCTCCTATGTGAGAAGGGGAACTGCACCCACCCAGGGGCGCGGGGAACTGCGCGATCAACCACGACGGACTCGCGGAGGCCCACCGGCCTCACCCGGCAACCACTCCGGACATCCCGCTCTCCAACAGGCGCCCCCCGTCCCACACCACTCCCACCTGCCGGTAGTACGCGGCGATGGGCTCCCGGATCTCCAGCCGAGCCAGCTCCTCCGTAGGCGCCTCGAACAGCTCCAGCTCCGCGTCCCCCACCCACGCCTGACCGCCCTCGAAGTCCGCCGCGCCCGACTCGATCAGCTCGTCCAGCGCCAGCCCCTTCCCCTTCTCGATCGACGGCAGCCACCGGTGATGAGCCATCGGATGCCCGTTGACGAACCCGTTCGTCGCGGACGGCTCCCGCAGCGTCACCACCGCCTGTGCCAGCCGCCGGTCCGCCGCCGCCAGCGTCGCCCCGAACCGGGCCCCCGCCTCGATCCGGGGGGCGGGCCCGTAGGGATGCGGCCGCGTCTGGTGGATCGACCCGAGCTTCTTCGGGTACCCCTGGTGCAGCCCACGGGCGATCGCGAAGTCCTTGTCGACCCAGATGTAGACGCACCGCGAGTACGTCTGCCCCCGGTACGAGCAGCGCACGACCGCGAACGCCTCCTTGTACTGCGCGAGCACCGGGTCGAGCAGCTCCTCCCCCGACGCCGAGCAGGACTGCCAGTCGGCCCAGATCAGCGCGACCGCGCCGGGGTCCTCCTCGGCCAGCTCCAGCGGCTCGGGCAGCAGTTCGCGCACCCGCGCGGGATCCGTCCGGTACTCGACGGTCAGCAGATCGCCGGAGTACCGCCACGGCGGCGAGGGAATCAGCGACGAGGCACCGCTCGCCGTCTTCGGATGGAAGTAACCACGGAGACTGGCCACTTGGGGCTCCTTAAACAGTGAGGGCGGGCTGCCGGAGCAGCTCGGCGCGGTAGCGGGCGGCGGACGCGGCGACGGCCTGCCCGCCGAGCGCGACGACACCGACGAGTCGGCCGTCGCGGTGGTAGCCGACGAGCACGTCCCCGTCGGGGTCGCCGTCGAGGATCCGGACGTCGTCCTGGCCGAGCCCCGGCGCTCCGAAGGACTGGAGCCGGAAGTCGTGCTGGTCGCTCCAGAAGGTGGGCAGCGGCGCGAACGGCGCCGGCTCGGCATCACCGACCAGCGTCCTCGCCGCGTGCTTGGCGGTGTCGGTCGGGATGCACCAGTGCTCCACCCGGCGGGGGACGCCGTCGTAGCGGGCGTTGGGGAACCGAGCCACATCGCCCACCGCGACCACGTCCGGCCGGCCGCCGACCCGCAGGTACGCGTCGGTGAGCACCCCGTCGGTCAGATCCAGTCCGTTGCCGTCGAGCCACTCGGTGTTGGCGACCGACCCGACCGACTCGACGACCACGTCCGCGGGAAGCACGGAACCGTCACCGAGCACCACACCGGTGACCCGATCGTCACCGGTGAACCCGGCCACCCCGGTCCCCAGCGCGAAGCGCACCCCGCGGTCCTCGTGCCGCTTCAGCAGCGCGCGCCCGAGGAGCTCCCCGAGCGGCCCGCCCATGGGCAGCGGCAGCGGATCGACGACCGTCACCTCCGCCACGCCGAGCGCCACCGCGGTCGCGGCGACCTCGCAGCCGATGAATCCCGCGCCGACCACGACGACCCGGGCGCCGGGCCGGATCAGCGCCTCGCGCAGGCCCTGGGCGTCGTCGAGGGTTCGGACGGTGTGCCGGCCGGCGGAGGGGCCGGGGCAGGCCAGCCGCCGGGGGCGCATCCCGGTGGCGACGACCAGTCCGTCGTACGACAGCGCATCGCCGTCGTCGAGCCGTACCGTCCGCCGGTCGAGGTCGGCGGCGACGACCTTCCTGCCGAGCCGCCACTCGACGTCGGACACGCTCGCGCGCGGCCGGAAGGCGAGGGAGTCGAAGGGGGCCTTGCCGGCCAGGACCTCCTTGGACAGGGGCGGCCGGTTGTAGGGCATGTGCGGTTCGTCGCCGACGAGGGTGATCGCACCGCTCCAGCCCGCCGCGCGCAGTTGTTCGGCGGCGCGCAGGCCGGCCATGGAGGCGCCGGCCACGACGATGCGCGCGTCCACGGTCAGGCCTCGATCCGGATGGCCTGGAGCGGGCAGACGTCGGCCGCTTCCTCGACCTCGTCGCGCAGTGCGTCGTCCGGGTCGGAGACGTGGACGAGGTGGCCCGCGTCGTCCATCGAGAAGACGTCGGGGGCCGCGAAGACGCACTGGCCGTGGTCCTGGCACTTGTTCATGTCGACGACGACCTTCATGGCCGGTCCTCCTGAGGGAGCGGAAGCGAAGGGAGAGAAGAGAGGGAAACGGGCCCGGCCGGTCGTACCGACCGGGCCCTGCCAACGGGTTGCGGCGGACCGCGACCCGAACTCGTTTGGCTTCAAACAAGGTAGGCAGACGCCACCCCCTGGTCAATACCTATCCGCCTGGATAAATTCTTTCCGTCGCCCCCTTGCGGCAAGGTGCGCCCCTGCCTACCGTTTGGCTTCAAACAGCAGGCCGGAGAGCCGCCTCGACCACGCGCCCCGGCTGTCACTCCCCACGCCACCCGCCTCCCGGACCCCCGATTCCCGGTCCCGGAGACGGTGCCCCGACGTCCGTCCGCCCGAGGAGACAACGGTGAGCGATCAAGACCTGTCAGAAGTCCGCCGGCACCTGGACCGGCTCGCCGCGGACGGCATCGATGTCGTCCGGGTGACGTATCCCGACCTCATCGGCACCGACCGGGCCCGGGATGTGCTGGTGGAGGAGCTGCCCCGCGCCCTGGAGCACGGGCTGGCCTTCTGCCGGGCCGTCTACCACACCAGTCCGCAGGGCGACGTGGTCCCGGTCAGCGGCGGTCTGGACGCGGGCCTGCCGGACATCTCCGTACGGCCGGACCTCGGCACGCTGGTCGCCCTGCCCTGGGAGCCGGGGGTGGCCGCCTGTCTCGCCGACGTCGTCGACCCGGCCACCGGGGCACCGGCCCCCGAGTCGCCGCGCGACCTGCTGCGGTCGGTCCTCGACCGGTGCCGGGAGCACGGGCTGAGCCCGGTCGTCGGCCCCGAACTGGAGTACTTCCTGTGCGAGCCGGAACCGGGCGGCGGCTGGCGGCGCTACGGCGGCCACCCCGGCGTCGTCTACACGGCCGGGCTGCGCGCCGACCCCGACAACCACCTGCTGCGCACCCTGCGGCAGGTGCGCGACCTCGGGATCGGGGTGCTGAGCGGGAACCACGAGTTCGACGGCGGACAGTTCGAGATCAACCTGCTGCACTCCGAGGCCCTCTCCGCCGCCGACCGGGCGTTCCGCTTCAAGGCCGCGATCAAGGAACTGGCCCGGCGCGAGGGCCGGCTCGCCACCTTCATGGCGAAGCCCTTCAACGACGCGGGCGGCTCCGGCTTCCATCTGCACCTCTCCTGCACCGAAGGGCCGGACGGCGAGGGGCGCAACGCCTTCGACGACGCGTCCGGCGCGTACGGCCTGTCCGCCACCGCCCGGCACGCGATCGCCGGCGTCCTCGCGCACGCCCCCGCCCTGGCCGCGCTGCTCAACCCGACCGTCAACTCGTACAAACGCTTCGGCCCCGACACCCTCGCCCCCTGGCTGATCGACTGGGGTCTGGACAACCGCAGCGCGATGGTCCGCGTCCCGCCGGAGCGCGGGGCCGGTGCCCGGCTCGAACTGCGCCTCGGCGACGCGAGCGCCAACCCCTACCTGGCGATCGCCGCGACCGCGGCCGCCGCCCTGCTCGGCGTGCTGGCCGGCGACGAGCCGCCCGCGCCACTGGAGGGCTACGGCTACGACACCGCGAAGGCGGCCGTGCTGCCGATGGACCTGTCCGCCGCGCTGGACGCCCTGGAGGCGGACACCGCGCTCGTCGAGCTGCTCGGCAAGGACTTCACCGACTCCTACCTCTCCTACAAGCGCAACGAGGTCGAACGCTTCCGACGGCATGTCACCGACTGGGAGTTCACCGAGTACGCCTACCACCTGTGAAGGATCACCGATGACCACAGCCACCGGCGTCGAGGCGATGCGCCTCGCCGACGTCGACCTCGCGAACCTCGACCACTTCACCGACGGGGTCACCCCCTGGCGGATGTTCCACACCCTGCGCCATGAGGACCCGGTGCACTGGCAGCCGGAGGAGGCGCCCAACTCCGGTTTCTGGGCGGTCACCCGGCACGCCGACATCGCGCGGGTCGACCGGGACTCCGAGACCTTCACCTCCACCCGGTTCGTGAACCTGGAGGAGGTGGACGAGGACCAGATCAGGAAACGCGCCTCGATCCTGGAGCTGGACGGCGTCCGCCACCGGGCGCTGCGCAGTGTGATCCAGCGGCAGTTCGGCGCCGGTGTCATCAACAGCTACACCGACTTCCTGCGCGGGCTGACCGCGAAGACCCTGGACGCGGCCCTGGCCAAGGGCACCTTCGACTTCGTGAAGGAGGTCTCCGCGGACTTCCCCATCAACGTCCTGGCCCGCCTCCTCGACGTGCCGCCGGAGGACAACCAGCAGCTGATCGACTGGGGCAACCGCATCATCGGCAACACCGACCCCGACTACGCGGACGTCCTGCTGCACAGCGCCGAGAGCGAGAAGTACCGCGATCTGCCGTTCCGCTCCCCCGCCTCGCTCGAAGTCTTCGAGTACGGGCGGGAACTGGCCCGGCAGCGGCGCGGCGGCGAGGGGACGGACCTGGTCTCCAAGCTGGTGAACACCACCCCGCGCGACGGGGTGCCGCTCTCCGCGCAGGACTTCGACAACTACTTCCTGCTCCTGGTGGTGGCCGGCAACGAGACCACCCGGCACACCATCACCCACTCCATGCTGGCCCTCCTCCAGCACCCGGAGCAGCTGGCCCGCCTCAAGGACGACCCGTCGCTGATCCCCACGGCGGTCGAGGAGTTCCTGCGCTGGGCGTCCCCGGTCTACCACTTCCGCCGTACCGCGACCCGCGAGGTCGAGCTGGGCGGCAAGCGGATCAGGGAGGGCGACAAGGTCGTCATGTGGTACGCCTCGGGCAACCGTGACGAGGAGGTCTTCGGGAACCCGTACGACTTCGACGTGGCCCGGCAGAACAACGACCACGTCACCTTCGGCAAGGGCAGCCCGCACCTGTGCCTGGGCAACCTGCTCGCCCGCACCGAGATCCGGATCATGTTCGAGGAGCTGATCCCGCGGCTCGCCGACATCCGGCTGGCCGGCGACGTGCCGCGGGTGCGGTCCAACTTCGTGAACGGCATCAAGAAGCTGCCGGTGGAGGTGACCCTCGCCTGACGGAGGGGATCAGAAAGCCCCCACCCACGCGTCCACGGTCGTGACCTCGGCCTGCATCGGGAACACCTTCTCCGTGAGCACCCGGTGCACCTCCGGGTCGGAGTCGAGGCAGCCGTCGGACAGGACGGTGAGCTCGAAGTCGAGGTCGGCGGCCTGGCGCAGGGTGGACAGGACCACCCCGCTGGTGGCGATGCCGGTGAGGACGAGATGGTCGATCCCACCGGCCCGCAGCACCATGTCGAGGTCGCTGCCGGCGAAGGCGCTGACCCGCCGCTTGGTGACCACGGTCTCGCCGGGCGCCGGCGCCACGTCCGGATGGACCTGCGTGGCCCGGTCGTCACCGGCGTTGCGGGTCGCGGCGCCCACCAGCCCCCGGAACATCTTGTTCCGGGGGCTGACCTCCGGGTATCCCGGGCGGAACCCGACGACCGGGTAGATCACCGGAACGCCGCCCGCACGGGCGGCCTCGATCGCCTTGCCCAGGCGTGGGAGGTAATCGGGGTCGGGGAAGCGGTCCACGACGACCTGCTGGACATCCATGACGAGAAGGGCTTGCTGAGGCACCGGCTCTGTTCCTTCCACACGACCGCGTTAGTCATCAAGCGATTACTTGGCAACGTAGCCCCGCTCGGGGACAATGTCAACGAATGATGACTTGACGGTGGGGCCCAGGCCCGCCGAAGGGTCCACGGTGGTGTTCACGAGAGGAGCCGCTGTGTCACCGCAGGACACGACCGAGCACGGCACGACCGGGCAGGACACGACCGGGCAGGACGCCGACGGGCCCCGGCGCCGGGATGCCGCGGCGACGCGCCGGGCCCTGCTGCTGGCCGCCCGCACCCGGTTCACCCGGCTGGGGTACGACCGCACGACGCTGCGGGACGTGGCCGCCGACGCAGGGGTGAACCTGGCGCTGATCAAGCGGTACTTCGGCTCCAAGGAGGGCCTGTTCAAGGCCGCGCTGGCCTCGACGCCGAGGTTCCTGGGAGGTGAGACGGAGTTCCCGCACGGCCGCACCGCCCTCGCCGAGGCGCTCAGCCGTCAGCTGGCGGCCGGGGCCTGGGCGGAGTTCGGCGAGCATCCGGTGCTGATGCTGCTGCGGGACTCCGGCGACGAGCAGGTGGCCGGACTGCGCCGGCGGGCCCTGGAGGAGTTCGGCCGGCAGGTGCTGGAGGCGTCGGGTGCCCCGGCGGCGCCCGACGCCCTGCTGCGGGCGGAACTCCTGGTCGCCCTGGGGGTGGGGGTCGCCGTCGTACGGTCCGCGGTAGGCCTGCGGCCGCTCGCCGACGCGACACCCGAGGACCTGCTGGGCCCGCTCCTCGACGTCGTGGACGGCCTCCTCGGCCCGCCGCCGGACTGACCCCGTCCGGTCACTCGGGCCAGGCGGAGCTGGGCACCACGCCCGCGCGCTGGGTCGAACGCGTCCGTCTGGACCGGGCCCAGCAGCTGCTCCTGGAGGGCCACAGCGTCACCTCGGCCGCCCGGCACAGCGGCCTGGGCACCGACGAGACCCTCCGCCGCGCCTTCGCCCGCCACCTGGGCACGACCCCGACCCACTACCGCAGGCGCTTCGCCACCACCGGCCGTCAGGACTGATCATGAAGGCAGCCGACCTGTGCTACGCTTTTGCCTGTTGCAGTTGTGGTACCCATGAACCTATGTGCGCCTGACGGGACTGTTTACCCTTCAGGCGCATTGTTTGTTTTCCGGCATCTCCGGATGGGGCCATCGCCTACAGAAGGAGAAACTGTCATGGCACAGGGCACTGTGAAGTGGTTCAACTCGGAAAAGGGCTTCGGCTTCATCGAGCAGGACGGCGGCGGTCCGGACGTCTTCGCCCACTACTCGAACATCGCCAGCCAGGGTTTCCGTGAGCTCCAGGAGGGCCAGCGGGTCTCCTTCGACGTCACGCAGGGCCAGAAGGGCCCCCAGGCGGAGAACATCGTCCCCGCCTGATCGCCGGACGCGTATCCGCTGGCCGGGGTCCGCACCGTCATGGTGCGGACCCCGGTTTGTGCTGTTTCCAGGAAGGCAGACCATCGCATGTCCCGCAGGCCCCAGAAGTCCAACCGGCGCGCCTCGTCGCCCTCGCCGTCCCCGTCGGCTCCGAAGGAGTTCCGGCTGCCGGAAGGCACCACCCCCGCGCTTCCCCCCGTCGAGGACTTCGCCGGTCTGGACATGCCCGCCGGGCTGCTGAAGACCCTCACCGCGCAGGGCGTGACCACGCCGTTCCCCATCCAGGCCGCCACCCTGCCGAACTCGCTCGCCGGCCGCGACCTGCTCGGGCGGGGACGCACCGGCTCCGGCAAGACCCTCGCGTTCGGGCTGGCGCTGCTGGCGCGCACGGCCGGACTGCGCGCCCAGCCCAAGGCGCCCCTCGCCCTGGTGCTGGTGCCCACCCGTGAGCTCGCCCAGCAGGTGACGGACGCGCTGACCCCCTACGCGACGGCGGTGAACCTCCGCCTGGCCACCGTGGTCGGCGGGCTGTCCATCACCAAGCAGGCCGCCACCCTGCGGCGCGGTGCCGAGGTGGTCGTGGCGAGCCCCGGCCGCCTCAACGACCTCGTGGAACGCGGGGACTGCGTGCTCGACGACGTCCGCATCACGGTGCTGGACGAAGCCGACCAGATGACGGACATGGGGTTCCTGCCGCAGATCACCAAGCTGATCGAGAAGGTACGGGCGGACGGGCAGCGCATGCTCTTCTCGGCCACCCTGGACCGGAACATCGACCGGCTGGTGCAGCGGTTCCTGACCGACCCCGTGGTGCACTCCGTGGACCCGTCGGCGGGCGCGGTGACCACCATGGAGCACCACGTCCTGCACGTGCTGGACGAGACCGACAAGAAGGCCGTCACCACGCGCATCGCGGCCCGTGACGGCCGGGTCATCCTCTTCCTGGACACCAAGCGGTCCGCCGACCGGCTCGCCAAGCGGCTGCTGGCCGTCGGTGTCCGCGCGGCGGCCCTGCACGGGGGCCGCTCCCAGCCGCAGCGCAACCGCACCCTGGAGCAGTTCAAGAACGGCCAGGTCACCGCCCTGGTGGCGACGAACGTCGCGGCCCGTGGCATACACGTCGACGACCTCGACCTGGTCGTGAACGTCGACCCGCCGGCCGACCACAAGGACTACCTCCACCGGGGCGGCCGCACGGCCCGCGCCGGCGGCTCCGGCAGTGTGGTCACGCTGGTCCTGCCCGAGCAGAAGCGGGAAGTCACCCGGCTCATGTCGGACGCGGGCATCCGGCCCAGGACCGCCCGGGTCACCTCCGGCGACGCGGAACTGGCCACCATCACCGGCGCCCGCGAGCCGTCCGGTGTGGCCGTCACCATCGAGGTCCCCCAGCCGACGCCGCCGGCGGCGTCCCGCCCGGCCCGCAAGACCGGCACCGCCAAGGCCGGCACGGCCAAGACCGGCGGACGGCCCTCACGTCGGCGCCGCAACGGCGGCGGCGAGGCCCAGACCGTGTCGGGCGGCGCCTCCAGGGCGGGCGGCGAGGGCTCCGCCCGCCGGTCCACGACCGGAGCGAAGGCCTCCGGCGGCACCCCGGCGACGGGCGAGCGCGGCGCCGCCCGCCGGGCCGGGTCCGCCAAGACGACCGGCGGCACCCCCGCCGCGGGCGCCCGGAACTCCTCCCGCCGGTCCACCGCGGGTACGGCCGCCCGCGCCGGCTCCGGCAACACCGCGCGGACGTCCGGCCGTCGTACGACGACCCGCAGATCCGCGGGTGACGCCGCCTAGGGACGCTCGTCAAGGGGGTCCCGGGCGGCCGGGAGCAGCGCGACAACAATCGAGCAATCAGTTGCTGCTTGACTCTTGTCGCGGCTGTGGACGATTGCGTCGGCCGGGGCGGGTGCGCAAGAGTATGCCGACTGTCGTACCCAGCAAGCGGGATGCTTCCAGAGGAAGGCAAGCGCGTGAGCCGGATGTCTGTGCGGGGACTCGCGGTCGTCTCGGCCACCGCGGTCACCGCGGTCGGAAGCGTGGCCGGGGTCGCCTCGGCCAGCGGCACGCAGAAGGACGACGCGCAGGCCACGGCTCCCGACACCCCCCTGCTCGCGGACATACCCGTGGGCCACCAGGCCCGGGTGCAGACCGCCTCCCTCACGCACCAGGCCGACACCATGGCCGTCCTGGCGGATGCGAGTGCCAGGAAGGACGCCGAGCAGGCCGCCCGGGTGGCTGCGGCCAGAACCGCCGAGGCCAGGATGGCCGATGCCAGGGAACGCGCGGAGGCCAAGGCCGCGGCCGGCGATTCCTCGGCCAGTTTCCCGGTGCGCAGCTCCTACACCGTGGCGCAGCTCAAGGCGATGGCCGCGCAGATCGTGGGCACCGGCCAGTTCCAGTGCTTCAGCAACATCGTGGACCACGAGTCCACCTGGAACTATCTGGCGGTCAACCCCTCCTCCGGCGCGTACGGCCTGGTCCAGGCCCTGCCCGGCTCCAAGATGGCCTCCGTCGCCGCCGACTGGCAGACCAACCCGGCCACCCAGATCAAGTGGGGCCTGAACTACATGAACACCACCTACGGCAGCCCCTGCCAGGCCTGGGCCTTCTGGCAGGTCCACCACGCGTACTGAGCCCGTGCTCGCAGGCGCGTAGTACCCCCGCACCACGGGTGGGGCCCCATTCAGCCCCCGGTACGACCGGGTCGGGCCGATCACGGACTTAGCGTGGCTCAGAGGCGTCAGTTGTGAGGGACGCCGAGCCCGAGAGAAAGAGCTCCGATGATCGACGCACGGCAGCTGACCAAGAGATACGGCGAGAAGACGGCCGTCGACGGCCTGGAATTCGTCGTGAAGCCGGGTACGGTGACCGGCTTCCTGGGCCCCAACGGCGCGGGGAAGTCCACGACGATGCGCATGATCGTCGGCCTGGACGCCCCCACGAGCGGTTCCGTCACGGTGAACGGCCGGCGCTATGCCCGGCACCGGGCCCCGCTGCAGGAGGTCGGTGCCCTGCTGGAGGCCAGGTCGATCCATCCGGGCCGTTCGGCCTACAACCACCTCAGGGCGCTGGCGCTCACCCACGGCATCCCGCGCCGCCGGGTCGGGGAGGTCATCGAACTCGCCGGGCTGGGCAGTGTGGCGAAGAAGCGGGCCGGTGCCTTCTCGCTCGGCATGGGCCAGCGGCTCGGGATCGCCGCGGCCCTCCTCGGCGACCCGCAGACCGTGATGCTCGACGAGCCCGTCAACGGGCTGGACCCCGAGGGCGTGCTCTGGATCCGCAACCTGCTGACCTCGCTCGCCGAGGAAGGGCGCACGGTGTTCGTGTCGTCGCACCTGATGAGCGAGATGGCGCTGGTGGCGGACCATCTGATCGTCGTCGGCCGGGGCCGGCTGCTCGCCGACACGACCGTGGGCGACCTGGTGCGCGAGGCGGGCGGCGACACCGTGCACGTGGCCACGCAGGACCCGGCGCGGCTGCGGGACGTCCTGGCCGCTCCGGAGGTCGGGATCGAGGGGCGCATCGGGTCGGAGGAACTCCGGGTGACCGGGCTCAGCGCCCGGGAGATCGGGCTGAAGGCCGCCGAGCACGGGATCGCCCTGTTCCAGCTGAGCACCCGCCAGATGTCGCTGGAGCAGGCCTTCATGGACCTGACCAAGGATGCCGTGGAGTACCACGGCGCCACGACCGCGACCGACACCGACACCGACACCGCCGAGAGCGCCGAGCCCGTCGGGAGCACCGCATGAGCACCCTCACCGCCACCGCCCCCGACGCGCCGGTCGCCGAGGCCCCCCGCCCCGCCTACCGGGTGACCGGCCGGCGGGTGCTGGCCTCGGAGTGGGCCAAGCTCTGGACCCTGCGGTCCACCTGGATCACCCTCGGACTGGGGCTGCTGTTCCTGGTCGCGTTCGGGCTGATCGCGTCGAGCCGGTTCAAGTCCGCCATCGGCTCTGCCCACATGGACCCGGACTTCGCCCGCTCGACGGCCGTGAGCCTGTCGTTGTTCGGTACGAACTTCGCGCAGCTGGCGTTGGGCGTCCTCGGCGTGCTGGTCACGGCGGGCGAGTACTCGACCGGCATGATCCGCTCCACCATGGCTGCGGTGCCGCGCCGGCTGCCGGTGCTGTGGTCCAAGGCGACCGTGTTCGGCCTGGTCGCCCTGACCGTCTCCACGGTCGGTGTGTGCGTCGCCTTCTTCTTCGGCAGCCGGATCGTCTCCGGCACGCCCGCCGCGATGGACTTCTCGCACGCCGGGGTCGTACGGAGTCTGCTGGGCGCCGGTCTCTACCTCGGCCTGGTCGGCGTGATCGGCACCGCGCTGGGCGCGCTGCTGCGGTCGGTGGCCGGCGGCATCTCGGTACTGGTCGCCACGCTGATGCTGATCCCCGGGCTGATCTCCCTGCTGCCCAGCTCCTGGCAGGACGACATCAGCCCCTACCTGCCGAGCAACGCGGGCGAGTCGATGTTCGCCCTGACCCACGACGCCACCAGCCTCTCCCCCGGCGCCGGTCTGCTGGTCTTCCTCGGCTGGACCGCGCTCGCCCTCGCCGGGGCGGCCTACCGGCTGCTGCGCAGCGACGTGTGACGGCGGGGGACGGTCCGCGCGCCGTGCTCGCGCAGGGGGCCGACCTCCCGGCCGCCCTCCTGGCAGGCGTCGAGGATCCGGGGCAGGGCGGTGAGGGTGGTGCGCCAGGAGCCGGTGGCGGAGGTGCAGTCGGAGTCGTGCAGCAGGATGGTGCCGCCGCCGCGCAGGTCGCGCAGGACGGTGTCGTACACCGAGCGCGGGGTGGCCCGGCGGCGCCAGTCCTCGCCCCAGCAGGTCCACAGCACGGGCGTCAGTCCGAGGCGGCGGCAGGCCAGATGGGCGGAGGTGGTCATCACCCCGTACGGGGGCCGGAACAGCGTCGGCGGGTGACCGGTGGCGGTGGCGACCGCGTCACGGGCGCGGGCGAGGTCCTCGTAGGTGGCGCGGGGCCCGCGCAGCAGCAGGGGCCGGTGGTACCAGCCGTGGACAGCGATCTCGTGCCCGGCGTCGGTCATCTCCCTGGCCAGTCCGGGCGAGCGGACCAGCATCGATCCGAGCAGGAAGAAGGTGGCACGCACCCCGCGGGCGTCGAGGAGACGGAGGAAGTGCGGGGTGGACAGGTGGTCGGGGCCGTCGTCGAAGGTGAGGGCGATGTGGTCGGGACGGCCCTGTCCGGCCAGCTTGGGCATGACCCTGTTGCGCAGCGGGCCGAAGGTGGATGCCACGGGCGCGGCGTGCAGGGCGGCGAGCGCGGCCGAGGCGACCGCGGTGGCCCGGGCGAGGCGGGCGGCGGTCATCGGCCGTCTCCGTCCAGGTAGTGGGCGACGGTGGTGAAGCGGGCGGGGGCCTCGGAGTAGGCGTAGGCGAGCGGGGCGGCCACGCCGAGGGAGACGGTGGCCGCCGTGGCGGCTGCGGTCAGGACGAGCCGCCGCCCGCCTCGGAAGCGCTTCGGTGCGGGCCGTGCGGAGCGCGTCGGCAGCGGCCCGGTGCTGACGGCGGCGCGCGTGGGCAGTGACAGCGGCCCGGTGGCGACAGCGGCGGCGATGGTGGGTACCGGTCCGGGGGCCGAGGCGTGCAGGGCGAGGCCGGCCGTGCGCTGGGCCTGGCCGCGCGGTCCGTGCAGGAGTTCGGCCAGGACCGGGCCGAGGCCGGCCGGGTCGCGGATCCAGACGGCGAGGCCCGCCTCGTCCAGGGCGGCCGCGTTGGTCTGGCCGTGGCCCGGTATGCAGCGGTAACTCGCCACCGGCAGTCCCGCGGCGAACGCCTCCAGCGAGGTCAGGCCGCCGGCGTTCTGGACCAGCACATCGCAGGCGTGCATCAGGCCCGGCAT
>NZ_JBICZD010000016.1:0-256980 GCF_043201555.1 Streptomyces sp. NPDC048288
ACCCCGGTGGCGGCGCCCCCACCATTGTGGGTGGGGGTGCGCCCCTCCGTCGGCGGCCCCCCCCCCCGGGGGGGGGGGGCGCGCCGCCCCCCCCCCCCCCCCCGGGGCGCGGGGAACTGCGCGAGCAACCACACACGACCCGCACCCGGGCGACAGCCTCAGGTGGCACCCCCTGCACCCCCGTCTTAGCGTGGCCGCATGATCGAGCTGGAGGGACTGACGAAGCGGTACGGCGACAAGACGGCGGTCGACCATCTCACGTTCGCCGTCCGGCCCGGCATCGTGACCGGGTTCCTCGGGCCCAACGGTGCGGGGAAGTCCACCACCATGCGGATGATCCTCGGGCTCGACCACCCGACGGCCGGCGACGTGCGGATCGACGGCAAGCGGTACGAGCAGCTCAAGGACCCGTTGACGTACATCGGCGCGCTGCTGGACGCCAAGGCCGTGCACGGCGGGCGCAGTGCCTTCAACCATCTGCTGTGCCTGGCGCAGAGCAACGGGATCGAGAAGAGCCGGGTGGCCGAGGTGCTCGACACCGTCGGGCTGACGGCCGTGGCGCGGAAGAAGGCCAAGGGGTTCTCGCTGGGGATGGGGCAGCGGCTGGGGATCGCCGGGGCGCTGCTGGGCGACCCCCGGATCCTGATGTTCGACGAGCCGGTGAACGGGCTCGACCCGGAAGGGATCCACTGGATCCGGACCCTGATGAAGTCGCTGGCCGCGCAGGGCCGGACGGTGTTCGTGTCGAGTCACCTCATGAGCGAGATGGCGCTGACCGCCGAGCACCTCGTGGTCATCGGGCAGGGACGGCTGCTCGCCGACACCTCCATGGCCGATTTCATCCGGGCCAACTCACGGTCGTACGTCCGGGTCCGCTCCCCCCAGCGCGAGCGGCTGCTCGACGTGCTGCACGGGGCCGGGATCACCGTCGTGGAGACGGGGAGCGGGGCGCTGGAGGTGGAGGGCGGGAAGGCCGAACCGATCGGGGAGCTGGCCGCGCAGAACGGGATCGTGCTGCACGAGCTGAGCATCCAGCAGGCCTCGCTGGAGGAGGCGTTCATGCAGTTGACGGCGGAGTCCGTGGAGTACCACGCGCACACCGACTCGCCCCCGGTGCCGCAGGCCTGGGGCACCGGCTGGGACAAGGGGGCCTGACATGGCGGTCGTCACCCAGGCCGTGCGGTCCGAGTGGACCAAGATCCGGTCCGTCGCCTCCACGGTGTGGACGCTGTCCCTGGCCGTGGTCGTCTCCGTGGCCCTCGGGATGCTGCTCTCCGCGCTGGCGAACCACCAGTTCGGCAACATGCCCGTGCGCGAACGGCTCTCCTTCGACCCGACGAACATCAGCTTCGCCGGGATGACCCTCGGCCAGCTGGCGATGATCGTGTTCGGGGTGCTGGTCGTCTCGAACGAGTACAGCACCGGGATGATCAGGACCTCGCTGGCCGCCGTGCCGCAGCGGGCCACCTTCCTGTTCAGCAAGATCGGGGTGGCGGCGGTGCTGGCCCTGGCGGCCGGCATGGTCACCAGCTTCGCGGCCTTCTTCCTCGGGCAGGCGATGCTCGGCCCGCACCGGGCCCACCTCGGCGACCCGGGGGTGCTGCGCGCGGTCATCGGCGGCGGGCTCTACATGACGCTGATCGCGGCGTTCTCCATGGGCGTGGCCGCGATGCTGCGCTCGCCGATGCTGTCGCTGGGCATCCTGATGCCGTTCTTCTTCCTGATCTCCAACATCCTCGGCAACGTCGACGCGACCAAGAAGATCGGCCGGTTCCTGCCGGACCAGGCGGGCAGCCACATCATGCAGGTGGTGCCGAGGGCCGGGGACGACGTCCCGTACGGGCCCTGGGGCGGCCTCGGGATCATGGGGCTGTGGGTGGTCGCCGCGCTGGCCGGGGGCTATGTCCTGCTGAAGAAGCGGGACGCCCAGTGACCTGATCGGTACCGCCCGGCTTTGCCAGCTCTTGGTGGGAACCGTCAGCGCCCGGATATCCTCCTAACCCTTACGGGGGCGTCTGCCCTGCTGTCCTGATCCTTTCGATGGGTGCGGAGCATGATCGAGGCTGTCGGCCTGACCAAGCGCTACGGCGACAAGACCGCCGTCTACAACCTTTCCTTCCAGGTACGGCCGGGAGCCGTCACCGGCTTCCTCGGGCCCAACGGCTCGGGCAAGTCGACGACCATGCGGATGATCCTGGGTCTGGACAACCCGACCGCCGGTTCCGTCACCATCGGCGGCTACCCGTACCGCAGGCTGCCCAACGCCGCCCGCCAGGTCGGCGCGCTGCTCGACGCCAAGGCGGTGCACGGCGGCCGCTCCGCCCGCAACCACCTGCTCTCCCTGGCCCAGCTGTCCGCCATCCCGGCCCGCCGGGTCGACGAGGTGCTCGGGGTCGTCGGTCTGCAGGACGTGGCGGGCAAGCGCTCCAAGGGCTTCTCGCTCGGTATGGGCCAGCGGCTCGGCATCGCCGCCGCGCTGCTCGGCGACCCCCAGGTGCTGCTCTTCGACGAGCCGGTCAACGGCCTCGACCCCGAGGGCATCCTCTGGGTGCGCAACCTGATGAGGTCGCTGGCCGCCGAGGGCCGTACGGTCTTCGTCTCCTCGCATCTGATGAGCGAGATGGCGCTGACCGCCGACCACCTGATCGTCATCGGGCGCGGCCAGCTGCTGGCCGACATGAGTGTGACGGACTTCATCTCGGCCAACTCGGCCGACTTCGCGCGGGTGCGCACCCCGGACACCGAGCCCCAGCAGCGCGAGAAGCTCAGCTCGGCGCTGACCGAGGCCGGCGGCCATGTGCTGCCCGAGCAGGACGGCGCGCTGCGGGTGACCGGCCTGCCGCTGCCCCGCATCTCCGACCTCGCGCACGAGGCGGACGTACGGCTGTGGGAGCTCTCCCCGCACCAGGCCTCGCTGGAGGAGGCGTACATGCGGATGACGCAGGGCGCCGTCGACTACCGGTCCAGCATCGACCAGAAGGCCGGTCTCCAGCAGCCGCTGCCGCCGGGCGCCCAGCCGCCCATGCCGGTGCCCGGGCAGGGCCAGCCGGGCTGGTACGCCCCGCCGCCGCCCCAGCAGGGCGGCGCCCCGTTCGCGAACCCGTACGGGGCACAGGGGGCGCCCGCGGGGCCGTACGGCGCTCCACAGGGGCCGTACAACCCCTACGCGGCCCCGGCGCCCGCGCCTGCCCCGGCGCCCGCCGCCGAATCGTCACAGCCGGCCTCGGCGCCCGCCACGGCCCCCGCCGCGCCCGCGCCCGCCTCCGCCCCCGCCGACCTGACCAAGCCCGAGGACGCCCGATGAGCACCCACCAGCCCCCGATGCCGCAGGCGACCCCGGCCGCGCCCGACTGGCAGGCGGCGCCCGGCGGTCCGTACTCCGGCTACACCTCGCCGATCCCGGTGGTGCGCACCCACCTCGGGCACGCGATCTCCTCCGAGTGGACGAAGATCCGGTCGGTGCGCTCGACGATGTGGACGCTCGGTGTGTTCGTCCTGCTCGTCGTCGGCATCGGCCTGCTCGCCGCCGCGGTGGTCAGCGGCTCCTCCGCCGAGGACCTCGGCGGGGAGAACGCCCTGTCCCTGGGCTTCTTCGGACTGCTGCTCGGCTCCATCTGCGTCATCACGCTGGGCGTGCTGACCACGGCTTCCGAGTACGGCACCGGCATGATCCGCACGACGACGGTGGCCTGCCCGTCCCGGCTGCGAGTGCTCGCCGCGAAGTCGATCGTCTTCTTCGCGGTCGCCTTCGTGATCACCCTCGCGGCCAGCTCGTTCGTGGCCATGACGCAGGTGTCGATCCTGGGCGACAGCGCCCGGACGCCGACCGGCGGGGAATGGCTGAAGGCAACCGTCGGCGTCAGCCTCTACATCGCGCTGCTCGGGCTGCTCGCCCTGCTCATCGGCTCGGTCATCCGGCACTCGGCGGGCGCCATCACCATCATGATCGGCGCGGTGCTCGCCCCGCTGGTGATCGCGCTGTTCATGTTCTCGTCGTCGCTGGAGAAGGTGCGCGCGGCGCTGTTCCAGTACTCGATCCCGAACCAGATGAGCATCTTCTACTCCAACTCGCTCAGCCAGGAGGGCCCTTCGGGCTGGGACCCGCTGTGGATCATCCTGGGCGTGACGGCCGTCGTGTTCGCGGGCGCCTGCGCGCTGCTGGAGAAGCGGGACGTGTAGCCGTACGGCCCTCAGAACTTCGGCGCGTTACGGGACCGCTGCACCCGCGTGGTGCGGCGGTCCTTCGCGTTCCAGCAGGCCTTGTGCCAGTGCCGGCGCTCGTCCACGCCCGAGTGCTCGGGCCAGGCCACCACGTGCGGGACGCCGGAGGGGATCACCTGGTCGCAGCCCGGGCAGCGGTACGTCTTGCCGACCGCGCTGGCGCCCGCCACATGCCGTACGTTCCACTCCTCGCCCTGCCAGTCCTCCGTGGACTGCCAGCCGCCGTACCGGTCCGCGCGGTCGTCCTCGGAGCTCCGGCCGGAGGAGGGGGCTCCATTCGGGCCCTGGGGTCGGTTGCGACGCGGGGACACGGAACACCTCTCGGGGCTATACAGGAAGCAAGGGCTGCGTCCAGCCTACGACGCGCGCACGGGGGTACGCGTAGGGCACCAACCCCCACAAGTCCCCCTCCAGGGCGACCCATTCTCCAGACAATCCGCAAATCTCTTCGCCAGGCCGTGTCCTCGGCACGTGTCAGACGGTTATGCCGGGAGGGGGAGCTCCGGGTCGGAGCCAGGAAAGCAGGAAATGCGATGCACGTAGGAAGTTTTGTGCTGGCGGCCCAGTTCCCGGGCCAGGGCCAGGGGGAGGCCCTGCACCGGGCGGTGCGCACGGCGGAGGTGGCCGAGGAGGCCGGGCTGGACGCGGTCTGGCTGGCCGAGCACCACTTCGTGCCGTACGGCACCTGCCCGTCGGCGGTCACGCTGGCGGCTTTACTGCTGGGCCGCACCCAGCGCCTCCGGGTCGGTACGGCGGTCAGCGTACTGCCCACGGTCCACCCGGTGGCACTCGGCGAACAGGCCGCGCTGCTGCATGTGACGAGCGGCGGCCGCTTCACCCTGGGCGTGGGCCGGGGCGGGCCCTGGGTGGATCTGGAGGTGTTCGGATCCGGACTGGAGGCCTACGAACGCGGCTTCCCTGAATCACTCGATCTGCTGATGCGCTGGCTGCGCGAGCCGGCCGTGTCGGCCTCGGGCCCGCGCTTCTCGTTCCGTGAGGTCCCGGTCGTACCGCGCCCCTCGGAGGCGCTGACGGAGGTGCCGGGGCCGGAGGTCGTGGTCGCCTGCACCTCG
Source organism: Streptomyces sp. NPDC048288 (assembly GCF_043201555.1). Classification (NCBI taxonomy): domain Bacteria; kingdom Bacillati; phylum Actinomycetota; class Actinomycetes; order Kitasatosporales; family Streptomycetaceae; genus Streptomyces; species Streptomyces sp. NPDC048288. Next base: position 5,295 of record NZ_JBICZD010000016.1, read on the forward strand.
CAGGCGAGCATCCGGCTGGCCGCCGAGCAGGGGCTGCCGATGCTGCTCGGGATGCACGTCGGGGACGAGGAGAAGGCCGAGATGGTCGCCCTGTGGCGGCAGTACGCGCGGGCGGCCGGGCGGCCGGGCGAGGAGGTCTCCGGCGCGGCCCATGTCTCGGCCGGCGTCTGCCAGATCGCCGACCGGCGCACGGAGGCGGTGGAGACGCTCACCAAGGCGATGCCGGGCTGGCTGAAGCAGGGCCTGGAGGCCCATGTGACCGTGGACGGCCGGTTCCGTTCGATGCGGGACCCGCTCGCGTACACCGAACTGCTCTGCGGGCTGCACCCGGTGGGCACCCCGCGGCTCTGCGCCGACCGGCTCGCCGCGACCTCGGAGCGCACCGGGATCTCCCGCTTCGCCCTGCTGACCGAAGGCTCGGGAGACCTCGCGGCCACCGAGGAGAACGTACGACGGCTGGGTGCCGAGGTACTGCCGCACCTCCGGTGACCGCGGTGCCGCGGAGAGCTTGCCGCCCCAGTGACTGATGCACCTCCCGCGTGTGGAGCGGCAAGCAAGCGGCTCACTGCGTCAGCAGTACCGGAGCTCCGCGTCAGCAGTCCCGGAGCTCCGGGGACTGGTTCAGCAACTGACTGCGCACCGAGGTGAAGCGGGCCAGCGTCTCGTCGACCGAGGCGTCCAGCGGGAACACCGCAACCCGGTGGCAGTTCTGGAAGGCCAGCCGCACACCGAAGTGCCGCTGCAGGGCGCCGCGTATGGCGTCACTCGCGAGCGCACGCAGCAGCTGACCGCGTGCCTGCTCGTCCGGCGGGGGCGTCTGGTTGTCGGCGAAGGCTCCGCCGTCCACCTTCAGCTGGGCCACCAGGGAGCTGATCATCTCCCACGCGTAGGGCAGGGAGGTCCGGACGCAGTCGACGAATTCTGCTTCGTCGACCTCGCCTCGCTCGGCCTGTTCGAGTAGGGCCGGTGAGACGTCGAGCGACATGGGTTCTCCTCTCGCACCCCCGGACAGCGGGGGTTGCCGGACAGGTAAGGGAGTTCGCGATACCGAACACGCTGAGTACACACATCGCGACCTCCCGTTTACTACGGTAGGCAACGGACGGTGACGCCACCAGGAGATTGCGTATATGCGACGGTCCCTTTAGGCACACAATCGGCCAGGTTTGAACAGGGGTGTTCAGACGACCCAGCAGCAGCGGCCGCCCGGGGGCCGGGTCGGCTTTGGTGGGCGAATCGCGTGAGGGGTGGGGCGTCGAGTAGCGTTGCCGACCATGCGTCTCGTCATCGCCCGGTGCTCCGTCGACTACGCCGGCCGGCTCACCGCCCACCTTCCCTCGGCCCCCCGTCTGATCCTGGTCAAGGCGGACGGCAGCGTCTCGATCCACGCGGACGACCGGGCCTACAAGCCCCTCAACTGGATGTCGCCGCCGTGCACGCTCAAGGAGGGGGCCGGTGACGAGGAGGGCGTCTGGACCGTCGTCAACAAGGCGGGCGAGAAGCTCATCATCACGATGGAGGAGGTCCTGCACGACTCCTCGCACGAGCTGGGCGTCGACCCGGGGCTCATCAAGGACGGCGTGGAAGCGCACCTGCAGGAGCTGCTGGCCGACCGTATCGAGACCCTCGGCGACGGCTACACCCTGATCCGCCGCGAGTACATGACGGCGATCGGCCCGGTGGACATCCTCTGCCGCGACGCCGAGGGCCAGACCGTCGCGATCGAGATCAAGCGCCGGGGTGAGATCGACGGCGTCGAACAGCTCACCCGCTACCTCGAACTCCTCAACCGCGACCCCCATCTCGCCCCCGTCCGCGGCATCTTCGCCGCCCAGGAGATCAAGCCCCAGGCCAAGGTCCTCGCCACCGACCGCGGCATCGGCTGCACCATCCTCGACTACAACGCCCTCCGCGGCATCGAGGACGACAAGCTCCGCCTGTTCTGAGAGAAACCGCCGCCGGGCCCCCTCTCAATGCGGCCGCCGCCTCGGCATGACCCCGTTCAACGGAACTCCCGCCGCCAGGGGCGGCCCCCATTCAATGGAACCCCCGCCGCCGGGGGCGGCCCCCGTTCGACGCGGCAACCGCCGCCGGGGCAGCCCCCGTTCCACGATGCTGACGCCTCGACACGGCCCTGTTCAGTGGGGCTGCCGCCAGCCGGGGTGGCCGGCCACCGTCCGAGGCGGCAGCCGACGTCGCACAGCCCCCGCTCCACAAGGCTCCCGCCGCCGGGACGGCCACCGATCGATGCGGCGACCGGCATCGGGCGGCCCCCGTCCCATAGGGCTCCCGCCGCCGGGACAGCCCCCGTTCCCCAGGGCTGCCGCCGCCGGGGCAGCCCCGTTCGATGACGCTGCCGCCGAAGATGCGGCCGCCTTTCAATCCGCCGCGACGGCGCGGAGCGGCGGTGCCGGACAGCGCTCAGGCCGGTGGTGAGTGCCGGGTACGGCTGAGGGCCGGTCTCCGTGTGGGAGACCGGCCCTCGGTCGTGGCTCAGATGACCGTGTCGGTGGATGTGCCCGGACTGGTGCCTTCCGATGCGCTCGACGTGGTGACCGACGGGGAGTCGGACACCGGGCCGCTTGCGCTGTCGCTCGTGGACGGGGTGTCGGACGGCGACGCAGAGGGCGAGTCCGACGGGGACGCCGACGGCGACTCGGACTTCGACGGGCTCGCGGACGGCGAGTGCGACGACGAAGACGTCGGTTTGCTCGTCGTCGGCTTGCTGGACGTGCTCGGGGTTCCCCCGCCGGACGTGCCCTTCGTGCCCGACGGCGTGTCCGACGGAGTCTCCGTGTCCGTGGGTGGGGTCGGGTCGTCCGAGGTGCCGAGGGTGCCGTCGGGGCCCGGGTCCGTCGGCGTGGCCGAGGTGGTGCCGGAGTCGCCGGTGCCGGAGCTCTGCTTCGGGTCGGCGCCGAGGCTGCCGTCGCCCGTGCCCTCGCTCGCCGACGGGTTGACGCTGACGTTGTTGGCCGGGTTGTCGGCGTTGTCGTGGGAGGTCATGCCGAGCCCCACCACCGTGCCGAGGACCGCGGTGAGGAGCACGCCCGCGCCGACCGCCACCAGGTTGCGGCGGGCCATCCGTACCAGGCCGTTGCCCTGGGCCGGCGCCGGCTGCGCCGGGACCCGGTGGGTGATCAGGGTCTCCGACACCGGGGAGTGGACGGCCGGGAAGGGCGTCGTGACGCCGCCCGCCGGGGATATGGACTCCTCGTGGCGGGCGTCGGGGATCTCGTCGCCCGCCATCGCGGCGAGGAGCGGCAGCACCTCGCCGGAGCGGTCGGCGACCAGGGCCAGCGCGCGCCGGCCGGCCGTCGTGCCCCGCTTGTCGGAGAGGGCGCCGCGCAGGCCGATCGAGGCCTCCAGTTCCGCCCGGGCCCGGTCCAGCTGGTCCCCGCAGAGCGCGAGGATGCCCAGCTCGTGGTGGAAGTAGGCCTGTTCGCCCACCTCCCCGGCGAGCCGGGAGGCCTCGGCGCCGGCCCGCAGCGCCCGCTCCCAGGCGCTCCAGTGCAGCCCCGCCGCGAACGCGGGCGCGGCCGTACGGGCCAGTCGTACCGGCGTGGACTCCTCGTCCTCGCCCGGCGGCACGGTGTCGGGGACCAGGACCGTGAGGGCGGCGAGGATCGCGTCGGCCTCCGCGCAGACCCGCTCGGGGGTGACCGACGGGTGCCCGGACCACCAGGCGTAGTGCTGGGCGGCGGTGAGCGCCCGGACCGGGGTGTCGTCGCCGTACCCCGCGGCCTCCAGCTGCTGCAGGACGCCCGCGGCGAGCCGGTAGCGGGAACCCACCGGGGAGACCAGTCCGCAGGCCGCCAGTTCGCCGAGGGCGGCGTCCGCGTGGGTGTCGCCGACGAGCGCGGGGAGGTGGGCCTGGTGCGGCACCTCGCCACCGAGGGCGACGGCGAAGCGCAGGGTGGCCCGGGCCGAGGTGCTCAGCCGGGCGGCGAGCAGCGGGGCGGGCGCCGCGGCCTCGCCGAGGGACGGGAGCGGGACCTCGTCGGTGGACTCGGCGTCGAAGGGCGCGTCGACCGGGATGGCGTCCTGGAAGACCCCCAGCTCGTCGACGGCGCCGGTGCTGGCCCGCAGCTGGTCCCGCTGCCGCAGCAGCGACCCGGCCTGGACGAACCGCAGCGGCAGCCCCTCGGACTCGAACCAGAGGTCGCCGGCCCAGTTGGCCTCCTCCTCGGTGAGCACCCGGCCGACCGCGCGCTCCAGGATGTCCACGCCCCCGGCCCGCTCCAGGCCGCTGAGGAAGACCTCCTCGACGGCGGAGTCGGCGGACGGCGCCGGTACCTCCGGGGTGGCGCCGATCAGGAACGCGCACTCGGGGGTGGCGTCGATCAGCTCGTCGAGTCCGGCGCCGCCGAACTCGATGTCGTCGAGGACGACGACAGCGCCGATGTCCCGGACGAGGCCGAGGAGTTCGTCGTGGTCGGGGCGGTGCCCGGGCGCCTTGTAGACGGCGTGGAAGAGGTCGTGGAGCAGGTCGTCCGAGGTGCGGTGGAAGCCGCTGAGGCGGACCACGCCGTCGGGGGCGAGGTCGGAGCAGTCGTCGGCGACCAGGTCGAGCAGCGCGGTGCGGCCGGAACCGGCGGGGCCGGTGAGCCGGACGGAGCGGCCGCGGGCGAGGAGCCGTACGAGACGCTCGCGGTCGTCCTGGCGCTCCAGGAGGTGCAGTTCGGGCTGGGCGGGGCCGGGCGGTACCGGCGGCCGGGCGGCGCGCTCGTACTCGGCGCGCTCGTCGGCGCTGCGCTTCTCCGGTCTGGCCGGGCGCTCGGCCGGGGGGCAGGGTTCTATCTCGCTCCCGTCGACCGGGTTGACGGTCAGCAGGAAGTCGCCGGAGACCAGCCGGGCCGTGCGGGCCGTGCGGGCCGTGGCCGGCGTGCTCTGGCCGAAGTCGTTGGTGAGGGATTCCCTGGGCGGGCGCTGGCGCGGCGTGCTGCCGTCACCGTCCTGGCCGTACCCCTCGGGTCCCGGGTTCATCGGGTCCATAGGTTCCTAGCCCCCCAAAAGCGTCGTGTGCCGTGAATTCCGGCCCCTCCCGGCCTGTTGCACACCGCGCTGTCGCTTCTGGTCCGGGCCCGCGCTCGAAGGGTGGCAAGGGCGGCGGGCGACCGAACCTTAAACCTTGGCACAGTATCTACGACAGCCCGGGGTACCGCGCCGTCCGGGACATCACAGTCTCGTGAGGATTGCGTCTGACATGCGCTTGTGCGCGGTCCGTCCGGGTCACCCCCGTCGCCCGGTGCACACCGGATCACCACCGCACGGCCCGTCCCGGTGTCACACCCGGGGCAGTGACTCCACCCCGATGCCCCCCTCGATCGCCAGGATCCGGTGCAGCCGGGTGGCCACCAGCAGGCGCTGCATCTGCGGTGGCACACCGCGCAGCACCAGGCGGCGGCCGCAGCGGCCGGCCCGCCGGTGGGCCCCCATGATCACCCCGAGTCCGGTGGCGTCCCAGGAGTCCAGCTCGGACAGGTCCAGCACCAGATCGCCGGCTCCGTCGTCGACGGCCGTGTGCAGGACCGTACGGGCGTCCGCCGCGCTGCGTACGTCGAGGCGGCCCCCGACGACCAGCTCGGCGTGGTCGCCCCTGATGTACATATGCGCTCCCCGAGAGTGCGTGTCCTACTCCGTGAAATGTGATGTCCGGTGATGCAACCTCTGACTGCGTTCGGCGGTCAGAGGTTGCCATTTGTAAGCGAACCGATACCGAATTCACCCCCTGGGGTGAAACCCCCAGGGCTTGTGCGCTTTCAGTGGCGGTCAGGGGCTGTACGCACTGATGTTTCAGTACGTGTAGAAGCCCTGCCCGCTCTTGCGTCCGATGTCACCGGCGTCAACCATCCGGCGCATCAGCTCCGGCGGGGCGAACTTCTCGTCCTGCGACTCGGTGTAGATGTTGCCGGTGGCGTGCAGCAGGATGTCGACGCCGGTGAGGTCGGCCGTGGCCAGCGGGCCCATGGCGTGCCCGAAGCCCAGCTTGCAGGCCAGGTCGATGTCCTCGGCGGTGGCAACGCCCGACTCGTACAGCTTGGTGGCCTCGACGACGAGCGCCGAGATCAGCCGGGTCGTCACGAAGCCGGCGACGTCCCGGTTGACCACGATGCAGGTCTTGCCGGTCGACTCGGCGAACTCCCGCGCGGTGGCGAGGGTTTCGTCGCTCGTCTTGTAGCCGCGGACCAGCTCGACGAGCTGCATCATCGGCACCGGCGAGAAGAAGTGGACACCGACGACCCGTTCGGGGTGCTCGGTGGCCGCCGCGATCTTGGTGATCGGGATGGCGGAGGTGTTGGAGGCGAGCACGGCGTCCGGGCGCACGATCTTGTCGAGCGCGCGGAAGATCTCGTGCTTGACCTCCAGCTTCTCGAAGACCGCCTCGACCACGATGTCCGCGTCGGCGACGGCGTCCAGGTCGGTGGTCGTGGTGATGCGGGCCAGGGCCGCGTCGGCGTCGTGCGCCTCGAGCTTCCCCTTGCTCACGAACTTGTCGTACGAGGCCTGGATACCGCCTACGGCACGGTCCAGCGCCTCGTCGGTGACGTCACGCAGGACCACGTCCCAGCCGGCCTGTGCGGCGACCTGGGCGATGCCGGAACCCATCAGGCCGGCACCGATGACGGCAAGCTTCCGTGCCACTCCGCTCCCCTTACACGCTGTTTAGGTATGGCTCTTGGGCGGACCCTAGCGCTCGTCGGGGGCCGGGCAACCCGGTAAGTAATGCGTGTCACGGTCTCAGGGGGTGAGACAACCGTCACGTCCCGTCAGAGGAGACCGGCGGCACCGCTCATTACGCGCCACGCACGGCGTAGTTGAGGACCTTCCCGCTCAACAGGTCCTCGATGTCGCCGAGAAGCATCAGTACCTCTCGTGACACTTCGCACGAATCACACGGCTTGACCATTTCACGCCTGATGACCGTCATGACCGAGTTGCACACCCAGCCGGCCGGCCGGTCGACCGGCCCGGTGGCGACGTCCGAGATGTACTGCCGGGTCTGCCGCTTCTTCCGCCCCCTGAGTCCCTCTGCCTTTCCGGCCCCATGACAGCAGTCGTCCCGGGGCCGGCAGGACCATCACCCTGCGCGGGGTCGTACACGAGTACGCGCATGCTCTGCGGCGTGCCGGTCGCCGTCACCCTCGTGACACCGGCCGTGACAGTGGGCACACGCGTCTTCCGTACGGCGGGCGGGTAACTACGCTGGTCGCATGGTCAATCTGACGCGCATCTACACCAGGACCGGCGACCAGGGCAGCACCGCCCTCGGGGACATGAGCCGGGTCGCCAAGACGGATCTGCGGATCTCGGCGTACGCGGACGCCAACGAGGCGAACGCGGTGATCGGGACGGCGATCGCGCTGGGCGGGCTGGAGGCCGAGGTCGTCGCGGTGCTCACCCGGGTGCAGAACGACCTCTTCGACGTCGGCGCGGACCTGTCCACGCCCGTGGTGGAGAACCCGGAGTTCCCGCCGCTGCGGGTCGAGCAGTTCTACGTCGACAAGCTGGAGGCGGACTGCGACCGCTTCAACGAGCGCCTGGAGAAGCTCCGTTCCTTCATCCTCCCCGGCGGCACCCCGGGCGCGGCCCTGCTCCATCAGGCCTGCACGGTCGTCCGCCGGGCCGAGCGGTCGACATGGGCCGCCCTCGAGGTGCACGGCGAGGTGATGAACCCGCTGACCGCGACCTACCTCAACCGGCTGTCGGACCTCCTGTTCATCCTGGCCCGCACAGCCAACAAGGAGGCCGGGGACGTGCTCTGGGTCCCGGGCGGGGAGCGCTGACCCGGAAGACCCACGTCAGCCGGTTGCCGGGCGCAAGCGGCAGTGTCGGCACGGGAGTTGGGGACCCGATCGTCGTATACAGAAGTGGTCCAGACCTATTGACCGGTGGTCCAGACCTTTCTATCCTCTCGGCACCATGGGCATGAAGGCTCAGTCATGCCCACGTCATCCCCGATCGAGAGGGAGGCGCAGCATGCGCTTCAGACACAGAGCCGCGGCGGGGTTCGCGACCCTGTTGCTCCCCCTGGCCGGCCTGGTCGGCCTCGCGAGCCCGGCCCAGGCCGCGACGTCCGCCACGGCCACGTACACCAAGTCCTCGGACTGGGGTACCGGCTTCGGCGGCGGCTGGACCGTCAAGAACACCGGCACCACGTCCATCAGTTCCTGGACCGTCGAGTGGGACTTCCCCTCCGGAACCTCGGTCACCTCCGCGTGGGACGCGGACGTCACCTCCTCCGGCACCCACTGGACCGCCAAGAACAAGTCCTACAACGGCACCATCGCCCCCGGCGGTTCCGTCTCCTTCGGCTTCAACGGCGCCGGCTCGGGTTCGCCCAGCAACTGTCTGGTCAACGGCGCCAGTTGCGACGGCGGCACCACCGTCCCCGGTGACGCGGCACCGTCCGCGCCCGGCACCCCGACCGCGTCGTCCGTCACGGACACCTCGGTCAACCTCGCCTGGTCCGCGGCCACCGACGACAACGGCGTCAAGAACTACGACGTGCTGCGCGACGGCAAGGTCGTCTCCACCGTGACCACCACGTCGTACACCGACACCGGGCTCACGGCCGGCACCGACTACTCGTACACGGTCCAGGCCCGCGACACCGCGAACCAGACCGGGCCGGTCAGCGGCGCGGTCGCCGTGCACACCACCGGCGGAACCACTCCCCCGACCACCGGCTCCAAGGTCAAGCTCGGCTACTTCACCGAGTGGGGCATCTACGGCCGCAACTACCAGGTCAAGAACCTGGTGACGTCCGGCTCGGCGGCGAAGATCACGCACATCAACTACGCCTTCGGCAACGTGACGAACGGCCAGTGCGCGATCGGTGACGCCTACGCCGACTACCAGAAGACGTTCACCGCCGACCAGTCGGTCAGCGGTGTCGCCGACACCTGGGACCAGCCGCTGGCCGGCAACTTCAACCAGCTGCGCGAGCTGAAGGCCAAGTACCCGAACATCAAGATCCTGTGGTCTTTCGGCGGCTGGACCTGGTCCGGCGGCTTCGCGCAGGCGGCGGCCAACCCGACCGCCTTCGCGGACTCCTGCTACAACCTGGTCGAGGACCCGCGCTGGGCCGATGTCTTCGACGGCATCGACATCGACTGGGAGTACCCGAACGCCTGCGGGCTGAGCTGCGACACCAGCGGCTCGGCGGCCTTCAAGAACCTGATGTCCGCGCTGCGCGCCAAGTTCGGCTCGAACAACCTGGTCACCGCGGCCACCACGGCCGACGGCTCCACCGGCGGCAAGATCGACGCCACCGACTACGCGGGCGCCTCCCAGTACGTCGACTGGTACAACGTGATGTCGTACGACTTCTTCGGCGCCTGGGCCACCACCGGACCGACGGCCCCGCACTCCCCGCTCACCTCGTACACCGGCATCCCGACCGCCGGCTTCGACACGGCCGACGCGATGGCCAAGTTCAAGGCGCAGGGCGTGCCGGCGAGCAAGCTGCTGATCGGGATCGGGTTCTACGGGCGCGGCTGGACGGGTGTGACGCAGGACGCGCCCGGCGGGACCGCCACCGGTCCGGCGGCGGGCACGTACGAGCAGGGCATCGAGGACTACAAGGTGCTCAAGACGTCCTGCCCGGCCACCGGCACCGTCGCGGGGACCGCGTACGCGCACTGCGGCAGCAACTGGTGGTCGTACGACACCCCGTCGACCATCGCCGGGAAGATGAGCTGGGCCAAGAACCAGGGCCTCGGCGGCGCGTTCTTCTGGGAGTTCAGCGGCGACACCAGCAACGGCGAGCTGGTGAGCGCCATCAGCAACAACCTGTAAGGCCGTCAGGCGACGTTGACGCGCTGACCGGGCGGGGCTGCTTCCAGCCACGCGAGGAATCCGGTCAGCGCGTCTTCGCTCATCGCGAGTTCGAGGCGGGTGCCCCGATGGGTACAGGCGAGGATCACGGCGTCCGAGAGCAGCGCCAGTTCCTCCTCGCCCTCGGGGAGGCGGCGGCCGGCCACCTCGATCTGGGCCCGCTCCAGGACCCGGCGGGGGCGGTAGGCGTAGGAGAAGACGCGGTACCACTCGACGCTGTCGCCGTTGTAGCGGGCCACGCCGTAGCTCCAGCCCTTTCCGCTGGCGTCCGGTTTCTCGGGGACGTCCCAGCGCAGGGAACAGTCGAAGGTGCCGCCGGAGCGCTGGATCAGTCTGCGGCGCAGGCCGAAGAGGAAAAGTCCCAGTACCACCAGCGCGACCACGATTCCGGCCACAGTCAGAGCGAGGACCATCGGCACCGACCTCCCCGTCTCCTAGGTAATGGAACGTAAAAAGACCCAGATCTACCTCAGCCGCGGCTGGGTCCGGATGGCTCCGGTCCCAGCCGCGGCTGAGTTACGTCAACGCATACGCGCAGTGTGTCAGCGAGCGGTCGCCGCCCGCAGGCGGACGTCGGCGCGCCGCTCGGCGGTGGCGTCGCCCTCCGCCTTCGCGCGCTCCAGCTCCCGCTCCACGCGCTGGACATCGATCTCGTCCGAGAGCTCGGCGATCTCCGCCAGCAGCGACAGCTTGTTGTCCGCGAACGAGACGAAACCGCCGTGCACCGCGGCGACGACCGTCCCACCTTCACTCGTACGGATGGTCACCGGGCCCGACTCCAGCACACCGAGCAGCGGCTGGTGACCGGGCATGACGCCGATGTCGCCGGACGTGGTGCGCGCGACGACCAGGGTGGCCTCGCCGGACCAGACCTGGCGGTCCGCGGCGACGAGCTCGACGTGCAGCTCAGCAGCCAAGGGTGGCTCCTCGGGTCACCACCCGGCAGGGGTGCCGGGTGTTGGGGTCAATTCTAAGGGGCGTGGGAGAGGGGGCGGGACGCGCCCGCCCCCTCACACGAAGAACACAAGGAGTTCCGGGGAACTCGGGGTGTTCAGGAGACGCCCAGCTCCTTGGCGTTGGCCTTCAGGTCCTCGATGCCACCGCACAGGAAGAACGCCTGCTCCGGGAAGTGGTCGTACTCGCCGTCGATGATCGCGTTGAACGCGGCGATCGACTCCTCCAGCGGGACGTCCGAACCGTCGACGCCGGTGAACTGCTTGGCGACGTGGGTGTTCTGGGACAGGAAGCGCTCCACGCGACGGGCACGGTGGACGGTGAGCTTGTCCTCCTCGCCCAGCTCGTCGATACCGAGGATCGCGATGATGTCCTGGAGGTCCTTGTACTTCTGGAGGACCGTCTTCACGCGCATCGCGGTGTTGTAGTGGTCCGCCGCGATGTAGCGCGGGTCCAGGATCCGGGACGTGGAGTCCAGCGGGTCCACGGCCGGGTAGATGCCCTTCTCCGAGATCGGACGGGAGAGCACCGTCGTCGCGTCGAGGTGGGCGAAGGTGGTGGCCGGGGCCGGGTCGGTCAGGTCGTCCGCGGGGACGTAGATCGCCTGCATCGAGGTGATCGAGTGACCACGGGTCGAGGTGATGCGCTCCTGGAGGAGACCCATCTCGTCGGCCAGGTTCGGCTGGTAGCCCACCGCGGAGGGCATGCGGCCGAGCAGGGTCGAGACCTCGGAACCGGCCTGCGTGAAGCGGAAGATGTTGTCGATGAAGAACAGCACGTCCTGCTTCTGGACGTCACGGAAGTACTCGGCCATGGTGAGGCCGGCCAGCGCGACGCGCAGACGGGTGCCCGGGGGCTCGTCCATCTGGCCGAAGACAAGAGCGGTCTTGTCGATAACACCGCTGTCGGCCATCTCCTCGATGAGGTCGTTGCCCTCACGGGTGCGCTCGCCGACACCGGCGAACACGGAGACACCGTCGTGGTTGTTGGCGACGCGGTAGATCATCTCCTGGATGAGCACCGTCTTGCCGACGCCGGCACCGCCGAACAGACCGATCTTTCCACCCTTGACGTACGGGGTGAGAAGGTCGATGACCTTGACGCCGGTCTCGAACATCTCGGTCTTCGACTCGAGCTCGTCGAAGTTCGGGGCCTTGCGGTGGATGGACCAGCGCTCGCCCTCGTACTGCTCGTCGACGTTCAGCACCTCACCGAGGGTGTTGAACACCTTGCCCTTGGTGAAGTCGCCGACCGGGACGGTGATGCCGTCGCCGGTGTCGGTGACCGGGGCCTGGCGGACCAGACCGTCGGTGGGCTGCATGGAGATGGTGCGGACCAGGCCGTCACCCAGGTGCTGGGCGACCTCCAGGGTCAGCGTCTTCTTCTCGCCGGCGTTGGCCGGGTCGGCCACCTCGACGTGAAGGGCGTTGTAGATGTCCGGCATCGCGTCGACGGGGAACTCCACGTCGACGACCGGGCCGATGACCCGGGCGACGCGGCCCGTGGCCGTCGCGGTCTCAACAGTGGTGGTCATTATCGGTCACTCCCCGCGGTCGCGTCGGCCAGGGCGCTGGCGCCACCGACGATCTCGCTGATTTCCTGGGTGATTTCGGCCTGGCGGGCCGCGTTGGCAAGACGGGAGAGCGTGTTGATCAGCTCGCCCGCGTTGTCGGTGGCCGACTTCATCGCGCGCCGCGTGGCGGCGTGCTTCGAAGCCGCCGACTGGAGCAGCGCGTTGTAGATACGGCTCTCCACGTAGCGCGGCAGCAGGGCGTCGAGGACGTCCTCCGCCGAGGGCTCGAAGTCGTACAGCGGGAGGATCTCGCCCTTGGGGGCGTTCTCCTCGGCGACCTCGTCGAGGCTCAGCGGCAGCAGCCGGTCGCCGAGCGCCGTCTGCGTCATCATCGACACGAACTCGGTGTAGACGATGTGGAGTTCGTCCACGCCGCCGTCCGCCGTCTCCGTCTCGATGGCCTCGATCAGCGGGGCCGCGACCTTCTTGGCGTCCGCGTACGAGGGCTCGTCGGTGAAGCCCGACCACGACTCCACGACCTTGCGCTCGCGGAAGTTGTAGTGGGCCAGACCGCGGCGGCCGACGATGTACGTGTCGACCTCCTTGCCCTCCGCCTCAAGGCGCGCCGTCAGCTGCTCGGCGGCCTTGATGGCGTTGGAGTTGAAGGCACCGGCGAGACCGCGGTCGCTCGTGAGGAGCAGCACCGCGGAACGCGTCGGCGTCTGAGCCTCGGTGGTCAGCGGGTGCTTGGTGTTCGAGCCGGTACCGACCGCCGTGACCGCGCGGGTGAGCTCGGTCGCGTACGGCGCGGAGGCCCGCACCTTGCGCTGCGCCTTGACCACACGCGAGGCGGCGATCATCTCCATCGCCTTGGTGATCTTCTTGGTCGCGGTGACGGATCGGATGCGACGCTTGTAGACCCGGAGCTGGGCTCCCATGAGTCAGGTCCCTTCCTTACGTCACTTGGCCGCGGCCGGGGCGTCCTCGCCGAGAAGCTTGCCGTCCGAGGTCTCGAACTGCTTCTTGAAGTCGGCGATCGCGTCGGCAACAGCGGTGAGGGTGTCGTCCGACATCTTGCCGCCCTCCTTGATGGAGGTCATGAGGCCCTGCTCCTTGCGGTGCAGGTACTCGAGCAGCTCCTTCTCGAAGCGGCGGATGTCGTTGACCGGGACGTCGTCCATCCGGCCCGTGGTGCCGGCCCACACGGAGACGACCTGGTCCTCGGTGGACATCGGCTGGTACTGAGCCTGCTTGAGCAGCTCGACCAGACGCTGGCCACGCTCCAGCTGCGACTTCGACGCGGCGTCCAGGTCGGAACCGAAGGCGGCGAACGCCTCCAGCTCGCGGTACTGGGCGAGGTCCAGACGCAGACGGCCGGAGACCTGCTTCATCGCCTTGTGCTGCGCGGAACCACCGACTCGGGAGACGGAGATACCGACGTTCAGCGCGGGGCGCTGACCGGCGTTGAACAGGTCCGACTCCAGGAAGCACTGGCCGTCGGTGATGGAGATGACGTTGGTCGGGATGAACGCCGAGACGTCGTTGGCCTTGGTCTCGACGATCGGCAGACCGGTCATCGAGCCGGCGCCCATCTCGTCGGAGAGCTTGGCGCAGCGCTCCAGCAGACGGGAGTGCAGGTAGAAGACGTCACCCGGGTAGGCCTCACGGCCCGGCGGGCGGCGCAGCAGCAGGGAGACGGCGCGGTAGGCGTCGGCCTGCTTCGAGAGGTCGTCGAAGATGATGAGGACGTGCTTGCCGTCGTACATCCAGTGCTGGCCGATGGCCGAGCCGGTGTACGGCGCCAGGTACTTGAAGCCGGCCGGGTCGGACGCCGGGGCGGCGACGATGGTCGTGTACTCAAGGGCGCCGGCCTCTTCGAGCGCACCACGCACGGAGGCGATGGTCGAGCCCTTCTGGCCGATGGCGACGTAGACGCAGCGGACCTGCTTCTTCGGGTCGCCCGAGCGCCAGTTGTCGCGCTGGTTGATGATCGTGTCGACGGCCAGGGCGGTCTTGCCGGTCTGGCGGTCGCCGATGATCAGCTGACGCTGGCCGCGGCCGACCGGGGTCATGGCGTCGACGGCCTTGTAGCCGGTCTCCATCGGCTCGTGCACCGACTTACGGGCCATGACGCCGGGAGCCTGCAGCTCCAGGGCACGGCGGCCGGACGTCTCGATCTCGCCGAGGCCGTCGATCGGGTTGCCGAGCGGGTCGACGACGCGGCCGAGGTAGCCCTCGCCGACCGCGACGGAGAGGACCTCACCGGTGCGCTGCACCGGCTGACCCTCCTCGATGCCGCTGAACTCACCGAGGACGATGGCGCCGATCTCGCGCTCTTCCAGGTTCAGCGCGAGGCCGAGGGTGCCGTCCTCGAACTTCAGCAGTTCGTTGGCCATGGCCGAGGGAAGACCCTCGACCTTCGCGATGCCGTCGCCGGCAAGGGTGACCGTACCGACCTCCTCGCGCGAGGCCGCGTCCGGCTGGTACGACTGGACGAAGTTCTCCAGCGCGTCCCGGATCTCCTCCGGCCGGATCGTGAGCTCCGCCATCTGGGTTCCCTGCTCTCCTTGTTGGGCCCGAAGTTTCACTTGGGGGGTCTGGGGGCGACCCCCAGGATTCTTCTTGTACGGCCCAACCCGGGCCGTCGTAAGTACGTACTGCTCTTGAGTCGGGTGCTAGCTCGCCATGCGGCGGGCCGCGTCCTCGAGCCGGTCCGCGATGGAACCGTTGATGACCTCGTCACCGACCTGCACCCGGATCCCGCCGACGACCGCGGGGTCGACGTCGAGGTTGAGGTGCATCGTGCGGCCGTAGAGCTTCGCGAGGGCGGCGCCCAGGCGCTGCTTCTGCGGCTCGCTCAGCGGCACCGCCGAGGTGACCACGGCGACGACGCGGCTGCGGCGGTCCGCGGCGAGCTTGGACAGGGCCTCCAGGCCCGCTTCCAGGCTACGTCCCCGCGGCGCGGTCACAAGGCGCGTGACCAGACGCTCGGTGACCGGCTTGGCGCGACCGCCGAGCAGCCGGTGCAGCAGCTCCACCTTGGCGGCGACGGTGGCCTTGCGGTCGGTGAGCGCGGCGCGCAGCCCGGTGCTGGAGGAGACGATCCGGCCGAACCGGAACAGCTCGTCCTCCACGTCGTCCAGCGTGTCCGACTTCTGCGCGGCGGTGAGGTCGGCGACGTCCGCCAGCTCCTCCAGCGCGTCCACCAGGTCGCGGGGCTGCGACCAGCGGGAGCGGACCATGCCGGACACCACGTCGGCGGTGGTCTCGGAGACCTGGCCGCCGATCAGGCGCCGGACCAGCTCGGCCTTGGCCTCGCCGGGCTGCGCCGGGTCGGTGAGGACCCGGCGCAGGCCTGCCTCGCGGTCGAGCAGCGCGGTGACGGCCGCCAGCTCGTCGGCGAGCTTCGTCGCGTCCACGGACGTGGAGTCCGTCAGCGCGTCGAGTCGCTCGCGTGCGGCTGCCAGGGCCTCGCGGCTCGCTCCGTTCATCGCGCCGCCTCGGCCTTCTCCTCGAGCTCGTCGAGGAAGCGGTCGATCACACGGCTCTGCCGGGCGTGGTCCTCGAGGGACTCACCGACGAGCTTGCCGGCCAGGTCGGTGGCCAGGTGGCCCACGTCCTGGCGCAGGGACTGCGCGGCGGACTTGCGGTCGGCCTCGATCTGGGCGTGACCGGCGGCGACGATCTCCTCGCGCTGCCGCTGGCCCTCGGCGCGCATCTCGGCGATGAGCGTGGCGCCCTGCTCCTGAGCCTCCTGGCGCAGGCGGGCGGCCTCGTGGCGGGCCTCGGCCAGCTGCGCCTTGTACTGCTCAAGGACGCTCTGGGCCTCGGTCTGCGCGGCCTCGGCCTTCTCGATACCGCCCTCGATCGCCTCGCGGCGCTGCTCCAGAACCTTGTTGATGTTCGGAAGGAGCTTCTTGGCGAGGAAGCCGAAGACGATGACGAAGGCGATCAGGCCGATGACGAGCTCTGGGATCGGCGGGAAGAGGGGGTTTTCGGCCTCCTCCGCCGCCAGCTGAACCAGGGGGCTCATATCAGTGCCTTTCGTCTAGTCAGTGGTTGATCGACAGATCACTTGCCGTAGACGAACGGCATGACCAGACCGATCAGGGCGAGCGCCTCACAGAAGGCGAAGCCGAGGATCTGGTTGGCACGGATCAGACCGGCCGCCTCGGGCTGGCGGGCCAGCGCCTGGGTGCCGTTGCCGAAGATGATGCCGACGCCGACGCCGGGGCCGATGGCAGCGAGGCCGTAACCGATGGAGCCGAGCGAGCCGGAGACAGCGGCAAGGGTCTCAGTGGCAGCCATGATTCTTCCTTCTTTTCTGATGCCGGCGGGGGTTGGCCACCGGACGACTAGCAGGTGTGGGGTGCGAGGCGCTCAGTGGTGCTCGGCGAGCGCGCCCTGGATGTAGGTGCAGGTCAGCAGGACGAAGACGTACGCCTGCAGGGCCTGGATGAAGAGCTCGAAGGCCGTCATCACGATGGTCATGATGAAGCTGACGCCGGCGTAGGCGATGCCGATGCCGTTCAGCAGGTACCAGCTGGCGATCGTGAAGAGCAGCAGCAGGGTGTGGCCCGCGAACATGTTCGCGAACAGTCGCACCGCGTGGGTGAACGGCCGGACGAGCAGGTTCGAGAAGAACTCGATGACCATCGCCAGCGGCAGGACCGCACCGAGCGACTTGTCGTAGCCGGTGACGTTCTTGAAGAAGCCGACGAAACCGTGGCGCTTGAAGGTCAGCGAGACCCACAGGACGTAGACGATGAGGGCCAGGACGAGCGGGTACGAGATGATCGCCGTCACCGGGAACTGGGCGAGCGGAATGATCGACCAGAGGTTCATCATCCAGACGAAGAAGAACAGCGAGACGATCAGTGGAACGTACTTCTCGCCTTCCTTCTTGCCGATGGTCTCGTAGACGACGCCGCGGCGGATGAAGTCATAACCCGACTCGGCGACCATCTGCAGCTTGCCGGGAACGACCTGCGGCTTGCGGAACGCGGCCCAGAAGAAACCGACGATGATGACCGAGCCGAGCAGCGCCAGCAGCATCGTCTTGTTGAAGTACAGGTTGCTGTCGGCATCGCCCCAGAGGGGCTTGAACAGGAACGAGTGCAAGCCGGGAGCCGGGAAGCCACAGCCGTCGAAGATGTGGCAGTCGGTCTCGAAGGCGAGCACCTGCGTCGGGTCAGCACTCACCGCGGGCTCCTTCAGCGTGGCGCATAGGTACGGCAACCTCGTTGTGTCGGCGCGGCGCAGGGCCGCGGTTCGGCACGGGACTGGTGTTACGGATGTGGGGGCGGCTGGGGGGCATCTCGCCTCGCGATTGAGCAGGCGTCAGCTCAGATGCCCGCGCCCGCGATGCCGCAGTTGGCACCGGACGATAGCAGCATCTCTCGTGCGGCTTTATCCCGGCCCTACCTCTCACGACGGCTGCCCGGTCTTCTCGGGCTCGACGTAGAGGATCTTGGCCTTCATGTGGGCGCGCGCCTGGGCGGCGATCCACGTCAGGGTGCCCGCCAGGAGAGCGGCGGCGAACGCCCGGGGGTTGAACAGTGTCGTGTCCTTGAAGGCCGCGACGAAGATGAACAGGACCAGCAACTGCGCCGTGTACAGCATCAGTCCCATGGCCTGGAACAGGTGCGGAAGCGATTTCGCGGTGCGCTGCAGAACGTAGAGGCCGATTCCCATGAAGAGGATCACCACCAGCGTTCCGACGACGGCGCCGAGAGCCCCCTTGCCACCCGCGACCACACCGCTGACAACGGCGGCGAGTACGCCGACGGCAGCCGTGGGTACGGCGGCCTGGGCCAGGTTCCGGGCGTCATTGGACGGCATGGCGGCAACTCCGCTTTCACAGGGGGCAGGTGTCGTCATGGACGAGCGTAGTCCCGGTCGGAGGGGCGAAAACCTCACGCCGACCTCACGCCAATGGACCATCGCACTTGGGTCCTTCGGCTCTGTCCGGGGTTCTCGTGAACCGTATCACAAACTATTTGATGAGGTCTTTACCTGGTAGGTGTGCCAGCTGTCACACATGAGAGTGAACGTGCCCGTCCGAGCGAAAACCGAGCCGTTGTGTCTGGTATTGGGGGCCTTTACTCCCCCACGACTTGGCAATGCTCTAGTCAGATTCTTACCTTGGCGGCGTCAGCGGGAGGTCTCGGAAGTGTGCCGGTCCAGGAAGCGCGAACGGGCTCCGATGGCGGTCGCGCCGTTGGCCGCGGCGGACACCGGGGAGCGGTACTCGTCGCTTTCCGGCTTCTCGACGGCCGCCGCCGGCTGCGGGGACGCCGCGTCCGGCGCCTCGGCCTCCTCGGCCGCCAGGTCGGCCGTCAAGGCGGACCGGCGGCGCCGGTAGCGGGGCGGCACGACGGCCTGCGCCCACATCGGGGCGCGCGGGGTGAACCGCGGCAGCAGGAGCAGCGCCAGGCCGATCGCACTGAGGAACACCACCCCGAGCACGATCCACATGGACGCGGAGTTCACCGAGTAGGCCAGCGCCCCGAAGCCGATCAGCGCCGACCAGAAGTACATGATCAGCACGGCCCGGCTGTGCGAGTGGCCGATCTCCAGCAGCCGGTGGTGCAGATGCCCCCGGTCGGCGGCGAACGGCGACTGGCCGCGCCAGGTACGCCGCACGATGGCGAGGACCAGGTCGGCGGCGGGCACCGCGATGATCGTCAGCGGCAGCAGGAGCGGGATGTAGACCGGCACCATCTGGTGGACGGTGTTGCGCTCGGACCCGGCGAACAGGTTCATCACGTCCGGGTCGACCTGGCCCGTGACGGAGATCGCGCCGGCGGCCAGCACCAGGCCGATCAGCATCGAGCCGGAGTCGCCCATGAAGATCCGCGCGGGATGCATGTTGTGCGGCAGGAAGCCCAGGCACATGCCCATCAGGATCGCCGAGAACAGCGTGGCCGGGGCGGCGGCCTCGATGCCGTACGAGTACCAGATCCGGTAGGCGTACATGAAGAACGCCGCGGCGGCGATGCACACCATGCCGGAGGCCAGGCCGTCCAGGCCGTCGACGAAGTTCACCGCGTTGATGGTGATGACCACCAGCGCCACCGTCAGCAGGGTGCCCTGCCACGGGGTGAGCGCCACCGTGCCGACGCCCGGGACAGGCAGCCACAGGATCGTCAGCCCCTGCCAGACCATGACGCCCGCGGCGATCATCTGACCGCCCAGCTTGATCAGGGCGTCGATCTCGAACTTGTCGTCGAGCACGCCGATCAGCCAGATCAGCGCGGCGCCGGAGAGCAGCGCCCGCGGCTCGTTGCCCTTGGTGAAGACGTCGTTCAGGTTGGTCAGATGATCCGCGACCAGCAGACCCGCGCACAGGCCGAAGAACATCGCGATCCCGCCGAGCCGCGGAGTGGGTTCCCGGTGCACGTCACGTGCCCGGATCTCCGGCATGGCCCCGGCCACGATCGCGAACTTCCGCACCGGCCCTGTCAGCAGATACGTCACCGCGGCCGTGATGCAGAGCGTCAGCAGGTATTCACGCACGGGCTTCCCCACAGGTCTCGCTGGCCATCACAGCCCCACACCCTAGCGAGGGACGCATATGCATGGGGACTTCCGGGTAGCGAAGATGGTTGCACGGGTGGCTGTGAGCCGGACATAAGACAGTCTTCACCAGGTTCGTTACGACCCTCCGCCTACCCCGTCCCAGCCGGGATACGGCGGGAACCCGGCCGTGAGCCCGCGCACCTCGGCCCGCACCCGCGCCCCGTCCGCCCCGCCGCGCAGTACCGCGCCGAGGAGGGCCGCGATCCGGGTCATCTCCGGCTCCCCCATGCCCTGGGTGGTGACGGCGGCGGTGCCCAGGCGCAGCCCGCGGGCGTCGCCGTGCGGCAGGGCGCAGCAGTCCAGCACGATCCCGGCCGCGGCCAGCCGGCCCCGGGCGGCCCGCCCGTCCACGCCGAGCGGCAGCGGGTCGGCCGTGATCAGGTGCGTGTCCGTGCCGCCCGTGGTCACCGCCAGCCCCTGGTCGGCCAGCGCGGCCGCGAGAACGCGCGCGTTGGCGACCACCTGATGGGCGTACCCGGTGAACGCCGGTGTTGCCGCCTCCCCGAACGCGACCGCCTTCGCGGCGATGGTGTGCAGCTGCGCGCCGCCCTGGGTGAACGGGAACACGGCCCGGTCGAGCCGCTCGGCCAGCTCCGGCGATCCGCACAGCAGCATCCCGCCGCGCGGTCCGCGCAGCACCTTGTGGGTGGTCGCGCACACGACGTCGGCGTACGGCACCGGGTTGGGTGCCGCTCCCCCGGCGACCAGCCCGATGGGGTGCGCGGCGTCGGCGATCAGATACGCGCCCACCTCGTCGGCGACGGCGCGGAAGAAGGCGTAGTCGATGTGGCGGGGGTAGGAGATGGAGCCGCACACGATCGCCTTGGGCCGGTGGCCGCGGGCCAGCGCCCGCACCTGGTCGTAGTCGATGAGCCCGCTCTCGGCGTCCACCCCGTACCCGACGAAGTCGAACCAGCGGCCGGAGAAGTTGGCCGGCGACCCGTGGGTGAGATGACCGCCGTAGGGCAGCCCCAGGGCGAGGACGGTGTCACCGGGGCGCAGCAGGGCGGCGTAGGCGGCCAGCACGGCGGAGGAGCCGGAGTGGGACTGCACATTGGCGTGCGCGGCGCCGAAGAGGGCCTTGGCCCGGTCCACGGCGAGCCGCTCGGCGACGTCCACGATCTCGCAGCCGCCGTGGTAGCGGGCGCCCGGGTAGCCCTCCGCGTACTTGTTGGCGAGCGGTGAGCCGAGCGCGGCCAGCACGGCCCGGGAGGTGAAGTTCTCGGCGGCGATCAGCTGCAGCGACGTCGACTGCCGGGTCAGCTCGCCCAGCAGGATCTCCGCCAGCTCCGGGTCCTGCCGCCGCAGCAGCGGACCGGCCTCATCGAGGGTAGGGGTGACCGGCATGACGGGCTCCGGGCGGTCGACGGTGACGTAGGTCCAATGTAGGCCCGGGGTGGGTGGGGTGCGCGGTGTGTGCGGCGCCTCGGGCTACATCCGGGCCGGGACGCCGGTGAGCGCCGTGACGACCGGGTCCAGCGCCTCGTGTATCTCGTCCCCGATGGACTGGAAGAACGGCAGCGGGGCGCCGTACGGGTCGTACACCTCGTCGGCCTCGGCCGTGGGCGCGAGGAGCCAGCCGCGCAGCGCCGCCGCGGCACGGACCAGGGCGCGGGCGCGGATCACCACGCCCTCGGTGAGCGGCGGCAGGGTCGCCGGGTCGATCGCGCGGACCAGGCGGGTGAACTCCTTCAGGGTGAAGGTGCGCAGGCCCGCCGAGTGGCCCATGGAGATGACCTGGGCGCGGTGGTCACGGGTGGCGGTCAGCACCAGGTCGGCGCGGATGACGTGCTCGTCGAGCAGCTCCCGCCCCACGAACCCGGTCGGGTCCGCGCCGAAGTCGGCCAGCACGGCCTCCGCGTTGGCCTCCATGGGGGCGCCCTCGTGGCCCCAGGTGCCCGCGCTCTCCACGATCAGCCCGCCGCCGAGAAAGGTGCCGAGCCGGTCCGTCACGAGATGGCGGGTCAGCCGCTCGGTGATCGGCGAGCGGCACACGTTGCCGGTGCTGACATGGAGGATCCGGAAGCTGTCACGAGGCAGCCCCACGAACGTCGTCGTGATCTCCGCCGCGCTCTCCCCGTTGCCTATGCCACGCCCCGCGTCAGGGGCTGTCAATTCGCCACCTCGAGGTCGGGTACGACCTTCCGCAGCTCCTCCGCCGAGATCGCGCCGGCGCGCAGCAGCAGCGGCACCTCGCGGGTGACGTCGACGATGGACGAGGGCACGTTGCCCGGGGTCGGACCGCCGTCGAGGTACACGGAGACGGAGTCGCCGAGCATCTCCTGGGCGGCGTCACAGGTCTCCGGGGACGGGTGGCCGGTGAGGTTGGCGGAGGAGACGGCCATCGGGCCGACCTCGGTGAGCAGCTCGATGGCGACCGGGTGCAGGGGCATGCGGACGGCGACCGTGCCCCGGGTGTCGCCCAGGTCCCACTGCAGGGACGGCTGGTGCTTGGCGACCAGGGTGAGGGCGCCCGGCCAGAACGCGTCGACGAGCTCCCAGGCCATCTCCGAGAAGTCGGTGACGAGACCGTGGAGCGTGTTCGGGGAGCCGATCAGTACGGGGGTGGGCATGTTGCGGCCCCGGCCCTTGGCGTCGAGCAGGTCGGCGACCGCCTCCGAGGTGAACGCGTCGGCGCCGATGCCGTACACCGTGTCGGTGGGCAGCACCACCAGTTCGCCCCGGCGGACGGCGGACGCGGCCTCGCGCAGACCCGTCACGCGGTCGGTCGCGTCATTGGTGTCGTATCGCCGTGCCATGTCTAGCGGGCCTCCTCGTACACGAAGTACACGTACTTCCGGGACATCCGGTTCCGGGGATTCCGGGACTTGCGGCAAACAGTCTGGGGGGTGCTCACGGCAGCGCCTTGCGCGCGGTCGCGAAGCGGGGGCGCTTGTTGAGGTCGGGGTGGTCGGCCGCGTCGGCCCAGCCCCGCTCCTCGGTGAAGATCCACGGCACCTGGCCGCCCTGGGTGTCGGCGTGCTCGATGACGACGACACCGCCCGGGCGCAGCAGCCGGTGCGCGGTGCGTTCGATGCCCCGGATGAGGTCCAGGCCGTCCTCGCCGGAGAACAGGGCCAGCTCCGGGTCGTAGTCGCGGGCCTCGGGGGCGACGTACTCCCACTCGGTGAGCGGGATGTACGGCGGGTTGGAGATGACCAGGTCGACATGGCCGTCGAGGTCGTGGAAGGCGTCCAGGGCGTCTCCCTGGCGCAGGTCGACCCTGGAGCCCGCCACGTTCTTGCGGGTCCACTGGAGCGCCTCCTCGGACAGCTCCACGGCGTGCACGCTGGACCGCGGGACCTCCTGGGCGAGGGCGAGCGCGATGGCGCCGGAGCCGGTGCACAGGTCGACGATGCACGGTTCGACCACGTCCATCGCGCGCACCGCGTCTATGGCCCAGCCGACCACCGACTCGGTCTCCGGGCGGGGCACGAACACGCCCGGGCCCACCTGGAGTTCGAGATACCGGAAATACGCCCGCCCGGTGATGTGCTGGAGCGGCTCGCGCTGCTCGCGGCGGGCGATGGCCTCCCAGTAGCGGGCGTCGAAGTCGGAGTCCTTGACGGAGTGCAGCGCTCCCCGCTTCACGCCGTGCACGAACGCGGCGAGCTCCTCCGCGTCGTTGCGCGGCGAGGGCACGCCGGCGTCGGCCAGCCGCTGGGCGGCCTGGGCCACCTCGGCGAGCAGCAGGTTCACGCTGGTCCTCCGTGTAGTAACTCGTACCTCTTATGCAGCTGCCAGCTTGGCGGCCGAGTCCGCGTCGACGCAGGCCTGGATCACCGCGTCGAGGTCGCCGTCCAGGACCTGGTCCAGGTTGTACGCCTTGAAGCCGACACGGTGGTCCGAGAGGCGATTCTCCGGGAAGTTGTACGTGCGGATCTTCTCGGAGCGGTCGACGGTGCGGACCTGGCTGCGGCGGGCGTCGGCGGCTTCCTTCTCCGCCTCCTCCTGCGCCGCGGCGAGCAGCCTGGAGCGCAGGATACGCAAGGCCTGCTCCTTGTTCTGCAGTTGGCTCTTCTCGTTCTGGCAGGAGGCCACGACTCCGGTGGGCAGGTGCGTGATGCGCACCGCGGAGTCGGTGGTGTTGACGGACTGCCCGCCGGGCCCGGAGGACCGGTAGACGTCGATCCGCAGGTCGTTCGGGTTGATCTCGACGTCGACCTCCTCGGCCTCCGGCGTGACCAGGACACCGGCCGCGGACGTGTGGATCCGGCCCTGCGACTCGGTCGCCGGCACGCGCTGCACGCGGTGCACACCGCCCTCGTACTTCAGCCGCGCCCAGACGCCCTGCCCGGGCTCCGTGGCGCCCTGGCCGCCCTTGGTCTTCACGGCGACCTGGACGTCCTTGTAGCCGCCGAGCTCGGACTCGGTGGAGTCGATGATCTCGGTCTTCCAGCCGACGCGCTCGGCGTACCGCAGGTACATGCGCAGCAGGTCACCGGCGAACAGCGCGGACTCGTCACCGCCCGCGCCCGCCTTGATCTCCAGGATGACGTCCTTGTCGTCGGACGGGTCCCGGGGCACGAGCAGCAGCCGCAGCTTCTCGGTCAGCTCGTCGCGCTGCTTGTCCAGCTCCTTGACCTCGGCGGCGAAGTCGGGGTCGTCGGCGGCCAGTTCACGCGCGGTCTCGATGTCGTCGCCGGTCTGCTTCCAGGAGCGGAACGTGGCGACGATCGGGGTGAGCTCGGCGTAGCGCTTGTTCAGCTTGCGCGCGTTGGCCTGGTCGGCGTGGACCGACGGGTCGGCGAGCTTCTTCTCCAGGTCTGCGTGCTCGACGACGAGTTCCTCGACGGCCTCGAACATGTTGGGCTCCTGATACTGCTACTGCGACGGAAGGGAAGGCGGGCGACCAAAAACGCCGGTCCCGGGCACACCCCTCACGGGGGCGTGGCCGTGGACCGGCGAAAGAGGGCTCGCTACTTCTTGGAGCCGGCGGCAGCCTTGCCGAAGCGGGCCTCGAAGCGGGCCACACGGCCACCGGTGTCGAGGATCTTCTGCTTGCCCGTGTAGAACGGGTGGCACTCGGAGCAGACCTCAGCACGGATGGTGCCGGACTGGATGGTGCTGCGAGTCGTGAACGACGCGCCACAGGTGCAGCTGACCTGCGTCTCGACGTACTCGGGGTGGATGTCGCGCTTCAAGGGATTCTCCTAGATTTCGGGAGGGCACCGGGTCGCCTTCGCGGGTTTGCGGGGCGTGAACCGGGGCCGACGTATCAGTCTGCCAGCACTGACCGCATCCCCCCAAACCGAGGGGTGCGGTGATCTATTCCCCGCGGGCCGGCGGGGGCTCGCCGGGCGGCCGGACTACGACGTCACGACGCCCTTGGCCTGGCCCGTCGCCGTGCCCTTCGTCGCGGACGCCGGGATCGGCGCGTCGTTCTCCAGCGCCTTCCAGACCAGCTTCGCCTTCGCCTCGGCGACGATGACCCGGTTCGGGTCGGACGGGTCGTACTCGACCGGCATGGTGACCATGTGCATGTTCTTGGCGCTGATGGACTTCAGGCCGTCGGCGAAGTCGATCAGGGAGTTCACCGAGCCCAGGTCGGAGTCGGTGGTGACGGTCCTGGTCGCGGTGTCGGCCAGGTCGTACAGCTTCTTGGGGCTGGTGAAGATGCCCACGTGCTTGACCTGGTTGATCAGGGCCTTCACGAACGCCTGCTGGAGCTGGATGCGGCCCAGGTCGGAGCCGTCGCCGACGCCGTGCCGGGTGCGGACCAGGCCGAGCGCCTGCGCGCCGTCGAGCGTGTGGGTGCCGGCCTTGAGGTCGAGGTGGCTCTCCCGGTCGTCGATGGCCTTGGTGGTGGTGACCTCGACCCCGCCCAGCTCGTCGACGAGCTTCTCGAAGCCGGAGAAGTCGACCTCCAGGTAGTGGTCCATCCGGATGCCGGTGATCGACTCGACCGTCTTGACCGCGCAGGCCGCGCCGCCCGTGGAGTAGGCGGAGTTGAACATCACGCCGGTCGCGGCGGAGTGCTTGACGCCCCGCGCGTCGGTGCAGGACGGGCGGTCGATCAGGGTGTCCCGGGGGACGGAGACCACACTGGCCTTCTTGTGGCCCTCGTAGACGTGGATGATCATCGCCGTGTCGGAGCGGGCGCTGCCGTCGTCCGCGCCGCCGCCGAGCTTCTTGTTGGCGCCGGACCGCGAGTCCGAGCCGAGGACCAGGATGTTCTCGGAGCCGTTGTCGACCTTGGTGGGCCGGTCGCTGCCGAGCGCCTGGTTGATGTCTACGGTCTTCAGGTTGCCGTTGAGCTTGAAGTACAGGTAACCGACGCCGGTGCCGCCCAGCACGAGGATGCCCGCCGCCGTCCAGGCCGTGACGAGAAGCGCCTTGCGGCCCGCCCCTCGGGGCTTGCGGTGGTTCCTGGCCTTCGTGCCGGGCCCGGGTATGCCCGGACCGGGCGTGCTCTCCGCGGACATGGGCTCCTCTGTTCTCCTGCGACTGCTCGGTACACCCCTGCTTTCAGGGTCGGGTCCGGCGTACCCGGATCATCGGCACGTACCGGACCATCGTCACTCCGCCTGGTCAGACGGCGAAACTCGGGAAAGGGTTGCACAACGCAGTGTGCCCACCGCGTGGAGCGGTGGGCACACTGCGTGACCGGGAGTCATCGGGCAAGTGGGGCGAACCCCCGCTCACCAGCCATGTCAGCCGAAGATGTCGTACTGCTGGAAACCGGTACCGAGCGACTTCCTTGTGCCGAAGATCTCACTGGTCCCCTTGCCGGTGCCCGGGTAGAGGTACAGCGTGCCGCCGGTCGTACGGGCCAGCAGGTCGGCCTTGCCGTCGCCGGTCATGTCGCCGACCGCGGCGAGGGTGTTGAAGCCGGTCCAGGCGGAGCGGACCTTCACCCGGGCCGAGAAGAGGCCGGTGCCGGCCTTGCCGGTGCCCTTGTACAGGTACAGGTCGCCGCCGGTGCTCTTGCGGGCCAGCAGGTCGGCCTTGCCGTCGCCGTTGAAGTCGCCGACGCCGCGCAGCTGGTTGTACTGGCTCCAGCCGGTGCCGATCCTGACGCGGGCGCCGAAGGTGCCGTTGCCCTTGCCCGGGTACAGCCACATCACCGCGCTGGAGTCCACGGAGAGGACGTCCGGCAGGTAGTCACCGGTGAGGTCGCCGGGGACCACGATGGCCTTGCGGGTCTTCCAGTTGGTGAAGATCTTCGTATCGGTCCAGGTGCCGTCGGTCTGGTCGCTGTTCAGCACGAAGTGCCACCAGTAGACGTCACCGCTGGAGGCCACCCGGTAGACGAGGTCCTGGAAGCCGTCGCGGTTGAGGTCGGCCTGCAGGATGACGTTGACGCCGGTGAAATCGCCCCAGGAGGCGCGGGCGGCGAGCGAGGTGCCCTTGGAGTCCAGCTCGTAGCCGACCTTGGTGGACGACTTGCGCGCGAACAGGTCGGCCTTGCCGTCGTTGAGCTTGTTGAACAGGCTCAGGTTGGCGTCGGTGATCTGCGCGTAGGCGGCACCGACGTAGGCGCTGACCTTCGTGAAGACCGGGTAGGCGCCCTTGGCGACGCAGTCCTCGACGCCCCAGGAGACCACGCCGACGATCCGGCCGCCGACGACCAGCGGGCCGCCGGAGTCGCCGTTGCAGGTGGTGGTGGTGCCGGTGTCGGAACCGGTGGCGGCCTTGCCGGCGCAGACCATGTGGCCCTTGACGTAGTCGCTGCCGTAGGCGCCCGTGCAGGTGGTGTCGGACTGGACGGGCAGCGTGGCCGTCTTCAGGGTCTCGGAGATGTCGTCCGAGGTGGAACTGGTGCGGCCCCAGCCGTACACCTTGGCGCTGGTGTTGGCCTTGTACGAGGTCGTGTCGGTGTTGGTCGTCAGCCGGATCGGCGTGGCCTTGACCGGGGCGGCCAGGGTGAGCACGGCGACGTCGTTGTTGGGGACGCCGCGGGTCGACACGGTGTACGACGGGTGGTTCCACTGGCGCAGGACGGCGGAGACGGTGCCGCCGTGCAGGTTGGCCGTGCCGTCGCTGTTGGTGGTGGGCAGCGAGGCGGTGCCCGTGACGACCACGGACTGGGTGGTGCTCCACTTGAAGCCCTTGACGCAGTGTGCGGCCGTGAGGATCTTCGTGGGCGAGACGACCGAGCCGCCGCAGAAGAAGCCGACGTCGTCGCTGGTGCTGGTGGTGCCCTTGTCGTCGTAGTACCAGAGCTGGGCCATCCAGGGCGCCGAGGAGATGGCGGTCGTACCGCCACCGATGATCTTCGGCGAGACGGCGGAACCGCTGCTCGACGTCTTCGTGGTGGTGTCGCCGTCGACGGCGGCGACGGCGGCGGCGGCGCGCTGCTTCAGCGTGGCCTGCGACGGCGTGCTGACGGCCGCCTTGGCCGTCGGCACCGGCTGGGTGGCCGCGCTGGCGGACGTCGAGATCAGTGCGGCCGTGACGGCGGCGGCGATTCCGGCCGCGGCGACGGGCAGAGCGAAACGTATCCGGCGTCTGTGCCGACCGCTCCCGGACGTGGGTGTACCCACCTAAGTCCCCCCTCGGGATCAGGAGTTCGTGAATCGGTCAATTGACCGAAGGGCGCGATCGTACATCGCAGAAGGAAACGTGAAGGGCCACCCCCCGCGTCTTGCCGGGTGCGGTCCCGTTCTTTGCTCCGCGCTGACCGGGGCCGCGCGTCCGCGGGACCGCCGCGCGGTTCCTCCGGCCGCCTTCCCCCACGGCATCGCGTGGAGCGGGCCGTAGGCGCCCGGTCCCCGGGGCAGGCCGATGCGGAGTTCGGCTCGCGCGGCGCATGCGAATACCGGAATTCCGCGCGCGCCGCGGGCACCGAATACCCAGTCCGCTTCTTATGGGGCAGGTAAAGCCCCGCCTGTGCGGATGAGTACGCGCACTCATGCGCGGCGCGGGGCGGCGGCCGGAGACTGCGCGCATGACACCGATCACTGCTCCCGTCAGCGCCTTCACCCGCCCCCGACGCACCCTCGCGGTCGCCGCCCTCGCCGCACTGGCCCTGGCCGGCTGCGGAACCGACGGGTCGGGTGACAGCGGGAGCGCCGGGCGGTCGACCTCCGAGCGGGCGGCGGCGTTCGCGGCGATGCTCGACGAGGTCGCGCAGCCGTGTTCCTCGACCACCGAGCCTGAAGAGGGGCAGGGCCTCGCCCCCACTGCGACTCCCCCGACGGAACCGACCGAGCCCGCCGCGCCTACGGAAGCGAGGCTCAGCGACCGGGACCGGTGCGCGAGCGTCCAGCACGAACAGCGCGTCATCCAGGCGCTGCAGGCGGTCCCGGACCCCACCCCCGCCAAGGTGCGCAGGAGCCTGAACGCCCTCGGCCACATCGACGAGCGCCTGCGCGCGAAGGGCGGCCGGCTCTGTGAGGCGGGTACGGCGGCGGGCGAGGAATCGGATGTCGTCCCGTGCGTGGCTCCCTCCACCGGATCGTTCGAAAAGCAGAGGTAAAGGAACCGGATCGACAGGGCCGGAATCGCCGCACAAATAAAAGGCCGCCCTCCGCTGCTTGCGGAGGGCGGCCCTTTTCCCTGCTTTACGGCCTTGACGACAGCACTCAGTCGCCGTTGCCGGGCGTCGGCGTCGTCTTCTGGATCTGCATCAGGAACTCGACGTTCGACTTCGTCTGCTTCATCTTGTCGAGCAGCAGCTCGATCGCCTGCTGCTGGTCGAGCGCGTGCAGCACCCGGCGCAGCTTCCAGACGACGGCCAACTCCTCGGCACCGAGCAGGATCTCTTCCTTACGGGTGCCGGACGCGTCCACGTCCACCGCCGGGAAGATGCGCTTGTCGGCGAGCTTCCGGTCGAGCTTGAGCTCCATGTTGCCGGTGCCCTTGAACTCCTCGAAGATCACCTCGTCCATGCGGGACCCGGTGTCCACCAGGGCGGTGGCGAGGATGGTCAGCGAGCCGCCGTCCTCGATGTTGCGGGCCGCACCGAAGAAGCGCTTCGGCGGGTACAGGGCGGTCGAGTCGACACCACCGGACAGGATGCGACCGGAGGCCGGAGCCGCCAGGTTGTACGCACGGCCCAGACGCGTGATCGAGTCGAGCAGCACGACGACGTCGTGGCCCAGCTCCACCAGACGCTTGGCCCGCTCGATGGCCAGTTCGGCGACCGTGGTGTGGTCCTCGGCCGGGCGGTCGAAGGTCGAGGAGATGACCTCGCCCTTGACCGACCGCTGCATGTCGGTGACCTCTTCCGGACGCTCGTCGACCAGGACGACCATCAGGTGGCACTCGGGGTTGTTGTGCGTGATCGCGTTGGCGATCGCCTGCATGATCATGGTCTTGCCGGTCTTCGGCGGGGCCACGATCAGACCGCGCTGGCCCTTACCGATCGGCGACACGAGGTCGATGATGCGGGTGGTCAGCACGCCCGGGTCCGTCTCCAGGCGGAGGCGGTCCTGCGGGTAGAGCGGGGTCAGCTTGTTGAACTCCGGGCGGCCACGGCCGTGTTCGGGCGCCATGCCGTTGACGGAGTCGAGGCGGACCAGCGCGTTGAACTTCTCGCGCCGCTCGCCCTCCTTGGGCTGGCGGACCGCGCCGGTGATGTGGTCGCCCTTGCGCAGGCCGTTCTTGCGGACCTGGGCGAGGGAGACGTACACGTCGTTCGGACCGGGCAGGTAGCCGGAGGTCCGGATGAACGCGTAGTTGTCGAGGATGTCGAGGATGCCCGCGACGGGGATCAGGACATCGTCGTCGGCGACCTGCGGCTCGGCGCCGCCGATCTCGTCACGGCCGCGACGGCCACGGCGGTCCCGGTACCGGCCGCGACGGCCACGGCGGTCACCGAACTCGTCGTCGTCCTGCGGACCGGTGTTGCGGTCCTGACGGCCGCCGCCCTGCTGCTGCGGCTGCTGACGGTCCTGGCGGTCCTGCCGGTCCTGGCGACCGCCCTGGTCCTGGCGGCCGCCCTGGCCGCCGCCCTGCTGCTCGTCGCCCTTGCTGCGGCGGTCGCGGTCACGGCCGCGGTCACGGCGGTCGCGGCGGCCGCGGCCCTCGCCGTCACCGGCGTCGCCCTTGGCCTCGCCCTGCTGCGGCTGCGCGGCGGGGGTCTCCGCCTTCGGCTCGCTCTTCGCCTCGGCGACGATCGTGTCCGCGCCGTTCGCGGTGGGGCTGCCCGCCTCGGCGGTGGCGCGGCGACGGCGGCGCTCGGCCGGCGCGTCCTCGCTGGCCGGCTGGCCGGGGATCTCGATCTGCTGCTGGGCCACGGCCTGCTCGGCGGGGGCCGCGACGGGCTGCTCCGCCTTCTTCTCGGCGGCGTCCTCGCCCGTACGGGCCTTGGAGGTGGCCCGGCGCTTCGGCTTGGTCTCGGTGGCCGTCTCGGCCTTGGCGGGGGCTCCCCCGCCGGCCTGCGCCTCCTTGATGACCTCGATCAGCTGGCTCTTGCGCATCCGCGCGGTGCCCCTGATGCCGAGGCCGGATGCGACCTGCTGAAGCTCGGCCAGCACCATGCCCTCGAGGCCGGTACCGCGGCGCCGCCGGGAGCCGGCACCGGTGGCAGGCGCGGAGGCGTCCGTGGCGGGCGCGGCAGCGGTCTCCTCGACACGTGCGCCCATCAGATCGGTGGTGTCGCTCACGAAGGGTCCTTCCCTGGAGCGGACGTCGGCCTGTCTGGCTCGGCGACCGGTTGTGCTGTCCGGCTTTCGGTCCTTGCTGTGTGGACCGTGCCGGGGCGGTGGTCCGCCAAAGCGGCGGAGAGAATTTCTGATGACGGCGCTTCCGCAGCCGTGGCACCCGGTGTCACGAGGCGTGGTCGCACCAATTCCGGAGCGTGCCCAGCGGCCCGCTCAGTGTCGGCGTACGGCGTACTGCCCATGTACGACGTACGAAACGCTGAGTGGCTTGGGAGACTCCCGGAAGAATGTCTGTCCCGGACGGGGACACGAAGCACCTCGCCATGGTGGGGTCGGGTGCAGACTTGAGGTTAACACTACCGGATCCAACAAACATTCCCCCTCTCCAAATCCGGCAATCGTGCGCGTCACATGTCACTCGAGGGCGCGAGCGGCAGCACGCTCGCGCCGTACAGGTCCAGGTCCAGGCGGTTGGCGGCCCAGTCCGCACCGGCCAGGGCCTGCACCTTGTCGGCGCTCTCGGCGTCCGCGAGCGCCATCACGGTGGGGCCGGCGCCGGAGATCACGGCCGGGATCCCGTCGGCGCGCAGCCGCTCCACCAGCGCCGCGCTCTCCGGCATCGCGGGGGCGCGGTACTCCTGGTGGAGACGGTCCTCGGTGGCGGGCAGCAGCAGCTCGGGGCGCCGGGTGAGGGCCTCGACGAGCAGGGCGGCACGGCCCGCGTTGGTGGCGGCGTCGACGTGCGGCACGGTGCGCGGGAGCAGTCCGCGCGCGGTCTCGGTGAGGACCGGCTTCCCGGGCACGAAAACCACCGGAACGATGGAATCACCGGGCTCCATCCTGATCGCCCGGGCGGCGCCGGACTCCATCCAGGAGAGCGTGAAGCCGCCCAGCAGACAGGCCGCGACGTTGTCGGGGTGGCCCTCGATCTCGGTCGCCAGCTCCAGGAGCGCGCCGTCGTCGAGCCGGGTCTCGCCGCCTATGGTGACGGCGCGTGCGGCGACGATGCCGGCGCAGATCGCGGCGGAGGAGGAGCCGAGGCCGCGGCCGTGCGGGATGCGGTTGGCGCACACGATCTCCAGGCCGCGGGGCTGTCCGCCCAGCAGGTCGAAGGCGGTGCGCAGGGAGCGGACGAGGAGGTGGCTCTCGTCGCGCGGCAGCGTCTCGCTGCCCTCACCCGCGATGTCGATGTGCAGCCCTGAGTCGGCCACCCGGACGACGACGTCGTCGTAGAGCCCCAGCGCGAGGCCCAGGGCGTCGAAGCCCGGGCCGAGGTTGGCGCTGGTGGCGGGGACGCGCACCCGGACGGCGGCGGCGCGGAACGCTGGACCGGCCATCGCTCGATGACTCTCCTTGAGCTGCGTGATGGTCGAATGACACTCGATAGGTACGTGATGACCCTCGGGCCGTGGAGACGGCGCGGCACCGCGCCATATGCGGAGGCATATGCAGCGGGCGGGTTCGGTACAGCCTATCGAAGGAAGGTTCTGTGGCGACATAGGGCGCACAGGAGGCGCACGATGCGTGTCGTAAGCCCCCTGTGCCCCCTTCATAGGGAGTGCCCTCGCACTCCCTGCCTCCGAGGTACTCCTGGGGTACTCCTGCAGTACGTCTCGAGTACCCCTTGAGCGGTTCTCTAGGCGAGCCCGAGGCGCTCGGCCGCGGCGGCCGCGTCGACCGGCACGGTGACCGGCTGCGGGGCGCCGGCGACGGCCCAGTCGGGGTCCTTCAGGCCGTTGCCGGTGACCGTGCAGACGATGCGCTGGCCGGGGTCGACCTTGCCCTGCTCGGCGGCCTTCAGCAGACCGGCCACGGAGGCGGCGGAGGCGGGCTCCACGAAAACACCCTCCTGCGCGGCCAACAGCCGGTAGGCGCGCAGGATCTCACGGTCCGTCACCTCGTCGATGAGGCCCTCGGACTCGTCCCGGGCCGCGAGCGCGAACTGCCAGGAGGCGGGGTTGCCGATCCGGATCGCGGTGGCGATGGTCGACGGGTCCTTGACGACCTCGCCGCGCACGATCGGGGCGCTGCCGGAGGCCTGGAAGCCCCACATCCGGGGGGTCTTGGCGGAGATGCCGTCACCGGCGTACTCCTTGTACCCCTTCCAGTACGCGGTGATGTTGCCCGCGTTGCCGACCGGCAGGACGTGGATGTCGGGCGCGTCGCCGAGCATGTCCACGATCTCGAAGGCGGCCGTCTTCTGGCCCTCGATGCGCACCGGGTTGACCGAATTGACCAGCGCCACCGGGTAGTTCTCGCTCAGCTTGCGGGCGAGGGTGAGGCAGTCGTCGAAGTTGCCGTCGACCTGGAGGATCTTCGCGCCGTGGATGAGCGCCTGGCCCATCTTGCCGAGCGCGATCTTGCCCTGCGGGACGAGCACGGCCGAGACCATGCCCGCGCGCACGGCGTACGCGGCGGCGGAGGCGGACGTGTTGCCCGTGGAGGCGCAGATGACCGCCTGCGCGCCCTCCTCCTTGGCCTTGCTGATGGCCATGGTCATACCGCGGTCCTTGAAGGACCCGGTCGGGTTCGCGCCCTCCACCTTGAGGTGGACCTCGCAGCCCGTGCGCTCGGAGAGCACCTGCGCGGGCACGAGGGGCGTGCCGCCCTCGCGGAGCGTCACGACCGGCGTGGTGTCGGAGACGGGCAGCCGGTCCCGGTACTCCTCGATGATTCCGCGCCACTGGTGGGTCATTGCTGGTTACTCTCCTTCAACCCGCATGATGCTGGCGACACCCCGCACGGTGTCGAGCTTGCGCAGCGCCTCGACGGTCCCGGACAGGGAGGCGTCGGAGGCCCGATGGGTGACGACGACGAGGGAGGCCTCGCCGTCCTTGCCCGTCTGCCGAACCGTATCGATGGAAACCCCGTGCTCGGCGAACACGGTGGCGACCTGGGCGAGAACACCCGGTTTGTCGGCGACGTCGAGGCTGATGTGGTAGCGCGTGACGACATCGCCCATCGGCGAGACGGGCAGGGCGGCGTACGCCGACTCGCCGGGCCCCGTTGCCCCGCTGAGCCGGTTGCGGCAGACGGCGACCAGGTCGCCGAGGACCGCGGAGGCCGTGGGCGCACCGCCGGCGCCGGGCCCGTAGAACATCAGCTGGCCGGCCGCGTCGGACTCGACGAAGACGGCGTTGTACGCACCGCGCACCGAGGCGAGCGGGTGGGTCAGCGGAATCATGGCGGGGTGCACGCGCGCGGTGACGGAGCCGCCGTCGCCGGCGCGCTCGCAGATGGCGAGCAGCTTGATGGTGCAGCCCATGTTCTTGGCGGAGGCGAAGTCGGAGGCGGTGACCTCGGTCATGCCCTCGCGGTAGACGTCGTCGAGGCGGACCCGCGAGTGGAAGGCGATCCCGGCGAGGATGGCGGCCTTGGCGGCGGCGTCGAAGCCCTCGACGTCGGCGGTCGGGTCGGCCTCGGCGTACCCGAGCGCGGTGGCCTCGTCGAGCGCCTCCTGGTACCCCGCCCCCGTGCTGTCCATCTTGTCGAGGATGAAGTTGGTGGTCCCGTTGACGATGCCGAGCACCCGGTTGACCTTGTCGCCGGCGAGGGACTCGCGCAGCGGCCGGATCAGCGGGATCGCGCCCGCGACGGCGGCCTCGTAGTAGAGGTCCTTGCCGTTCTGCTCGGCGACCGCGTGCAGGGCGGCGCCGTCCTGGGCGAGCAGCGCCTTGTTGGCCGACACGACCGACGCGCCGTGCTCGAAGGCGGTGGTGATCAGGGTGCGGGCGGGCTCGATACCGCCGATGACCTCGACGACCACGTCGATGTCCCCGCGTTTGACCAGGGCGGTCGCGTCGGTGGTGACCAGGTTCGGGTCGATGCCCTCACGGACCTTGGACGGCCGCCGCACGGCGACCCCGGCGAGTTCCACCGGGGCGCCGATCCGCTGGGCGAGGTCGTCGGCGTGCGTCGTCATGATGCGCGCCACCTCTGAGCCGACAACCCCACAGCCCAGCAGCGCCACCTTCAGCGGACGCGTACGCATCATCCGACCTCGTTTCCTCATACCGTCTACGGTTGGACCAGTCTCACTCACTGGACGGCAGTTTCTACCCTTCGTCCGGATCGTGAGACATCTATTTCATTTTCGGGAGGCGGAAGACCGGAGATCTTCCGCCCGTGTCAGCCGACGTCGAGACGCAGGAGGTCCTCCTCCGTCTCCCGGCGGACGATCACCCGGGCCTCGCCGTCGCGCACCGCGACGACGGGCGGCCGGAGCACATGGTTGTAGTTGCTCGCCATGGAGCGGCAGTAGGCGCCGGTCGCCGGTACGGCGATCAGGTCACCGGGTGCCAGGTCGCCCGGCAGGAACGCGTCCTTCACGACGATGTCCCCGCTCTCGCAGTGCTTGCCGACGACGCGGGCGAGCATCGGCTCGGCGTCGCTGGTCCGCGAGACGAGAGCGACGCTGTACTCGGCGTCGTAGAGCGCGGTCCGGATGTTGTCGGACATGCCGCCGTCGACGGAGACGTAGGTGCGCAGCCCGTCGAGGGGCTTGACGGTGCCGACCTCGTAGAGGGTGAAGGCGGTCGGCCCGACGATGGCCCGCCCGGGCTCCACCGAGATCCGGGGCGTGCGCAGCCGGGCGGACTCGCACTCCCGCGACACGATCTCGGTGAGCGCCTTGGCGATCTCGTGCGGCTCGCGCGGGTCGTCGTCGCTGGTGTACGCGATCCCGAGTCCGCCGCCCAGGTCGATCTCCGGCAGCTCCACGCCGTGCTCGTCCCTGATGTCCTTCAGCAGCCCCACGACCCGGTGCGCGGCGACCTCGAACCCGGACATGTCGAAGATCTGCGACCCGATGTGCGAGTGGATGCCGATCAGTTCGAGCCCGTCGAGCTGCAGCGCCCGCCGCACGGCCTCGGCGGCCTGCCCGCCCGCCAGTGGGATCCCGAACTTCTGGTCCTCGTGGGCGGTGGCGATGAACTCGTGCGTGTGGGCCTCGACGCCGACGGTGATACGAATCTGCACGCGCTGGCGCACGCCCCGGGACTGGGCGATGTGGGCGACGCGGACGATCTCCTGGAAGGAGTCGAGCACGATCCGCCCGACACCGGCGTCGACCGCCCGCTCGATCTCGTGCGTCGACTTGTTGTTGCCGTGGAAGGCGATGCGGTCGGCGGGCATGCCGGCGGACAGCGCGGTGGCCAGCTCGCCGCCGGAACACACATCGAGGTTGAGCCCCTCCTCGTGCAGCCAGCGCACGACGGCACGGGACAGGAACGCCTTCCCCGCGTAGAACACGTCGGCGTCCGGGCCGAAGGCGCCGCGCCAGGCCTGGGCCCGGGCGCGGAAGTCGGTCTCGTCGAGGACGTAGGCGGGGGTGCCGTGCTGCTCGGCGAGGGTCTTCACGTCGACACCGCCGACGGTGACCACACCGTCCTCGCCACGGCTGACGGTCTGGGCCCACACCTTGGGGTCGAGGGCGTTGAGGTCGGTGGGCGGAGCGGCGTAGTGGCCCTCGGGAAGGACATCGGCGTGCCGGGGCCCGGCGGGGTGTGCGGAACGGCTCATTGCTCTTCTGGCGCTCTCTTCAGAGGTGATCGGGTGCGTCGATGCCGAGCAGGGACAGGCCGCCGGCCAGCACCGTCCCGGCGGCTTCGGCGAGGGCGAGCCGGGCACGGTGGGCGGCCGAGGGTTTCTCGTCGCCGCGGGGCAGCACGGTCGTCAGATACGGCAGGACGGCATCCGCGACGGTGACGAGGTGCCGGGCGAGCCGGTCGGGGGCGCGGTGGGTGGCCGCGGCGGTGAGGATGCGGGGGTAGTCGGCGAGGGCGGTGACCAGGGCGCTCGTGCCGTCACCAGGTGCGGCGTCAGGTACGGCGTCAGGTACGGCGTCGCCAGGTAGGGCGTCGCCGTGTACCGCGTCTCCGGGGGCGGCAGCGAATCCGAGCCGTCCGGCGCCGCGCCCGACGGCGCGGGTGCGGGCGTGGGCGTACCGCACCCGGAACAGCGGGTTGCTCTCCCGCTGCACCAGGTGGTCGGCGGTGATCCGGGGCCGGTCGTGGGCGGCGGGATGCAGCAGGGCCCACTGGGCGGCGTCCGGCCCGAGCGGCAGGGGGTCCTCCGGTGCCGGTACGGGCCGCAGGTTCACGGGGTCGCCGTGATCGACCTCACCGCGCCCGCCCTGCGCGGCGACGATCCGCACCACGGCGTCGGCGACGACCTCGGCCCGGATCTCGTACGGCACCCGCAGCGCGACCACCTGCCCGGCGAGGGCGTCGCCGTGGCCGTAGCGGGGCCCGAGGGCGCGGATCTCCGCGACCAGGGTGGCCGTCGGCGACCCGGCGGGGCTGAGGCTGATGTTGAGGAACCCGGGTCCGGTGACGACGACGTCGTCGACGCCGGCGCAGCTCGCGAGGTGGGGCAGCAGGATCTCGGCGACCCGCAGTGGCGGCTGCCCGGCCGGCCGGGCGAGCCGCAGCGCGATGTTCGTGGCGTAGTCCCCGCAGCCCCCGGGCCCCGGCGGGGTCACCGCGGCCCACTCCGGCACGCTGACGCTGAGCTCCCCGTCGTCCACAGCACGACGTACCGCGCGCAGCACGGTACGGGAGAGCTCGACGGGGGTCACGGGACAAGCGTAGGGGAGGAGGGGGGTGGGTAGGCGAGTCGGTTTGGGGACGGTCCGGCATGTGGACGGTGTGTCCAGGACTCTGTGACGGGCGGCTCTACGGCACTCCCCCGGTCACGGGTAGACGGGGTTGCCCCCGGCCCGCTCCCCGGAGTACTCGACCTCGCCGTCCTCCCCCTCGTGCGCGCGCTCCTGCCGCCCTGTCCGCCGCTCCATCAACTCCCGCACCATGCGGACGAGTTCGGCCGGTTCGAAGGGCTTGGCGAGAAACGCGTCGACGCCGACGTCGAGGCCGGTCTCGACCTCGTACTGCGTACAGGCGCTCACGATGGCGAGCGGAAGATCACGGGTTCGTGGATCGGCACGCAACTGGGCGGCCGTCCGCAGTCCGTCGAGCCGGGGCATGACCACATCGAGGGTGATCACGTCGGGCCGTACCCGATGAACGACTTCCAGACACTCGGCACCGTCGGCCGCGGTCACGACCTCGAGACCCTCCAGTTCGAGATTGACCCTGATCAGCTGTCGGATGACCTTGTTGTCGTCCACAACAAGCACCCGCCCCGACGCGCCTGGCACAACTCGAGAGTAGGTCCGGACCGGCCATCGCGTCCGGGTTTTCCGGACTTCCACCTCGCGCGGGCGAGCCACGCCCACCGGTCGGCCGACCGGCCGGCCTCCCGCTCTACCGATCTTGCCGTCGATCCCGCCGTCGATCCCGCCGTCGATCCGGAAGCCGATGCTCCGCTCCCCGGCACCGAGATCCTCACCGCGTCCGGCGTCACCGTGGTCCCGATCCCCGACTGCGGCCACAACATCACGCTGGACAACCCGGACGCGTTCGCCCGAGCCACCGCCACCGCACTCGGCCGGGCGCCGATGGACGCATAAATCGAACACGTGCTTGAATTCAGGCATGCGATCGTTTCCCGCCGACCTGGCCCGGGCGCAGCAGGAATGGAGCGCCACCTACCGGCAGCTCGCCGAGCGGCCCGGCCGCACCGAGCTGCGCCGACGGCTGCATCGGCTGTCGACCCAGCTGTTCTTCCACCCCTACTGGCAGCAACGGCGACCGGGCCCCGCGGCATGGTGGGAGCTGCGACACCCGGGGCACGTCCCGCCGTCCGGACACTGAATCAGGGGTCCCCGAATGACAAGCCGGAGTGCGGGACCGTACGTCCCGGAAGATCCTGAGGGCATGGCCGGACCGATACGCGTGATCGTGCATCCCCCGTCCCCCACGGGCGGCCGCCGGGTACGCGTCGACGGCGAGATCCTCGGCCTCGCCCACAACCCCACCGACCTCGCCGAGTTCCTCCGCCGAGCCGGACTGGAGATCGACCCGGCGGAGGTCGCGGAAGCGCCGTGGATCGATTGGCGCGGGGTGGGGCCGGAGCGTTGGGGGCCGGAGACAGACGACTGACATGCCGTCACATCGGAGGGGGTGGCGGGGACTTGCGCGGCGAGCCTCCTACCCGCCGGCCAGCCGACGCCTCCACCACCGGTCGGAACCCCACTGCCGGTCAGCGGCGAACGGATCCGGCAGCGTACGCGTCACATACCTGTCGTCCAGCACACGCACGGTACATCGTCGAAGGAACAGCCCCGGCACGAGCACTCCGGATCCTGCGGGTAGAGAGGACGTCGCCCCGGTACGCGCAGAAAGGCCCGATACCGCCGCAGAGCGCGGTCGGTGGCACCGGGATATACGTAGTAGTCGCCCGAGAGCCGCTCCATGTAGTCGCCCGAGAGCCGCTCCATCCGATCGATCGCGGCGCTGGTTCGGGCGGAGAGACCGTGGATGCGGCCTGGCGGCACGCTCCACTCGACGCGAGGTTCTTGTTCGGCGCGCTGCACGCCGGGCCGCCTACGCGGCATCGGCCTTTCGGTGCATGGTCATGACCATCAGCATGCCGGCCAAGCCCCCAGGACGGGCGGGCAAGAGGATGCGACGCTGGAGTGAGGGACCGGCGAGTGGCGGTCCGCGTGCGTCTCATCCGGTCCGGGGCCCTCTTCTTCGGCCTGGCGCCCCTGTTCCGGTACGGATCGACGACTGCGGCGGCCCGGAATCGTGCGGTGGGTCGGTGAACCCACCGGCCGGGCACCACTCACCGAGCGTCGCCAGGCGGCCGTACCGCGTGGATCCGGCCCGCCGGGGCCAGGAGCGCGCGACCAGCCCGGAAGGCAGGTGCGTCCCATGCGCACGTCGACCCGTATCGCCGGTGCCGTCACCGGCCTGACCCTCACCTTCGGCGGGGTGGTGCTCGCCGCTCCCGCGGCCCGGGCGGACATCCCCGCCTGCACGAAGATGGCCGAACTGGCCGGTGCCACCGCCTCCGACTCCGTCACCGCGGCCTGCGGCCGTGGCGTGGTCGGAGACCTGCAGAGTTGTGTGACCGGGCTGACCGGGGCCGGTGTGGCGGGCGGCGCCGCGACCGCGGCCTGCCGGGCCGCGGCCCACGAACCGCGTTAGCCGCTCCGCCCCCGGGCACTCACCGCCCGGACGCGGCGCCCAAGAGGAGGAGGAAGTCATGCGCGTACGAAGAATCCTGGGCCTCGCCCTGGCCGCGGCAACCCTTGCCGGCGTGAGCGCCGTCGGCGCTGCCAGCGCCGGGGCCGCTGCCTCGTCTCCGAACATCTCCAGAGACGACTGCACGGCCGCCGGCGGACAGGTCGTCGCACGCCCCTACGCCGGCTACGTCTGTTCGCTGCCCGACGGGACCGCGCAGGCGATCACCTGACCGGTCGCCGCGCCGCAGGGCGACCCCAGCGCGGGCGGGAGTCGAGTGACGGCACCCGGTCCACCGCCGAGTGGCCCGCCCGCGCCCGCCTCTCCTTCCCGGGGACGCCGCGCTCCTGAACAACCCGGGGGGGGACAACCCGGCGGACAACCCGGCGGAAAACCCAGGCGACACCCCGGGGAACGACCCGAGGGACGACCCCGGCGACGACTCCGTCGTTCGGCCCATCAAGGGCACCGGCCGCAGCGCCGAAAAGGACCAGGACCAGGCGGAGTCGCCCCACCCTCGCGTTCCGGCGGTACACCTCCGCGCCCCGGCCCGCCCCGATGACGGCGGACCCGTACGCAGGCCGACAGGCCCGGAGGAGATCCCGCATGCGCGTCCGCCTGCCCCTGACCGCCGTCACCACCGCCACGCTGCTGCTCGTCACGGTCACCGGCACGGCTCCCGCCGCGGCGGAACGGAACCCCGAAGGCACACCGGTGCTGGTCAAGGTGTCCCACGGCGACCCGTACGCGAAGTGCGCCATCGGAGCGAGGTCCGCCGACAGCGTCGTCTACCCGGGCACCGAGGTCGAGCCGTACCTGTCCGTCGATCCGCGTGACCCGAGGCGCGTGGTCACCGTGTTCCAGCAGGACCGCTGGAACGACGGCGGCGCCCGCGGCCTGGTGGCCGGCTGGTCCACGGACGGCCGCACCTTCCACCGGAGCACGCTGCCGTTCAGCCTGTGCGCCCCCGGCGGCGCGGACTACGAACGGGCCACCGACCCCTGGGTGAGCACCGGCCCTGACGGCACGGTCTACGCCGGCGGGGAGGGCGTCGACTTCACGAAGAGCACGCGCACCGCCCTCCTGGCCGCCACCTCCCGCGACGGCGGCCGCACGTGGCGGAACCTCACCACCACGCACGTCGACGAGCAGCCGTTCTTCAACGACAAGCCCTCACTCACCGCCGACCCGGTCCGCAAGGGCACCGCCTACCAGGTCTGGAACCGCCTGGACAACGACCCGCCCGGCCCCAGCTCCCTCGACGGCCCCGGCTACATCTCCCTCACCCGCGACGGCGGCCGCACCTGGAGCGAGGCCCGCCGGTTCGTCGACACCAGCGCCGTGCCCGACACCCAGACCATCGGCCACCAGATCGTCGTCGACCGGCGCACCGGCACCCTGTACGACTTCTTCGACCGGATCACCTACGCCGACGACCTGACCACCGTCGTCGAGGCCCACTACCAGATGGTCACCTCGACCGACGCCGGAGCGACCTGGAGCGCCCCGGTCACCGTGGCCCGGGACACCTCCGTACCGGAGGTCGACCCGAACGACCCCGCCAAACCGCTGCGCGACGGGACCACCCTGCCGAGCCCGGCCGTCGACCCCACGACAGGCACGCTGTACATGGCCTACGAGGGCGCGGACTTCTCCGGCGGAAAGTTCGACTCCGTCCAGCTTGTACGGTCCACCGACGGCGGACGCACCTGGGGAACCCCGGAGCTGATCAGCCCCAAGAACGTTCCGGCCTTCTCCCCGTCGATCGCGGTCACCAAGGCGGGCACGGTCGCGCTCACCTACTACGACCTGCGCTTCCTC
The DNA here is from genome assembly GCF_043201555.1 of Streptomyces sp. NPDC048288. Lineage (NCBI taxonomy): Bacteria > Bacillati > Actinomycetota > Actinomycetes > Kitasatosporales > Streptomycetaceae > Streptomyces > Streptomyces sp. NPDC048288. The sequence continues at coordinate 47,636 of NZ_JBICZD010000016.1, forward strand.
AAGCCCGGCAACACCACCACCCTCCCCACCGCCTACCAACTGGCCACGCTCCGGCACGGAAACCCGAAACTCCGGACCGAACGACGGATCTCCCGGGTCTTCGACTGGCTCCAGGCACCGTTCTCCGGGGGCTACTTCCTCGGCGACTACCAAGGCCTGGCAGCAGACGGCAAGGGAGTACGGCCCGTACTCACCATGACCAACTCCGGCACCCCGAACAACCGCACGGACGTGTACACCAGCAGCCTCCGCACCCCCTGACCGACGCGGACGCCGGGCGGTGTACCGACTCGGACCACGCTCACAGTCGCGCGGGAGCGCCCCGCAGCGCGTGGCCGCGGGGCGCCTGGTGGGTTTCAGTCGATCGTCTCCCCGTCGTGCGAACCGCCCTTGCAGACGTTGTTCGCCAGATCGGCCGTTCCGCCGCCCTGCTTGCACTGAGAAGGGGTGACGTAGGACGAGGCACCCTGTGCCGTGGCGGCGGTGGCGCTGGCAGCGCCTGCGAGGCCGCCTCCGGCGAGGGCTGCCGTAGCGATGACGGCGGCGAGGATTCGACGAATGCGCATGTGGTTCCCCTTTCACGAATTGCCTCGGTCGGGGCACTAGCCAGTTTGATCTTCACCCAAGTGGGTGGCACGTCACGTTGGGCCATTCGGGTGACACCGCTACCGGGCGCGGGGCGGTACCGCGCCCCTGCTCCAGCCACCTCGACTTGCGGATCGGGCAATACGTCCCCCTCGGCCACGGCCGCGCGCCAAGCGGAAGAACATCGCAGGCGAGCTCACACTCGCCGAAAACCGAAGCTCGGAACCGCGGCAGGCAATGCGCCGGGGCGAGGCTTTCGAGTTCGAATTCTGCCGCAAATACGCTTGCAGCCGGGGATCGTTCCCGCGAATGCAGACGACGATCCGCCGGCCGACCTCAAAGCCGCGCAGGACTGGAGAACGTGCTGTACCGCCTCGGACACAAGCTGGACGACACCCCGGCGGCGGGTGAGACCGCTCTTATGGGTCGGCACGTACCTGCGACTCTCCCGCCTACGCTCGCATGGGAGCGCCCCGCAGCGCGTGGCCGCGGGGCGCCTGGTGGGGTTTAGTCGACATCCTGCCCGTTGAACTTGCCGCCCTTGCAGGTCGGGAGCCCGGCCGCGGACGTGTGCGACCGATCGACCGTTCCGCCGCCCTGCTCGCACTCACCCGGGGTGAGGCTGGCGGGGGTGGCGGTTGTGGCGGTGGTGGTTATGGCGCTGGCGGTGCCTGTGAGGCCGAGTCCGGTGAGGGCTGCCGTGGCGATGACGGCGGCGAGGATTCGTCGAATGCGCATATGGTTCGCCTTTCACGGATTGCCTCGGTTAGGACACCACTCAGCTTGATGTTCATCCATGTGGGCGACACGTCATGTTAGGCCGTTCGGGTGACATTACTGTCGGGTGCGGGTGCGGTGGCGCGACACCCAAAAGCCCATCTCGATGGCGACTGAAATGGCGCCGCACTCTTCGAGGTAGGCGTGCTGCCACTGTTTCGATCGGTTTAGGTCATTGACCACGCAGTGAGAGACAACAAGAGAGGGCGGGAGTCAGTGAGACTGACTCCCGCCCTCTTCTGTCGGCATCCGCCCTGGTCACGTACCAGTTTTGGTAGGTGGTCCGGCGAGTGCCCCCGGCAGGATTCGAACCTGCGCACACGGCTCCGGAGGCCAGGTAGGGCTGGTGGGCCACCGCTGGCCTGACCTGCGGCGGAGGACATAGCTGCTTGAGGGTCGAGCAAGATCATTACGCCCCTATTACGTAGGCAGCCTGTCGGGCGCTGGGTCCGGCCCGTATGGTCGAGACATGATCTCGGGCAGCAGCGGGGGACCTGACGGCGGCGGCACGGAGTTCACGGCGGAGGGCCTGGAGCCCGTAGTCCAAGAGGCCTGCGCGACGGCCGGACTCGACTCCCGCGGCGCCGAGCTGCTGCGCCTCGGTTCGAATGCGGTCTACCGCCTCGCCTCGTTACCCGTCATAGTCCGCATCGCGCGTGATCCATCGGTCCGGGCGGAGATGGAGCGGGCTGTGGGCGTGGCCCGGTGGCTGGAGACACAGGACTTCCCGGCCATGCGCGTGCCGGCCTCGACAGCCCAGCCACTTGTCATCGCCGGCCGAGTGGTCACCTTCTGGGAGAGCGTCCAGGAGCGCGAGGAGTACGCGACGGTCGCCGAACTGGCCGACCTGCTCCGCCGTCTGCACTGGTTCGAAGAACCCGAATCCCTCGGTCTGCCGTACTTCGATCCGCTGGCCAAGGTGGCGGCGTCCCTCGAAGGGCTGGCCGGTATCTCGGATGAGGACCGGACGTTCCTCGATGAGCGAGCGGCCAGACTCGCCAAGGAGTACGACCGGCTGGACTTCGTTCTCCCCTTCGGCATGATCCACGGCGACGCCAGCATCGGGAACATCCTTCGGCATCGGGACGGGCACGCGGTGCTCATCGACCTGGACGGCTTCGCCCTCGCGCCGCGTGAGTGGGATCTGATCCAGACAGCGATGTTCTACGACCGGTACGGCTGGCACACCAAGGCGGAGTACGCGGACTTCGTGCACCGGTACGGCTTCGACCTGATGAACTGGCCCGGGTATGAGACGCTCGCTGACCTGCGCGAACTGATGATGGTCGCCTGGCTCGGGCACCAGGTCACGACCAGCGACTCGGCCTCGGCGGAATTCGCTCGTCGGGTACGGTCCCTTCGGACCGGGGAGGGGCGAGACGAATGGGGCCCGTTCTGAGCACCTGCTGAGTAGGCCTCTCAGACACCGACATGATCACCCGAGGCGATCCACAACCGGTGCTCTCTGGCCTGGTCGGTGAAGATCTGCACGTCCGCGCTCTCGCCAACCTGCGCGAGGTTCTGCCGAAACTCGGCAAGGTAGCTGATGCAGCGGGCCGACTTGAGCTGCTCCCCCAGGTCCAGCGCATCGAGGGCCACACGGCAGGCTTCTTCTACGTCGCCGGCACGTAGGTGGGCATCGGCCAGAACCATCGTCGCGAAGAAGTCGCTCCGCACATGGATGCCACTCATGGCGTTTTCGGCGTGAGCGACGGCCTGCCGGGCGCTGTTGACGTCTCGGAAGCAGTGAGCGGCCTCGGCCGCAAGCTCAGCCTCGTCGAAGTAGCTGATCCACTCGGGCTCGTCGTCGCTGTTCTTGCTCTCCAGGGACTTCGTGGCCGCGCTCAATGCGGCTTCACATGCCCGTACATCGCCGGTCCGAGCAAGCGCGCGGGCCTCCATCACGTGGAACTGGGCGCGCAGTGTCGGTGTGGCTACCGGGGAGATCCCCATGAGAGCCGCGCGGGCGAGTGTGGCGGCCTGGGTGTAGCGACCGAGGAACGTCGCCTGGTGGCTCATCGCCGACAAGATGCTTCCGGCGAGCCGGCGATCATTGGCGTCCTGGGCCAACCGGAGAGCTTGAAGGAAATATCTCTGTGCCAAGCCGTGCCGGCAGGCATCGTAGGACATCCAACCGGCCAGGAGCGTTGCCTCCGCGACGGTCGAGAACAGGGTCCGTCCGACCTGCTCGGTGTATTGGCCGCGCAGCAGGGGCGTCACTTCGGTACTGAGGTACTGGATGGCCGCGTGCCGGGCGTGATCGCCACCGAATCGGTCGTCCAACTGAGCGAACATGTCGGCGGTGGTCTTGATGGCGGCGACGTCTCCGAGACCGACGTGCATCCCGTCCCGACGCTGCCGGGGAACGGCGGGCTCGGGCGCGACCAACCACCGGAGCGAGGCTTCGTTCCACGCCGGCTCGGACGGTTCAGCCTGTAGCAGGGGCTCGTACCGGTTGAGATCGGCGCGCCACAGTTGACCGACGGCTTCGATGGCGCCTTCGGGGCTTCCCGGATAGCTGGCGTCCAAGAGGCCCGTGTCCCGCTCGCCTTCGTGGTTCAGCCCCAGCTCGACGGCGCTGACGTCGTACGCCTCGCACAGCAGTGGACCGTAGAAGGCGTCCGGCACGCTGTGCCCGTTCTCCCAGCTGGCAATACGACGCTTCACGCTCGCGTCCGACGGGAGCTGATGGCCACGGCGCACCGCAGCCTGACGCAACTCGCGTACCAACCGCGGCTGACTCCAGCCTCGGGCTACGCGAGCTTGCCGTAAGTGAACGCTGGTCGACTCCAGCGAAGACGTGACCATTCCTTCCCCACGTGTGAACGGGCGCGACTTCCGGGGCGCACGGTTCTCTGACCTTACGACCGAATGTACGCGCTGTTCATCGCCGCGCGCTGCAAGTAACCGTAGGCCGTTGATTGACGACGGGGGATGACACGTCCACGCTTGCCGCGTCATCCCCCGTCACCTCTCGTCATCTGCCCTGGCCCGGACCCTGCCCCCGACTCTGGACACAAGGCGGCGTCGCAGCCGCAACCGTCTCCGGTTCTGACCGAGGTGAGATGACGTGCAGAGGATGACGAGGAGGGGCATCGAATGGCTCTCCGCTGCCGCTGACGATCCGGCGCGCTGCCGGGCTACCTGGGCGGACGATCCTCGGGCGCCGTACATGCTCCCGGCCGGCCGCTACTTCGACATGGTGACGGTCGAGCAGCGAGTCGGCATCGAGACGTTCGATCAACTGCTGAGGCGCGGACTGCCTTTCGGCCCAACGGTGCTCGACCACAAGAGCCGGCGCGTGGGCTTCTTCCTGGGCTCGAAGAGTCGGGAGGACTTCGCTCACTACCTCGGACGTGAAGAGGGCACCCCGCCTCCGTACCGCTACCTGAGCAATGGGTCGGTGGTGGTCGTCCCTGGCCCCATGCCGATGCCCGGCGACCGTTACGAGTGGCTCCGCGCCCCGGTCCGGCGCCCAATGGCCAACCCGCTCAGGCCGGTCGCCTTGGCCACGATGCTCGTAGCCTCCGCCGAGTTGCTCGCCCGCGTGGACCGGTATGGCGAGCGCTACCCGTCTGCGGCTGCACTGGCTCTGACTCCCATCGAGGGGAGCGCGGCAGATGCCGGATGACGCCACGGACCGGCAAGACGCTGCCACCTGGTCCCCCTTGGAGAGCGACGGCTGGTATGCCGCCCGCAATGCCACGACCGCCCTACGGGACGCCTTGATCCGTGCAGGGATGGAGAGGGACTTCCCCTACCTGCGTGCCGACTTGAACGCCTTCGGGCACGGCCTGGTCGAACTCGGCCAGGTGTCGCCGGCCACCGCGGAGCGACTGGCCGAGCTGCTGCGGCTGGCGCTGACCACGGGCGTACGGGGTGAGAAGAGCGGCGGCGGAACCGCCGAACATCGCGCAGGAGAGGACTGAGCCATGACCGACCGACGGGGAGTCGTCGCCAAGCGCGCCGAGAACCTGATGCCCGGAGTTCCGTACGTCCGTGGTTGGGTTCAGGCTCGACGCAGCGCAGGAGCCTTGGCCGCACAGCTGACAGCCCTGGGCCTGGAGTCAGACTTCCCCGGCCTCGCGGCTGACGTGAATGTCTCCGGCGACGGCCTGGTACGCCTTGGGACCATCCGGCCGGAGGCGGCCGCGATGCTGGCCGAACTGATCGTCTCGGGCCTCGTGGCAGAGACGGGGAAGAGTCCCGACGTATTGCCGACGGCGACGCGCACGATCCGTCGGAGTTCGTCAGCAGCCTGACCGTATCGACCGGCGAGACTCCGGTTGGCCGCAGTGCTGGCAGGCTCCTGCGACCGGCCGGGCTGGCCCCGCACATCGCCATCTCTCCCGGCGGCCGATGTGCGGGGCCTTCTGCTGCCTGTCGACCCTTTGTCTGTCGTCTGCCGCTCGGCCGGGACCGGCGCCCCAGCGCCGCAGCCCGGACGAAGCGGCAGACCAGCATGTTCGCTGGTTGGGCAGCAAGGGGTGTACTTGTCCTCACAAGGGGACATCAGCTTGGGAAGCTGCGGGCATTTGGCACGGGCCCGGGTGCTGACCTGCACGAACAGGCCGGATGGAACCCGGTCGGCCTCGGCGGCACTCCCCGTGATTCCCCGCTGTTCCCCGCTCGATCTGGTGCGGATGTGGTGCGGTCACGGGTGCGAGCTGGGCGTCGGGCCGCCGTTGGGAAGCGTGAGGGGGTCCTGGGACGGCCCGGCCGGGCAGGGGGCTGGGGCAGCCCTGTTGTCAGTGCGTGCGGTTATGTTGCGTGAGCCGGGACGGGCATCGCTCTGGGAGGGGCTGTGGGAGCCAAGACGGGACTGCTGGTGTACGCCGACGGCGACATACCGGGGCTGCTTCGACGAGTGGGGCCGGCGGACCGTGACCGGACGGCCGCCATGATGCGGCGCCTGTATCCCGAGTGCGGGATCGAGGAGTGCGAAGGCTCGACTCTCTGGGACGGCGCGTACCCCCTGAAGGGAACGGCGTACGCCGCCAGCTGGCCTGGCGTGGAGGTCATCGGTGACCAGAGGGTGACGATCGACCTCCCCTCCCAGCTCCCTGAGCACCTGGTGACGGCAAGCGCCGGCCGACGACTCGTCCTGCACGCCATGCACAGCGTCATCGACTGGCTTGCGTTCGCCGTGTGGGAGGACGGGCACCTGGTCCGCTCGCTGAGCCTGTCCCCGGACAGCGGCGTCGTCGAGAACATCGGCGAACCGCTCCCCTTCGAACTGCCCTACTGGGCCGGAACCCGTCCGGCCGGCATCGTGCCCTGGCCTGACGAAGACGCAAAGCCGTACCCCCTGCCTTTTCACCCCTTGGAGCTGGGCGAGGACGCGTTGCGTGCCCTCTGCGGCTTCATCCTGGAGGGACGTCCCGAGCCCGATGACGTGGACGCAGACACCATCGAGCTGCACGGATTCCGTACGCGGGACCCCCACGGGCCCGATCCCGCAGAGCAGGAAGCGGAGTTGGGTAGAGCCGTGGAAGCCATGGCCCCGGCGCGCGCCTTCGCTGACGGCCGCGAGATTCCTGTTTCGGGTTATGAGCGCGGTGGCTCCTCGGAAGACGAGGACGAGGACCCCGACGAGGCCGCAGTCTGAGCGAAGGTCACACCGGCTAGCCCTAGTGGCTTCGGCGGGCGTGGTGGAGTCGGTGCTTACCGACGTCCGTCAGCACCGTTCGCGGTGCCCAAACCGCTACCCAGCGGCTCGTTAACGGGTAAACTGCATATCTTGCTATGGCGCACTGCATCAGGCTCGACCTGGAGACACGTATGACGCCCACCGCTTCTAGATCTCGGGTTCTCATCTCATATTCGCATGATAGCGAAGCGCACCGAGATGCCATTCGGCTTTTCGCCGATCGTCTCCGACAGGCCGGAGTTGACGCATGGATCGATCAATTTGACGAACATGATCCACCCGAATCGTGGCCAGATTGGATGCGACGCGAAGTCGAGAATTCCGATTTTGTCATCGTGGTCGTCACTAAAAATTACGTTGAGCGCTTCAATCGAGAGACTGGGCCAGGCATTGGCTCTGGTGTCCGCTGGGAGGGCGCCCTCATCACAGCGGACCTTTATCACAGCAGAAGGGAACGGGCTAAATTTATTCCGGTTGTCCTTCGGGCAGAGGATGCAAGTCTCATCCCGCCTCCCCTGAACCTCACCAGTTGGTTTGTAATTGGAGAGTCTGCCGACGCCGACCTTGGACGTTTGGCCAGCGTGCTCCTTCGCGACCCGGGGGACCTTCCTGCCCCACTTGGAATACCAAATTCCACGCCTGGCACTTCATTCCACTTCGACGGAATTCAGTCATCCCCTGACATTGATAAGGCTTTCGGTGCTGCCGCGCAAGGTGACACCCGGGATGCGATTCGGCAACTTGACGCATTGCTCTCAGTTCGGCACGGCGACGAGAGGGCATACGTTCTGTTCCTCGAAGGAGTCTTGCATCACAAAATCGGCGAAATGGGCCAGGCTATGGCATGCTTCGAGCGCGTCATAGAGACCACTGGGCATCCTCAACTGCAGAACTCATCCCGCCAACGGCTGGCAGTCCTACTCGCTGAGTTCGACTCCCATTATGGAGAAAATGGCCCTGTCGTCGCCGCCACTAATTGGCTGGAAAACCTTCAGCGCGGAAAGAAGCGCACAGTCTGGGCTGCGCTAACGCGTGAACTGCGACTGGCTTTGACTCAGGACTGGATTATCGCGAATGAGGGGCATCCTGGCCTGGCTCGCTATGATCGAGAAGAGCTGGCCGCAGAGCTGGCCGTCAAGAGCCCCAATCATCCCCTCGCCAAACATCTCCTAAAGAGCAAGCTTGAAGTCTTGCAAGATCATTATAGGAAATGGGATATTGATGGTTGGGGAGCGGCTAGCAATCCTCGCAGGATCGGTCTAGACTACGAACTGATCGTGATGTCACCAGCCGACGAAGGCGTATTGATCGTGAACGATGGGGAACTGCGCCCCGTGTATCCGATCCTTATGCGGAAGGTTGGGTTCGACTGGATGATTGCGAACTTTACATCCGCATATCCTATCCCGGGCTGGCCTCCACAGACGGAGGAAATCCCCGCATCCTCATTGGGATTCGAGAGGCTCGCCACCGACGCGGAAATCCACACGCCGCCGCACGCAGGGGAGTAGTCGCCCATGGAACCGCAGGCGACTTCGGAAAGCGAAAGGATTAAGCATCTTGAGTTCATCCAGGCAACCATTTCCCGACTCGGAAACAACTGCTTCGTAATACGCGGTTGGGCAGTCACCGCGACTGGGGTCCTTTTGGCCGTGGCGATCCAGGGCAAAGAATGGCGTGTGGCTGCCATGGTGCTGTTAATTGGACTTGGATTCTTGATCCTGGACAGCTCATACTTGCGCCGTGAACGAATGTACAGGCAACTCTATAACGACGCCATTCAGCGTGACGTGCAAATCGTTCCAATTTTCAGCATGGACACTCAGCGGTACGCCTTGAGGGTTAAATGGAAAGACTCTTTCCTCTCTGGCACTATTCTGATGATTCATCTTCCCCTTATTTCTACAGATATCGCCACGGCGATTCTGCTTTCTCGTTAGAGTCTGCGGAGTGGATGCGGCCACGGGCACACGTCTCTGGACGTTGTTCCTGCGCGGTGGAGTTGCAGGACTGACTACCTGCGACTCGGTAGTATGAGTGTGGGCCCCGGAAGCGCGGGAGCGTCTTCAGGTATGAGCCGGTCGAGCTGTGCTGACCGTTAGCGAAGCCCTATTTCTATGCCTTACCGAGACTCTAAGAAAGATGTCGAAAGCGTCGTGCACGTCCGCCAACAGATGCAGCGCCGTCGGGGCACGCTGTGCGACGAGGATCCCAAGAGGCGCAGCATCCGCGTGGTGCCGATGCCCGCTCTCTGTATCGCATCGCTGAGTTGGTATCGGCTCCGACAACGGGAGAAATTCGCGCGCACGGGCGTCGCCTGGTCGGAGGCCGGCTACGTCTTCGCCAACGCGCAACGGTCGGCCGGTGGAGCTGCGCAACCTCTACCGCTCGTTCACACGAGTCGCTGAGTCCGCCGGCCTCCGCGTCATCCGCCTGCACGACGCTCGCCACGGCACGGCCACGCTCCTCACGGCGGCCGGAGTCGCGCCCCGCGTCGTGATGGAGATCCTCGGACACTCCCAGATCAGCATCACCATGGACGTCTACACCCACGTCGTCCAGGACACCCAGCGCGAAGCCATGAGCCACATGGACCGCCTGCTCAGGAGGCGGCCCGGTCGTCAGTGACCGCGCTCGTTGATGTCAGCTGTAGATGTCAGAGGGGCCCCCGGCAGGATTCGAACCTGCGACACCCGCTTTAGGAGAGAGGGTGGGGCGTAGGGCAGGTGACCTGAGGCTTCGACGACTGGTGAGACACCCAACAACTCAACCCTAGGCACCTCGTTGACCGCGGCTGACCCCTGCATCTGGCACGGCAGTGGCACGAACCTCAGCCGACGACAGCCAGCCACGACGGCGGGTGCGTCGGCCGATCAGGTGCGCGTATGCCTCGCTGCACCCCCACCGGCCTAGGCCATGTTGCCCCTGCCGTCGACCAGAGCAAGTCGCGACGGCGGTCGCGTAACTAACGGTGCCTGAGCCCCCAGCGGCAGACGGCAGGCGTCAGTTTGCTCGGTGTCCGTGCAAGATCAACGGCCTGCTGGCACCTCTCTCACGAAAGTCGTGGATAAACTATCTGATGCAGAGGGTCGGTGTGATCAACGGACTCCGAGCCTCACTAATGAGGAATCGACAGGAGGGGCAATGGTACGGTGTAAAAATGCGGCAAGGGCAATTGGTAATAATGAAATAAGGAACCTGTATGCAGACGCGGCGGGACGTTGTCAGAATCCACGCTGCCTAGAGCCTGTCCTCGTTAGGGCGGCGAATGGAATGCGGGTTAACGCTGGGGAGGTGGCTCACATCATCGCCGCATCCCCCAAGGGACCCAGAGCTAATTCCGCCCTCGACCCTAGAGTGTTGGCGCTCGAAGAAAACCTGATACTCCTTTGTTTGATTTGCCATAAGATTGTAGACTCGCAAGAAGTGCAATATCCTGTCGAATTGCTCCAGGATTGGAAAAGTTCGCATGAGGCCCGGATTTCGAGTGCCTTCGGTGCGCGCTCATTTGACCGGCGGGAGGAGGCCCGGTCTGTGCTCGAACCCATCCTTCATCAAAATCGAGCGACCTTCGACGCGTTCGGGCCTTATGCGGAATCTTCATGGAACCCTCTGTCCGATGCTGTCGAGATATGGACGACGCGAGTGCGCGAGGTGATCATTCCCAACAATCGAATGATTCTCAGGGTTCTAGACTTCAATGCGCATCTATTGTCCTCCGCCGAGATAATGTTGTTGGAGCGCTTCCGGATTCATGTAGATGAGTTTGAGCGCAAGCATGTGTTCGGTGCTATCTCGTCCTCGGTCCCCCAGTTTCCGGAAGAAATGAACCAGCTGCTTAGCTAAGAAGGGGTGCAACATGACACAAGGCGATTACTATGCGAAGGTTCCCCGGCCCGAGTCGCTTGAGGTGGTAAGGAGATCCCTGTCTCGGCACAATGCTGTCTGCGATTACAAGGAAGTCAGTAAGCAGCTTTACGAAATCGCCCGAACCGGTAAATCCTCCGTGACGCTGTACGTCACCAACGTTTACACGGTGGGCATGGCAGACGTTCAAGAAATTATCGAAGAGCACCCTTCCGTGACGTGCATCGTCACCGTCAGTGCCTGGAATGGGTACACTGGGCAAGCCAAGGAATACGCAAAGTCAATCGGTGTGGGTCTATTCAAATATAAAGAGTGGATGGGTGCATTGAATTATGACGGAGATAAATTCCTTGACTACATTGCTCCATCGGATCGCTAAAAGCGAGAACCTGAATCCGCCTTGGGGCCTTTTTTTGTTCGGGTCCTCGCGCGATAAGTTTCGTGCTGAATCTGATGTTGACCTACTCCTCGTCTACCGATGTGGCGATGAAGGGAAGGCTCGTAGGTTTCGCGTAGAAGCCTGCAGGCGGGCTTGGTCCCTCCTCGAGCTGCAGCTTGATATTACCCTCCTTAGCGGAGAGGAAGAGGAGGCTGTGCATTTCATTTCAATGGAACGGGCGACGCGAATTCTCTCGAGTAGCTCGGCGCGGTAGAGATAAGGCAATGAGGGGGAACGAGCCGGCGGAGCGGATTTGTCCAGTGGCCTACTGGGTGTGAGGTTAGGAGTGGTCAGGGTCACAGATAGGCTGAGGATTGGTGCGGGCTCTAGGGCAGTGGCTCGTCTGTCTCAGTCGCGACATTCTATTTCCCTGGTGTCAGGCGGCTTATTTCCTAGCGCGGCGTCGGCCCCCGGCCGGGCTGGAGCGGGGCGGAGACAGGAGCGCAGGCCCGGCCGGGGGCCGACGCCGCGCGCGGTGAGCGGAGCGAGCCGCCTTGATCACGTGAAGAAAGTCTGAGCCGCCAGAGCCCTGACTACAGCTTGAACGACAGCTCCAACTCGTCACCCGGTAGGTGGAATTCCTCCAGAGCCAAGGGCTTGTCCCGTTCTTCGAGCGTCACGCGGAGGACGTGCAGGAGCGGCACCCCGTCCGTCAGCCGCAGTGCCTGGGCCTGATCCGGTAGTGGCATGCGAGTGCGGATGTACTCCGTGAAGTGGAGTTCGTGGCCCAGGTCGGCGAGCGCCGAGTAGAGCTCCGGTGCCGGCGGCGGTGCCTCTTCCTCGTACTTGGTGTCGACCAGCACCGAGAACGGCACGTATGTCCGGTGGAGTTGGCGGAGCTGGCCGTTGTCTGCCGTCTGAAGGGCGTCGTATGTGAACATCGGCTCGCCCGGCGGGATGCGGAGTAGGTCCGCTAGGGCCAACGGGGCGTCCGTACGAGTCGCAACCGGCGGTTCAGCGTCCGTCCAGCGGATGCCGTCGGCCTCGATGTAGCGGCCGTCTGAGGCTCGGCGTACGCCGCGCGGGCGCGTGAGGCCGGGGCGGCTGTGCGGGGAGCGGGCGAAGGTGCCGCGGCCCATGATGGCCTCGACGAGACCGGATGCCCTTAGCTCGGCCAGGCCCTGACGGACTGTGGGGCGCGTGACGCCGAACTGCTTCGCCAACGCCTCCTCCGACGGAAGCGGCTGGCCGGCCGGGAAGGTGCCGTCCAAGATGCCATCGCGCAGGTAGTCGGCGATCTGCCGATACTTCGGCTGCGTGTCCTTCGGCGGCATGCGGGCCCTCCGTGGCCGTGGTCGCTGCTTCTTCCATCCGTGGTTGGTACGTGCCGCCCATGGATGGTCATAGCTTCTCCCACGCGAAGGCTGTTGACAACCCGTACTACGGGTCGGCACTCTGGTTGGCGCCACCCGTACTACGGGTGGTCTATCAACCCGAAGGGTCGGCCTTCGGGTGCCTGAGATGAGGAGAGACGAACAGTGGCAAGCCTTCCGATCGACACCGCGAAGTACACGGGGATCATCTGCGCCGTACCCCCGGCTCCGCGGGTTGCCAACCGAGAGACCGGTCAGCTGCGGGTCGACCGCGAGACCGGTAAGACCATGTACCAAGTCGGCCTCTGCCTGATGGCCGGAACGTCGGCGGACGTCGTGAACGTGAGCGTGGCCGGTGAGCCGGCCGGTGTGCAGCTGGGCATGCCGGTCGCCGTGCGCGACCTGGTCGCGACGCCCTGGGAGAACGAGGGGCGGCACGGCATCGCGTTCCGCGCGGCGGAGATTCGGCCCCTGAGTGCGCCCCCGTCGGCGGGTAAGGGGGCCGGGCAGTGATGGATTTCGCCGCCGCCACTTCGGCCGGTTCCACCGGGCCGAGTTGGGTTCTGATGGTGGCCGCAACGCTGGGGGTGGGACTGCTTCTGGCGGGCCCGGCCCTGCGCCGCCGCTACCCCGTCGCCTGGTGGCTGTTACTCGGCTTCCCGGCCGTCGCCTTGCGGGTCATGCGAACCTGGCGGCTTCTGATGGCCGGGTGCGGTCTCGCCGTGAGTCGGCGGCCGGCGTTGACCGTCGTGTCAGGGCTCGTCGGCAACGGGGCGCCTCCGCCGCAGCCCCGAGTGCCCCGGCGTGGACTCATACGACCGACCTCCGGCGGCTTCGTCGTGCTGGTGCGGCTGCTGCCGGGCCAGGTGCCGGAGGACTTCGTCAAGGCTGCGCCTGCCATGGCGGAGGACTGGCAGGTTCACGCGGTTCGGGTGACCTCCTGGAAGCCGGGGGTCGTACGGATCGTCGCGTCGGCGGCCGATCCGTTGGCCGATCCTCGGGTTCCGAAGCAGCAGGGGCCCGGTCATCTGCTTCGGGTGGCCGTGGGCGTGCTGGAGACCGGGGTCGCGTGGGTGGTCGACCTGCGGCGCGTGCCTCACTGGCTGATCGTGGGGGCCACCCGCTCCGGCAAGTCCACCCTGATCAACGCCCTCGTAGCCGGTCTGGCTCCGCAACACGTCGCTCTCGTCGGGATCGACTGCAAGGGCGGCATGGAACTGTCCCTCTACGAGCCGCGTTTGTCGGCCCTCGCCACCAACCGCGAACAGGCGGTCCGGCTGCTGACCGCACTCGTGGATATGACCCTCGACCGGATGACCGTCTGCCGGGCGGCTCGCGTCCGCAACATCTGGGGGTTGCCCGACAAGGAACGCCCTGTCCCCGTCGTCGTGATCGTCGATGAGCTCGCGGAACTGTTCCTCGTCGCGAACCGGAACGAGAAGGACGAAGCACAGGCGGCCGGAACCGCGCTCATCCGGCTGGCCCAACTCGGTGCGGCACTCGGGGTGTTCCTGGTCGTCGCCGGCCAGCGTGTCGGTTCCGACCTGGGGCCCGGCGTCACCGCCCTGCGGGCACAACTCAGCGGCCGGGTCTGCCATCGCGTCGCCGACCCCGGTACGGCCGAAATGGCGCTCGGCGACCTCAACCCGGACGCGCTCAAGGCGGCGCAAGCCATCACCCCGGAACAGGCCGGTACCGCCGTCCTCGCCTCCGGCGACGGCTGGGAACGAGCCCGGTCACACCTGATCACGGAAGCGGAGGCCGAAGCCGTCGCTGCCGAGTACGCGCACCTGACTCCCGTCCTGTCCGAGCTGCACGTCGAAGCGCTGTGAAAGGGGCCTGTCGTGCTGGTGTCCATGTCCGCCGCTCTGCTGCTCGGCCTGCTGATCTGGTTCCTCCTGCGCATCCGGTACCTGAGGTGGGCCGACACGCTGCTCTGCGGAGCCTTCGGCTTCCTGCTGGCCAAGACCGTGGCCGCGCCGTTCGTTCAGACGGTCCTCGACGGGGTGAACGGCTTCCTCGGCCAACTCCGCTTCTGAAACGACCCGTTGACCCGAGAGGGGGACACCACGTGTCCGCGTACGCCATCCGCTCCGGTGACCGCGCCGAGTTCCTGGCCGGTCTGCGGGAGCTGATCGACTTCCTGACAGCCAACCCTGCCGTCGTCGTGCCGCGCCGTGCCTCTGTCGCCGTCCTGGTGGACGCGTCCGACTCCGCCGGTCGGCGAGAAGGAGTGGCTTCCGTTGCTGCTCCGCTCGGCGTGCCGGCGGAGGACCTCGGCCAGGGGTACTTCGACGCACGCCGTGAATTCGGACCGATCGCGTACGTCGTAGTCGCGATCCCGCCCGAGGAACGGCAGTGATCGCCCGTACGAAGGGCTCCCGACGGGGCGCGAAGTCGCCAAACCCGACCCCGTCAGGAACCCACTCCATCCGCCACATGAGCAGTGAAAGGAGCACTCACACTTTGACCAGCGCGCATCATTCGCGCAAATCCCCGCTGCCGGACTGCGAACTCAGGCAGCGAGACTCGGAGGTCTCGACCTGCGCCGGGCTGGAACAGGTCGTCCTCGTCGAACTCGACGGCACGGAGCGCCGTCTGTGCCCCGCCCACGCTGCGGCGCTCTGGCTCACGGATCCGACGCTGCGCTTCAGCGCCAAGACTCGGCCGGAGGGGATCTCGGCCGTGATGGGCCATGCGTTCGGTGGCGGCGGGGGTGGTCGACGATGACCACCACCCTCGTGCCAGGGAGCGCTGTGTCCCTGGTCGCCAGGGCTGCGGAACCGGAGTTCGCCGCTTGGCGCCGGAACATCGTCCGTCTCTGCGGCTGCACCAATCCGATTCACCTGGTCGGTGCAGCGACTGTCTTCGACACGACAACGGGGGCGGCTCTGCTCTCGTACGGGTCGGACGTCTACGGCGGTCGAATGCTCATCGCGTGCGGCAACCGGCGAGCGACGGTCTGCCCGGCCTGCTCGGCGCTGTACCGGGCGGACACGTACCAACTCATCCGGGCCGGACTCGCCGGAGGCAAAAACGTCACGGAGGCGGTGAGCGGGCACCCGCGCGTGTTCGCCACGCTCACCGCTCCAGGCTTCGGGCCGGTCCACACGCGACGGGAACACGGCGGGCTCGTACGGGCCTGTCGTCCACGCCGGCCGGGAGAGCGTTGTACCCACGGGCGGCCGGTCGGATGCCGTACGCGCCACCCGGCCGACGATCCTCGCCTCGGCGAACCGCTCTGCCCGCGCTGCTACGACTACGCGGGCGCCGTCCTCTGGCACGCGCTCGCCGGTCAGCTCTGGCACCGGTTCGGGCTGGAGCTGCGGCGGGAGGTCGCACGGCGGGCCGGGGTGCCGCGTACGGAGTTCGGGAAGGTCGCCCGGCTCTCGTACGCGAAGGTCGCCGAGTACCAACGTCGGGGCCTGGTTCACTTCCATGGCGTGATCCGCCTCGACGGACCGGACGGGCCCGACTCGGCTCCGCCTGGCTGGGCGACCGTGCCGCTCCTGACGGATGCCGTGCGGGCGGTGGCCGGCCGGGTGCGGCTGAGCGCTCCGGGGGCGAGCGTCGTCGGTCAGCGGGAGCTGCGCTTCGGCAAGCAGGTCGACGTACGACCAGTCGCCGCGTACCGACCGGATGCGGCGGAACGGCCTCCCTCCGCGGCGGCCGTGGCGGGCTACATCGCCAAGTACGCCACGAAAGGAGCAGAGTCCACCGGCGCGGTGGACGGTCGGATCCACCACGCGCGGGACATGGTCACGCTGCCCGTGCGGGCACATGTGCTGCGCATGATCGGCACGTGCTGGTGGCTCGGGGGCCTGCCGGAGTTCGAGTCGCTCGGGCTCCGCCGTTGGGCTCACATGCTCGGGTACGGCGGGCACTTCTCTACCAAGTCGCGCAGGTACTCCACCACGCTGACCGCGCTTCGGCAGGCCCGTGCCGACCACCGTGCGGAGGAACAGCGAGCCCTGCTCGGCCTGGCCGACCGCTCAACCATCACGGTCGGTCAGTGGCGCTACGCGGGGCGCGGCTACTCGCCGGAGGCGGCGCTCCTGGCTGCCTCCGTGCGGGAGAGCGGTGGTCGTCATGGCGCGTGAGAACCGAGGTAGGGCGGCTGAGCTGCTCACCGTGCGGCAGGTGCTCGACGAACTGGGCGGCATATCGCGGCGCACCTTCTACCGCTGGCGGGAACTGCGCATCGCCCCGGCCTGCATCCGGCTGCCGAACGGGGAGCTCCGGGTTCGGCGGGACGTGCTCAACGACTGGTTGGAGGACCGGGCGGAAGGGGTTGCGTCGTGAAGTCCTACAAGGTCGTCATCTGGAAGCTGAGCATCAACCGCTCCGCGAAGAAGCCGACGCACCTGGTCCGCTGGTCCGTGGACGGCGAGCCCTTTCACGAGTCGTACAAGACGAAGCCGCTGGCCGACCGCTTCCGCGCGAAACTGCTGCGGGCGGCGGACAAGGGGGAACCCTTCGACACGGTGACCGGCCTGCCCGACTCTCTGCGTGGGGGAAAGGCCGCGCTGTCCTTGTTGGAGCTGGCGCTGAAGTACATCGATGCCCGGTGGCCCGAGGCGTCGGCGAAGCAGCGGGACAGCATGACCGATGCCCTGGCGACAGTCATGCCTGCGCTGGTCAAGTCGGTCCGCGGGCGTCCTGCCTCAGCCGATCTTCGGCGGGCACTGCGCTCGTACGTACTGCCTCCGTCTCGGAGGGAGCGTGAACGGCCGGTGGAAATCGTGGCGGCGGTGAAGTGGATCGAGAAGGCATCGCTGCCGGTGGCCGAACTCCAGGAGATCACCCGCGCCCACGAGCTGATCGACGCGCTCACACGGAAGCTCGACGGCAAGCCCGCGGCGACGCAGACGTACCGCCGGCGGCGTGCGGTGGTCTTCAACGTCCTCGAATACGGGGTGGAGCTGGAGGCGCTGACCTCGAACCCGCTGAGCCGTGTGCGCCGTAAGAGGGGAAAGCGAGCAGTGCAGGAAGTCGACCGTCGGGTGGTGGTCAACCCTCGGCAGGCGCGGGAGCTGCTGGCGGCGGTCACGTACGTCGGCGGCTACGACCGGGCGAGCGGCCGGCGGTTACGGGCGTTCTTCGGTTGCCTGTACTACGCGGCCATGCGCCCCGGCGAAGCACTCGGGCTGCGGCTCTCGGACTGCACGCTCCCGGAGAGGGGCTGGGGTCGGATCGATCTGGCTGAGACCAGGCCCACCGCGGGTAAGGCGTGGACCGACTCCGGTGAGGCACACGATCGGCGCGGCCTGAAGCAGCGGGCAGACGGTGAGGTACGCACCGTGCCAGTACCGCCTCCGCTCGTGCGGATGCTCCAGGACCACATCAAGGAGTTCGGTACGGCGGACGACGGCCGGCTGTTCTCCAGCGAGCGGGGCAACGTGATCGCCGCCTCGTCGTACTCGCGCGCGTGGAAGCAAGCCCGTGCCCTGGCGTTCCCGCCCGAACAGGTTGCCTCAGTCCTGGCGGCTCGCCCGTACGACCTCCGGCACGCAGGTGTCTCCCAGTGGCTCAACTCCGGCGTACCCGCCCCGGAAGTAGCGGCCCGCGCCGGCCACTCGGTCGATGTCCTACTGAAGATCTACGCCAAGTGCATCGACGGCCAGGAGCAAGAGATGAACGACCGGATCCTGAAAGGGCTGGGAGAGGAGGACGACAGCGAAGACTGACTGACACGGCCCACACGCCCTCACGCGAGCCCCGGAGAGATCCGGGGCTTCGTCGTGTCGAAGGTGTGTCGGACTCTCGCGAAACTACGGGCCGCGCTCCACAGGAACTGCCGGCAGGCCCGCGGCTCCGGTCAAGGTGGCGGGTTCTAGGAGCCCTGCCACTACAGCTTCGATGATGACGTCGTTGGCTATCCGCTCACTCCCTACTCCGGCGACGTAGAGCCGGAAGGACACGACCAGCATGAGAGCCCACCAAGGGGAGTACAGCCAGCTGAGCGCGGCTGCCAGACCTATGAGGGAATAGGCGACGTTCTTGCGGAACTCGGCCTCGCCCACAGCTCGGTCGTACTCGTTGAACAAGTCGTAGTTGGCGATCAGGAGTTTGATACGAAGTTGCCTGGTCTCGCCAAGAACGTCACGTGCTACAAGATTGACCAGACCACGTTGGCTCTGCTCTTGCCGAGGATCTCTGGCTTCTTCTGGTGTCGGTACCAGTACTCGCCCTTGCGCCTGCAGAAAGTGGATCAGGTCATCGAACGCGAGTCTGGACACGCGCGGCCTGAAGGCCGTCTGCATGTTCCTGAGCCACGCCGTCTTGCGCGCTTCCTGCACATTCACAGTGGCAACTCGAACCATCAACATCGCACCGATGAGGTAGGCGGCAAAGGCTGCGGATGCCAATGCTCCGGTAGGGCCCAGTAAACCGCCCAGACGGTACAGCGACGCCCACACGCCATGCGCCTGCTCCCGAGTGGGGACCCGACGCTCCATGATCAGCCAGAGCGTCAAGAGCCATATACACCCCGCCGACAGCGGCGCCCGGACGTCACGAAGGCCAGGCAGTAGATTCGCCAGCATCTCTACTCCTTGATCCAGCGTGCCGGCATGGGACAGCGGGGCCTCGGCGGAGTCCTGAGCGGTCGAGGCCGAGGTGCCATGCTGGCAGCGCCGATTGCGTCAAGTGGGTGTGCGGTCGGTCGCACCCAGGCTCTCGCACTGCGGGACCTCAGATGCGGGCAGCGCGAATATGGAAGCCTGGCCTCGTGGCCCCATGTCCGGGGTTTCGCTTGAACGGGGCCAGACGAAGAGACTCGGTCGCCCTCGCGGGGACAGGGCAAGGAGGCGGGAAACGGGCGTCTACCTGCCGGAAGGGCCACCAAGATCATTACGTCGTTATTACGTGATCACTGGCAAACGGCTGCATCCGACCGCATCCGCCTGCGCAAACAACAAGACCCCGCACCCAGCAAACGCGCTGGCGGCGGGGTCTTTGGCACACTTACACAGTGTGCCCCCGGCAGGATTCGAACCTGCGCACACGGCTCCGGAGGCCGTTGCTCTATCCCCTGAGCTACGGGGGCGTCTGGCGTTGAGCGCTTGCTCGCGGCGACGGGTAGAACACTACCAGCTCGTCCGGGGTGTTCATGAACGGGTTTCTCGGGCGGTGGGTGGGCTTGGGGTGGGGTGAAGCTGATCATGGCCGGCGTGAGGGTTGCGGGGGGCTGGGCGCGTGGTTCGCTGGGTTGGTTTGGGGCGTTTTGGTGTTAGGCGGGGCGTTTGCGGGGAGTGGTCTTTTTTGCTGTCGCGGGCTTCTTCGTTGTTGTGGACTTCTTCGGTGCTGCCTTCTTGGCTGTGGTCTTCTTCGGCGTCTGCTTCTTGCTGGGTAGTGGGGTGATCTCTGCCTCCGCCGGCTCTCCTCGCGACTCCTTCGCTGCTCGGACGCTCTTCTCCAGGGCTGCCATCAGGTCGAGGACCTTGCCGGCCGGTGCGGTGGACGGGGTTTCCGGCGGGGTCTCGCCGGCGGCTTTGGCGGCGATGACGTCTTCGAGGGCCTGGCGGTATTCGTCGTGGAGGTCCTCCAGGTCGACCTCGCCGAGGGTGTCCATGAGGGCGTCGGCGAGGTCGAGTTCCTTGTCGCGGACGGTGACGTCGGTGTCGGGGGCGATGCCCTCGGGGGCGCGGACCTCGTCGGGCCAGAGGAGGCCGTGCATGGCGATGGCGTCGCCGACGACGCGGAGCATGCCGAGGCGTTCGCGGCCGCGGAGGGCGTATTTGGCGATGGCGACCTTGTGGCTGCGTTTCAGGGCCTCGCGGAGCAGGGTGTACGGCTTGGCGGCAGGAGCGCCGGAGGCGGCCAGGTAGTACGCGGCGTCCATCTGGAGCGGGTCGATGCGCTCGGCCGGGACGAAGGCCACGATCTCGATGGTGCGGGCGGTGGGGATGGGCAGGTGGGAGAGGTCGTCGTCGGTGATCGGGATGATCGTGCCGTCGGCGTCCTCGTACCCCTTGCCGATCTCCGACTGGGCGACCTCGCGGTCCTCCAGCTCGCAGAACTTGCGGTAGCGGATGCGGCCGTTGTCCTCGGTGTGGACCTGGCGGAAGGAGATCGAGTGGCTCTCCGTGGCGTTCACCAGCTTGATCGGGATGCTGACGAGACCGAAGGAGATCGCGCCGTTCCAGATGGATCGCACTTGTGGCTCCTTCCGGCCGACGGTCGGGGGGTCGGAGGGTCGGGACAGGAGGGGTTTATGTGAGATTGTCATCGTATGACGCCGATCACTGAGGTGGACGGGCGGAGGGTCGCGCTCAGCAATCTGGAGAAGGTGCTGTATCCGGCGACCGGGTTCACCAAGGGTGAGCTGTTGCACTACTACGCGACGACGGCCGGGGTGCTGCTGCCGCATCTGCGGGACCGGCCGGTGTCCTTCCTGCGTTATCCGGACGGGCCGGACGGCCAGGTCTTCTTCACCAAGAACGTGCCGCCGGGTACGCCCGAGTGGGTCACGACCGTCGAGGTGGCGCGGTCGGAGGGGGCGGCGCGGATGGTGCTGGTGCAGGACCTCGCGAGTCTGATGTGGGCGGCGAATCTGGTCACCGAGTTCCATACGCATCAGTGGCGGGCGCAGGCGCCGGACGAGGCGGACCGGCTGGTGTTCGACCTGGATCCGGGGGCGCCGGCCTCGGCGGTGGAGTGCTGCGAGGTCGCGCTGTGGCTGCGGGAGCGGCTGGCGGCGGACGGGATCGAGGCGTACGCCAAGACGGCCGGGTCGAAGGGGCTGCATCTGCTGGCGGGGGTGCGGGGGGCGAGCAGTGCGCGGGTGAGTGAGTACGCGAAGGGGGTGGCGGTGGAGGCGGAGCGCGCGCTGCCGGGGCTGGTGCTGCACCGGATGACGCGGAGTCTGCGGCCCGGGAAGGTGTTCGTGGACTGGAGTCAGAACGCGGGGCGGAAGACGACGGCGACGCCGTACACGGTCCGGGCGCGGCGGACGGAGACGGTGTCGGCGCCCGTGACGTGGGAGGAGGTCGCGGAGTGCCGGGCGGCGGGGCGGCAGCTGGAATTCCGGGCGGGGGACATCGCTCCGCGCGTCCAGGTCCACGGGGATCTGCTGGCGCCACTGCTGGACGCGGGGCGGGCGACCCCGCTGCCTTGAGGGCGTGTGCCCGCTGCCTTGAGGACGGGTGGGACGCGAGCGCCTCCTGTGCCCCAAGAATGCGTGGGCGCCCCCGCTCTGAGGGGTCGCGCCGGGACCGTCGGGCGGGCGCCCCTACACCCTCCCCCACGTGTTCCGGTCCCGTGCCATCGCGTGCAGGGCCTCCACGTCCGCCGGTTTGAGGACGCCGCCGAGGCGGGACAGGGCGTCCAGGTCCCGGTCGCGGAGTACGCGGACCTCGCGGGGCGGGGCGGTGAACGTGATGTCCGCCGGTTCGGTGAGGGCGAGGACGGGGTGGACCTCGGCCGTGAGGGCGTACGAGGCACGGTCGGCGTCGGCGCGGAGGCGGCGCAGCAGGGGCTGGGGCTCGCGGCGGCCCAGGGTGACCATCGGGTCGGCGACCAGGACCTTCTGCTTGCGGGCGGAGAGCGCGTGGAAGCAGAAGATGCCGCCGGGGCCGATCAGCAGGTGATGGAGGCGGTCGCCACCGGGGAGCGGGACGGAGTGCAGGGCGTGCCAGCCGACGCCGTCCAGGCGGTCCAGCGCGTCGCCGACGGTCTGCTCGGCGGCCAGGGCCCGGCGGCGCGGGTCCGGGCGGAGCCGGTGGGCCGGGCCGGGGTCCCGGTCGAGGGCGATCAGCAGCGCCTCGCCGGGGCGGTTGGGCGCCAGGTCGTCGTCGGGGTGCAGGGTCAGCCGCGCCAGCTCGGCGGGCGTGGGCACCGGGGGCGGGCCGACCGTGACCGGGCCGGTCAGGAACGGCCGCAGGGTTTCGAGTACGTCGTCCAGGCGCTCCTCGCTGAGCACGTTGACCCGGCCCGCCTCACGGTCGTACCAGGCGATGTTCCGTCCGTCCGGGCGGCAGACGTACAGCCGCTCCTGGCCGTGCCGCCAGGTCGGCACCACGCGCAGTCCGCTCATTGCGACATCACCCCTCGACCATGGGAACAGGCGGGGTGCTCCAGGGGCAAGAACCCGGCTACCTTTGACAGGGGTTGGCGCGCGCGACGGGGAGGCGCCGGTGCGGATCCGTGAGGAGCAGTACGAGGTACCGGCTCCGGACAGTCCGTGGAGCGAGGTGGTGGCCGGGCTGTGGATGGGCGGCCACGAGTTCCGGGGGCGTTCGGGGCGGCTGGAGTCCGCCGTCGTACGGGACGAGTTCGACGTGGTGCAGAGTCTGCTGCGGCTGCCCGGGCACGGGCCCGGTGACGGCGTCGAGCACCATGTGTGGCCGATACCGGACGGACCGCTGGACGGGACGCAGCTGGCGGGTGTGATGCGGCTGGCGCGGGCGGCGAGCGAGGCCCTGGACGCCGGGCGGTCGGTGCTGGTGCGCTGCTACAGCGGGTACAACCGGTCGGGGCTGGTGGTCGCGCAGACGCTGGTGCACCGGGGGTGTACGGCCGAGGAGGCGATCCGGCTGGTGCGGGCCCGGCGCTCGCCGTGGGCGCTGCACAACGAGCTGTTCGTCGCCTATCTGCGGGCCGGTCTGTCCACCGCCCGACTGCTTGAGGACCTCGCCGAGTAGCCTCTCCTCTGCACCGGCCCCCCGTACGCGGCCTTGAGGTGCAAAAAGGACTTCCCTACAAATCTGCGAATAAGGTGTACGGGGCCCGAGACCCATGGCCCCCGAGCTCAGGAGCAGCGTGCCGACCCGTCGTCCCGTCCGTGCCGCCCTCACCGCGGCCGCCGTCGCCCTGCTGGCGGTGGCCGCGGCGGGCTGTGGCGACTCCGGCGGACTGCGGGCGGCCGGGGCGGCCCCGACCGCGGTCAGCCCCGCCCGGCTCTGGCCCGACCTGCGGCCGGCGTCCAGCCCGGCCTGGCCCTACGACGAGGGCAGCTCGGAGCCGGTCAAGGGGATCACGGTCACCGGCGACGACATCCGCACGGTGGATCCCGTGGCCGTCGTACGGGCGGAGATCGCCTCGGACCCGGCGGACTACGGGGCCAAGGGGGCGTACCACGCGACCGCCGAGCGGATGCGGGAGTGCACGGCGGGCGGCGGCGGGGCGCGGTGTCCGCTGCTGAAGCCGTACTACCGGGACCTGACCGGGGACGGACGGGACGAGCTGACGCTCGGCTTCCGGCTGTATCCGACCAACCAGACCGCGCTGCGCGTGTACACCGTCGAGAAGCACCGGCTGGTGCAGGTGCTGGACGACAACGACGCGATCATCGGCGTCGAGCTGGCCGGGCGGACGGTGATCGTACGGTCGCCGGCCGGGATCACCGGGTACGAGTACCGGACCACCTGGGCGTGGGATCCGCAGCAGAAGGCGATGGTGTTCTCGCGGGACGAGTTCCTGCGGACCGGCAAGGGGCGGCACCACAGCCGGACGCCGTCACCGTCAGCGTCGCCGTCAGCGTCTCATTCGGCCTCGCCTGCTGCCTCGCCTTCGGCTTCGGCCTCGGCTTCGGCTTCGGCTTCGGCGGGTGCGTGATGAGGCTCCCCCGGTGGGCCGGGACGCTCGCGGCGAAGTCGGCCGCGTTCATCACGGTGATGTGCTGTGCGCTGGCCGCGCTGCTCGGCGTCCTGGTGCATGTGTCGGTCACCGACCAGACCGTCGCGCAGGCCCGTGACCAGGCGCTGGCCCGGCTCGCGGACGCGACGGCCGACTTCCGGGCCGGGGACGCGCTGGGGCGGGACGCCGGGGTCGACCCGGCCGGGCTGCCGCCGCGGCTGCGGGCGCTGGCGCTGGCCGGGGAGCGCGGCACGATGGTCGCCAAGGACGACGGTCGCCCCCTGATGTGGGCGGCGGGCCCGGCCGACGGGCACCGGGCGCTGGCGGTGGCCGTCGACTACTCCCAGCAGGCCCGTACGATCGCCGCGCTCGACAGCTCCATCCTCTGGTCGTCGGCCCTCGCGATCGGGGCGACGCTGCTGGTCGGCGCGTTCGCGGTGACCCGGGTGACCCGGCGGCTGCACGGCACGGCCCAGGTGGCCCGGCGGATCAGCGCCGGGGACCTGGACGCCCGCGTCGACGACCCCCGGACCAAGGACCCGACCCGGCCGCAGGACGAGGTGGCCGCGGTCGCCGCCGCGCTGGACGGCATGGCCGCCTCGCTGCAGAGCAAGCTGCTGAGCGAGCAGCGGTTCACCGCGGACGTGGCGCATGAGCTGCGGACCCCGCTGACGGGGCTGCACGCGGCGGCGGAACTGCTTCCGCCGGGGCGGCCGACGGAACTGGTGCGGGACCGGGTGGCCGCGCTGCGCACGCTCACCGAGGACCTGCTGGAGATCTCCCGCCTGGACGCGGGCCGGGAGCGGCCGGAGGCCGACGCGGAGGCGCTGGGCACACTGGCCGAGCGGGTGGTGCGGGCGTCCGGGACGGAGACCGAGGTCAAGGTCGTACGGGACGTGTGGGTGGAGACCGACCGGCGGCGGCTGGAACGGGTGCTGGGCAACCTCGTCGCCAACGCGCACCGGCACGGGCGGGGGCGGGTGGTGCTCACGGTGGAGGGGAAGGTGGTCACCGTGCGGGATCACGGGGACGGGTTTCCCGAGTACCTGGTGGCCCACGGTCCGCAGCGGTTCCGGACGGAGGGCGGGGCCAGGGGGCACGGGCTGGGGCTGACGATCGCGGTGGGGCAGGCGGAGGTGCTGGGGGCGCGGCTGGGCTTCGCGAACGCGGTGGGGGGCGGGGCGGTGGCCACGCTGACGCTCCCCTGAAGTCGGCGCTCCCTCAGGGGGGTGCGTGTGAGTCGCGCGGCTGCGGGTGCGTTGTGGTTGCTCGCGCCCACGCGGCGGAGCCGCATATCGCTACAGCCCCGCGCCCCTGGGTTGATGCACTCGGCCCAAGCCGAAGGGCGGCCCCTCCGTCCTCCTCCTAGCGTGGCGATTAGTCAGCTCCGTCCAGAACGCCCGCCCGCCGGAGGCCCCATGTACCCCCGCCGCCCCCTCGCCCGCGCCGTCGCGACGGCCGCCGCCACCCTCGCCTTGGCCGCCCTCTGCGCCACCGCCCCCGCGCACGCGGACGACGACTGGAACACCGGCGACCCGGGGAACGGGTCCTACGACGACTCCGGCAGACCCAACGGCATCGGCAACTCGGGCGACCAGAACAACCCGAGCAACCAGAACAACCCGAGCGATCCGAATCACCCAAGCAATCCCAGCAACCCCAGCAACCCGAACGACCCAAACAACCCGAACAACCCGAACAACCCCGGCGACCCGAACCGCCCCGGTAACCAGAACGGCAACGGCTCCGGTCGCGTCGTAGGTGTCGTCACCGCGGACAACGGCATCTGGCTGCTCGACCGTCCGGACCGGAACGGCGGGCGTGTCAGGTTCGTCCGGCGGGGCGCGGAGGTGTTCATCACGTGCCGGACCATCGGGGAGTCCGTGTACGGCGACCGCGTCTGGTACCGGGTCGGCGACGGCACCTGGGCCTGGGGTCCCGCCCACTACATCGACACCGCGGGCGATACGCCACGCTGGTGCTGAGCGACAAGGCCCGCAACTCCGACTATTTGGGTAAGTTCCGGACATGACCAAGGCCGGAACGACCGGATCCACCCTGGCGGCACCCGAGTCCCCCACCTCCGCCGTACGCCTCCCCCGGCGCCGCGGCATGGAACTCGCCCTGATCGTGCTGGCGGTCCTGCTCTCCGTGTACGGCTACTGCGCGGTCGGCCTGGCCCACACCGGCACCGTCCCGCCCGGCGCCGCCGGTTACGGTGCCGGGCTCGGCGTTCTCGCGCTCGTCGCGCATCTCGCCGTACGCCTGCGCGCGCCGTACGCCGACCCGCTGCCGCTGCCGATCGGCGTGCTGCTCAACGGACTCGGCCTGGTCCTGATCTACCGGCTGGACCTGGAGACCCCGGGCGACCGCGCGGCCCCCGCCCAACTCGTCTGGTCCACACTGGGCGTCGGCTTCTTCATCCTGGTCGTGCTGATGCTGCGCGACCACCGGGTGCTGCAGCGTTACGCCTACGTCTGCGTGGCCGCCGCGCTGGTGCTGCTGCTCCTGCCGATCCTCTTCCCGGCCGTCAACGGGGCCCGGATCTGGATCAGGGTCGCCGGATTCTCCATCCAGCCCAGCGAGTTCGCGAAGGTGCTGCTCGCGGTGTTCTTCGCCGCGTACCTGGCCGCCAACCGCAACGCGCTCGCCTACGCGGGCCGCCGTCTGTGGTTCATGCAGTTCCCGACCGGGCGGGTGCTCGGCCCGATCGTCACGATCTGGCTGGTGAGCGTGGGCGTCCTGATCCTCGAACGCGACCTCGGCACCTCGCTGCTCTTCTTCGGGCTGTTCGTCGTCATGCTGTACGTCGCCACCGGGCGCACCGGCTGGATCGCCGTGGGCCTGGTGCTCGCCGTGTTCGGCGCGGTGGCGGTGGGCCATCTGGAACCGCATGTGCACGGCCGTATCGAGGACTGGCTGCACCCGTTCGCGTCGATCGAGGCGGGCCAGGGACCGAACCAACTCGCCCAGTCCCTCTTCGCGTTCGCGGCCGGCGGGGTCCTCGGCACCGGACTGGGCCTCGGCCACTCCATCCTGATCGGCTTCGCCGCCAAGTCGGACTTCATCCTGGCCACCGCGGGCGAGGAACTCGGCCTCGCCGGACTGTCCGCGATCTTCCTCCTCTACGGCCTGCTCGTCGAGCGCGGCTACCGGGCCGGCCTCGCCCTGCGCGACCCCTTCGCCCGGCTGCTCGCGGTCGGGCTCGCCTCGATCGTCGCGCTCCAGGTGTTCGTCATCGCGGGCGGAGTGACCGGGCTGATCCCGCTGACCGGCATGGCGATGCCGTTCCTGGCCCAGGGCGGCTCCTCGGTCGTCACCAACTGGGCGATCGTGGCCCTGCTGATCCGGGTGAGCGACTCAGCCCGCAGCCAGTACGACGGGCGGGTGGCCCCATGAAGGCCGGGTACGGCCGCCAGCGGGGCGGCATGGCCCGGTACGTGCGGCGGGCCCGCGCCTTCTGCGCCCTGCTGCTCCTCGCGCTGCTCGTCAACGCCGCCCGCGTCCAGGTCGTACAGGCCGGCTCCTACGACCACAACCCGGCCAACCGCCGCGCCTCGATCGCCCGTTACGGCCTCCCCCGCGGCGACATCCTGGTCGGCGGCGTGCCGGTCACCGGCTCGTGGGACAGCAGGGAGCAGCTGCGCTACGAACGCACGTACCCCGAGGGCCCGTTGTACGCCCCGGTGACCGGCTTCGCCTCCCAGCTGTACGGCACCACGTTCCTGGAACACGCCGAGGACCCGCTGCTCTCCGGCACCGACCCGATGCTGGCGCCGTTCCCGCTCTGGAACGACGACACGGGCCGGTCGTCGGCCCCCGGCGGCAACGTCGTGACGACCCTGAACCGGGAGGCCCAGGAGGCCGCCTACCGGGGCCTCGGTGCCCGCAAGGGCGCGGTCGCCGCGATCGAACCGGCGACCGGCCGGATCCTGGCCCTGGTCTCCACCCCGTCGTACGACCCCGCCGAGCTGTCCGGCAACAGCGACGCGGTGACCTCGGCCTGGGCGCGGCTGAACGCCGACCCGGAGAAGCCGATGCTCAACCGGGCGGTCCGGCAGACGTATCCGCCGGGCTCGACCTTCAAGGTGGTCACCGCGGCGGCCGCCCTGGACGCGGGCGTGGTCACCGACCTGGACGCGCCGACCGACTCCCCCGACCCCTACCGGCTGCCGGGCACCACGACCCGGCTGACCAACGAGGGGGACGGCTGCGCGGACGCCTCGCTGCGGGCGGCCTTCGAATGGTCGTGCAACACGGTGTTCGCGAAGCTGGGCGTGGACGTGGGCGTCGCGAACATGACGACGACGGCGGAGGCGTTCGGCTTCAACGACACCCGGCTGCGCATCCCGTTCACCGCCGCGCCGAGCACCTTCGACACGACCCTGGACCGGGCTCAGCTGGCGCTGTCCTCGATCGGGCAGTACAACACCCGCGCCACCCCGCTGCAGATGGCGATGGTCGCGGCGGCGGTGGCGAACGGGGGGATGGCCCGGCCGCCGTATCTGGTGGACCGGACCGTGCGGCGGACCGGCGAGACGGTCGCCACGGGCGGTGCGGGGGCGGTACGGCAGGTGATGAGCCCCTCGACGGCCGTCCGGATGAAGGAGCTGATGACGGACGTGGTCCGGGAGGGCACCGGCACCAACGCGGCGATCCCCGGCGCCACGGTCGGCGGCAAGACCGGCACCGCGCAGCACGGGATCGGCAACTCCGGGGTGCCGTACGCCTGGTTCGTGTCCTGGGCGCAGGCGGACACCGACCTGGAGCCGAAGGTGGCGGTGGCGGTGGTGGTCGAGGACGCGTCGGCGGACCGCGGGGACATCAGCGGGGGCGGGGACGCGGCGCCGATCGCCAAGGCGGTGATGCGGGCGGCGCTCGGGCTCTGAGCGGTTCCGCCCGGCTCTGCCCGGCTCCGCCCGGCCCCGCATCGGTGTAGACGCGGAGTCAACAAGTCGTGCGCGGGGACTTGACCGTCTTGCTGACAGGCAGTCTCATAAGAGCGGACGAAGACGTACCCCCGGGTAACGAGGTGAGGGAGCCATGACGACCCTGACGGATGCGGAGGCGGTCGACGGACTGCGGGACGCGCTCGGTCTCCTCAAGGACCGCGAGCAGGTGGCCGAACGGCTGCTGGTCTCCTCCGCGAAGCACTCCTTCGACCCGGACAAGGAGCTGGACTGGGACGCGCCCTTCGAGGAGGGCAAGTGGTTCTGGCCGCCGGAGCTGGTGTCGCTCTACGACACGCCGATGTGGAAGCGGATGAGCGAGGAGCAGCGGATCCTGCTCTCCCAGCACGAGGCCGCGGCGCTCGCCTCGCTCGGCATCTGGTTCGAGCTGATCCTGATGCAGCTGCTGGTCCGGCACATCTACGACAAGGCGGCGACGAGCGCGCATGTGCGCTACGCGCTGACCGAGATCGAGGACGAGTGCCGGCACTCGAAGATGTTCGCGCGGCTCATAGAACGCGGTGACGCGCCCTGGTACCCGGTGAGCCGGGCCCACCAGAACCTGGGCCGGCTCTTCAAGACCATCTCCACCACGCCCGGTTCCTTCACCGCCACGCTGCTCGGCGAGGAGGTCCTGGACTGGATGCAGCGGCTGACCTTCCCGGACGAGCGGGTCCAGCCGCTGATCCGGGGGGTCACGCGCATCCACGTGGTCGAGGAGGCCCGGCACGTCCGGTACGCCCGCGAGGAGCTGCGCCGCCAGATGCTGACGGCGCCGCGCTGGTCGCAGGAGTTCACCCGGGTCACCTCCGGCGAGTTCGCCCGGGTGTTCTCGGTCGCCTTCGTCAATCCCGAGGTCTACACGAACGTGGGTCTTGACCGGCGGGAGGCCCTCGCGCAGGTGCAGGCGAGTGGGCACCGGCGGGAGGTCATGCAGACGGGGGCGAAGCGGCTGACGGACTTCCTGGACGACATCGGGGTGCTTCGGGGGGTCGGGCGGCGGCTGTGGAAGAGCTCGGGGCTGCTGGGTTGAGTCTCGGGTGCGGGTGGGTGGGGGCTTGTCGCGCAGTTCCCCGCGCCCCTTGGGTGGGTGCGGGAACCGGATCTTGCGATCAGCCCGGCGCTCTCTCAGGTAGGAGTCGGCGCTGTCGGCTGTGACGTTCCGAAGGCTTCGTCCGAGCCCTCCGCCGCCGTCTTCGGCACCGCCGGCGGCGTGTAGTGGGCCAGCGGCCGGGCCTTCGGGTCCGGGCGTACGGCGCCCAGGATCGGGTTGGCGGCGATCGGGGAGACCTTCACCTTCGCGCCGGGGCGCGGGGCCTGGACCACCTTGCCGTCGCCGAGGTAGAGGGCGACGTGGGTGGCCTCGGGGAAGTAGAGGACCAGGTCGCCCGGGCGCAGCTCGTCGATCGGGACGTGCGGGAGGGTGGCCCACTGTTCCTGGCTGGTTCTGGGGATGGGGGTGCCGGCGTGGTCCCAGGCCTGCGAGGTCAGGCCCGAGCAGTCGTACGACACCGGGCCCGCCGCGCCCCACTGGTACGGCTTGCCCAGCTGCTGCACGGCGTAGCGCACCGCGCGGTCGCCCTCCTGGGAGGGGGGCGGTGTGGTGGCGCTCAGGGCGCCGGAGAGGGCGAGTTTCCGCTGGGCGTCGGCCGTCCGGTCCTGCTCCAGGGCGGCCAGGGCGGTGAGCTGGTCGGGGGTGAGGGCGGCCAGCATCCGCTCCACCTCGGAGAGACGGGTCCGCACCTCGTCGCGCGCCTTCTTCTGGCTCTCGGCGAGGGCGAGCCGGGCGTCGAGCGCCTTGCGGGCCTGGCGGGCCAGGTCGAGCTGCTTCTTCTCGTCGTCCGCCAGGCGGCCCACCGTCTCGGCCCGCTCGCGGGCCAGCCGGCCGATGACATGGCCCTCGTCGAGGGCGTGCTGCGGGTCGCGGGCGAGGAGCAGCCGCAGGTACGGGGAGAGGCCGGTGGTGCTCTGGTACTGCTGCCGGGCCAGCCGGCCGGCCTCGGACCTGCTGCCGTGCAGGGAGCTGCGGGCCCTGGCCAGCTCGTCGTCCAGCCGGGTCACCACGGTCCGCTGCCGGTTCAGCCGCTCCTCGGTCGCGTTGTAGGTCTCGGTGGCCTGTTCGGTCTGCCGGTACGCCTGCTGAAGGTCGGTCAGCAGCTCGGCCACCGGCCGCTCGGGGCCGGGCGCGGCGAGTGCGGGTACGGGCGCGAGGACGGCCTGGGCCGCCACCACCGCGGCCGTGCAGGCCAGCCGCAGGAACCTCTCTGACATGCCATCACCTCCGATGCGGAACGGTCCTTCCGCCCGGCATCGTGGTAATCAGACGTGATAATCGGACATGTCCGCTCGGTTCGCACGGCGAGTGTGCGCGGTTCGGCGCACAACTGTCACTCGTCGGTATGGCCCGGCTTCGACCACGGCCACTTCGGCCCGCCGCCGCCGGCGCCCCTGCCCGTCGGGTCGTACGCGTACTTCCAGCCCTGGGTGAGGCCCAGGCGCTTGCTGTGCCCGCGGGGCACCCGGCGGTAGACCAGGACCGTGGGACTGCCCCCGGCCGGGTCCGGGACCGGGATGCGGTACGTCTTCGGGGGGTGGCCGGTCATGCCGAGCAGCACGGGGAGGACGCGGCCGTCCATGGGGCCGCCCTCGAAGGGGGTGTCCTGACTCTTCACGGCACCAGTCTCAGCCATCCGCCGCGAGGGCGTCGACAAGAGCGTCGACGAGGGCGGCCGTCTGCGGGTCGCGGCGCGCGGTCACGCTCAGTACGGCGACGAACTGGTCCACCAGCCAGTCCCGCAGCTCGTCGACGGGCGGCTGCTTGCCCTCGTCGAGCCAGATCAGCGAGGCCGCCTCCACCGCCGTGATCCACATCCGGACGGTCATCCGCAGCCGGGGACCGGGGTCGGCGACGTCGAGGTGGCTGAGGATGTGCTGCGCGGCGGCCCGCCGTACCCCGTCCACGATCGCCGTCGTCCGCGAGGTCTCCACCACGCTGCCGCCCTGGAGCAGGGCGCTGAAACCGGCGTCGTGCTGGTCGACGAAGGCCAGGTAGCGGTCCAGGGCGCGGGAGAGACGGGGCAGCAGCGGGCCCTCGCGGGGCTCGTCGAAGCAGTGCTCCAGCTCCTCGGCGGCGGACCGGAGCGCGGCCTCGTAGAGCTGCTGCTTGCCGCCCGGGAAGTACCGGTACACCAGTGGCCGCGAGACCCCGGCCGCCTCCGCCACGTCGTCGAGGGAGACCTCCTCCGGCGCGCGGTGCGCGAAGAGGGAGAGGGCCGCGTCGAGCAGCTGGCTCCGCCGTTCCTCGACGGAGAGCCTGCGGTAGGCGGGGGTGGCGGCCTGGGGGGTCATATGTGCAGGGTATGTGTTCCGCTCGGGGTGCCGCGATGGGGTGGTGGTCGGGTGCGGCGCCGTCGTGGCCGGCCGCGCAGTTCCCCGCGCCCCTAAAGAAAGGGGCGCTGCAGTGCGCCCCTTTGGGGGCACGGGGAACTGCGCGAGCAACCACGAACGACCCGCGGCCGAAAACCGGCCCGATCAGGCGGCGCCGGTCACCGACGCCAGGTACGCCTCCGTCTTTTCCGGCTCGTAGAAGAAGTTCTCGAAGTCGGCGGGGTCGTTGAAGCCGTTGGCGAAGCGGTTGGCGACCGGGGGGAGCTGGCCGGCGGCGCCGATGAGGTTGAGGATGTGCTCCGGCGGCGGGGCGAGCATGGCGTTCGTCCACTTGGTGACGTGCTGGGCGGTGTTCCAGTAGCGGTCGAAGGTCGCCTGCATCCAGGTCTCGTCGAACTCCTTCTCACCGTGTTCGAGGATCGAGGCGAGGTAGGCGGCGGCGCACTTCGAGGCCGAGTTGGAGCCCTGGCCGGTGATCGGGTCGTTGGCGACGACGACGTCCGCGACGCCGAGCACCAGGCCGCCGCCGGGGAGGCGGCCGATGGGGTTGCGGACGGTGGGGGCGTAGCGGCCGGCGAGGGTGCCGCCGGCGTCGGTCAGTTCGGCCTTGGTGGCCCGCGCGTGCTCCCAGGGCGTGTACCGCTCCATGAGTTCCAGGGTCAGGGAGAGGTGCTCCGAGGGGTCCTTGACGCCGTTGAAGACGTCCAGCGGGCCGCCGGGTATGCCCTCCCAGAAGAGGATGTCGGCGGGACCGGAGGTCGTCAGCGTCGGCATGACGAAGAGTTCGCCGACGCCGGGGACCAGGTTGCAGCGGACCGCGTAGTAGTCCGGGTGCTCGGGGCGGGGGCCGAGGCCGTGGACGTAGGCGACGGCCAGCGCCCGCTGCGGCTCCGCGTACGGGGAGCGGGCGGCGTCGCGGCCGAACATGGAGACCAGTTCGCCCTTGCCCGCCGAGACCATGACCAGGTCGTAGGTACGGGCGAAGTAGTCGAGGTCGCCGACCGCCGCGCCGTGGATGACCAGCTGGCCGCCGCGCTGGGCGAAGGTCTCCATCCAGCCGGCCATCTTCACCCGCTGGTCCACCGACTGCGCGTACCCGTCGAGCTTGCCCACCCAGTCGATCGCGCGGGCCGCGGGACCCTCGCCCCAGGAGCCGGGGGCGGCGACCGAGACGCCGAGTCCTTCGATCTTCGGGGCCTGGGACTCCCAGAAGTTCAGCTGGAGATCGCGCTCGTGCTGCAGTGCGGTGTCGAACATGCACTGCGTCGACATGACCCGGCCGGAGCGGATCTCGTCCGCGGTCCGGTTCGACATCAGGGTGACCTCGTAGCCGTGCGACTGGAGGCCGAGGGCGAGCTGGAGACCGGACTGGCCGGCCCCCACGACGAGTATCTTCCGCATACGGGGGCTGCTCTCCTACTCGGGGGATTACTCGGGGGTTTCGTCCAGCGCGTGGGCGACCAGGGACAGCAGTGTCTCGATGGCCGAGATCCGACGGCGGGCGTCCATGATCATTACAGGTACGCGCGGAGGGATCGTCAATGCCTCGCGCACGTCCTCCGGTTCGAAGCGCTCGCTGCCGTCGAAGTGGTTGACCGCGACGACGTACGGCAGCCCGCAGCTCTCGAAGTAGTCCAGCGCCGGGAAGCAGTCCTTCAGGCGCCGGGTGTCCGCGAGGACGACGGCGCCGATCGCGCCGCGCACCAGGTCGTCCCACATGAACCAGAACCGCTGCTGGCCCGGCGTGCCGAACAGGTAGAGCACCAGGTCGTCGTCGAGCGTGATGCGGCCGAAGTCCATGGCCACGGTGGTGGTCAGCTTGCCGGGCGTGGCGGTGAGGTCGTCGGTCTCCTCGCTCGCCTCGGTCATCAGCGCCTCGGTCTGCAGCGGCGTGATCTCCGAGACGGCTGTGACCAGCGTGGTCTTGCCGACGCCGAAACCGCCCGCCACGACTATCTTCGTCGCGATGGGGGCCCGGCTGCGGTCCGTCTGCCAGGACCGCGGCTGCTCCTCCTCGTCGAGGAGCGGGGCGACGCCGGTGGCGTCAGAGACGGCGTAGTCCACTCAGCACCCTTTCCAGCAGAGCGCGGTCCGGGCGGCCGACGCCGTGACCGGTCCCCGTTCCGTACACACGGATCTTTCCCTGGTCCGCGAGGTCACTGAGCAGGACCCGGACCACACCGAGCGGCATCTTCAGCAGCGCGGCGATCTCGGCCACCGTGCGCATCCGGCGGCACAGTTCGACGATGGCCAGCATCTCCGGCATCACCCGGGAGTTGAGGGAACCATTCGTCAGTTCCTTGCGCTCCTCGGGGGCTTCGAGCGCCGCGACGAACGTCTCCACGAGGAGGACGTGACCGAAGCGGGTACGGCCGCCGGTGAGCGAGTAGGGGCGGACGCGGGCGGGCTTGCGGTCGCCGCCGCGTACCGGGAGGTTGTTCTGCCTGCCGTTCTTCGGGGCGCTGCTCATCGGCCGCTCCTCGTCGCGTCGCCCTCAAGGGATTTGCGTAGCTCGGTGCGGAGTTCGGGGGTGAGGACGTGGCCGGCGCGGCCGACGAACAGTGCCATGTGATATGCCACCACGCTCATGTCGCACTCCGCGCTGCCGTGCACCCCGAGCAGCGAACCGTCGCTGATCGACATCACGAACAGGCTGCCCTCGTCCATGGCGACCATCGTGTGCTTGACCGGGCCGAAGTCCATCAGCCTGGCGGCGCCGACGGTCAGGCTGCCGATGCCGGAGACGATGGTGGCGAGGTCGGCGGCGGAGCCGCGCGGGCCCCTGCGCTTCTCGGTCTGCGCCTCGCGGGCCGCCTCGGTGACGCCGGGGTCGGAGGAGAGCAGGAGCAGGCCGTCGGAGGAGACCACGGCGACGGACTGGATACCGGGCACCTCCTCGATGAGGTTGCTCAGCAGCCAGTGCAGGTTACGAGCCTCACTGCTCAGTCCGAAGGTACTGGGCGCGGTCAACTGCTTGCCTCCTCGACTGTGCCCCCCGTGGCTTCTTCGGATACGGCTGTTCCGGGTACGGCGCGTACGGCGCTCGGCACCTGGTTCTGGCCGGTCTGCTCGGCGATCTCCGCCTCCACGTCGCGCCGTCCGGCGTCGGCGCCGCGGCGGAAGCCGCCGAGCCTGCGGCGCAGGGCGTCGGCGTCGACGCCGGTGCCACGCTGGCGGGGTGGCGCGGCGGGGGCGGTGATCCTGGGGGTGCGCTTGGGGAGGCCCTTGCTGGTGACCTCGTCCTCGGCGTCGTCCTCGTCCTCGACGGCGCCACCGGCCTGCGGGGCGTACTCGCCGTCGGCGGTCGCGGACAGCGGGCGCGAGTGCTCCTCGGCCACGCCGAAGCCGCTCCCACCCACGCCGGCCGTGCGGGCGTCGAGGTCGGACGCGGATCGCCCCGACGGCGCGTACTCGCCGTCGGCGACCCCGGTCACGGGCTGCGCACTCGGCCAGTCGTCGCCCCCGACCCGCCGACGCCGCGGCCGATCCTCGTCCTCGGCAGCCGACGGTGCGCTCTGCGTCCCGGGCCAGTCGTCGTCCTCGGACAACCGACGCCGCGGCCGATCCTCGTCCTCGGCAGCCGACGGTGCGCTCTGCGTCCCGGGCCAGTCGTCGTCCTCGGACAACCGACGCCGCGGCCGATCCTCGTCCTCGGCAGCCGACGGTGTGCCCTGCGTCCCGGGCCAGTCGTCGTCCTCGGCGCGCTGTCGGCGGGGGCGGATCTCGGCGTCGGCGGGGTGGGCACGCTCGTCGGCGGCGCCGGAGGTCGTCCGCTCCTCGGCCGGAACGGCTCGTGTCCGCTCCTCGGGCTCCTCGGAGGCCTCCGGCTCCGGGAGCGGGACCAGCAGTTCCATCGTCGTCTCGGCGAATGTCTCCGCCGGTGCCTTCGGGCGGGCCGTCGGCTCGGGGTCCTGGGGCTTCGGTGCGGGGGCCTGCTCGTGGGCGGGCTGTTCGTCGGCCTCGCGTACGGCCTTCTCGGCGAGGGACACCAGGGGGTCGCCGGAGGCCGAGCGGCCGTGCAGGACGTTGGAGTTGGCCTCCGCGTCCGCGCCGGGGAGGGAGAAGCCGTGGCCGCCGGTGGCCGAGGCGGCGGGGGCCGTCGTCGTGGGGGCCGTGGCCAGCAGGGACTGCGGAAGGACGACGACCGCTGCCACCCCGCCCTGCTTCTGCTCGCGCAACTGGACCCGGACGCCGTGCCGGTGGGCGAGGCGGGCCACCACGTAGAGGCCGAGGCCGAGACCGTCCTCGCCCTCGTGGTCGTACGGCGACTCGGGGTCGAACTCGGCGAGCCGGCCGTTGAGGCGGACCAGGCGGTCGGCGGCCATGCCGATGCCCTCGTCCTGGACGGAGAGCATGACCTCGCCGCTCTCCAGGAGCCAGCCGGAGACCTCGACCGGCATGTCCGGCGGGGAGGACGCGGTGGCGTTCTCCATGAGTTCCGCGAGGAGGTGGCTGAGGTCGTCCGCGGCGAAGCCGGCCACGTGCGCGTGCGGCGGCAGGGCCGCGATGCGGACCCGCTCGTAGCGCTCGATCTCGCTGACCGCCGCCCGGACCACGTCCACCAGCGGGATCGGGCCCGCGTGCGTCTGGACGTGCTCGGTGCCGGCGAGGACGAGAAGGTTCTCGCTGTGGCGGCGCATGACCGTGGCGAAGTGGTCGAGCTTGAAGAGGGTCGCGAGGCGGTCGGGGTCCTGCTCGCGCTCCTCCAGGCCCTCGATGACCGCGAGCTGGCGTTCGACCAGGCCCAGCGTGCGCAGCGCCAGGTTGACGAAGGTGCCGCCGATGCTGGTGCGCAGCCGCGCCAGCTGGGCGGCGGAGTCGGTGAGTTCGGTGCGCAGTTCCTCACGGGCGTCGGCCATCTTCTGGCGCTGGCCGACCAGGTGCTTGCGGTCGGTCTCCAGGGTGGCGATGCGGTCGTAGAGCTCGACGGCGTGCGCGTGCAGGGCGTTGACCGAGCGGACGACCTGGGCGAACTCGTCGTTGCGGCCGGTGAAGGCGACCGGTTCCGCGGTGCGCGGGTCCTCGGCCTCGGCGAGCCGGGCCGAGCCCCGGCGGAGCACCGAGAGGGGGCGGGTGAGGGTGCGGGCCATGGCGGTGGCGATACCGACCGCGACCAGCATCAGCGCGCCGAGCACCGCGACCCGGATCTCCAGCGCGGTGACGTCGTCGTCGCGGAGCTGCTCCAGGTCCTGGGTGCGGTGCTCGTAGAGCGCGGACTCGACGCCCCGCATCAGCTCGACCCGGCCGGACAGCGCCGCGTCCAGCTTCTTGGTGCCGGTGGAGAGGTCGTCGTCGGAGAGGGTCGGCTGGTCGGTGAGGGCGGCCAGGAACTTCTCGGCGTCGTTGACGTCGTTGCCGGTGACCGTGGAGTCGTACGACTCGATCGCGGCCTTGGGCGCGGTGTCCCGGAAGTCGGCGAGGGCCGCGTCGGCGCGCAGCCTGGCCTGCTGGGCGGCGGCGGTGAGCGCGTCGCGCTGCTTGCGGTCCGCCGCGGAGGTGCTCGTGCTGGTGGTGGACAGACCCGTGAGCGGGTCGATCGTGGTCTGGGTGGTGCTGGGGATGTTCAGGGCCGCGAGGAGCAGGCCGCGGGCGGCGGCGGACTGCTGGACGGCGGAGTCCAGCTCGGCGAACGCGTAGGCGCCCGAGCCGGCCCTGGCGGGCGTCTGCTCGGCCAGCTGTTCGGCGAGCCGGTGCAGCTCGGTGATCGTCTGCGAGTACGCGTCGTGCGTCTGGAGGGCGGTGCTCTGGCCGGTCAGCGCGGAGCGGCGGACGGCCGCGATGCCGTCGAGGTCGGTGCGCAGCCAGCCCGGGGTGTCGGTGTCCGCGCGCAGGTCCTCGACCTGGCGGTCGACGCGGGCGCCGCGGTCCTCGGAGGGCGCCTTGGCCTTGGGGCGGCCCGCCGCGATGTAGGTGGTGACCTCGTCGCGCTCGTCGGCGAGCGAGTTGGCCAGCGCCAGCGCGTCCTGGGTGCGGCTCGCGAGCGTCACCAGGTCCTGGGAGTCGCTGAGCTGCCCGGAGGCGGTCAGCAGGGCGGGCGCCCCGGCTCCCGCGATCGCGGCGGCCACCACGGCCACGGCGACGATCAGCCGGGTCCGGACGTGCTTGGGGCGGCCGGTGCCGACGGGAGCGACGGCGCCCGTTTCGGAGGCCGTCTTCTTGCCTGTGCGCCGAGGCCGCGTCTTCTGCACCGGTGCTCGCATTCCTGAACTCGTGTACCCAAGGGGCCGGGTGGCACCCCGTCATGATCCCCGGCAATTCGGTGCCAAGTGGTGCGTGCACCCGATACGTGCACTGATACGTCGGTCCCCGACCCTCCCAGCGCCGGTGGGCGGTGGTCTCGCATCGTCGGACCCGCCACCCGAAGGAGTGAACATCGGAGGGGAGTTGGCGGGCAAGTTCCGGCGGCCTGTGCACGGTCCTTTTCCGGCGGGCCGGTTGGACGCGGACGGCAGGCTTTGACAGGATTCGCCACCACGCCTTCCCGGAGTGCTCCATTCCCTCCCAAAACAGGCGGCTGACCTGCGAGACCGCGGGAATTCCCGGGCGGTTGCCAGCCTTTGGCGAAGATCGTGAAGGGGTCGTGCAGACTGGCCGAATGCGTACTGAAGTCGTTTCGGAGCCCGGCACCCCCGATCGCCCCAATGAGGACTTCGCCGGTGTCGCCCTTCCCGCCTCGGGGCAGGGGGGTTGTGTGATCGTCCTGGACGGGGTCACTCCGCCGAGGGACGGGACCGGGTGTCTGCATTCCGTCCCCTGGTTCACCGCGCGCCTGGGCGGGGCACTGACCGAACTGACCGTTTCGCGGCGAGATCTGACGCTGCGGGAGATCCTCGGCGAGGCGATCCGCCGCACAGCCGAGGCACATGGTGACACCTGTGACCTTTCTCACCCGCGCACCCCGCAGGCAACGGTCGTCATGACCCGCTGGTCCGAAACCGCCCTGGAGTACCTCGTTCTGTCCGACTCCGCGCTGCTCCTGCGGTCCCCCGACGGCACGGTGACCGCGGTCCTGGACGACCGGCTCGACCGGGTCCCCCGCGCCTCTCTCGCCTCGGACGCGATCGCCGACGCCACCGTCCGCAACAAGGAGGGCGGCTTCTTCACGGCCGCCGCCGACCCCTCGGTCGCCGCCCGCGCGGTCACCGGGACCGTGCCCCGGCACGAGGTGGGCGCCCTCGCTGCCCTCACCGACGGGGCGACCCGCTGGACGGAGAAGTTCCGCGAGGGCGACTGGACGGCCCTCTTCGACGTCGTCCGCAAGGAGGGTGCCCGGGCGCTGGTGGACCGGGTGCGGGAGCTGGAGGCGGCCGACCGGGAGGCGCGGACGTTCCTGCGCCGGAGCAAGACGCACGACGACGCGACGGCGGTGTACGTCGAACTCTGACGACGCGACGGCGGTCTACGTCGAGCTCTGAGGTCCGCCGGGCCGGCCGGCTACTTCTCCATCACGCCGTTCAGCTGGTGGAGCAGCCGGGCCAGCTCCGCGACCTCCAGGCGGGGCCAGTGGGCGAGCTGACGGACGTAACGGCCGCGGCGGGCCTCGCGGACCGTGCCGACCCGGCGCCGGCCCTCGTCGGTGAGGGCGACCAGCCAGGCCCGTCCGTCGGCCGGGTCGGGCTCACGGGCGATCAGGCCGAGTTCCTCCAGGGCGCGCAGCTGGCGGGACATGGTGGCCTTGCCGACGCCGATGTAGGCGGCGAGGTCGGTGGCGCGCTGGCCGCCGTACTCGTCGAGCCGGACGAGCAGCCCGTACGCGGCGGACTCCAGGTCGGGGTGGACCTCCCGGGCCATCTCGCCCTGGCTGGCCCGGGCGCGGCGCAGCAGCACCGTCAACTCGCGTTCCAGCGCCAGGAACTCCTGGTCCGCACCGCTCGGCGGCAACCCGGCGGCGGTGGGCCGTCCGTCGCCCTTTTCGTCCTCGTGCACGTCAGCACCCCTGGTCGGTTTCACTGTCCTGAAAGTTTCCGTCAAACGCCGTCGTCGCCGCAGCTCGCCAAGTATTTCGCAGGCGTAGACCAACGGCAGCCCCCGGACCCCCTTCCCGCCGGGTCCGCCTCCTGCGTAGCGTCTCCGCCGGGCCTCATCGATGGCATGCCCACGCCAGGGATTGCGCCGTGTGAACCCGTGTCGTGTGACCTCGCGTCGTGTCGCGCCGTGTCAGGTCGGCCGCCTCTGGCATATGTGGGACCCCCACCTCACCCCACGGAGGCACGTCATGCCTGTGCACAGACCCTCCCCCATCCCGCTCGCCGCGCTGCTGGCCCTGCTGCTGGCGGCCCTCTCGCTCACCCCCGCCCACGCCGACACCGCCGCCCCCGCCCGCGGTTCGGCGTACATGGGCATGGGCGTCCTGGCCCACGACGGCCAGAACGGCAGGCCCAGGACCGGTGACGCCACCCAGACCGAAGGCGTCGACGTGGCCAGCTACCAGGGCAACGTCGCCTGGCCGACCCTGCTGAGCAGCGGGGTCAAATGGGCGTACTCGAAGGCGTCGGAAGGCACGTACTACACGAACCCCTACTTCGGCCAGCAGTACAACGGCGCCTACGACGCCGGCATGATCCGCGGCGCCTACCACTTCGCGACCCCGGACACCACGAGCGGCGCCACCCAGGCCGACTACTTCGTCGACCACGGGGGCGGCTGGTCCCAGGACGGCCGGACCCTGCCCGGTGTCCTGGACATCGAGTGGAACCCGTACGGCGCCGCCTGCTACGGCAAGTCCGACGCCGCGATGGTCAGCTGGATCAACGACTTCCTCACCACCTACAAGGCCCGCACGGGCCGCAACGCCGTCATCTACACCGCCACCAGTTGGTGGTCCGACTGCACCGGCAACTACAGCGGCTTCGGCTCCGTCAACCCGCTGTGGGTCGCCCGGTACGCCTCGGACGTGGGCACCCTGCCGGCCGGATGGTCGTTCTACACGATGTGGCAGTACACCTCGACCGGTCCGACGGTCGGGGACCACGACCGGTTCAACGGCGCCCTCGACCGGGTGATCGCACTCGCCAACGGCTGACCGGCCCGCACGGGGCGAAGGCCCGGGTCCCTCGCGGGGCCCGGGCCTCCTGTCATCCGGCAGCGTCCGTCACGCCGCTGCCGGAACCTCCGGCGCCGTGTCCGCCGCGCCGTTCACGGCGGGCGCGAGCGCCAGCTCCAGGACCTGGCGGACGTCGGTCACGGCGTGGACGTCGAGCTTGTCCAGCACCTCGGCCGGGACGTCGTCCAGGTCGGCCTCGTTGCGCTTCGGGATGATGACGGTCTTCACTCCCGCACGCTGGGCGGCGAGCAGCTTCTGCTTCACACCGCCGATGGGCAGCACCCGGCCGGTCAGCGAGACCTCGCCGGTCATCGCCACGTCCGTGCGGACCAGGCGGCCGGAGAGCAGGGACGCGAGGGCCGTCGTCATCGTGACGCCGGCGCTCGGGCCGTCCTTCGGGACCGCGCCCGCCGGGAAGTGGATGTGCACGCCCCGGTCCTTCAGGTCGCCGACCGGGAGCTCCAGTTCGGCGCCGTGGGAGCGCAGGAAGGACAGGGCGATCTGCGCCGACTCCTTCATCACGTCACCCAGCTGACCGGTGAGGGTCAGGCCCGCCGCGCCCGTCTCCGGGTCGGCCAGGGACGCCTCGACGAACAGGACGTCACCACCCGCGCCGGTGACCGCGAGGCCGGTGGCCACGCCCGGCACGGCCGTGCGGCGCTCGGCCGGGTCCTGGGCGGACTCGGGCACGTGGTGCGGCCGGCCGATCAGGGCACGCAGGTCCTCGTCCCGGATCGTGAACGGCAGCTCGCGCTGCCCGAGTTCGTGCTGGGCCGCGACCTTGCGGAGCAGTCGGGCGATCGACCGCTCCAGGGTGCGGACGCCCGCCTCCCGGGTGTACTCGCCGGCGAGCTTGCGCAGCGCGCTCTCGTCCAGGACGACCTCGC
The DNA here is from genome assembly GCF_043201555.1 of Streptomyces sp. NPDC048288. Taxonomy (NCBI): domain Bacteria; kingdom Bacillati; phylum Actinomycetota; class Actinomycetes; order Kitasatosporales; family Streptomycetaceae; genus Streptomyces; species Streptomyces sp. NPDC048288. The sequence goes on from NZ_JBICZD010000016.1 coordinate 90,110, forward strand.
CCTCGTCGATACCGGCCCGCTCCAGCTGGCGCGGGAGCAGGTGGTCACGGGCGATGACGACCTTCTCGTCCTCGGTGTAGCCGTCGAGGCGGACCAGCTCCATACGGTCGAGCAGGGCCTCCGGGATGGCTTCGAGCACGTTGGCGGTGGCGAGGAAGACCACGTCGCTCAGGTCGAGTTCGACCTCCAGGTAGTGGTCGCGGAAGGTGTGGTTCTGCGCCGGGTCGAGGACCTCCAGGAGGGCCGCCGCGGGGTCGCCGCGGTAGTCGGAGCCCACCTTGTCGATCTCGTCGAGCAGGACGACCGGGTTCATCGAACCGGCCTCCTTGATCGCCCGCACGATCCGGCCGGGCAGCGCGCCGACGTACGTACGCCGGTGACCGCGGATCTCCGCCTCGTCCCGCACACCGCCGAGGGCGACCCGGACGAACTTGCGGCCCATCGCGTGGGCGACCGACTCCCCCAGGCTGGTCTTGCCGACACCGGGCGGACCGACCAGGGCCAGCACGGCACCGCCGCGCCGTCCGCCGATGACTCCCAGCCCGCGGTCGCTACGGCGCTTGCGCACCGCCAGGTACTCGGTGATGCGCTCCTTCACGTCCTCCAGACCGGCGTGCTCGGCGTCCAGGACCGCCTTGGCGCCCTGGATGTCGTACGCGTCCTCGGTCCGCTCGTTCCACGGCAGTTCGAGGACGGTGTCCAGCCAGGTGCGGATCCACGAGCCCTCGGGCGACTGGTCGCTGGACCGCTCCAGCTTGTCGACCTCCTTGAGGGCCGCCTCGCGGACCTTCTCGGGCAGGTCGGCGGCCTCCACGCGGGCGCGGTAGTCGTCGGACTCCTCGCCGTCCTTGGCCGAGTCGCCGTTCAGCTCGCGCAGCTCCTTGCGGACCGCCTCCAGCTGACGGCGGAGCAGGAACTCGCGCTGCTGCTTGTCGACGCCCTCCTGGACGTCCTTGGCGATGGTCTCGGCCACATCCTGCTCGGCGAGGTGGTCGCGGAGCTGCTGGGTGGCCAGCTTGAGGCGGGCGACCGCGTCCACGGTCTCCAGGAGTTCGATCTTCTGCTCGGTGGTCAGGAACGGCGAGTAACCGGAGTTGTCGGCCAGCTGGGACACGTCGTCGATGGCCTGCACCCGGTCCACGACCTGCCAGGCGCCGCGCTTGCGCAGCCAGGCGGTGGCGAGGGCCTTGTACTCGGTGACCAGTTCGGTGACATTTCCGGGCACCGGGTCCGGGACGTTCTCGTCGACGCGGGTGCCCTCCACCCACAGGGCGGCGCCCGGACCGGTCGTACCGGCGCCGATGCGCACCCGGTAGCGGCCGCGGATCAGCGCGCCCGGGTCGCCGTCGGCGAGGCGGCCGACCTGCTCCACGGTGCCGAGCACACCGGTGCCCGGGTAGGTCCCGTCGACCCGCGGCACCAGCAGCACCTTGGGCTTGCCGGGCTCGGTACGGGCGGCGGCCTGCGCGGCCTCCACGGCGGCGCGTACATCAGGGTCCTTCAGGTCCAGCGGGACCACCATCCCGGGCAGCACGACCTCGCCGTCGAGAGGCAGCACAGGGAGGGTGAGTGATGCGGACGTCGAAGCCATGATCTCCCCTTAGGCAGTCAACTTGAGCTATGCCGACTCAATGCTTGGGGGCGGAGAAATGTTCCCATGCATATGTTCGCTCTGAGCGATCGACTGGTGACCTGGCCGAACACGGTCCCGCGCCCGGAAAAACAGTTGATCCGCGCGGGCGCATTCCCCGTACGGTCGCCCGGTGACCGACACCGACCGCACGGCGACCCTGCTCGCCGCCTACGACGCCCAGATGCGCGCCGTCCAGCCCACCCCCGCGCCCGGGATCACCTACGAGCACGACGGTGCCCTGCTGCGGGTCGTCGGCCAGCACCGCGGCTTCGTGACCGGGCCGCGCGACTGGGGCGGGCTGCGCGGCGCCGGCCTGGACGCGGCGATCGCCCGGCAGCGGGACTTCTTCGCGGCACGCGGCGAGGCGGTGGAGTGGAAGGTACGGGGCCACGACGACCCGGCGGACCTCCCCGACCGGCTCCGCGCGGCGGGCTTCGTACCCGAGCCGCAGGAGACGGTCGTGATCGCCCCGGTCGCGGACCTCGCCGTACCGACCCCGGCACCGCCCCCGGGGGTGACCCTGCGCCGGGTCGCCGACGACGCGGACCTGGACCGTGTCGCCGCGCTGGAGACCGCCGTCTGGGGCGCGGACATGACCTGGATCGCGGAGTACCTGCGGGGCCGGCTGGCGGTGGACCCGGACGGCACCGAGATCTACGTCGCCGAAGCCTCCGGGGAACTCGTCTCGGCGGCCTGGGTGGCCTTCCGCCCGGGCACCGACTTCGCCATGCTGCTGGGCGGCTCGACCCTCGCGGCCTGGCGCGGCCAGGGCGTCTACCGCGCCCTGGTGGCCCTGCGAGCGACCCGCGCGGCGGCCCGGAACGCGACCCACCTCCTCGTGGAGGCCTCCGACGACAGCGCCCCGATCCTCAAACGCCTCGGCTTCACAGCGGTGACGACCACCACGCCGTACGTCTGGACACCGGCCGACTGACCAACGCCGCCCACTTCAGCGCCCCGACAGGGGCGCGGGCTGTATTCGATATGCGGCTCCGCCGCGCGGGCGCGACCAGCCACGACGGAGCCGCACCCGGCAACCGCCCGAAACCCGCCACGACGAATGCCCCGCCGAACGCCACCGCCACGACTTCGCAAGGCCATCGCTACACCACCGCAACGCAACCCACAGGAAAATCCCCGAAACTGCCAGCTGGTTCACAGCCAGAAGCCGAACAGCTGAACAGCACCGCGCATCGGGGCCCGGGGGGACACATGAACGAGAAGCCGACAACCGGGCCGAGCCGACGGGCCGTGCTCACCGGCGCCGCCGTGGTCGCGGCCGGCGCCGCGGTTCCGGTGGTCGTACAGGCCATGGGCGACGACGGAGGCGGAGGCGGCACCACCACCCCCGCCCGCACCGCCTCCGCCGCCCCCGTGGCGAGCCGCCCCCCGGCCTCGCCCCTCCCCCGCACCGACCCGCGCCCGAACATCCTCTTCGTGCTCACCGACGACCAGCCGAAGGAGACGGACTGGGCGGTCCGCCGTACCGCCGACTGGCTGGGCGGGCAGGGCGTGACCTTCGCGCGGGCGCACGCCAACACCCCGCTCTGCGCGCCCTCCAGGGCCTCGATCATGTCGGGCCGGTACGCGCACAACCACGGCGTCCTCGACACCCGCCACCCCTACCACCTGGACCAGCACACCACCGTCCAGCGCCGGTTGCAGGCGGCCGGCTACCGCACCGGCCTGTTCGGCAAGTACCTCAACTTCTGGCACACCGGGGACAACCCGCCGTACTTCGACGAGTGGCTCCTCCAGGAACCGGTGGCCTACTACAACGGCCACTACAACGACAACGGCACGGTCCGGAACATCCCCGGCTACAACACCACCGTCATCAGGGACCGCGCCCTCGCCTTCATCGACGCGTCACGCACCGACACCCGGCCCTGGTTCGCGTACGTCGCCACCCGCAGCGCCCACGAACTCAACATCCCGGAGCGGAAGTACGCGCACACGCGCGTGCCGGAGTGGCCGGGGCGGCCGTCCGTCCACGAGGCCGACAAGAGCGACAAGCCGCCGTTCCTGCAACAGGCGGACCACACCTACGAGCAGGGAAAGGCGCTGCGCACCCGCCAGTTGCGCACCCTGCTGTCGGTGGACGACGCGATGCGCGACCTCCGGGACAAGCTGCGCGAACTGGGCCAGCTGGAGAACACGCTCGTGGTGTACACCAGCGACCACGGGCTGTGCTGGGCGGACCACGGCTGGCTGCGCAAGTCGGTGCCGTACCGGCCCAGCCTGGAGGTGCCGTTCTGGCTGTCCTGGCCGGCCCGGGGCCTGGGCAAGGGGACCGTCGACGACCGGCTCACCGGCCATGTCGACATCGCCCCGACGTTCCTGGACGCGGCCGGCCTCACCCCGGACACCCCGCACGACGGCCACTCGCTGCTCGACACCCGCAACGACCGCGACCGTCTGCTCGCCGAGTGGTGGTGGAACCGCCAGGACCAGGAGCCGATCCACACCTGGGCCACCCATATCGGCAGGTCGACGCAGTACACGGAGTACTACCGCACCCGCCTCGACCGGCAGGGCCGCCCCACCCGGGGCGACGGCGAGGTCCTCTTCCGGGAGTTCTACGACCTGGCCGCCGACCCGTACCAGCTCACCAACCGCCTGCACGGCGCGACGGCGGAGCAGGAACGGGCCCTCGGCATACCGGAGTCGGCGAAGGCACTCGCGGCGGCGCGGCGCGCCTGAGCACCGCGCTCGGACCGGACGGCTCAGACCGGGACGGCTCAGACCGGGACGGCTCAGGCCGGGACGGCTCAGGCCGTGATGGCTCAGGCCGTGACGGTGTCGGCCGCCGGACCCCGTTCCCGGTACCAGCGGCGCACGGCCGGCCAGAGCCCCATCCCGATGCCCAGCGAGATCAGATGGCCCCAGTTGGTCATCGGGTCCTCGAAGGCGACGAGGTCCGTGAGCAGGCTGTAGCCGACCAGGGCGAGCAGAGGCCAGCGCAGCCAGGGGGCGAGGAGGCCGGAGAGGGCGCCGATGCTGGCGGCGACCCCGAAGCTGATGCCGTAGTCGAGGCGGTGCAGTGAGGTGTCGGGCAGATGGCCGACCAGGACCGCCAGACCGACCGGGACCTCGGTGGCGAGGGTGGCCAGCACATGACCGGTCAGGAAGACGAGGATCGCGCGCGCACCCCCTATCCGGCGTTCCAGCGCGGTCAGCACGAGGACGAAGGCGAGGGCGTACGGCGACAGCAGCCCGCCCGCGATCCACAGCGCGCTGGCCAGCAGGACGAAGACCGGGGTGCGCAGGAGGTGCGCCACGTCGGTGCTGGAGTCCTGGTAGACCGAGTGGAGCAGCCCGGGGCTGGCGTAGCTCGCGAAGAGCGAGGTGAGGGCCAGGATCACGGTGTAGGCGAAGGTGGCCGGGGTGCCGGTCGGGCTCGGCAGCAGGCGCCAGGGGCGCAGCCGGAGGGCGGGACGCGTCGTCCGAGGCAGCGGGAGCGGGATCGAGAGCGCGACCGGGCCGCGCTGGCGGGGCACGCCGTCGAGCAGGACGGCGACCTCCGCGGCCGGCAGCGGCTCGGGCGAACCGACCGGAAAGGGATCGTGCGCGGCGGCCGGAACGGAAAGGGGCTCGGGCTCGGGCGTCGATGCGGCCCTCGCGGTCCGTTGCACGGTGAGGCGCTCCTTCCGTTTCACCCCACCCTTCGCCGTGCCACCAGCCGCTGTCTATGACCGAGGCCACGCGGCGGGCAATTCACAGGATTTTCTGAAGAATCAAGAGGGGCCAGGAGGAACCATATGAGCCGCATCCGGCCGCCGACGGGCCCGCAGCGCCGGGCAGCCCCTCGAACGGGTGACGCCTGTACGACGCTCCGACGCCCGTGAACTCGACGGCCCGACGCCCGTGATACCGCGGCCCGACGCCCATGACGCGACGACCCGACGCCCGTGATGCAGCGGCCCGACGCCCGTAATTCGCGTGGCCGCAAAGCCCTGTTGGGGCAGGATGACGGCCATGACTCCCGCGGCCCCCCGGTCCGACCTGTCCGTCCTGTCCGTCCTGTCCGACCGCCCTCCCGTGGTGCTGGACCGCCGCACGGGGCCGTACGGCGAGGTGGTCCTGCGCCGGCACGGCGACCTGCTGCAGATCATCGCCAACGGCTGCTTCCTGATGGACACCTCCGACGGCCGCTCGGAGCGGCTGCTGGTGGACGCCGCGCGGGCGGCCCTGGACGGGCGGCCGGATCCGGCGGTGCTGATCGGCGGACTCGGCGTCGGGTTCTCGCTCGCGCACGCCGCGCGGGATCCCCACTGGGGGCGGATCACGGTCGTGGAACGGGAGGCCGCGGTCGTCGACTGGCACCGCGCCGGCGGACCGCTGTCCGCGCTCTCCGCACGCGCGTTCGCCGATCCGCGCACGGTGATCGTCGAGGACGATCTCGTGACCTACGTCAATGAGACTTACGACACGTTCGACGCGCTGTGCCTGGACATCGACAACGGCCCCGGCTGGACCGTCGACGAGGACAACGAGGGGCTCTACTCACCGGCCGGACTCGCAAGCTGCGCAAGGGTGTTGAGACCGGGTGGGGTACTGGCCGTATGGTCGGCGCAGCCCTCTGCGGAATTCGAGGGAACCTTGTGGAATGCCGGGTTCCAGCGGGTGCGTACCGAAGAGATCCCGGTTGCCCGGGGCGTTCCGGACGTCGTTCACCTTGCCGTCCGCCCTGGATAGCGAGTGCGCCTCCTGTCCCCGTAATGTGCATCCCTGACGCGGATCATTCAAGCGTCAATCGCAGTCATGGGATCACCCCACTGGTTCCGGAAAGCACACAGGGGCGGGCGATGGAGCAGACACACACCTCCCACAACAGCGCGGCGGCGGCAACTCCGGGCGCCCAGCGCCGGGTTCTGGTCGTCGAGGACGATCCCACGATCGTCGACGCCATCGCGGCCCGCCTGCGCGCCGAGGGATTTCTCGTGCAAACCGCGGGTGACGGCCCGGCCGCCGTCGACACCGCCGAGGCCTGGCAGCCCGACCTGCTGATCCTCGACATCATGCTGCCCGGTTTCGACGGCCTGGAGGTCTGCCGGCGCGTGCAGGCCGCCCGGCCGGTGCCGGTGCTGATGCTCACCGCGCGGGACGACGAGACCGACATGCTGGTCGGCCTCGGGGTCGGCGCCGACGACTACATGACCAAGCCGTTCTCCATGCGGGAACTGGCGGCACGCGTGCACGTACTGCTGCGCCGGGTGGAGCGGGCGGCCATCGCCGCCTCCACGCCCCGCTCCGGCATCCTGCGCCTGGGCGAGCTGGAGATCGACCACGCACAGCGCCGGGTCCGGGTGCGCAGCGAGGACGTGCACCTCACCCCGACCGAGTTCGACCTGCTGGTGTGCCTCGCCAACACCCCGCGCGCGGTGCTCTCCCGTGAGCAGCTGCTCGCCGAGGTGTGGGACTGGGCGGACGCCTCGGGCACCCGCACGGTCGACAGCCACATCAAGGCGCTGCGCCGGAAGATCGGCGCCGAGCGGATCCGTACCGTGCACGGTGTGGGCTACGCGCTGGAGACACCGACGCCATGAGCGCCGGGCCGACCGGACCAAGAGGACCCGGGGGGCCGGGCGGACCCGGAGGCCCCGGAGGACCCGGGGAAGAGCCCTGGGGCGGAGTGCGCCCGTTCTCGATCAAGACCAAACTGGGCGCGCTCGTCGTCGTCTCGGTGCTGATCACGACGGGCCTGTCGATGATCGCCGTGCACACCAAGACGGAGCTCCGCTTCATCACGGTCTTCTCGATGATCGCCACACTGCTGATAACGCAGTTCGTGGCCCATTCGCTCACCGCGCCACTGGACGACATGAACACGGTGGCCCGGTCGATCTCCCAGGGCGACTACACGCGCCGGGTGCGCGAGAACCGCCGGGACGAGCTGGGCGACCTGGCCGAGACGATCAACGTCATGGCCGACGAGCTGGAGGCCCAGGACCGCCAGCGCAAGGAGCTGGTCGCCAACGTCTCGCACGAGTTGCGCACGCCCATCGCGGGGCTGCGGGCCGTCCTGGAGAACGTCGTCGACGGCATCGCCGAGCCGGACACCGAGACGATGCGTACGGCCCTCAAGCAGACCGAGCGCCTCGGACGCCTCGTCGAGACCCTGCTGGACCTCTCCCGGCTCGACAACGGGGTCGTCCCGCTGCGCCAGCGCCGCTTCGAGGTGTGGCCGTACCTCTCGGGCGTGCTCAAGGAGGCCAACATGGTCGTCGGAGCCCGCGGCCTCGCCTCCAACTCGGGCAGCCACACGCGTACGGACGTCCATCTGCACCTCGACGTCTCCCCGCCCGAGCTGACCGCGCACGCCGACCCGGAGCGCATCCACCAGGTCGTGTCGAACCTCATCGACAACGCGGTCAAGCACAGCCCGGCACACGGCCGGGTGACCGTGAAGGCGCGGCGCGGGCCGCAGCCGGAGTCGCTGGAGCTGGAGGTCCTGGACGAGGGCCCCGGCATTCCGCGCTCGGAGTGGCACCGGGTCTTCGAGCGCTTCAACCGGGGCGCCGTACGACGGCCGCACGGACCCGGCAGCGACGGCGGCACCGGACTCGGGCTGGCGATCGCCCGGTGGGCGGTGGATCTGCACGGCGGCCGGATCGGCGTGGCCGAATCCGACCGGGGCTGCAGGATTATCGTCACTCTGCCGGGGCTTTCATCCGTGCCAAGTTGACGTAAAGTTCGATCCGGAGCCTCAAGATCCACCTGTGGTCCCCACGGTCGTCGGCGCAGCCGGACACGTGTGATCAGGTGCGGACTCCGCGCATGTCGCGGCGGAGACCGGAGCGAAGTGATCTCCGGGGCGGCGGAGCCATGCCTGGTTCAGTCCTTTTGCAACGCAACCACGCTTGTTTCCCGCCATATCAAGCCCTGAAACACAGTTTTCGATGTGACTTACGCGACGATGAACCGGCCCGACCTGACCTTCGCGGTCTTGGAGGCGTAGCCTTTATTCCCGCTGTCCATCACCTTGTGAAGCGGAAGAGGGCGGTTGCCGCCGTGTCGCCACAGTCCCCCAGTAACTCGAGCATCTCGACCGACGCAGACCAAGCGGGCAAGAACCCCGCAGCCGCGTTCGGACCGAACGAATGGCTCGTCGACGAGATCTATCAGCAGTACCTCCAGGACCCGAATTCGGTAGACCGAGCCTGGTGGGACTTCTTCGCCGACTACAAGCCGGGAGCGCCCGCCGCCTCGGCTCCGGCGGGTACCGCGGCCGCGGGGGCCGCGGGCACCACCACGACACCCGCGCAGGCACCGCAGGCCGCGGCTCCGGCCGCCCCGGCGCCCGCGCAGGCCGCGCCCGCCGCCCCGGCGCCCGCCCCGGCTGCTCCGGCCGCCCCGGTGGCTCCCAAGGCCGCTGCGCCCGCACCGGCGCCCGCGAAGCCCGCCGCCGCCAAGCCGGCCGCAGCCAAGCCGGCCGCCGCCGCGCAGGCCGCGCCCGCCACCGCGGCTCCCGACGGTCCCGAGCTGATCACGCTCCGTGGCCCGGCCGCCGCCGTCGCGAAGAACATGAACGCCTCGCTGGAGGTGCCGACGGCCACCTCGGTCCGCGCGGTCCCGGTGAAGCTGCTGTTCGACAACCGCATCGTCATCAACAACCACCTCAAGCGCGCCCGGGGCGGGAAGATCTCCTTCACGCACCTGATCGGCTTCGCGATGGTGCAGGCCCTCAAGGCCATGCCGTCGATGAACTACTCGTTCGCGGAGAAGGACGGCAAGCCGACCCTGGTCAAGCCGCCGCACGTGAACTTCGGCCTGGCCATCGACCTGGTGAAGCCCAACGGCGACCGCCAGCTCGTCGTGGCCGGCATCAAGAAGGCCGAGACGCTGAACTTCTTCGAGTTCTGGCAGGCCTACGAGGACATCGTCCGTCGCGCCCGCGACAACAAGCTGACGATGGACGACTTCACCGGCGTCACGGTCTCCCTGACCAACCCCGGCGGCCTCGGCACCGTCCACTCGGTCCCGCGTCTGATGCCCGGCCAGTCGGTCATCATGGGCGTCGGCTCCATGGACTACCCCGCGGAGTTCCAGGGCACCAGCCAGGACACCCTGAACAAGCTCGGCATCTCGAAGGTCATGACGCTCACGTCGACCTACGACCACCGGGTCATCCAGGGCGCCGCCTCCGGCGAGTTCCTGCGCCAGGTCGCGAACCTCCTCCTCGGCGAGAACGGCTTCTACGACGAGATCTTCGAGGCGCTGCGCATCCCCTACGAGCCGGTCCGCTGGCTCAAGGACATCGACGCCTCGCACGACGACGACGTCACCAAGGCCGCCCGCGTCTTCGAGCTGATCCACTCCTACCGGGTCCGCGGCCACGTCATGGCCGACACCGACCCGCTGGAGTACAAGCAGCGCAAGCACCCCGACCTGGACATCACCGAGCACGGCCTCACCCTGTGGGACCTGGAGCGCGACTTCGCGGTCGGCGGCTTCGCCGGCAAGTCGATGATGAAGCTGCGCGACATCCTCGGTGTGCTGCGCGACTCGTACTGCCGCACCACCGGCATCGAGTTCATGCACATCCAGGACCCGAAGCAGCGCAAGTGGATCCAGGACCGCGTGGAGCGCCCGCACTCCAAGATGGAGCGCGAGGAGCAGCTGCGGATCCTGCGCCGCCTGAACGCGGCGGAGGCCTTCGAGACCTTCCTGCAGACGAAGTACGTCGGCCAGAAGCGCTTCTCCCTGGAGGGCGGCGAGTCCGTCATCCCGCTGCTCGACGCGGTGATCGACAGCGCGGCCGAGTCCCGCCTGGACGAGGTCGTCATCGGCATGGCCCACCGCGGCCGGCTGAACGTCCTCGCCAACATCGTCGGCAAGTCGTACGCGCAGATCTTCCGGGAGTTCGAGGGCAACCTCGACCCGAAGTCGATGCACGGCTCCGGCGACGTGAAGTACCACCTGGGCGCCCAGGGCACCTTCACCGGCCTGGACGGCGAGCAGATCACGGTCTCGCTGGCCGCGAACCCGTCCCACCTGGAGACGGTCGACCCGGTCATCGAGGGCATCGCCCGCGCCAAGCAGGACATCATCAACAAGGGCGGCACGGACTTCACGGTCCTGCCGGTCGCGCTGCACGGCGACGCGGCCTTCGCGGGCCAGGGCGTGGTGGCCGAGACCCTGAACATGTCGCAGCTGCGCGGCTACCGCACCGGCGGCACGGTCCACATCGTCATCAACAACCAGGTCGGCTTCACGGCGGCGCCCGAGTCCTCGCGCTCCTCCATGTACGCCACCGACGTGGCCCGCATGATCGAGGCCCCGATCTTCCACGTGAACGGCGACGACCCGGAGGCCGTCGTGCGTGTCGCGCGCCTGGCCTTCGAGTTCCGCCAGGCGTTCAACAAGGACGTGGTGATCGACCTCATCTGCTACCGCCGCCGCGGTCACAACGAGTCGGACAATCCGGCCTTCACCCAGCCGCTGATGTACGACCTGATCGACAAGAAGCGCTCGGTGCGCAAGCTCTACACCGAGTCCCTGATCGGTCGCGGCGACATCACCCTGGAAGAGGCCGAGCAGGCCCTGCAGGACTACCAGGGCCAGCTGGAGAAGGTCTTCACGGAGGTCCGCGAGGCCACCGCGCAGCCGGCCGCCGCGCCCGCGCACGAGCCGCAGGACGGCTTCCCGGTCGCCGTGCCGACCGCGATCTCCGCGGAGGTCGTGAAGCGCATCGCCGAGTCCCAGGTCAACATCCCGGACTACTTCACCGTCCACCCGCGTCTGCTGCCGCAGCTGCAGCGCCGGGCGGCGATGATCGAGGACGGCACGATCGACTGGGGCATGGGCGAGACCCTGGCCATCGGCTCGCTGCTGATGGAGGGCACCCCGGTGCGCCTGTCCGGCCAGGACTCGCAGCGCGGCACCTTCGGCCAGCGCCACGCGGTCCTCATCGACCGGGAGACGGGCGCCGACTACACGCCGCTCCTCTACCTGTCCGAGGACCAGGCCCGCTACAACGTCTACAACTCGCTGCTCTCCGAGTACGCGGTGATGGGCTTCGAGTACGGCTACTCGCTCGCCCGTCCGGACGCGCTGGTGATGTGGGAGGCGCAGTTCGGTGACTTCACCAACGGCGCCCAGTCGATCGTCGACGAGTACATCTCGGCGGCCGAGCAGAAGTGGGGCCAGACGTCCGGCGTCACGCTCCTGCTCCCGCACGGCTACGAGGGCCAGGGCCCGGACCACTCCTCGGCCCGTATCGAGCGCTTCCTGCAGCTCTGCGCCCAGAACAACATGACGGTCGCGATGCCGACGCTCCCGTCGAACTACTTCCACCTCCTGCGCTGGCAGGTGCACAACCCGCACCACAAGCCGCTGGTCGTCTTCACCCCGAAGTCGATGCTGCGTCTCAAGGCGGCGGCGTCCAAGGCGGAGGAGTTCACGAACGGCCAGTTCCGCCCGGTCATCGGCGACTCCTCGGTCGACCCGAACGCGGTCCGCAAGGTCGTCTTCTGCACCGGCAAGGTCTACTACGACCTGGAGGCCGAGCGGCAGAAGCGCGGTGTCACGGACACGGCGATCATCCGCCTCGAGCGCCTGTACCCGCTGCCGGGTGCGGAGCTCCAGGCCGAGGTCAACAAGTACCCGAACGCCGCGAAGTACCTGTGGACCCAGGAGGAGCCGGCGAACCAGGGTGCCTGGCCGTTCATCGCGCTCAACCTGATCGACCACCTGGACCTGGCCGTCGGCGCCGACGTCCCGGCCGGCGAGCGCCTCCGCCGCATCTCCCGCCCGCACTCGTCGTCCCCGGCGGTGGGTTCGGCCAAGCGCCACCAGGCCGAGCAGGAGCAGCTGGTGCGCGAGGTCTTCGAGGCGTAAGCCCGCGGAGCACTGCCAGAAACGGCCCGGTTCCCGTACGCGGGGGCCGGGCCCTTCGGCGTCCGCCTAGGCTGGTAGACGCCCACCACCGGGCACCCACCCATGCAGGCAGCAGGAGAGCACCCCATGTACTTCACCGACCGAGGCATCGAGGAACTGGAGAAGCGGCGCGGCGAGGAAGAGGTCACCTTCGAGTGGCTCGCGGAGCAACTCCGCACGTTCGTCGACCTCAACCCCGACTTCGAGGTCCCGGTGGAGCGCCTGGCGACGTGGCTGGCGCGGCTGGACGACGAGGACGAGGAGTAGGGCCCCTGGGAGCGCGCCCCGTCAGGGAACGCGCCCCGTCAGGGGCGCAGCCGAAAATACGACCCCGCCGGCCCCGGTCGGCCCCGGTCGGCCCGCCGGTCAGTCCCGCGGAAACACCGTCTCGTACGACAGCTCCAGCCCCCCGTGCACCATCAGCACCGCCCCCACCGCCGCCCACCCCACACTGCGCCGCCGCACCGCCCACGCGGCGACCGGCGCCCCGACGGCCAGCTCGGCCAAGGCCAGCCAGTGGGCCCGCGGCATCCCCGCTCCCCGGGCCCCGTCGGGGCCGGCGCCCTCGACCTGCCTCGCGTCGGCCACCGCGCCCAGCAGGCGGTGGGCCGGTTCGCCGGCGTCGAGGCCCTCCGGCATTTCCACCCCCGCGCGCGCGAGGACCGCGAGCAGCCCGTGCAGCCGCGCGCGGGCGTCGGCGGCCGGGTCCGGCACGGTCAGCCCGTCGAGCAGCTGAGCGTCCAGCACCGGGTCGAGCCCCAGCCGCGCCGCGAACGTGTGCATCGCCTCGCCCTCCCCGGCGGGCGTGCCGTCGGCGAGCCACACATAGCCGACCGGGCGGCGGAAGCCGGAAGCGAGGGTGTAGCCCGCGCGGTCGGCGTCCCACCACAGCCCCAGCACCGGCCACGGGGAACCCACGGCGAGCGCGGCGGCCCAGCCGGTCAGGACACGGTCGACGGGTTCGCCCGCGCGGAGCCACGGTGAGCCCTCGGGAACGAGGACGCTCCACTCGCCGGCCCCGGTCAGCAGCATCCGCTCCCGCAGCAGGGGGGCGAGCGGGGCGACGGCGTCGGGGGCGGCCCGGCACAGGAGCAGGGCGCCGGGGGCTGTCGATGCATCCGTCGGCATGGACACACGCTAAGCAATGCGTCCGCTCGCCGCCCGATTTAGCACCTGGCCGAGCCCCCTCGGCGTCAAGCGCCGACCCGCCCCCCTCACACGAATGGGTGTCTTGACTTCCCGCAGCCACGATATATCGTGTTTCACGGAAGACGCGATATGGCGCGAGCCGTGCATGCGCGTACCGGTACAGCCGCCGTACCCGGCCGAGGGAGGTCCGCACCATGTCCAAGTCCGAGTGGTCCGTCGCCAAGCCCGACAAGCTCGTTTTCGACGCCCCCGTGGGCGATCTGCATGTCCGCATCGTCAACGGAACAGTCAACGTCGTGGGCACGGACGAGGGTTCCGCCCGCCTGGAAGTCTCCGAGATCGAGGGCCCGCCCCTGATCGTCACCTACGAGGGAGGCACCCTCACCGTGGCCTACGAGGACCTGCCCTGGAAGGGCTTCCTCAAGTGGCTCGACCGCAAGGGCTGGCGGCGCAGCGCGGTGGTCTCGCTCGCCGTCCCGGCGGACACCCGCGTGGAGGTGGGCGTGGTCGGCGCCGCCGCGGTCGTCTCCGGGATCAACGGCACCTCGGTGGTGAAGGGCGTCACCGGCGACACCACACTGGTCGGCCTCTCCGGCGAGGTCCGCGCGGACACCGTCTCCGGAAACCTGGAGGCTCAGGCCGTGACCGGTGACCTGCGGTTCAACTCCGTCTCCGGCGACCTGACCGTGGTCGAGGGCTCGGGCTCCGCCGTGCGCGCCGACTCGGTCAGCGGCTCCATGATCATCGACCTGGACCCGGACGGCCCGACCGACGTCCGGCTGACCAGCGTCTCCGGCGAGATCGCCATCCGGCTGCCCCACCCGGCCGACGCCGAGGTCGAGGCCAACACCGCGAGCGGCTCGATCTCCAACGCCTTCGACGGACTGCGGGTGCACGGCCAGTGGGGCGCCCACAAGATCACCGGCCGCCTCGGCGCGGGCAACGGCAAGCTCCGGGCCACCACGGTCTCCGGCTCCATCGCCCTGCTGCGCCGCCCACCCAAGGAGGACGAGGACGAGCGGACGGCCTGGGAGTCCACCCCGCCGTCGAGCCCGACGGGACCGGGCGGCCCGGGCGGCCCGGGCGGGCCGAGCGAGCCGGTGGGCCCCGTCGGACCGGTGGGCCCCGTCGGACCGGTCGGACCCGTCGGACCGGTAGGCCCGGTGGGCCCCTCCGCCGCCCCCACCGGCGCAGGGCCGCACAGCAAGCCGGGAGACAATGCCGACGCGGACGCCGATGCCCCCGAGTCCGGCTCCGACGCCCCCGAGTCCAAGCCCGCAGCCCCGGCCGACGGTTCGACCGACAAGAAGGTGCTCTGACATGCCTCCCGTCTTCGCCCACGGCCGCCTCCGCCTCTACCTGCTCAAGCTGCTGGACGAGGCGCCGCGCCACGGCTACGAGGTGATCCGGCTGCTCGAAGAACGCTTCCAGGGCCTGTACGCACCGTCGGCGGGCACCGTCTACCCCCGCCTCGCCAAGCTGGAGGCCGAGGGCCTGGTCACCCACACCACCGAGGGCGGCCGCAAGGTCTACGCCATCACGGACGCCGGCCGGGCCGAACTGGCCGACCGCAGCGGCGAACTGGCCGACCTGGAGCTGGAGATCCGGGAGTCCGTTGCCGAACTCGCCGCCGAGATAAGGGCCGATGTACGCGGTGCCGCCGGCGATCTGCGCCGCGAGGTGCGGGCGGCCGCCTCCGAGGCCCGGCGCGGCGCCGGGACGGGGGCCGGGGCCGGGGAGTTCGGCGACCTGGGCGACAAGGAGTCGTGGCGGGCCGCCAAGGAGGAGATGCGGCGCGTCAAGCAGGAGTGGAAGGAACAGGCCCGCCGCGCCAAGGACGAGAGCCGCCGGGCCCGGGACGAGGCCCAGCGGGCCCGCAGGCAGGCCCAGGAGGCCCAGGCCCGGGCGCGGGCCCAGGCCCAGGAGGAGATGCAGCGCATCGCCCGCCGGGTGCAGGACCACGTCCAGGACCACTTCGCGCGCGGCGACTGGCCCACGGGGGTCCGCGAGGGACTTACCGAACTCGCCAAGGAGTTCGGCGACTTCGGGAAGGACTACGGCAAGGAGTTCGGCAGGGACTTCGGTTTCGGCGGCCGCGCCGAGCCGGAATCCGGTACCGGCCCGGACCTCCGCAAGCCGCCGTCGACGTCCGCGACCGCGCCGGCGCCCGCACCGGAGTACTCGAACACCCCGGAGGACTTCCCGGCGCAGTACGTCCCGTCGTGGGCGCACGGCGACGAGACCGGCACCGGCGACCCGGTCCGTGACCTCGACCGGCTGCTGGACCGCTTCCGCGACGACATCCGCGACGCGGCCCGCGACCACGGAGTCACCGCGGACCAGCTCCGCGACGCCCGCCGCCACCTGTCCACGGCGGCGGCCCACATCGGAGCACTGCTGCGCGAAGCGAAGCACTGAGACCGGCGAGCCAGACAGACGGGACGAGCGAGGCAGGCGAGGCAGGCAAGACGGACGAGGCGGGCGAAGGCGGGCCCGGACACACGACCGACCCGCCCCGGCCCGCCCCGACCCAGCCCTCTCCCCCCTCGCGCTCAGGAGCGGGTCAGCACGATCTTCCCGAACTGGTCACCGGACTCCAGCCGTTCGAAGCCCTCGCGGGCGCGGTCGAGGGGGAGGAGTTCGTCGATGACGGGGCGTACGCCGGTGGCGGCGCAGAAGGAGAGCAGGTCCTCCAGCTCGTCCTTGGTCCCCATGGTCGAGCCGACGACCTTCAGTTCGAGGAAGAAGATCCGGGTCAGCTCGGCGTGCGAGGGCCGGTCGCCGCTGGTGGCGCCGGAGATGACGAGGGTGCCGCCGGGTCGCAGCGACTTCACCGAGTGGGACCAGGTGGCGGCGCCGACGGTCTCGATGACCGCGTCCACGCGCTGCGGCAGCCGGGCCCCCGACTCCACCGCCTCGACGGCGCCCAGTTCCACGGCCCGCTTCCGCTTCGCCTCGTCCCGGCTGGTGGCGAAGACCCGGAGGCCCGCCGCCTTGCCGAGCACGATGGCGGCCGTGGCGACACCGCCGCCCGCGCCCTGCACGAGGACCGAGTCACCGGGCCGTACACCCGCGTTGGTGAAGAGCATCCGGTACGCCGTCAGCCAGGCGGTGGGCAGACAGGCGGCCTCCGCGAAGGAGAGCTCCTTGGGCTTGGGCAGGATGTTCCAGGTGGGTACGGCCACCCGCTCGGCGAAGGTGCCCTGGTAGCGCTCGGTGAGGATGGACCGGGGCTCGTCGGGGCCGACCCCGTGACCGCTCTGCCCGATCACGGAGTGCAGGACGACCTCGTTGCCGTCCTCGTCGACGCCGGCGGCGTCACAGCCGAGGATCATCGGCAGCCGGCCCTCCGGGAGACCGACACCGCGCAGGGACCAGAGGTCATGATGGTTGAGGGAGGCGGCCCGGACGTCGACGGTACTCCAGCCTGGCCGGGCCTCGGGGGCGGGACGCTCCCCCAACTCAAGGCCGGAGAGCGGCTGGTCGCGGTCGATTCGGGCGGCGTAGACGGCGAACATAAGGCCGACGATAGGTTCCCGGCGCCGCACGCGAAACCGGACGCCCCTGTGACACATCCCCTCTTGCGCACAACGCGCCCCGTCAGGGGCGCGGGGAACTGCGCGACAAGCCCCCACCCACCGGCACCCGACCACGCCCCTACCGCCCCCTCCCCCCACGCGGGGGCCTGGGGGCGGCAGCCCCCAGCACGACGGTCACCTCGCGAACACCCGATCGGGTGGGCGGGTGGGCAAAGAAATGGCCCCGCCCCAACAGGGCGAGGCCATTCAGGTCACCGCCGCGCAACCCCTTCGGCCCGCGCGGCCGCCGCCACCGCCGCGGTCACCGCAGGAGCAACCCGCTCGTCGAACGGAGACGGGATGACATAGTCGGCGGCAAGATCGTCGCCGACGACCGCCGCCAGCGCCTCCGCCGCCGCGATCTTCATCCCCTCGGTGATCCGGGACGCCCGCACCTGGAGCGCGCCCGCGAAGATGCCCGGGAACGCCAGCACGTTGTTGATCTGGTTCGGGAAGTCCGACCGCCCGGTCGCCACGACCGCCGCGTACTTGTGGGCGACGTCGGGGTGCACCTCGGGGTTCGGGTTGGCCATCGCGAAGACGAAGGCGCCGTCCGCCATGGAGGCGACCGCCTCCTCCGGGACCGTACCGCCGGAGACGCCGATGAAGACGTCGGCGCCGGCCAGCGCGTCCTCGAGGGTGCCCTTGAGCCCGGCCTTGTTGGTGAAGCCGGCGACCTGGCGCTTGACCTCGGTGAGGTCGTCGCGGTCGGCCGAGATGATGCCCTTGCGGTCGGCCAGGGCCACGTCCCCGATGCCGGCCTCGACCAGCATCTTGGCGATGGCGACCCCGGCCGCGCCGGCGCCCGAGATGACCGCCCGGAGCTGCCCGATCTCCCGCCGGCTGAGCCGCGCCGCGTTCCGCAGCGCCGCCAGCGTCACCACGGCCGTACCGTGCTGGTCGTCGTGGAAGACCGGGATGTCGACGCGCTCCTGGAGCTTGCGCTCGATCTCGAAGCACCGCGGTGCCGAGATGTCCTCCAGGTTGATTCCCCCGAAGGAGGGGGCGAGCCGGACGACGGTCTCCACGATCTCGTCGACACCGGTGCAGGCGAGCGCGATCGGAACCGCGTCCACGCCGCCGAACTGCTTGAAGAGGATCGCCTTGCCCTCCATCACGGGGAGGGAGGCCTCGGGGCCGATGTCCCCGAGTCCGAGCACGGCCGTGCCGTCGGTGACGACGGCGACGACGGACGACTTCCAGGTGTAGTCGTTGACCAGCTCGGGCTGTTCCGCGATCGCGGTGCACACGCGCGCGACGCCGGGCGTGTACGCGAGGGAAAGGTCGTCCTTGTCACGGAGCGGCACGGTGGCCTGCACGGCCATCTTGCCGCCGCGGTGCAGCGCGAAGGCCGGATCGAAGGAATCGAGGGGCTCGGCCCCGCCGTCCTGGTCCGGATTGCCCGACGTGCTGTCGCTGCGAGGATTGACGATCTCCGCTGCCACTTGTCTTACCCCTTAGGTATGCATGGTTTGAGGGTCGGCCACTCCCGGTGAGGGGGTGGGCGGGCACCGCGCAGGGCCCGATCACTGATACGTACGAGTGGCACGTACGAGCACCTGCGCGACGGGCGCGCCGCACACGCGCCCTGAGCCCCGGATGAGGGGTGTAAAGAACCTTCTTACCGGACGGACGGCGCCCACGACGAGTCGAATAGGTGCAAGGTCACATCACGGATGTCGTAGACAGCCGACAGATGAGCGGGGAAGTGACCGTCGTATGCCGTGCTGCCGCGCCGCGCGATGAACCGGAGATGAACCGAAGATCTTCCGGCCGGAAGGTGGGATTCCCGCAGATGTGCGGGGCGGCGGGCCGGGGAGGGGTCGACCCGGCGCGTCTCGGGGGTCACCCGTTATCCGATTTTGACATGGTGACAGGCCTGAATGGAGCAATCCCAATGGCAGGATGCCGTAAACCCACGAGGTCGCGACACCCGAAGGTGTGTGTTTCCGTCGACCCAACGGCATATCGACATATCAGACACATCGGTATATCGGCTTGTCCTACCCACTGCCGGAGGAACCCACCATGACCGCAAGCTCCACCCGTCGTACCACCACCTCGCGCTCCCAGATTGCCGCGTTCGGTGCGATCGCGGTCGCAGGCGCCCTTGTCCTCACCGGCTGCGGTGACCAGACGGACAAGGGCGGCGACACCGGCTCCTCCTCGTCCACCTCCTCGGCCCCGCTGGCGAGCAAGCTGCCGGACGACATCCGCAAGGCCGGTGTGATCAAGGTCGGCTCCGACATCGCCTACCCGCCGGTCGAGTACATGGAGAACGGCAAGGCCGTCGGCGTCGACCCGGACATCGCGGCCGCGCTGGGCAAGCAGCTGGGCGTGACGTTCGATTTCCAGAACGGCAAGTTCGACAACCTGATCGTCGGTCTGCAGGCCAACCGCTTCAACGTGATCATGTCGGCGATGAACGACACGAAGAACCGCCAGAACGGCATCGACTCCGACACCGGCAAGAAGGTCGGCAACGGTGTCGACTTCGTCGACTACTTCACCGCCGGTACCTCGATCCTGGTCCAGAAGGGCAACCCGAAGGGCATCAAGTCCCTGGACGACCTGTGCGGCAAGGTCGTGGCCCTGCAGAAGGGCACCACGTCCGAGGGCATCGCCAAGGCGCAGAGCGAGAAGTGCACGAAGGACGGCAACAAGGCCATCGACCTGCAGACCTTCGACACCGACCCGGAGGCGCTGCTCCGGCTGAAGCAGGGTGCCTCGGTCGCCGACCTGAACGACTTCCCGGTGGCCGCCTACAACGCGAAGACCTCGGGCAGCGGCAAGGACTTCGAGGTCGTCGGCGACCAGATCGAGGCCGGCCCGTACGGCATCGCGGTCGCCAAGGAGAACACCCAGCTGCGCGACGCGCTCCAGGCCGCGATGGCCGCCATCATCAAGAACGGCGACTACCAGAAGATCCTGGAGAAGTGGAACGTGACGCAGGGCGCGGTCACCGAGGCGAAGATCAACGGCGGCTCCTGAACGGCCTCGGGCACGACTGAAGGACTGTCACTGTGACTGAACCGGTCGACAAGGTTCCGGCGGCGTCGGTGCCGCCAGAGCAGATCAAGGCCATCCCGGTCCGCCACTACGGCCGCTGGGTGTCCGGCGTCGTGGTCCTCGCCCTCGTGGTGATGATCGGGATCGCCTTCTCCAACGCGAAGATCAACTACAGCGTCATCCCCGACTACCTCTTCGACAAGGGCATCGTCTCCGGCGCCTGGACCACGCTCTACATCTCGGTCCTCGCCATGGTGCTCGGCGTCGCGCTCGGCGTGATCCTCGCGGTGATGCGGCTGTCGTCGAACCCGGTCACCAGCACGGTGTCCTGGTTCTACATCTGGTTCTTCCGGGGCACCCCGGTCCTGGTCCAGCTGCTGCTCTGGTACAACATCGCGCTGGTCTTCCCCATCCTCAACCTGGGGTTCTACAAGGACGAGATGAACCAGGTGATGACCCCGGTCCTCACCGCCCTGCTGGGCCTCGGCCTCAACGAGGCCGCGTACATGTCGGAGATCGTCCGCGCCGGCATCCAGTCGGTCGACGAGGGGCAGACGGAGGCCTCGCACGCGCTCGGCATGACCCAGGGCCAGACGCTGCGCCGGGTGATCCTGCCGCAGGCGATGCGGGTGATCATCCCGCCGACCGGCAACGAGTTCATCAACATGCTGAAGACCTCGTCGCTGGCCTACGCGGTCCAGCTCCCCGAGCTGATCAAGAAGGCCACGGACATCTCCAGCACCTCGCTGGCGGTCGTCGAGATGTACTTCGTCGCCTGCATCTGGTACCTGTTCCTGACCACGATCTTCAGCATCGTGCAGTACTACATCGAACGCCGTTACGCCCGCGGCTCCTCGCGCAACCTCCCGCCCACCCCGCTGCAGCGGCTGCGGCGGAATCTGTCCCAGTGGGGTTCGTTCCGTCGCCCGGAGGTGGCCCGATGACCTCTCTCGCCAAGGACATCACCCCGCCGAGCAGCGGCGCCCCGATGGTCAAGGCCGAGGGCGTGCACAAGTCGTTCGGGCTGTCGCACATCCTCAAGGGCATCGACCTGGAGGTGCTGCCCCGCGAGGTGTTCTGCCTGATCGGCCCGTCCGGTTCCGGCAAGTCCACCTTCCTGCGGTGCATCAACCACCTCGAGAAGATCAGCGCCGGCCGCCTGTACGTGGACGGCAGCCTGGTCGGCTACCGCCAGCACGGCGACAAGCTCTACGAGTTGAAGGAGAAGGAGGTCGCGGCGCAGCGGCGGGACATCGGCATGGTGTTCCAGCGCTTCAACCTCTTCCCGCACATGACGGCTCTGGAGAACGTCATGGAGGCGCCGGTCCAGGTCAAGCGCGAGTCCAGGGCCGTGGCCCGGGAGCGGGCGGAGCGGCTCCTGGGCCGGGTGGGTCTCGGCGACCGCAAGGGCCACTACCCGGCGCAGCTCTCCGGCGGCCAGCAGCAGCGCGTCGCGATCGCCCGCGCGCTCGCCATGCAGCCCAAGCTGATGCTCTTCGACGAGCCGACCTCCGCGCTCGACCCGGAACTGGTCGGCGAGGTCCTGGACGTGATGCGGGACCTGGCCGAGGACGGCATGACGATGATCGTCGTCACGCACGAGATGGGCTTCGCCCGCGAGGTCGGCGACAGCCTGGTCTTCATGGACGACGGCGTGGTGGTCGAGTCCGGCCACCCGCGCGACGTCCTGGGCAACCCCCAGCACGACCGGACGAAGTCGTTCCTGTCGAAGGTGCTGTAGCGGTACGACCCACAAGGGGCGGTACGAGCATGCTCGTACCGCCCCTTCGGTCTGTGTGACGGCGGCTACTTGACGGCGAGCAGCAGGGTGTCCGAGGGCGAGCACCACACGGGCCGGGCCTCCCCGAACCCCTTCTCCCGGAGCACGCGCGCGTGCCACTCCGGCGAGGGCATGTCACCGTCCGCGTGTTCGCCGTAGATCTCGAAGCGGCGGGCGGTCGGACCGGCCAGCACCGGGTCCTGGGCCGCCAGTTGCCACCACTCGGCCCAGTCCAGCGCGCCCGAGGCCTTGGCCTGTTCCATGCGGAGATGCCGCTGGGCCCGCTCCGCCGCGTTGATCCGGGGCGTGCTGTCGTCGATCATGTGGTCCGCGTTCATGAAGACACCGCCGTCGCGGACGAGTCCCGCGACCTGACCGTAGAGGGCCGCGAGGGGTTCGCTGTGCAGCCAGTGCAGGGCCGTGGCGGTGAGGAGCGCTCCCTAAACGCACATGCGTGCGGAACGGAGAGCGGCCACCATGGACCAGGTGATCACCACCGAGTACGACGGATGCGGGAAGTGCCTGATAGGCGTACGCCGCCTCTCGCGCATGAAGGACGCGAGCAACAGCCCTGCGAAGCAACTGGACCAGGTTCTCAGCGCCGCAGAGTCCGTCGGTGGTCACATCATCGCGTGGGCCGATGACTGGGAGGTCTCAGGCGCCACAGACCCCCTCACACGGCCGGGACTTGGCCCGTGGCTCCGAGGCGAGGCAGGCCCGTATTCCGGCATCGTAGGCGCCGCCGTCGACCGGATCGGCCGCAACCAGCGCGACGTACTGAACACCGCTTATACGATCCACGAGGCTGGCCGCTTGTTGGTCACGTACGGCCATGACGGACCCTGGGATCTCACCGACCCCACCGACGAGATGCGGCTTTCCATGGAATCCTTCGGAGCCCAGATGGAGTTGCGAGCGATCCAGAAGCGGAACCGCGACGACACACAGCGGGCCCGTGCCGCCGGGAAGCCGAAGCAGAAGAACCGGTACGGATACCGCTACGTGCGGCTTACTCCCAACGGCAAGGTCGATCACGTCGAAATCGACCCAATGCCGGCGGAGGTTCTTCGCACCGTGGCTGAGCGCATCTTGGCTGACGACACGGGAGAGATCACGGTGCACACCGAGGCCGCGCGCCTCAGCCGTGAGGGAGTTCCGACCCCGGAGGACCACCGCGCCGTCGAGAGCGGCCGCAAGCCGAAGGGGTTCCGGTGGAACGCGAAGACCCTGAAGAGGCTGCTTGTCGATGAGGGTTCCTTGGGCTACCTCATGCACGACGGCCGGCCGGTGATCGGGCCGGACGGACACCCGAGGCGCCTTGCCGCCCCCCTGTGGGACCGCCCCACCAGGGACGCCCTGATCGAGAAGACTGCCCCGAAACGCAAGGTGAGCGAGAAGGAACGCCGAGCCCCAAAGTCCACGTATCTCCTCTCGGGCCGCTCGCACTGCGGAAACTGTGGCCGGACGCTGTACATCTACGGACGTAAGGGCCAGAACAACTCCTACGGTTGCGACGGGCGCGTACTCGGGGTCATCTCATCGAAAGACTGCTCCCCCGCACCGAACATGTCCGTTCCCAAGTTGAACAAGATCGTCACTGAGTGGTTCCTGGCGAGGTACGGAAGCGGTCAGCTCATGAAGCGCCAGTACGACCCGGGAACCGGATACGCCGCTCGAATCGCCGAACTGGAGGCCGACCGTAAACGCCTACGCGATGACCGCTCGGCAGGTCTCTACGACTCAGACGACGACGCGGAATGGTACCGACAGGAATACGCCCGCATGGGACGGGAGATCAGCGAGCTCAAGAAGATGCCCGAGCGCCCCGCCGGGATGCGCATGGTGCCCACCGGAAGGACCGTGGCCGACGAGTGGCACGCCGCGCACGACGATGCAGCCCGCCGTGAACTACTGAGCGGGTTTGACGTACGGGTGACGCTCTTCCCAGCGAGGGCCGAGGAACGAGTTCGGATCATGGGCGCTGACCTCTGGACCCAAGCCGCCGCCTAACGCCGCACACCAGGAGCCCCGACGAATGAACATCGGGGCTCCAAATAGGAAGACACATCTAAGTTCCGTCATCCTCCAAGGCTTCGAGAGCAGCCACTAAGAAAATGGCACTAGAATCTACGAGATGGTTTGCGGCATCCCTCGCCATCCCCATTAGCATATCTCGCCCCAAATGCGCCATTTCATCTCTGTGATTTTCCGCAGTAGCAGTTAGCACCTTCAGAGACTGGGCGAGTTGCCTTGAGCAGACGTGAACAGCACCCGCAGGACCTACGAGGGATCGCGGCCCCAACAGAACTATCTCTTGCCATGAAGTGCGAATAACTTCATCCAACTCAAGAATACGTTCGCTCTCCTGCGCCGTCATCTCGTATGGACCATGAAGTCCAGCCCCCCAAGGCAACGCCGTCATATCCTTCATTTCTTCTACCGCAGAAATAAGAGTCCGGTATTGTTCGCGCCGTTGTTGGCTACTGCCTCTGCGATGTTCTGCGCGCGCAGAAATCCTTGCGCTCTCACGTTGCGCCCACCCCGTGGCAAGTGCTGCCCCGACAGTTCCGACAGAACCCGCCAGAGCACCGCACACGGCCGCTAATCCAGCATCCATGACCCGCGATTGTACAACCCGCTACGCGGCTATACCGACCGAAGCCCAACCAACGACGCGGGCTTGCCAGGGGTCTCCTGCACCCCGGAAGCCTACACACCCGAGACACGCAATTCGATCGACGGTAAAAAATAGAGAACCGTCAATCCCGTTCGCGTCCGAAATTCGATAGCCTCTAGCTTCAACTCGCATCGGACGAAATCAGACCCCCGATTCGATATTCGGGAAATCTCTCCCGAGTTCCACATGTCAGAACTGAAGAAGAACCTCCCAATCCCAACCTCCCCAGGCAGAGAAAAAGTAATATCACCACCAGATATATCGCTAAGAAGAATGTCAAGAGCAGAAGATTCGGTTAACACTTCCCACGGGCCGCCGGGCGAATTCTCCGTTCCATGGACTTCCCCACCGAGTTTCCGAGCCGCCACCTGTGCCACGTTGCGGGTATCTGCCGTAACACGCCAGGTGCGCAGACTCTCTGTTCGACCATTTATTCTGCGACTCGCGTAAAAATGGCCCGCGTACTCTTCATGCAGCACGCTCGCACTCCTCAGCGATCATGCATCTTCTGATTTCGCGTAGGTTCGCTAAATCTTCCGCTATGCCGTATGCAATTTCCGCTTCAGCAGGCGAGTGCCCGGAACCAACATAGCGCCAGGAAGATTCAGTTGCTGCCGTTATGCCGCCGCCAACCTCATCCTCGTAATGTTCCGCTCGCACCGCGCGCAGCTCGCCATAAGTAGTCGAGTATTGACGAGATTTGGTGAGCACGTGTCCCCGAAATCCGAGGGTATGAGTCCATGCCCGCAGTTTCAGGCGTTCCAGTTCGGGGAGGCCGCCCAGACGCCAGCAGAAAGCCATGAGTGCCCGGAAATGGGAGTTGACCGGGGCGAGTTCAATACCCTCGTAGGCGGTTATCCGGTAGTCGACACCGCCGGAATCGCCCACGCTCTTGGAAACGTACTTGGCTACGTAGGCCGCAACCGCGTCGTCGGTGAGTACCGTTGAGCCGCCAAATGCCTCGGATCGGATCGAATGGACGTCAAGCTGTACACCCCAGCGGATGACCCGCTCACCGGTTGCCAGAGAGTAGGGCGTGCGGACTTCCACCGAAGTAGCAGCGGAACGGACGGCACCAGCCAGCATTTCCGACGTGGCCCACACGGGTGGGGGCGAGGAAGGCCCATCCGGTCCGTCCAGGCGGATGACTGCGTGGAAGTGCACAGCCCCGCGCCTCTGGTACTCGGCGACTTTGGCGAAGGACAGAGTCAGGTGCTCACGAAGTCGTGTCTGTGTGATGCCTGCCGCCGTGGCCAGGTGTCGCCTGAGGGTGTGACAGAACCGGTTCCACAGGGAGCCGGCGCTTGCGTGCCACAGGGTGTGACCCACGTAGTCGTAGCAGTCCGGGCACAGGGGTTGGCCGACGGCAGGGTCGGTGTCCGCGTGCGTCTGGCCGCAGCCGAGAGAGCGCCCGTGCTCGCAGGAGCCGCCGTCACGTCGAGGACGGCATACGGCACCCTCAGGGCCGCTCGCACGGTGTACTGCGCCGAAGGATGGAGCTGTGAGGGTGACGAACAGCCGGGGGTGGAGCTGGACGCGTTCAGAGACGCCCTTGCCGCCGAGGAGGCCGGAGCGGACCAGGTGGAAGGTGTCGCCGGAGTGGAGCCGGGAGCAGGGCTCACAGCGTGTCTCCCGGCGGTTGCGGCAGCGCAGCGGCATGCGCCCGCCGGGTTCCTCGCTCGTGTCGTAGTGGCGCAGCACCTCACCCGTGATGGCATCGCGCGTTGTGGTGTGACCGGCAAGGTAGATCGGATGTGCGCAGCCGCCTATGGATTTGATCTGTTCGAGCCAGCGATGGAATCCGGGTTCGTTGGCGAGCCGGATTAGGTCTCGTTCGGTGGATGAAAGAAGGCGCAGACGCTCAGCCTGATGAAGGTCTGAGCGCCGCGCCTTTTCGGTGTCAGTGGGCATAGGAGGCCCCCTTTCGCGCGGGATAGGCGCGGGGATCATCGAGTCAGCTTTCCTTCAGGGGGTTGCGGCGAATGCGCCTCGGATTACGGTTTCGGAGTGGGCGCCGGGTTCGTGCCGTACGGGTTGGCGCAGTTCCAGATGACGTATCCGTAGATCTTGGCGCCGTCGCTCTTGCGGGTGATCTTCCCGCGTGTGTACCACTGTTTTTCGCTCTTCTTGTAGGCCCACTGGTCGTAGACCATCTTGTCGCCCTTGTAGGCGATGCCGACCACGGTGGAGGTCTTCTTGGGCTGCTTGTGGACCTTCACCGCCTTGCAGGAGATCTTGGTGGTGTCCTTGGTGACGGCGCTCGCGTGCGTGGCGTTGATCGTGGCGCCGGTGACCAGGGTCAGGCCGAGAGCGGCGACGGCAGCGGTACGGGCGAGGAGCTGGGACTTCATTTCTGTTTTCTCCTTTGTGGGATGTGGCGAGTGCGCCGGCTGGCAGGTCTCGCCGGGTTCTGGGTTATCCGAAGAGGCCGTTTCCGATGACCAGGAAAAGGGCCCACACCGGATAGCCGAGAGGGGTCATGGCCAGCAGGAATCCGGCCAGGCATATCAGGATCACCTGATGGATCGGGACTTCCCGGGACCGGGCGATCATGAATGCGTACAGGAAGAGCATGCTGTCGATGACGTAGAGCGTTTCTCTGCTCACGCGGTACCACCTCCTTTCGTGAATTCGGCGGGATCCGACTGAATCAGGAAGGGATTAGCCGGAGGTTCTGTCCCGGCGATTTCCGCAGCGTCCGCCACCGTGATCAGGTGGGACCGGGCGCGGACCCATTGGCCGCTCATGGCGACCACGGCAACGCCCTGTTCGTCCTCGGTGATCGATTGCGCGGTGACCACGGCATCCGGGTTGATATCGCCGAGCGTCATTTCGGCCGAGGCTTCGTCGTGGGAGCGGTGGGCGACGCGTCCGCCGAGCTGCGCGCGCAGGGCAGTGACCCGTACTCCGATGTCAGAGCCGACGCGTTGGCCGGCGACGACCAGGTGCACGCCGAGCGCCGCACCGAGCTGGGCGACGCGCAGGAGCAGCGTTCCGCACTGCTCTGCCTCTTCCTTGGACTCTCGTGATCCGTCGGTCAGATACAGCTCCGCCAGCTCATCAACGATCACCACCAGGGGGACCGGCCGGATGTCTTCCGGCAGGTGCCAGATGGACCGCTTGCCCGCCGCCCGGCAGACGCCCATCCGGAATTGGATCTCTGCGACCACCCCGGTCAGCAGGCCGACCGCTTCTCTCCGGTCGATGGCCAGGGCCGAGAGCCGGCCGCCGAACAGGCCCAGTTCCATCCCGCCCTTGCAGTCGATACCGACCAGGGCGACCGGCTGAGGAGCGAGTTCCTTGACCAGCGCCGCCAGGAGGGACGACTTCCCGGACTGAGTGGCGCCCGTGATCAGCCAGTGCGGAATCTTCCGGAGGCTGATCACCCAGGGCTCACCCTCTTCGGTCCGCCCGACAAGGGCCGTCAACAGCTCCGGGCGCAGTGGCTTGGGGACAGGCGTCCTCCCGGTGAGCGGATCGGCCGCCGTGACCGTGATGAGGACCTGACCCCGGCGGGGCGAGCGGACCCTCACCCCGTGGACCCGCCAGGCGTGTTCCATCGCTTGCGCCGCCGCGAAGTACGGCGCCGGAGTCTGCCCGGGGTGCAGGATCACCCGCAGCGTCAGGCCCGTCCGGGTCGGCATGGGCCACGCCCGACGAGGAGGCCTCGGTTTGAGCGCCGTCCCCTGCACCACCAGGTTGCGCCCGATGACCTGTCGGTCGGGGGTCATGCTCACCGACAGACCGTTCAGGTAGGACAGACGCCGCCACGTCCACCAGACCCGCGCCGCCGTCTGCGGGTAGCCGACCAGCCACCACCGCCACGGCCACGCCTGAGGACGGACCCCCCGCGCAGTCAGACGCGGCTCCCACCAACTCCGCGTCAGAACCGCCACGATGGACAACGCGATCAGCAGCCAGACAATCGGGGGCCCAGGCATCAGCCGTCACCGTCCGCCGAGTCCGCCGTACGCTCCAGGAGCGCTTTAGCCCGGATCATGGCCGCTTCGGCGTGCCGGGAGGTCAGCCCCAGCAGGTAGCGGATGGACGGCATGTCGTCGGTGACCGCCAACAGCGCTTCCGTGCCGGACAGCGCCCGCAGGTCACGGAGGAGGTGACCGAAGTGGCCGTCAGCTCCCAGGTGGCCGTCATCGTCGTCCGAGTCGGCATCCCAGTTCGCTCCGACCTCTGCGGCAGCCTCCCGCATCTCACGGGCCATCTGATCGGCCGCCGCAGCGATTTTCTCCGCGCACGGGTCGGCACAGGCGTAGACCGGCGCTTCCGTCTCGGGGACCTTGCCGACCTCAACGGAGGGGATCCGCATTTTCAGGTAGTCGGCCCCGCAGAGCACGCAGGCCAGGCCGTCAGCCTGCGGCCCGGACAGGTGCCAGAAGTAGCGCTCCATCCGATGGCGCTTCATCAGGCATCACCCGACTTGCCGCGCGGACCGGCACTCTGCCCGCCGGCCGCCGAAGGAGCGCCGGACGTCGAGGCCACAGGCGTGATGCCATCGGCCCGGTAGGACGTACCGGTACGGCCGTCCACCGCCCAGTCATTAGCCCACAGGTTCTCGACCCTGACTTCGGAGCCTTCCGTGATGCCCTGCGGCTGGACGGAGGTGACGACTTCAATCACGTCAGCACGGCGTCCCTCCGCCTGCCGCACCGACAGACCCGTGATCCATTGCGCGTTGCCGTCACGGTCCTGACGCACCCGCCCGTCAGGACCGGTACGCAGTTCAGGCGGGACCACACAGCGGATGGACCCCAGCCGACCGACGTCTACAGGCTTGTTCTGCACAGGACTTCACCTCACCTCGCACTCAGTAACTCATCCACTCATTCGAATGAGTTGGGGGATCATCGTGACCCGCTATACGCGGAGGGGTCAACCACTTATTCTCATGAGTGGATGACTGCCTATGACTGCCTGCACCAGGGCCCACCAACAGGTATCACGGCCCACTGACAACCAACCCGGCACGAACGACCGAGCCCCCTGACACCCCCGATGACCTGTTCATTCCCGAGAGAAGGACGCCACCAGCCCATGTCAGCACGCGAGCACATCCAGCGCCGCCCGACCATGGCCACCCAGGTTGCTGAAAAGGTCGCCGCCGACATCAAGCGGGGCCGGTACCAGGTTGGCGAGATCCTCCCGTCGGAAGCCCTGATGGAACAGATGTACGGGGTCGGCAAAGCCACCATCCGCACGGCCATGGGTGAGCTGAAGCGTATGGGTCTGATCGAGACCCGCCAGGGCAAGGGCTCCATTGTGATCAGCACCGGAGGCGCCGTCCCGCCCGTCACCGTCCCGCGCACCATCCAGCGAGGCACCAAGGGAAGTTGGTTCCTCCCGGAGATGGCAGAGGCCGAGGCGCCCGCCGTCAGCCGTACGAGCCTGGACGGACCGCCCGCCATCCACCTCGGACAGCAGGACCAGGACGCCATCAGCGTGGACCGCATGGTCTACGACCCGAACACGGGAACCCGGATGGCGCACCGGACACTCATCCCCCTTGCCACCGCCGCCGACGCACCCCGACTCGCCGAGGCCCCCGACGTGCCGACAAGCGAGATCTACGAGCAGCTCACCCAGGTCGGTTTCACACTCGAATTCACCGAGTTCGTGAGCGCCCGCGCGCCGTTCCCGGACGAGCGGATGGCACTCGGTCTGGACGACGCATCCCCGCTCCTGATCGCCTATCGCATCACCTTCGACCCCGAGCAGGCGCGCCAGCTGTTGTGCGAGGAGCTACGAGCGCCCGCCGCCACGTGCCAGCTAGCGTTCAACGTGACGCCGACCAAGGCACCCGCCAAGCGCGCCCCGCGCCGACGTTCCGAATCGGAGTAACTTCTCTCTACTTGTTCAAGGGCGCGCCTCCGGCGCGCCGGGCGGCTCATGCCGCCCCGGCCGGGCATGCGGCCTGCGGCCGGTCCCGTCCGGTCGGCAACCGCCCGACACCCAGGAGCCGACCCCTGAGCAACAGAGAAGCCCCCGCGGATTTCATCGCGGGGGCTCTGTCGTTGCAGTCCGGCACCGAGAACGGAGCCGCCGTTCCAGGCCGCCGAGCGTCCCGCACCCGAGGCGCATGTCAGGGTCGAGGAAAGCGGGTTGCTCCAGCCGTCAGCGTGCCGCGCCGAGGACCGCCAGGCCGTGACGATCGGAGCCGGGGCCGGTGGTACCAGGGGTGCTATAGCGCACCCCTGGACCCCGCCCAGGCGTGACAACCTCACGCGCGAATGCAGGTCTCGTCGTGGCCAAGATCCGTGCGCGCGTGAGGTCATCACGCACGCGACCGGCAACCTTCCCGCCATAGGGGTTACCGCACGCCCAGGCTGCCGTCAGCCGGCTACCTGCACAGGCCCGCCTACTTCCGGCAGGAGTTCGCATGCTGACGAGCCGCAGCAGCAGAGGACCCGACGCCGGTAATCCTGATCGGCCGAGGGCAGCCGTCACAGTGGATGAACTCTCCGTCATGCTGACGCACGATCCGCACTTTCGAACCGGCCCGGGTCTGCCATCCCTTGCCTGCCAAAGTCCCGCCTCCTGTATCCGTGTTCTGCGCTCCAACGTCGCCCGGATGCACCGACCGCATGAAGGCAGCGATCAGCCGAACCCCCTCAGGGCTGAACCACACCACGGGCGCCCCGTTCGCGCCCGCATGCGGCACCGCCCGCACAACCCGTACGTCGAGGCCTACAGCCTCCGCCGCAGTCAGCAGCTCTTGAACCGCAACGTTTGCTTCGCGCCAAGCTGACACGTAGTCAATTCCCCGAGTGAACACGGCTTCATCGGCACTGCCGTCTCCCCCGACGCCCGAGGACGTACTTTCCGTCATCGCACAATTCACCCTCGCACTCGTTGGTTAGCGCGACCGGCCCCCGCCCCGTTCGAACGCATGTGCAGTCCCAGGAACAGACCATGCAGTTTACTTGCGCCCCCTGTGTTTACAAGGGGCTACAGAGTGTGCCCGTGGGCGTGTCGCAGGCATGTGACAAAAGAAGCGGAAGGGTGACCTCCCCCGCCGGAGCGAAGAAGGCCACCCAAATCAGCTACTGAACAGCGAGTCAGTAGAGGTACATCTCCGTGACCCAGCCCACGTACCCCGCCGGCAGACCCCCCGCCGAGCGCCGCGTGAGCTTCACGTGGTCCCATCGCTGCCCCTTGCCGTCGCGCGCGGAGCCGGTGACCTTGACCCGGTCCCCCTTGTAAATCAGGCCCAGTATGGTCCTGTTGGTGCCCGGACCCTTCCGGACCCGGAGGCCGTTCACGGTCGGCGTCTTCGTCGTCGTTGACGCGTACGTACGGACCAGAGGCGACGATCCGCCGGGGTCCGGCGGGATCATCGCCGAGGCCACCGACGAACCCACCAGGCCGAAGCCCACCGTCAGAGCGCCCGCCATGGCCAGCGACCGCAGAGCCCTGTTCTTCATGATCAACTCCATCATTGTCATACCGCACGGGTGGTTGGTTTCACTCAGTCACTCATCCGAATGAGTTACCAGGATTCGGCGCTCACGCCGAATGGTCAACCTCTTATTCGAATGAGTGCGAGCCTGCGCCGGCCGCTACGCAAAACGCTCGGCCGGGAAGTCCCGGCCGAGCGCGATAGCGGTAGACGGTTCGACCGGTTCAGGCCCCGTCGAACCTCCCAGCCTTGACGCCCGTCACGAAGGAAGAGAACGCTGCGGCAGGGAACTCAAGCACTTGCCCTGTAGGGATCTTGGAGTCACGGACGGGAACCACGCCGCGAGAGGCGACGAGGTTTGCGGCGACCTCAACACATGCGCCGCCGTTGTCGCTGTACGAGGACGTAACCCAACGCGGGGATTCGGTCGTCACGGGGTGCCCCTTCGAAGATCGTCGATCATGGCCACGGAGTCCGCCTGCGACGGTGCCTCAGCCTGTAATTGATGGTAGGCCGTCAGCATGGGCAGGACGAACGAGCTTTCGCGCTCCAGATGACCGCGCTGCGCAGACTCGGCGTACGACATGAGAGAGCGGTCCGGCATTGTAAGGATGTAGACAGGCAGGTTGAACGGCCTACGTGCACCCATGCCGAACGGGGCAACCTGTAGATGCGTGTGTGGCAGGTCGGCGAACTCCTGCAACCGCGCCAACTGCGCTGCCATGACGGCAGGTTCGCCGATCGGCCGACGAAGGCAGCTTTCGTCAAGCACTGCGAAGATCAACGGCGGGGGTGTCCGGACCAACGCAGCTTGTCGCTCTGCCACGAGGGTCACACGCTCTTCCGCCTGTTCACCTGTGATGGCACCCCGCTTGACGGCACTCTGCGCAAGGACCGCCGCATACTCCGGTGTCTGAAGTAGACCAGGCATGACGCCCACCTCATACAGCCTGATCTCTGCTGCTTGCGCCTCTTGCTCAACGAACTGCGGGAAACCCTCTAGCAACCCGGCGTGCCGCATCGTGCGCCAGGCCCGCTCGAACGTATCGCCCGTCCCTAACGCCTTGTCGGCACTTGTCGAGAACGGAAGAGTTGAAAGTTTGCGCCCAGTTTCAACCGCCGAGATATGCGTGCTGGAATATCCCATCTGCTCGGCCAAGGTCTCTTGCGTCCAGCCGCGTGCCTCCCGTGAACTGCGCAGACGTGCCCCGAACGCGGCTTGCGGTGAACTGTCTGGGTCTAACTCCCGGCGGTTCAAGGAGGTCTGACCAACCTTTCGTCCCGGCCTGACAAGTTGAATGGTTCCCGACTGTAGGCCACGCTGAGCCGCCCTGGTAGTGGAAGCGCTACGGAGAGGAGTGGCCCCTTGTCTGGCGAAAACAGCACTCCGCAGCAGGAGCCCCCACGCCTCCCAGCTACCGGCACGATCTTGGTGGATGCTCAGGATCGGGTCGGCGAGTTTCGCGGTGTGATGGGTTCCCGCTGGGCGCTGCGCCCCGAGCGTGGCGGAGTCGAGTGGGAGGTAGAGCCCGAAGAGGTACGGCCGGCCACCCCTGAACAGCGCTTGAGATACGCGACGGCCCGCAAGAACGCGCGAAGCCGGGGTGATGTGCTGTGACTGTCTCCGAGTCTGGCTCACGGCTTGTTGACTTCACGCTGCGCCCCGATCGGGACGAAGACGCGCCGCCGACCACCTACGCGCTGCGATGTCTCACCCTCAACGACGACGACACCGAATGCGCCGCAACGTCAGAGGCGAACACGGACCCGACCGAGCCTCAGATGTGGGCGTTTGATCACCTTCGTCAGCACCCCGGACACACAAGCTTTGCCGAGATGATCGAACGCCCTTGGGTGATGTGGCAGGGGGTTGCAACGTAAAGACTCCTCTTCCCGCCCCGTTTCCCCCGTCGGGGCGGGAAGAGGGCACGACCGCTGCCGCGTCTCCGACGGTG
Source organism: Streptomyces sp. NPDC048288 (assembly GCF_043201555.1). Taxonomy (NCBI): domain Bacteria; kingdom Bacillati; phylum Actinomycetota; class Actinomycetes; order Kitasatosporales; family Streptomycetaceae; genus Streptomyces; species Streptomyces sp. NPDC048288. Next base: position 124,183 of record NZ_JBICZD010000016.1, read on the forward strand.
GGCGATCCCCGGCCGCCGGGGACAACAGAGTGCGCGGCACGGAGCCCGTGAAGACAGCCATGTCGCCACCCACTCCAACGGCCACGACCAGGCTGCTTCGGTCCGATCCCGGTCACGGGCACAGCACCCCCTTGTAACTCAGTCAGGAAGAGCCTCCTCGCACCTCCAACGGCCTTTGCGCCGTTGGATAGAGCACGCGCCCTCAACCGTAGTGCTCGGGAGAGACCCCGGTTCGAGTCCGGGCAAGGGGTCCACCCGCTTCAACCGCCGTACTGGGGCGGAGCGGGGACTACTTCCCGGTCGGCTGCTCTGGCGACGGCGGGCAGCCGGCCGGGTCGCACCAACACACAGCAGGGGACGGAGATCTATGCAATGAGGAAGGCCAGGAACACCCTCGCTGCCACAGCGGCAGCCACCAAACGGGACACCGTGAGCAACCCGTATCCCACGCCTCAGCGGACGCAAGCCGATCGCTACATCCGCTCCCACACGCCGGACAGCCCGTACGGCGACCACCAGACGACCGCCGACGAAGAGTGACGGGGGAACTGATAGTGCATCGGGACATTTCCTCAGCGGCTCCACCGCGCCGCCGCATAGGCGCCGTGGTCTTGTTGCGTGACAGCAACGGCTACGTTCTCATGGTCAAACCGACGTACAAGTCCGGGTGGATTCTCCCGGGTGGGGGGCTGCACGGAGGCGAGTCCATCCAGGTCGGAGCCGCCCGGGAACTCCAGGAGGAGACGGGTCTCAGCCGTACCCCGACTCACTTCGTCGCGCTGGACCAGGTTCCTGCGGCAGAAGACGGCACATCCGCCGAAGGGTTCAACGTGGTGTGCGACGGAGGGCGGCTCACGGCCAAGGAGGCTGCCGCCGTATCCGTGCCGGCCTCAGCCGCACACGAGTTGTCCGACTTCCAGTGGGTTCCCCTCGCGGACCTGAGCAAGTACGCCTTGCCCTACCAGCATCGCCGCATCTGGGCAGCCGTGCACGCCATCGAGAACGGCCACCGGCTACCGCTGCTCATGCACGGCAACCCGGTCATCTGACCAAGACAAGGCTCCCGTTCGGCTACTGCGCGCAACGGACTTGTAGTAGCCGGGCGGGATCTGATCACACCAGAGCGCCAACAAGGAAGGAACCGACGCATGACCACGCTCACCGAGCCGCCCGTATTCCAGGCTTCGGGAATCCAGTCCCTTGAACTGGAGATCACCGGGAAGTGCCAGCTCTCGTGCACGCACTGTCTGTCGGAGTCCAGCCCGCAGGCCACGCACGGCACGATGACCCCCGATGACTGGCGCGCAGTCATCACGGACGCTGCCGCGCTCGGCATCCGAACCGTTCAGCTGATCGGTGGGGAGCCGACCGTTCACCCGAACTGGCGGGAGTTCACAGATCTCGCGTTGTCGCTCGGTCTGCATGTGGAGGTGTACTCCAACCTGTTTCACGTCCGCGCGGAGTGGTGGGACGTGTTCGCCCGTGACGGCGTGACGCTCGGAACGAGCTACTACAGCGACGACCCCGAGGAGCACGACAAGATCACGGGCCGCGCGGGTAGCTACACCCGCACCCGGTGCAACATCCGCGAGGCCGTCGTACGCGGGATCACGATCCGGGCCGGGATCGTGGACATCCTTCCGAACCAGCGCGTCGAGGAAGCCCGCGCGGAGTTGGAAACGATGGGCGTGACCAACATCGGCACGGACCGGGTGCGCGCTGTAGGCCGTGCCATGCTGCCCGGCACGAAGCCGACTCTGAGTGAGATGTGCGGTCGGTGCACGCGAGGCCGGGCCGCCGTCCTGCCGAACGGCGATCTCGCCGGTTGTGTGCTCTCGCGCGACTTCCCGGCGGGCAACGTGCTCCGTACTCCGCTCCGCGAGTTGCTCGGCGGGCAGGCGTGGAGGGATCTTTCGGCACGGATCCCCGCTCCACGGGCCGCGTGCACTCCGGACGACTCGGGCGACTGCGACCCGGCCAACACCGAAGCGTGCAAGCCTGCGTACGACTGAACTGGAAGGCTCAGCGGCATGAATTGGGAGAGCAAGGCAAGCACCCTTGCCAACCGGGTCACCGATCCGGACTCAAGATGGCTGGCCCCCGTAGCGCGAGTGCCACGTCATGAACTGATCCCCAAGTGGTGGGAGCTGGACGGTTCGGAGCAGTGGGTGTTGCGCGACGGCCCTAGCGACCCGGAGGCATGGGCAGAGGCTGCCTACGCAGACCGGTCACTGGTCACCCGAGTGGGCACACTGCACGCCGACCACGCCGAATCCGGGGATCACCCCGAAGGGGTGCCGACATCGTCAGCGACGCTGCCCAGCCTGATCGTGCGAATGCTCCGGCACGGGCGACTAGGGGCCGGACTGCCCATTCTGGATCTAGGCACAGGAGCCGGCGGACTCACCGCGTACGCCTGTCACAGACTCGGGGACGCGCACGTGACGAGCGTGGACGTAGACCCGTATCTGGTGAGCGCGGCGGGGGAACGGCTCGCGTCCATGGGCTACCACCCGAAGATGGTGGCCGCGGATGCGACCGAGCACGTACCCGGCAGCTATGACCGCATCGTGTCCACCGTCGCACTCGCCCCCGGACCAGGTCTCCGGCCGATACTCGATGCCCTTGCCACCGGCGGACGGATCGCAACCACTCTCGCGCGTACGTCCCTGATCGTCACCGGCTGGAAGCATGCCAGCGGAGACGTAGTGGGCGTGATCGAACGGGATATGGCGGGTTTCATGCTCACCCGTTCCGGCGACAACTACCCGGCCCCTCTGGTCGAGTTGTTCGCTCTCGCCCAAGAGGCGGAGGGGGAGTCCAGGACCACCGGCCGTTACCCAGTGCTGGACGTAGCCAATGCGTGGGAAATCCGTTCCATGCTGGAGGTCATGGCGCCGGGGGTGGAAGTCGGCTACGCGGCCAGCGGACGCGAGCGCACAACGGTCCTGGTCCACCCGGACGGTTCGTGGGCGAGGGCATCCGCCGAGTGGATCAACCCGCCGGAAGTCCACCAGAGCGGCCCCCGAAAGCTCTGGGAAGTGCTGGAACGCATCCGCAACCGGCTCAATGCGGAAGGAGCGTTGCCGTTGCTCGGCGCCCAAGTACGGATCACGCCCGACGGAGCATGCCATCTGTCCCGAGGGCAGTGGAACGCATCCATGGGCGTGCAGTAACCCGAGTGCGCTGGACGTTCCTACCCCGCCCGTTCAGTGCGCTTACCGGCGATGCCCCACCATCGCAGCGCCCCGCCCGTGCGCTCCCCCCAGTGCGCGGGCGGGGCTCCCCTAGTCACGCTGGTTCTCGTTCTGGCCCAGGTGACCGCCGGCTACGAACGAGCCTTTCCCCCAACGGGTCTCGATCAGCCCCCGCTCCCGCAGGATGCGCACCGCCCGCCGGGCAGTCTCCCGTGCCACGCCGTGGCGTTCGCACAACTCCGCCTCAGACGGAATCGGCTCACCCGGCGCCTTCCCTTTGATCTCTTGCAAGAGAGCATCCAGCACCTCCATGTAGGGAGCGCGTGGGGCGTGCGGACTCTCGGGATGCTCGGGCATGCGGCAGAGCGTAGACAACAGGTCATCCCCAAGCGACTTAGACGGGCAGACGAGTTAGACAGGTAGACGAGTTAGACGTGTTGGCTTAGCGTGATCCCCGAACAACAGAAGCGCCCCGAGAGACCGATTAGGCCCGGTCCGCTCGGGGCTAGCCGAGACAGCTAATAGGAGCTGACCGACTATGCGCGATCGTATCGCCCGTGCCCTTTCCTGGGTGCTCGCAGCGTTAGCCCCCCAGCGCCACGGACGCCACAGCGTGGAGTACCTCACTGCACAGGCTGCCGAAGGAGAACCCGCCCCCGTCTCCGCGTGGAAGACGCCATGGCGTGGTCTGTCCTCCCAAGAGGCCCAAGCGGTCTTCCGGGACGATCAGATGCAAGCGTTGCCACCCCTTCAGCGTGAGCGCTCGTATGCTGCGGCATTCGCAAGCCTCGGAGTCGACTACGACTTCCCCACCATGGAGCTGGGCAGCGTCATAGCCCGGGAGAAGGCCGCGTGACCGCCGAACGGTACATAGAGGCACTGCGCGCCGCCCAGCCCGTCCCGGCGCCATCTGGTGCAGCGTGCTACCGATGCAGGCGGTGGACGTACGCACCGGTCGCCGTGGGGTACATCCAGCGCCCCTCCGGCGCAGGCATGACCCTCTACGCCTGCCCAGACCACGTCACCGAATCCACACCCGGTCCCATCCCTGACGACCTGAGGTAGCACGCCCAGGAGGCGTCAACACCCCCCCACCCCAGCCGACACCAAGGCGGCCCCGTCCGGCACTTGCCGGGTGGGGCCGCTTCTGCCTGTGGTGCATGCGAAATCCGCCGTCTGCCAGACTCCAGGGATCAAGGGCGATACAGTGTGTTTAGAAGGCGCTCCCGGTCAGGACGGCGTCGTACGAGTCGTACGGCAGCCTCGTGGTCCACTGGGGGTCCTTGAGGTCGGCGGTGACGAACGTGGCCCGGTCGTCGCCCGCGAAGGTGCCCTCGGCGATGGCGAGCAGGGCCGGGTCGAGGTCGACGCCGACGCTCACCGCGTCCGGGAGGCGGGCGAGCAGCCGGGCGGTGATGCTGCCGGTGCCGCAGGCCAGGTCGAGGACGCGCGGGGCGGTGCCTGCGAGCGCCTCCACCATGTCGAGCATGATCCGGAACCGTTCCTCGCGGTCCGGCATGTACCACTCCTGCTGCCGGTCCCAGCTCTCCTGCCAGGCACCCCAGTCGGCACCGGCAGTGGTCGTCGTAGCGTCCGTCATGACACCTCTCCACCCGCATGTCCCGTAATACCCTGGAAGCACGACCGGCTGTTACCCGACCGCACGACCGACCATAGAGCGCCCTCGTAAGGACTACAAGTGGAACTGGCCTATTACTCGGATTATGCCGTCCGTCTCGTCAACAGCGAGGAACCGGCCCGGGGCAAGGACTCCCTGACCTCGGTCGAGGCCGTCCGCGACCTCTTCGGCGGCAACCAGCAGGCCGCCCGGCGCGCCACCGACGCGGACCTGACCCGCTTCCGCTCGGTGCGGGCCCGGCTGCGCTCGGTCTTCGAGGCCGCCGACAAGGGCGAGGAGGCCCTCGCGGTCGACCTGCTGAACTCACTCCTGCTGGATTTCCCGGTCAGCCCGCAGATCTCGGGCCACGACTTCCGGGACGACGACGGCCGCCCGCTGTGGCACATGCACCTGGCCGACCACCCCTCCAACGCCACGGCCGGCTACGCGGCGATCGCGGCGATGGGCCTCGCCTTCCATCTCACCGAGTACGGCGTCGACCGGCTCGGCCTGTGCGAGGCACCGCCGTGCCGCAACGCCTACCTCGACACCTCCACCAACCGCTCCCGGCGCTACTGCTCGGACCGCTGCGCGACCCGCGCCAACGTGGCCGCCTACCGGGCCCGCAAGCGCCTGGAGGCGGAACGGCCGGAGAGCACCGGCCGCAGCGCGGAGACCGCCCAGCGCACCAGCGCCAGCGGCGAGCGCTGACCGGCCGCCAGCGGCCGCCACCGCACCAGGGCCCGGCCCAGGATCAGCTCCTGCGGCACGGTCCCGTAGTCCGTGCTGTCCCCGCCCGCGTACGCGTTGTCCCCCAGCACCCACCAGCCGCCCTCACGCGGCTCCACGGCCCGTTTGACGACCAGCAGGTCCTGCTGGAAAGGGTGGCGCAGGACGACGACGTCCCCGGCCCGCACCCGGGCCCCGTACCGCACCAGGAGCTGATCCCCCTGGTACAGCGTGGGCACCATGGACGGGCCGGTCACCTCGGCCAGTCCGAAGGGCGCGGCGCCCCTCCCCCGCTCGGTCTCCTGCGACAGCTCCGGCATCCCCGGCACCTCCCCGGTCCGTTCCTCCACCAGTCTCAGTCTGACCCTGGACTTTTGTCCTAAGCCCATGGGGGCACTCGCGAAATCACGCTTCCCAGGGAGTAATGTCCCACCTGAGAAGACGATCACGAGGAAGGAATGCTCCATGCTTTCCCGCCTGTTTGCCCCCAAGGTCAAGGTCAGCGCCCACTGCGACCTGCCCTGCGGCGTGTACGACCCGGCCCAGGCCCGCATCGAGGCGGAGTCGGTGAAGGCCGTGCAGGAGAAGATGGCCGCCAACGACGACCCGCACTTCCAGGCCCGCGCCGTTGTCATCAAGGAGCAGCGCGCCGAGCTCGCCAAGCACCACGTCTCGGTGCTGTGGAGCGACTACTTCAAGCCCCCGCACTTCGAGAAGTACCCCCAGCTGCACGTCCTGGTGAACGACACCCTGAAGGCCCTGTCCGCCGCCAAGGCGTCCACGGACCCGAAGACCGGCGAGAAGGCCCTGGAGCTCATCGCCGAGATCGACAAGATCTTCTGGGAGACCAAGAAGGCCTGATCTTCGATCATGCCGTTTGACCTGCGATTTCCTTGGTCGCTGGGTTTTCCGGTCCGCACCCGGTCCGCAGGCCGCCGAGCACGGCGTCCATGACGGTCCGGGTGCGGTCTTCTTCGCCCGGCCACAGGGGGCGTACCTCCGCAGCGTGATGACGGCTGAGGCGTAGAAGTGACGTGGGTCGTGGGTCACCATGCTTGAGGGCCGTGCGGCGAGACCTGCCGGTCCTCGGCGGACCGATCGGGCCGGACTGGCGACGCCGGCGCTCGACGCGGATCGTGCCGCTCCTGAAGTCGACGCCCGAGAGCGTGAGGCCGAGCAACTCGCCTATGCGCGAGCCTGATCCGGCAAGGACGACGATCACCGTTCGGACATACGGCGGCATCGCTCCGAGCATCGCCTCGACCTGCGCGACGGTGAGCGGAGTGAACTCTTCATCGGGCATGGACGGGAGCGTGATCCGCTTGCATGGGGTCACGACGATGGCCTTGTCCTCGACGGCCGCCGGCATGACGCGGACCAGGACGTCGTGGACGTTGCGTACGCTGCCGGGGCCCAGTTGCTCGGAGAGCTTGAGGAGTCGAGCGCGGGTATCAGGTCAACCCGCAGTGCTCTGTCGGTGATACGAGCGCCCGCCTCACCGGCGAACTGCCCGCCCTCAGCCAGTCCTGGCGGATCTCCCCCCGACGCGCCCCACGCGCCACCCCCATCAGCCGCTTCGAGCAGGATCTGCGCGCAGCCCTCCCAGACCACGCCGACCGCGTCCTCGCCGACCGCCCTGCCGAAGTCCTCAACTGGCGCATTACCGCCCAGCCCGGCAGGAGAGCGCAGGCCGCGCGCAAGCGAAGCACCCGTATCGCCACACCCGTCGCGCCCACGCAACAGCCAACGCCCACGACGGTGCACGATCGGCTTACGGAGCACAGTCGGCGGCAGACGAGGACGCCGCCGAGGCACGTGATCTCGAAGGTCCGTGCTGGGCGATGTGATCAACGAGGATGGTGCGGGCCCGCCCGATCGTGGCCTCGAAGGACACGTCGTGCTGGTCCGCCCAGGCTCGGTTGGAAGCCATGTGCGCGACGGCCGGCCCAGGATCGTCGACCGTGATGATGCCAGGCAGTTCCGTCGTCTCCACCCGCCCGAACTCCTCACCCGGGAAGGGCGTCTGCCACTGGTAGAGCGACTGGCGAGCGGCGAGATCCCGGTCACCGCTGTGGGCGCTGCCGGCGAGGCGGCTCCGGTCGGTGACGGCGGCGGCGTGTGCGGCGGACGGTTCGGTCACGTCCGCGACTCCGTGGGAGGGGCAGCGGGTGAGGCCGCGAGGACGGCCGTGTGGCGGAGTCGTTCACGCAGGTGTGCCGCCTGCGCGGCTCCACCGTACTGCGGCCCGCTCAGCTCCCGGCCCAGAGCGACGAGCCGGCGCACGATACTGGCCGACATGCGCTCCGGCGAGGAGTCGAGGACGAAGGCGAGCACCGTCACAGCTCGACCCCGACACCGCTCCGCCGCCGTACGTCGGCCGCGCCTCCTCTTCGGTCACACCCGAACCGAATGAACCCCAACCCAGCCCTGGGGACATCCCGTGACGACCCACCTCGTCCCACCGAACGCCGTCCTGGGCAACGCCCTCCACCATGCCGAGGACGTCCTGCCCCACAGGGACCTGCCACCGTCAACCCGACCGCGGCCCGCGAACAGCAGTTCACCGACATCCGCAGTTCCCACCCGTCAGTAACAGATGAACGCCCGCCAGCGCAGTAGGAAGCGGAACTGCCCTGCCGAGACAGCAACTCCCTTTGAACGTTGGACAGTTGCAGAGTCGTTACTTCATTACGGCCGGTAGGAACCACGGGACATCACCAGGCGCACATATCACTGCAAAGAACCCATGTTTTCCACATCGCCTTTACTCACCGCGAATATGGAGCATCGGGTTCCGAGAAGTTTACAGTCATTGTGGTTGCAGCTTGTTGACTCATGATCGATAGTGATGCGTCCCGAGACGCTTGATGCGGCCTCGGGCCAGTCGCTGCGCCCATGTGCGGCCAAGGCACGAGGAGCGGTCGTCGAGTCCGGCGTAGTGACTGTCCCAGCGAGAACAGTGGGCGCGACGTTGCACCGCCGCGCCCACCCTCACTATCGCAGTCCACCTCAGCAAAGGAGTCTTCACGCGAAAGCGTGCAGGCATAGTAGTGGGTCTCTTTGCCGTTTCCACCTTCGTGGTCGGAATTCCGACCGCGGAAGCGAAGGTGTGCGCCTACAACAGCTGCTCCTACGCCATCAACAGCTGGAAGGCCGCCAAGATCTGCGACGGCGACAAGGACGGCAACTACGTCGAGAGCAACTACTACCGCGACAGCGGAAGCCACGGAACCGTTTCGGAGCACAGCGGGGTCGGCCACTGCAACGCGAGTGGTGACAGCAGCAACCTTGTCTACCGCCACCAGGCCCACCAGATCCGCGACTTCGCTCCGGACGCATGGTCCAGCTTTGAGTACCGCTACTAGAAACTGACGGCGGTGGTGCGGGGTGCAAGGCCCCGCACCACCGCCGTGCACGGTTTGTGACCCCAGGAACCGGAGTTGCGTCATGCCCCCCACACCTACCGGCGTTCACGCCCGGGATTTGTACTACACGATCGCCGGTCGAGTGATCCTGAACTCGCTGACACTGCATGTCGACCGCGGTGAAAGCGTGGCTATAACAGGTCCAAGCGGATGCGGTAAGAGCACATTGCTCAGCTGTCTCGCGGGGCTCACGCCTCCGGACCGAGGCACCGTCACCATCGACGGCCAGGACGTCACCGCCCTGCCACCGGGGCGCAGGGCCGCGGTCCGCCTGAGCACCATCGGAATGGTCTACCAGTTCGGCGAGCTGCTCCCGGAGCTGAGCCCGCTGGAGAACGTCGCCCTTCCCGCCCTCATGGCCGGCGCTCCCGCATCGGAGACGTACGCCCGCGCGGAGTCGCTCCTGAATGACCTCGGGGTCGCTTCCGTCATCGGTACCGACTGCGGATCGCTCTCGGGCGGGGAGCGCCAGCGGGTCGCGGTGGCCAGGGCCCTGATCGGGAAGCCACGCGTCATACTCGCGGACGAGCCGACCGGAGCACTCGATGGCGAGACCTCCGACAACGTCGCCGACCTGTTGTTCGCTCTTCCCGCGGCGCACGGCTGTGCGCTCGTCGTCGTCACCCATAATCCGGATGTCGCCGCTCGGGCGGACCGTGTTCTCGCCGTGCGTGAAGGAAGGCTGCACCCCGTCCACGAGAGCAACGGTGCGGTGAATCAGCGATGACCCTGCCCACCGACACGACACCCGTCACTGTGTCGCCTCCGGCCCAATCCCGCCTACGTACGGCCCGAGGACGAGGGGGACGCCTCCGAGTCGCGCTGGCCGTTGGTCATCGTGCCGCTAAGGGGAGCGGCGGCGGACTGCACCGGGCATCGCTGGCCTGCGCGGCGTTCCTCGCGCTGCTGACCCTGTGGGTCTCGGCTGCGGCCCACACCGTGCACGACGACCGCAACGCGCGGATGACGGCCCGCAACCCCGTCCCAGTGGCCCAGGGCGACACCGATTCCGCGGTGGCCCGATGGTGGGAGCGGCCGGACACGGTCGGCGACCGCAGCATATCCGTGATCTTCGTGCGCGAGATGCGCCCTGGCACCCCACCCCCTCCGGGACTGGATCGCTGGCCCAAGCGCGGCGAGGCGTTCCTGTCGCCATCGCTCGTCACGGCGGCTCCCGGAACGGAGCGCCGGTACGGATCGTTCGCCGGGACCATCGGCCAGGACGGGCTTGCCGATGCCGCCGAACTCGTGGCCTATGTCAACCCCGCGCAAACAGGGTTTTTCAGGCAGGTGTTCGAGCCGAACTCCTATGTACGCGGCTTCGGCAACCCGAACCAGCAGATGTTCTTCGTGAGCAGCCATCAGTTCGATCGGGGAATCGCCGAGCTGGACCTGCTCATACTGCTCATGGCGGCCCTGCCCTGCGCGGCCCTGATCCTTGTGGCGGTGCGCAGCCGAGCCGATACCCGTGACCGCCGCCTCGCACTCCTCGACGCCCTGGGAGCGCCCACACGAGTTCGCGCCCTTGTCCTGGCTGGAGAGTCCTGGAAGGCGATCGCGACCGGAGTGGTCGCAGCGTGCGCCGTTGTCTCCGCGCTGTCGCTGACCTCTCCCACACTGCCGTTCACCGGCTACCAGGTGTGGTCACACGACTTGCGGGCGGCCCTGCCCAGCCTGCCCGTCCTCGGCCTGGAAGTCTTCGTCTGCCTGGTCCTGCTCACTGTCCTGGCAGCGATCCGCAGGCCCCGCAGGACCGGCACCAGGCCGACCCGGCAACGTAACCGGACCCCTCGCTGGCCCCACGCCCTCTTCCTTCTCGGGCTGGCCGTCGCCGCCTGGGGGTCCGAACACCGCCAGGTGGAGGGCCGGTTCGGCTTCGTCGCCGGTTCCGTCGTCGCGCTGATCGCGCTTCCGTACTCGGCTTCACACCTCGCACGTGTGCTCGGCCGCCGACTGGCCGAACGAGGCGGCGCCAAGGGCGATCCCGTACGCATCGTCGCCGGTCGATGGCTCGCGGCGCGCCCGGCGACCCTGGCCCGTCTCAGTGCCGCCCTCGTGGTCGGTCTCGGACTCGTCACCATCGGCCAAGTCCTGACAACGCAGTTCACCGGGCCGGCAGCCGAGGCCAGAGACCGCTACCAAGCGTCCGGGGCCGCACTCGTCCAGGTCCGTTCTCGCGACATACCAGCGACCGCCGCCGGTTTCACCACCGCCGTGGGCCCTGAGAAGATCCTCCGATACTCGCCGGAGCCGGGTACCTCGGCCGAGGAACCGAAATTGCGGCTCACCGGCGCGTGCGAGAGCCTCCGCGCCCTGGGGCAGATGACCTCGTGCCCCTCCACACCGAAGTCCGCAAAGGATGTCTTCACCCAGCTCACCCCGATGGGCGCGAACGTGCTGCAGGACGGTGACCTGGTCAGCGCCCCCATCGCGTCGGTCTGCGCCTGCCAGGCCCCGTCACGCGGGGACAAGGCTCTCTACGGTTTCCTGGTCCTGAACTCTGCCGGCGATGCAGGGCTCAGCCGGATCAAGCAGGCCGCCTATCAGCACCTGATCGGCCCCATGACCGCGTTGCCCGGTCAATCGTGGTACCTCGGATCAGCCGCCCAGGCCGCACAGACGCGCTGGCTGCTCGACATCGCTCTGATCGGGCTTGCGGCCCTCGCCGCTGCAGGCGCGTTGGGAGCCGCGGGAATCTTCCTGGAACAGGCGAGAGCCCTGGGCCCGCTGTCCGCGTTCCGTACCGACCGTCGGTTCTACACCGGCATCGCCACCTGGAACCTGGCGATCCCGTTGGGCGTCGTCGGGGCGGTGGGAGCTGTTGTGGCAGCCCTGCTCGGCGGCTTGCTGATCAACCTCGGGAAGGGAGGCTGGATGTCGCTGCCGCTTCTTCTCGTGGGTCTGGTCGCGGTGACTCTGGCCGGTGCGGTGGTCGCCCTTGCCTGTGGCGCCGTCGCCGCCCGCCACGCGGTCGCCTGGCGGGCACAAGGTGACTGACTCCTGATCTCGACACTGCTGCGAAGAGAAGAGGCCTGAACCGTGGCCTTTTGAGTTGTGACGGTCTTACCCAGCCGCACCCGGACCCCGGTCTCCCCGTGGTCCGGGTGCGGTTTTTTCCTGTTGTGCCAGGTGCCGGAGCGGGTCGTCGGTCAGGCGGCAGATCCGCCACTCGTCCAGGAAGTCCGCGCCGAGGGACCGGTAGAAGTCGACCGCCGGCTCGTTCCAGTCCAGGACCCACCACTCGAAGCGCTCGTAGCCGCTGCGCAGGCAGAGCGCGGCGAGGGAGGCGAGCAGGGACCTGCCGTGGCCGCCGCCGCGGGCGTGGGGCCGTACGTAGAGGTCCTCCAGGTGCATGCCCCGGGTGCCGGTCCAGGTCGAGAAGCGCGGGAACCACAGGGCGTAGCCCACGACCTCGCCCGTGGTGTCGTCCTCGGCGATCAGGGCGTAGGCGGCGGGGCGGGCGCCGAACAGCGCCTCGCGGAGCTGCTCAGCGGTGGCCCGGGCCTGCTCCACGGCCCGCTCGTACGCGGCGAGTTCGCGGATCATCGCGCGGATCTCGGGGATGTCGTGCTCGGTGGCGTCGCGGATCATACGGAAGATCCTGGGACACCGGGCTGAGCCGTGTCCATGCGGTTCCACATGCAAAGCGGCCGGCCGGGATCCGGCCGGCCGCTGCGGTGGCGGTGCTAGTGCCCGCCGTCGTGGTCGTCCTCGCCGGCCTCCAGGAGGCCCGCCGCCGCGCCCACGATCCGCGGGTCCGGGCTGCCGACGACCTCTTCGTCCTTGTCGGCGTAGTCGAAGCGGGCGAGTACGCTGCGCATGGCCTCGACGCGGGCCCGCTTCTTGTCGTTGCTCTTGACCACGGTCCAGGGCGCGTACTCCGTGTCCGTCTCACGGAACATGGCGACCTTCGCGGCCGTGTAGTCGTCCCAGAGGTCCAGCGAGGCCAGGTCCATCGGGCTGAGCTTCCACTGCCGTACCGGGTCGACCTGCCGGATCGTGAAGCGGGTCCGCTGCTCGCCCTGCGAGACGGAGAACCAGAACTTCACCAGGTCGACGCCGTCGTCCACGAGCATCCGCTCGAACAGCGGGGCCTGGCGCATGAAACGCCGGTACTGGTCGTCCGAGCAGAAGTTCATGACCCGCTCGACGCCCGCCCGGTTGTACCAGGACCGGTCGAACATCACGATCTCGCCGGCGGTCGGGAGGTACTCGACATAGCGCTGGAAGTACCACTGGCCGCTCTCGCGCTCGGTCGGCTTCTCCAGCGCCACCACACGCGCGCCACGGGGGTTCAGGTGCTCCGTGAAGCGCTTGATCGTGCCGCCCTTGCCGGCCGCGTCCCGGCCCTCGAAGACGATGACGATCCGGCGTCCCGTCTCCTTGATCCAGGTCTGCAGCTTCAGCAGTTCGATCTGCTGCAGCCGCTTGTGCCACTCGTACTCCTTGCGCTCCATGCGGGACGCGTACGGGTAGTTCTCCCGCCAGGTGTCGATCGGGGACCCGTCCGGGCGGATGAGTACGGGGTCGTCCGGGTCGCTGTAGTCGACCTTCAGGTCGGCCAGCTCGGACAGCAGGTCCGGCGTCGTCATCCAGTCCTCCTCAGCGCTTAGGTGGGGTCAGTGGAACTGCGGCACGATCAGGTAGATGCCGTACGCCACCACGGCCGCGCAGGCGAGGAAGCACAGACCCGCCTGGGCGATGCCGACCGTGCTGGTACCGCCCCGCTCCTTGGCGTCCTCGTAACGGGCGAACCCGAGGACGCCGAAGGCGAAGACGACCACCACTGCGAATGTAACTCCGATGCTCACCGCGGTGACCTCGCCGAGCGAGGTCCAGTCGATGCTCATGGGGACTCCCTGGCTCAGGCGGCGGTGCCGACGTTGGACGGGGGCGTGGTGCGGACGGCGACCTCGTGCCCGTCGTTGACATTCTTCGCGTCGATCGGGTTGCGCCGGGAGAGCAGCACGATGCCCGCCGCGAGCGCGGCGCCGACCAGCGCGACCACGACCGTGCCGAAGTTGCCGCCGTGCTTGACCGCGGCCGCCGAGAGGCCGCCGACCAGCGCGGCACAGGGCAGGGTGATCACCCAGGCGGCCACCATGCGGCCGGCCACGCCCCAGCGGACCTCCGCGAGTCGCCGGCCGACGCCCGCGCCGAGGATGGAACCGGAGGCGACCTGCGTGGTGGACAGCGCGAAGCCCATGTGCGCGGAGGTCAGGATGACGGCCGTGGAGGCGGTCTCCGCCGCGAAGCCCTGCGGGGACTGGATCTCCGTCAGGCCCTTGCCCATGGTGCGGATGATCCGCCAGCCGCCGATGTAGGTGCCGAGAGCGATGGCGAGACCCGCGCTGAAGATCACCCAGATCGGCGGGCCGGCGTCGCCCGGGAGCGCGCCGACGGAGATCAGGGTCAGGGTGATGATGCCCATCGTCTTCTGGGCGTCGTTGGTGCCGTGCGCGAGCGAGACCAGCGAGGCGGAGCCGATCTGCCCGAGCCGGAAGCCCTTGGTCACGGACTCCTCGCGGCCTCGGTGGGTGAGCTTGTAGGCGCAGTACGTCGCGATCAGCGCGGCGACCCCCGCCACCACCGGAGACGCGAACGCCGGGATGATGATCTTCTCGACAACCTTGTCGAAGTTGATCGCGCCGGAGCCCGCCCCGACCCACACCGCGCCGATCAGCCCGCCGAACAGGGCGTGCGAGGAACTGGAGGGCAACCCGACCAGCCAGGTCACCAGATTCCAGAGGATCGCCCCCACGAGCCCCGCGAAGATCATCGCCGGAGTCACCTTGGCGTCGTTCACAATGCCGCCGGAGATCGTCTTGGCGACCTCCGTGGAGAGGAAGGCCCCGACCAGGTTCAGTACGCCACTGATCAGTACGGCTGTCTTCGGTTTGAGCGCGCCTGTCGCGATGGACGTTGCCATCGCGTTCGCCGTGTCGTGAAACCCATTGGTGAAGTCGAACGCTAGCGCTGTGACGATCACGACCGCCACGAGGAACGTGATGTGGTCCATTCTTCTATGCAAACAAGCCTGAGCCAATTACGCGAGAACCGGAAGCGAACGAAGGTTCAAGAACAAGCCCGGTCCAGGTACGGGATGTGCATGTCATGCTGGGGTTATGACCCTGGAGGACCTGAGGCGGCTGCGCCGCGCGCGCGACCGCATGGACCGGGAGTACGCCGAGGCGCTCGACATGACCGAGCTGGCGCGCACCGCCCTCATGTCCCCCGGTCACTTCCAGCGCAGCTTCCGCAAGGCCTTCGGGGAGACCCCGTACAGCTATCTCATGACCCGGCGGGTCGAACGGGCCAAGGCGCTGCTGCGGCGCGGCGACCTCACGGTGACCGAGGTCTGCATGGCCGTCGGATGTACCTCGCTGGGTTCCTTCAGCTCACGGTTCACCGAGCTGGTCGGGGAGACACCGAGCGCGTACCGGGCCCGGGACCACGAGGAGAGCACGGTGATCCCGTCCTGCGTGGCCCGCACCTTCACCCGCCCGCGCCGCCGCCCGTACTGACCGCGCACTGCGCCCCCTCCCCGCGCAGGTCACTCAACGCTCCCCCGCCGTACACTGGCCGTCACCGTCAACATCGTTGCCCGGCAAGGTTCGCGCACAGGGTCGTCGGAAGCATTCGGGGGAGCCGTGACCACCGCATTCATCTCTGTCCTGAGCACCGCCCCGGTCGCGGACGCCGAGTCCCTGACCGACTGGCTCCGAGGCGAGCCGACGCTCGCCGGCCGGGTCCGGCCGGTCGGGGGCGCCCCGGCCGAGGGCCGGCTGGGCGTCCCGCTGGACACCGTGTCCGTGCTGCTGGGCGCGGGCGGCCCGCTCACGGTCCTCGCCTCCTGCCTGCGCGCCTGGATCACCCAGCCGCGCCGCAGCGACGTGAAGCTGACCGTCGGACGGGAGAACGGCCCCACCGTCGAGATCGACGCCCGCCGGGTCAGCCGCGAGGACGTGGAGCAGCTGCTGCGGCAGGCCCTGGACCAGCCGGACGTACGGGAGTGACGTGCGCCTTCCCGACCCCCGCCGCTCCCGGGTCGTCCTGATCGGCGCGAGCCGCTACACCGACCCGCAACTGCCGGACCTGCCGGCCGTCGAGAAGACCGTCACCGACCTCGCCGGGCTGCTCACCGAGCCGGCCCACGGGCTCGTCCCGGACGGCCACTGCACGGTCCTGCTCGACGACGGCGACCTGCGCACGGTCGGCGACCGGCTGCGCTCCGCCGTCGCCGGGGCCGAGGACCTCCTGCTGGTCTTCTACGCCGGTCACGGCCTGGTCGCCGGCCGCCGCCACGGCCTGTACCTCGCGCTGCCCGACAGCCGCTGGGAGGCGCCCGAGTTCAACTCCCTGGAGTACGACAAACTCCGCGACGCCGTCCTCGACTCCCCCGCCGAGACCAAGGTGGTGATCCTCGACTGCTGCTTCTCCGGCCGCGCGGTCGGCGACTCGCTCGGTACGGGTACGGGGGCCGGGCGGATCGATCAGCTGGAGGTGGCCGGCACCTACGTCCTGACCTCCGCCCAGCGCGACCAGGTCGCCCTCGCCCTGCCCGGCGAGGAACACACCGCGTTCTCCGGCCGGTTGATCCGGCTGCTGCGCGAAGGGATGGCCGGCGGACCCGAGTTGCTCACCGTCGACGACCTCTACCGCGGGCTGCGGGCGGTCATGGCCGCCGAGGGCCTGCCCGCCCCGCTCAACCGGGGCGTGGGCACCGCCGGTTCCATCGCCCTCGGGATCAACCGCGCGTTCGCCGGCACCGCGGGCCCCGCACTCCGCGACCGCCAGGCCGCCGCCGTCGAGCTGGGCAAGGCCGGGGACTGGGCGGGGGCGGCCGAGCGGCTCCGCGGGATCGTCGACGAACAGACCCGGATCCTGGGCGCCGAGCACGCGGACACCCTGCGCGGCCGCCAGGCCCACGCGCACAGCCTGGGCGGCGCCGGCAGCCCCGCGGCGGCGGCCGGCCTGCTGCGCCCGCTCCTCGCCGACCAGCTGCGGCTGCTCGGCCCGGACCACGAGGACACCCTGCGCACCCGCCAGTTCCTCGCCGTCAACCTCGGCGAGGCGGGGCACCGGGAGGAGGCGGTGGGGATGTTCCGGGTGCTGCTGGCGGACCGGGGGCGGGTGCTGGGCACGGACCATCCGCACACCCTGCGGACCCGGCATCTGCTCGCCCGGAACCTGACGTTCACCGGCGGCCGGGCGGAGGCACGGGCGCTGCTGCGGGAGGTGGCGGCGGTACGGGAGCGGGTGCTGGGGGCGGAGCATCCGCACACCCGCAGGGCCCGGGAGGATCTGGCGGGGGTGAGCGATGTACGAGAGGTTCAGTGAGCGCGCGCACCTCGTGGTGGACCGGGCGCACGAGGAGGCGCGTGCGCTCCGGCACTGGTACGTCGAGCCGGGCCATGTCCTGCTGGCCCTCCTCCGCGAGGACCAGCTCGAAGGGCTGCCGGACGCGCCTTTCGGGGCGGTGCGCGCGGAGCTGGTCGCCGCTCTCGGCAAGGGCACGGCCGAGCCGGGCGACTTCCTGCCGCTGACCGGCGAGACGAGCGCCGTGTTCGAGGTGGCCGCCGTGGAGGCCGACCGGCTCGGCCATCGGCTCGTGCAGCCGTTCCACCTCCTGCTCGCCCTGCTGGCCGGCGCGAACACGGTGGTCGCGGACGTCCTCTCGGCGCACCGGACCGACCCCGCGCCGCCCCGCCGGTCCCTCGTCGGCCCGCTCGCCCGCACGCTCCTGGACTCCCTCACCGGGGCCCCGGCCGCCGGCCCGCCGCCCGGCCCCGAAATCCCCGTCGCCCGGCCCGTCCCGCCCCCGGACCACGACCCCTTCGTCTGGGCCATGAGCTGACCGAGCACCCCGGCCGGGATCGCCCTAGCCTGACCCCATGGACGTAAAACTCGCGCAGTGCTTCATCGCCGTCGACGACCACGACAAGGCGCTGGCCTTCTACCGTGATGTCCTCGGCCTGGAGGTCCACAACGACGTGGAGTTCGAGGGGATGCGCTGGGTGACCGTCGGGTCGCCGCTGCAGCCGGGCGTGGAGATCGTGCTGGAGCCGCCCGGCGCCAATCCGGACGCCTCCCCCGCCGACCGGCAGGCCATGGCCGAGCTGCTGGCCAAGGGCATGCTGCGCGGGGTGATCTTCTCCACCACCGACTGCGACGCGCTGTACGAGCGGGTGCGGGAGTACGGCGGCGAGGTGCTCCAGGAGCCGACGGACCAGCACTGGGGCGTACGGGACTGCGCGTTCCGGGACCCGGCCGGGAACCTGCTGCGATTCATGGAACGCCGGTAGGCGGCCGCCCGCTGAACGCCGGTGACCGGCGAGTGACCCCTTTACGATCCCGTCCATGAGCATCCGCTGGACGTACGCCTTCGCCGACCGCCCCCTCGCGCACCTGGCCGCCGCCCAGGCCTTCTGGACGGCCGTCACCGGCACCTTCCTCTCCGCGCCCCGCGGTGAGCACGACGAGTTCGTGACGCTGCTGCCGGCCAGCGGTGTGGACGCCTGCGTCAAGGTCCAGGGGGTCGACGCGGGCCCCGGCGGAGCCCATCTGGATCTCTGCGTCGAGGATGTGCCGGGGCTGCTGAAGCGGGCCCGGGAGCTGGGCGCCGAGACGGTCGCCGAGCACGACGGGTGGGCCGTGCTGCGGTCGCCCGGCGGGCAGTCGTTCTGCGCGGTGCCCTGGCACGGGGAGTCGGTCCGGCCGCCGGTGGTGGCGGGCAGCCGCCTCGACCAGCTCAGCCTCGACATCCCGCCGTCCGCCTACGAGCCGGAGACCGCGTTCTGGGCCGAACTCACCGGCTGGGAGCTGCTGGCCGGTGCGCTGCCGGAGTTCCGGGTGCTCAGGCCGCCGGCCGGGCTGCCGGTGCGGATCCTGCTCCAGCGGCTGGACGGTGAACAGCCCGCCGCCGCCCATCTCGACCTGGCCTGCGCGGACATCGCGGCGACCCGGGCCCGGCACGAGGAACTCGGCGCCGTGCACCTGGCCGACGGCCGACGCTGGGCGGTGATGCGCGACCCGGCGGGCGGCGTCTACTGCCTGACCGGCCGGGACCCGGAGACGGGCGGCCTGCCTGCCGTCACGGCCACGGACGCACCTCCACCACGGCCGTGACCGGGATCGGCCCGTACACGTGCGGGAACTCCTCGCCGCCCGGCTTCACCGCCTCCCACTTCACCGGCACGCCGACCCGGGCCGGGTCCACGACCAGCACCACCAGCTCGTCCGGGTCCTCGTAGGAGCCGTACAAGAAGGCTGCCACGCGCGGGAGTTGATCGGGGGTGGAGCAGTGGATGAAGCCCTCCTCCGAGACGGTGCGGCCCCGGGTGGACCATTCGTAGACGCCTCGTGCGCGGGCCTCCTCCCACAGGGAGCGCTCGGTGATGTGCAGGATGTTCGGCAGTCCGGTCATGCGCTCACGCTACGGCGTCGGCCGGGCGGCTCCCGCCAGGGGCGCCGGTGCCGTCCCGGGAACCCCGGGCCGCGCTCAGGGCTCTTTGACGGCGGATTCCGGTGGAGGCGGCTCCCCCGGCGCCGGAGCGGACCGCGGGGGCGGCTGTTCCTGGGCGACCGGTGGTCCGGAGTACTCGGCGCAGGCGGGGTTGCGGCAGGGGCCGGGTCCCCACACCGGAACCCAGGCGCCCAGCGTCTTGTGCCGGTGCACCACGCTCTCGACGGGCTGTCCGCAGACCGGACAGGCCTGGTCCTGGCTGGTCATGTCCCCAGCGTAGGCCGGAGCCGGGCGCGGCGCCCGCCGCCGGCCGGGATGCGCCGGGACCCGCGTGAGTCGGCGGGCCCCGCACACCGTGGGGATGTGCGGGACCCGTCGGGCCGGAGCCCCCGGGGATCCGCGCGGGGTCAGGAGCCGCGCGGTCCCGGGGACTCCGGGGTCTTCACCGGCTGCGCCGGGTCACGAACTCGGCGAGCGCCAGCAGGCCGCCCGCCGACTCGGGGGCGGGCACGGCACGGGCGAGTTCCTGCACCGCCCGGGCCATCCGGTCGGCCGCCTCGGACTGCGCCCAGTCCCGGCCGCCCGCCCGCTCCACGGCCCGTGCCGTACGCGCGATCTCGTCGGCGTCGGCCCGGACGTGCGGCTCGCCGTACAGCGCGGCGAGTTCGCCGGCGGCCGGGGTGCCGGAGGTGAGGGCGGCGACGACCGGCAGGGACTTCTTGCGGGCGGCCAGGTCCGCGCCGGCCGGCTTGCCGGTGCGCCGTGGGTCGCCCCATATCCCGATGACGTCGTCGATCAGCTGGAAGGCGAGCCCGGCCTGCCGGCCGAAGCCGTCGAGCGCGGCCACGTCCGCCGCTCCCGCCCCGGCGTACAGCGCGCCCAGGGCGCAGGCGCAGCCGAGCAGCGCGCCGGTCTTGGCCTCGGCCATGGCGAGCACCTCGTCGAGGGTGACCTCCTCGGGCGCCCGGTGCTCCATGGCGGTGTCCGCGTGCTGCCCGGCGCAGAGTTCGAGGACGCAGTCGGCGAGCCGGGCGGCGGCCGCGCCGGACGCCGGGTGCGGGTCCTCGGCGAGCAGCCTGAGGGCCAGCGCCTGGAGGGCGTCCCCGGCGAGGATCGCGTCGGCGTCGCCGAAGACGGTCCAGGCGGTGGGCCGGTGCCTGCGGGAGGTGTCCCGGTCCATGACGTCGTCGTGGAGCAGGGTGAAGTTGTGCACCAGTTCCACGGCGGCCGCGGCCCGTACGGCGACCGCGCGGGCCCCCGCTCCGCCGAGCGCGTCGGCGGCGGCGAGGACCAGCGCCGGGCGGATGGCCTTGCCCGCGTTGCCCGCGGCCGGGGTGCCGTCCGCGTCCTCCCAGCCGAGGTGGTAGCGGGCGATCCGCCGCATCGAGCCGGGCAACGAATCGACGGCCGCGCGCAGTTCGGGGTCGACGAAGGCCCGGGCGCGGTCCAGCAGGGCCGTCGCCTCGGCTCCGTCGAGCGGCTCGGCCCAGTCAGGTGTCCCGGTCGACGCCGAGTCCCGCGGCGTCACCTCCGTCGGACTGTGCTGCCGCTGCGTCACGAACTCGGCCATGGCCTCCCCCTCGCGGAGTGCGCGTACCGCGGCGTCCCCGCCCCGGCTCGGCACGTACCCCGAGGGTGTACCCGCCCCGAAGGGCGGGAACACGGCCGCCAAGTGCGGAAACGTCACCTCCAGCGGCCGATCTCGACGTTCTCCAGCACGCCGAGCGCGTCCGGGACCAGCACGGCCGCCGAGTAGTAGGCCGTGACCAGGTAACTGATGATCGCCTGCTCGTTGATGCCCATGAAGCGGACCGAGAGGCTCGGCTCGATCTCGTCGGGGATCCCCGACTGCCGCAGCCCGATGACGCCCTGGTCGGCCTCGCCGGTACGCATGGCGATGATCGAGGTGGTCCGGGCCTCGGTGACCGGGATCTTGTTGCACGGGTAGATCGGGACCCCGCGCCAGGTCGGGATGCGGTTGCCGCCGATCTCCACGCTCTCCGGGACCAGTCCGCGCTTGTTGAGCTCGCGGCCGAAGGCGGCGATCGCGCGCGGGTGGGCGAGGAAGAGCTTGGTGCCGCGCCGACGGCTGAGCAGCTCGTCCATGTCGTCCGGGCTGGGCACGCCGTCGTGCGGCTGCAGCCGCTGGTCGTACTGGCAGTTGCTGAGCAGGCCGAACTCCGGGTTGTTGACGAGTTCGTGCTCCTGGCGCTCCTTCAACGCCTCGACGGTGAGCCGCAGCTGCTGCTCGGTCTGGTTCATGGGCTGGTTGTAGAGGTCGGCGACGCGGGTGTGGATGCGCAGCACGGTCTGGGCGATGCTCAGCTCGTACTCGCGCGGCCGGGCCTCGTAGTCGACGAAGGTGTGCGGGATGTCGGGCTCGCCGCTGTGGCCGGCCGCGAGGTCGACCTCCTTCTCGCCGTACTTGTTGGTGCGCTGCTCGGGGATCGCGCGCAGTTGCTGGAGGTGCTCGCGCAGCGAGTCGGCGCGCTCGGCCACCTGCTCGAAGTCCTGCCGGGACAGGGTGAGGACGGTGCAGGCGGTGTCCGCGCGGGCGGTGTACTCCCAGATGGCGTCCGGGTCGATCAGGCCCGTCTCGCCGAAGTGCGCGCCGTCGGCGAGGACGCCGAGGACCGCGTCGTCGCCGTACGGGCCGGTGCCGATCTTCTCCACGCGGCCGTGGGCGAGCAGGTAGACCTCGTCCGTCTGGTTGCCGAACGAGGCGATGATCTCGCCGGGGGCGAAGTCGCGCTGCCGGCACCGCGCGGCCAGTTCGCCCAGGACCTCCTGATCCTCGTAGGACCGCAGGACGGGCAGTTCGCCCAGCTCCGCGGGGATGACCTCGACGCGGTCGCCGGTCTTCAGGAAGGTGATACGGCCGTCGCCGACCGTGTAGGTGAGCCGTCGGTTCACCCGGTACGTACCACCCTGGACGTCGGTCCAGGGCAGTGTCCGCAGCAGCCAGCGGGAACTGATCTCCTGCATCTGTGGCGCGGACTTGGTCGTGGTGGCCAGGTTCCGCGCTGCCGCCGTGTCCAGAGACTGCTGCGGCTTGCCCTGATCCGTGCGGACCTCTTCGCCTACCGACATAAGGAAATGCCCTCCCATACCTGCGCGGACGCCGAACTGTCCACGCATCGGTCTCACGGGCAACCCTTTCATCACGGAGCGTGCCGGTGCCATTACCCGAAAGAGCGGGAATAGATCATCGGACTACTGGGCATGCCGATCGATCACACGATCCATCGCCCCGCGATATGCCGACTTGTCCGGATCGACTCGCACACGGTTCGAACGGGGTGGTCAGCGCCTCCGGCCTTCTGTAGAAGTTCCGCCACAAGCCACCACGAAAGTGAAGGAGGCGGTCATGGCCCCACCCATGTCCGCGAACGCTTTCCTCGACGCGCTGCGGGCCGCGGGCGTCAGGGTCGTCGAGGTCGGCGACTGGCGGGAGCACAACCGGAACCACAAGGGTCCCTGGGGCCCGGTCCACGGCGTGATGATCCACCACACGGTGACCAGCGGCGCCGACCGCACGGTCCGGCTCTGCCGCGACGGCTACGCCGGACTCCCCGGCCCGCTCTGCCACGGCGTCATCACCAAGGACGGCACGGTCCACCTCGTCGGCTACGGCCGCGCCAACCACGCGGGCGCGGGCGACGACGACGTCCTGCGCGCCGTGATCGCCGAGAAGGCCCTGCCCCCGGACAACGAGGCGAACACCGACGGCAACCGGCACTTCTACGGCTTCGAGTGCGAGAACCTGGGCGACGGCGAGGACCCCTGGCCCCAGGCCCAGCTGGAGGCGGTCGAGAAGGCGGCCGCGGCGGTGTGCCGGCGGCACGGCTGGTCCGAGCGGTCGGTGATCGGCCACTCGGAGTGGCAGCCGGGGAAGGTCGACCCGCGCGGCTTCACGATGGCCTGGCTGCGCGAGCGCGTCCGGGACCGCCTGAAGTGACCCGCCGCCCGAAGTGACCCGCGATGCCCGCTCCGGGCGACAATGACGGCGTGACCAGCGCCGACATACTCAAGCCCCGGCTCCCCTCCCCGCTCCAGGAGGTGGCCGACGACCGTTTCGCCCGGCACGGCGTCCGGCTGCTGCTCAAGCGGGACGACCTGATCCACCCGGATCTGGTCGGCAACAAGTGGCGCAAACTGGTCCCGAACATCGAGGCGGCCGCCGGCCGGCCGCTCCTCACCTTCGGCGGCGCGTACTCCAACCACCTGCGGGCCACGGCCGCCGCCGGCCGGCTCCTCGGCCTCCCGACGGTCGGGGTGGTGCGGGGCGACGAACTGGCCGGCCGGCCGCTCAACCCGTCCCTCGCCCGGTGCGCCGCCGACGGCATGCGGCTGCACTTCGTCGACAGGTCGACGTATCGCCGGAAGGCGGAGCCGGAGACGCTGGCCGGTCTGCTGCGGGCCGCCGGGGCCGAGGACGCGTACGTGGTGCCCGAGGGCGGCAGCAACGCGGCCGCGGTGCGCGGCTGCCGGGCCCTCGGGGAGGAGCTGCGGGGGCGGGCGGACGTGGTGGCGGTCGCCTGCGGGACCGGGGGCACGCTGGCGGGGCTGGCCGCCGGTCTCGGGGCCGGTCAGCGGGTGTTGGGGGTGCCGGTGCTCAAGGGCGGTTTCCTGGGCGGCGAGATCGCGCGGCTGCAGGCGGAGGCGTTCGGCGGACGGCGCGGGGACTGGTCGCTCGACGAGCGCTTCCACTGCGGCGGGTACGGGCGCACCACGCCCGAACTGCACGCCTTCGCGGCGGACTTCGAGGCGCGCCACGGTCTGGTGGTGGAGCGGCTGTATGTCGCCAAGTTGCTGTACGGACTTGTCGAGCTGGCGACGGAGGGGGCGTTCGCGCGGGGGACGGCGGTGGCCGCGGTGATCACCGCCTGACCGGCCGCCGCCGCGGGCTAACCGGACCCGCCGGGGGCTCACCGGCCGCCGCCGCGGGCTAACCGGACCCGCCGTGGGCTCAACCGGACCCGCCGTGGCTCAACCGGACCCACCGTGGCTCAACCGGACCCACCGTGGCTCAACCGGACCCACCGTGGCTCAGCCGGCCTCCCGGTAGGCGGCGGCCTCCTCCAGGTCCAGCCGGCGCAGCAGGGTCCGCAGCATCTCGTCGTCGATGTAGCGGTGGTCGCGGAGGCGGACGAAGACCTCGCGTTCGGCGCTGATCATGTCGCGGGAGAGCCTGCGGTAGGTGTCGTCGACGGACTCGCCGGTGACGGGGTTGGTCTGGCCGAGGCGCTCCCAGACGGCGTTGCGGCGGCGCTCCAGGACGTCGCGGAGCCGATCGGCGAGCGGCGGGGGCAGTTCGTTGCGCTCGTCGGAGAGGAGCTCGTCGAGCCGGTTCTCGGCCGCGCGGGACGCCTGCGCCTGGGCGTTGGCCTCGGCGAGGGTCTCGGCCTGCGGATCGCGGCCGGGGAAGCGCAGCCGCCGGATCAGCGGGGGCAGGGTCAGGCCCTGCACCACCAGCGTGCCGATCACCGTGGTGAAGGTCAGGAACAGGATCAGGTTGCGGTGCGGGAAGGCACCGCCGCCGTGCACGGTGACCGGGATCGAGAAGGCGATGGCCAGCGAGACCACCCCGCGCATCCCCGCCCACGAGGTCACCATCGCACCCCTCCAGGTGGGGTTCGGCTCGCGTTCGCGGATCCGCGCGGAGGCCGTGCGGGGCAGGAAGGCCGCGGGGTAGACCCAGGCGAAGCGGGCCGCGACCACCACCAGGAAGACGGCCACCGCGTACCAGGCGGCCTCGGCACCCTCGTACGCCCCGAGTCCCCGCAGGACGACCGGCAGTTGCAGGCCGATCAGCGCGAAGACCGCCGACTCCAGGATGAAGGCGACCATCTTCCACACCGCTTCCTCCTGGAGGCGGGTGGCGAAGTCGACCTCCCAGGCGCGGTGGCCGAGGTAGAGGGCGACGACCACGACGGCGAGCACGCCGGAGGCGTGGAACTGCTCGGCGACGCCGTACGCGACGAACGGGATGAGCAGGGAGAGCGTGTTCTGCAGGAGCGGTTCCTTCAGGTGGGTGCGCAGCCAGTGCAGCGGCGCCATCAGGATCAGGCCGACGGCCACGCCGCCCACCGCCGCGAGCAGGAACTCCTCGATGCCGCCGGCCCAGGTGGCGCCCTCGCCGACGGCCGCCGCGAGGGCCACCTTGTAGGCGGTGATCGCGGTGGCGTCGTTGAGCAGCGACTCGCCCTGGAGGATGGTCGTGATCCGCGACGGCAGTCCGACCCGCCGCGCGACCGCCGTCGCCGCCACCGCGTCCGGCGGCGCCACCACCGCGCCCAGCACCAGCGCGGCCGTCAGCGGCATGCCCGGTACCAGCAGGTAGACGGCCCAGCCGACCACCACGGTGGCGAACAGGACGTATCCGACCGAGAGCAGCGCGACCGGTCTCATCTGGGCGCGCAGGTCGAGGTAGGAGCTGTCGGACGCCGAGGTGTAGAGGAGCGGGGGCAGCAGCAGCGGGAGGACCACCTCGGGGTCGAGGGTGTAGTCCGGCACGCCGGGGATGTACGACACCGCCAGGCCGACCGCCACCAGGAGCAGGGGCGCGGGCACCGGGGTGCGCCGGGCCGCCGCCGCGATCGCGGCGCTCCCCGCCACCAGCAACAGCAGTGGCAACACGTCCATGGTCCTCGCCCGCCCTCTTTTTTCGCGCGGCCACCCGCACACCCGTCGTAATCTGGCAATCATGAAACAGTGCACGCATGCCGGCGCGCTGCCGCACCCGGAACCCGAGCCGCTGAACAAGACCTGCCCGGAGTGTCTCGAACGCGGCTGGCACCCGGTCCAGCTGCGGCTCTGCCTGAGCTGCGGTCACGTCGGCTGCTGCGACTCGTCGCGGGGAAGACATGCGACGGGCCACCACGAGACGTCCGGTCATCCGATAATGCGGACCTTCGAGCCCGGCGAGGACTGGCGCTGGTGCTTCGTCGACCACGTCCTCGTGTGACACTGCACCACAGCTACCGCATCACAGCTGCCGAAGACCGACGGTTCGACGGTTCGACACCGGGGTACGTCAACCCGGCGCGCGCTCTTCCCAATTGGCCAAGGCAGACCTCTAGACACGGAGCGTATCCACAGGTTTACTGTGAGTGACGCCAGGGGGTTGGGGTCCCGGGACAGAAAAGTTCGGAGCGCGGTAGCGTCACCGCTGAACCACGTAGTGCGTTACCCCGGGGGGCGACCCTCGGCCCCGAAAAGCTTGTACCACCATGGAGGTGAGGGTGTCCCAGATCGCAGGCGAGCCCGCGACCCAGGACTTCGTGGAAGTCCGGCTGCCGGCTGCGGGTGCCTACCTGTCGGTGCTGCGCACGGCCACGGCCGGTCTCGCCGCCCGCTTGGACTTCACCCTGGACGAGATCGAGGATCTGCGCATCGCTGTGGACGAGGCGTGCGCGATCCTGCTCCAGCAGGCCGTTCCCGGCTCGGTGCTCAGCTGTGTCTTCCGCCTCGTCGACGACTCGCTGGAGGTCACGGTCTCCGCCCCGACCACGGACGGCCACGCCCCTTCGCGCGACACATTCGCCTGGACCGTGCTCTCGGCCCTGGCGGGCAAGGTCTCGTCGGCCGTCGACGAGGACAAGACCGTGTCGATCAGCCTCTACAAACAGCGCGGCGCGGGACCCGGGCCGGCGTGAGGAACGGGGACGGGCCGGTGCGGGACGAAGAACGCGGCACACGGGAACTGCCGGCCGGGGGCGAAGACCCCGAGACCGGTTCCCGCCGCATGGCTGACGGCATCGACGGCATCCCGGAACAGGCCAGGCCGCACCCGGAGGACCCCTCCGCGCCGGTCGGTCTTGAGGGTGCCGTGCAGAGCGCGCCCCCGGAAGGACGGAACGGGGCCACGGCCCCGCACCGAGCCGGGGCGAGGGCTCGTGGAAGGGCGACGGGCGGGACGATGAGCGAGCACGAGCGATACGCCGAGAACGAGGCGCTGGCCGCGGAGGTAGTACAGGCGACCCAGCACACGCCTCAGGACCGCAGCGGGGCGCGCGCCTTGTTCGTCGAGCTGCGCGGACTGAAGGAGGGCAGCGCCGAGTACGCGGAGCTGCGCAACCGGCTGGTCCGGATGCATCTGCCGCTCGTGGAGCACCTCGCGCGCCGGTTCCGCAACCGCGGCGAGCCGCTGGACGACCTCACCCAGGTCGCCACGATCGGCCTGATCAAGTCGGTCGACCGTTTCGACCCGGACCGGGGCGTGGAGTTCTCCACCTACGCCACCCCCACCGTGGTCGGCGAGATCAAGCGCCACTTCCGCGACAAGGGCTGGGCGGTCCGCGTCCCGCGCCGCCTCCAGGAGCTGCGCCTCGCGCTCACCACCGCCACGGCGGAGCTGTCCCAGCAGCACGGCCGCTCCCCCACGGTCCACGAACTGGCCGAGAAGCTCGCGATCTCGGAGGAGGAGGTCCTGGAGGGCCTGGAGTCGGCCAACGCCTACTCCACGCTGTCCCTGGACGTCCCCGACACCGACGACGAGTCCCCGGCGGTCGCCGACACCCTCGGCGCGGAGGACGAGGCACTGGAGGGCGTCGAGTACCGCGAGTCCCTCAAGCCCCTCCTCGAAGACCTCCCGCCCCGAGAGAAGCGGATCCTTCTCCTCCGCTTCTTCGGCAACATGACCCAGTCCCAGATCGCCCAGGAGGTCGGCATCTCCCAGATGCACGTCTCACGGCTGCTGGCGAGGACACTGGCCCAGCTGCGGGAGAAGCTGCTGGTGGAGGAGTAGAGCAGCCCCGCGGATCAGCTGCTGCGCCCGGGCCCCTTGATCCCAAGGGCCTGGGTGGTAGCGGAGTTGACCAGCAGCACCAGCGAAGCAATCGCCACCACGGCGAGAACGATCCCCACCGGAATCGCCACACTGTCGGCCTGCAGCAGGCTGTACGCCACCGGCAACGCCATGATCTGGGTGATCACCGCCGGCCCCCGGCTCCAGCTCTTCCGCCGCAGCAACCCCCGCGCCGCGAGCAACGGCAGCAGCGCGAGCACGACCAGGGTGACGCCCCCGGTGATCGCCTGCCCCCGGTCGTCCGGATCCCCGGTGACCCCGAGCACGGCCAGCCACACCCCGCCGGCCAGCAGGGCGAGCCCTTCCAGCCCGACCAGCGCGGCGGCGTACGTCAGCCGCGGCGGACGGGGCGCCTCGATTCCGTCGGTCTTCTCAGCCGCAGGTGCTTCACTCACCCCAGCAGGGTAGCCCTCGGCTGACACCCGTAAGTGTTCAGGCTCACGCCCCTTTCTCTTACCCGATCCCTAACTCGGTCTGGGCCCGGTACTTCCCAGTAGGTACGCTGCAATCCATGCGTGCACTTCTCGTGGTCAATCCGGCGGCAACCACCACAAGCGCACGTAGGCGCGATGTCCTGATCCACGCGCTCGCGAGCGAAGTGAAGCTGGAGGCGGTCACCACCGAGTACCGCGGCCACGCCCGCGACCTGGCCCGGCAGGCCGCGGAGAGCGACGACATCGACCTCGTCGTGGCGCTCGGCGGCGACGGCACGGTCAACGAGGTGGTCAACGGCCTCCTGCACGACGGCCCCGACCCGGACCGGCTGCCCGGTCTCGCCGTGGTCCCCGGCGGCTCCACCAATGTCTTCGCCCGCGCCCTCGGCCTGCCCAACGAACCGGTCGAGGCCACCGGCGCCCTGCTGGACGCGCTGCGCGAGAAACGCGAGCGCCTCGTCGGTCTCGGCCTGACCGCCGGTACACCCGGCACCGAGGACGAGGCGGTCCCGGCCCGCTGGTTCACCTTCAACGCGGGGCTCGGCTTCGACGCCGGCGTGGTCGGCCGGGTCGAGCAGCAGCGCGAACTCGGCAAGAAGTCCACGCACGCCCTGTACGTGCGCCAGGTCGCCCGGCAGTTCCTCGGTGAGCAGCACCGCCGGCACGGGACGATCACCCTGGAGCGGGACGGCGCCGACCCGATCACGGATCTTGTCGTGGCGATAGTCTGCAATACCTCGCCCTGGACGTATCTCGGCAATCGCCCGATGTACACGTCGCCTAAGGCCTCGTTCGACAAGGGCATCGACGTACTCGGTCTCAGCCGTCTGTCGACCGCCGCGGCTGTCCGGTATGGCACGCAGTTGCTCACTTCGTCCCCCGAGCGCGGACCCCATGGAAAGCACGCGGTGTCCCTGCACGACCTGGACCGGTTCACCTTGCATTCGAAGGTTCCCCTGCCCCTCCAGATGGACGGCGACCACCTAGGACTGCGTACGAGCGTGACGTTCACAGGCGTACGCAGTGCACTGCGTGTGATTGTGTGAGCGGAACGGGCCAAAGTCCTTTCACTCGAACGTTTAGGCCAGGATCCACCCCATGGAAGTACGGCTGTGACCCAGTCGACACCGAGGAATCAAAAAAAACTTTCCGGAAGGGGTTGTATCCGTCGCTGAGGTTTGCGAGGCTCTACGTGGCGGTCGGGACAGCCCGCAACACCGGCGTCCACTGACCACCGGAATCCCCCTTCAACTCACAGGACCCCTGCCAGGGAACCTGGCAGTCGGCCCTTCACTTGTTGAGGGATTCGTGAAAGCGTTCACATTCACAAGCAACGTGCATGTAATACCAAGGAGAGGTAGCAGCCATGGACTGGCGTCACAACGCCGTTTGCCGCGAGGAAGACCCCGAGCTCTTCTTCCCCATCGGCAACACTGGTCCTGCGCTGCTGCAGATCGAGGAAGCCAAGGCCGTCTGCCGTCGCTGTCCTGTTATGGACCAGTGTCTGCAGTGGGCGCTCGAGTCCGGCCAGGACTCCGGCGTCTGGGGTGGCCTCAGCGAGGACGAGCGTCGCGCGATGAAGCGCCGTGCCGCCCGCAACCGGGCCCGTCAGGCCTCCGCCTGATCCGACCCACCCCGCTCAGCCTGAGCTTGGCGGCGCGTACAGCGAGTACGCATCTCCCGCCCCCGAGCCGCAGCGCGCAGTACCCCCGATGCGCTTAGCAAGAACAGAAGCAGCAACGAGCGAGCAGCCCCGGACCCACCAGGTCCGGGGCTCTTTGCTGTGCCCGAACACCCCGCGGGCGCCCCTTACTTCTGCGGGCGCACCGGCAGGTCGAGAATCACCCGGGTGCCCCGCCCCGGCGCCGGCACCATGTCGAAGGTGCCGCCCAACTCGCCCTCCACCAGCGTTCGTACGATCTGCAGACCGAGGTTGCCGGAGCGGTGCGGGTCGAAGCCCTCGGGCAGGCCGACGCCGTCGTCCTGGACGGTGACCAGGAGCCGGGCCTCCTTGGTGGTGCCGCCGCGCACCGCCGTCACCTCGACGGTGCCGGTCTCGCCCTCGCGGAAGCCGTGTTCGAGGGCGTTCTGCAGGATTTCGGTGAGAACCATCGACAGCGGGGTCGCGACCTCGGCGTCGAGTATCCCGAAGCGCCCGGTGCGCCGGCCGGTGACCTTGCCGGGCGAGATCTCGGCGACCATCGCGAGCACCCGGTCGGCGATCTCGTCGAACTCGACCCGCTCGTCCAGGTTCTGAGACAGCGTCTCATGCACGATGGCGATCGAGCCGACCCGCCGTACGGCCTCCTCCAGGGCCTCCCGGCCGCGCTCGGACTCGATGCGCCGGGCCTGCAGCCGCAGCAGCGCGGCGACCGTCTGGAGGTTGTTCTTCACCCGGTGGTGGATCTCCCGGATGGTCGCGTCCTTGGTGATCAACTCGCGTTCGCGGCGCCGCAGTTCGGTGACGTCCCGGAGCAGGACCAGGGAACCGATGCGGGTGCCCTTGGGCTTGAGCGGGATCGCCCGGAACTGGATGACACCGTCGTCGGACTCGATCTCGAACTCGCGCGGCGCCCAGCCGCTGGCGACCTTGGCGAGCGCCTCGTCCACCGGCCCCTTGCTGGGCGCGAGTTCGGCCGTGGTCTGGCCCAGGTGGTGGCCGAGCAGATCGGCGGCGAGGCCGAGGCGGTGGTAGGCGGAGAGCGCGTTCGGGGACGCGTACTGTACGACGCCGTCCGCGTCCAGCCGGATCAGACCGTCGCCGACCCGCGGCGAGGCGTCCATGTCGACCTGCTGGTTCGGGAACGGAAACGATCCGGCGGCGATCATCTGCGCGAGGTCGGAGGCGCTCTGCAGATAGGTGAGCTCCAGGCGGCTCGGGGTGCGCACGGTCAGCAGGTTGGTGTTGCGGGCGATGACCCCGAGGACCCGCCCCTCGCGCCGTACCGGGATGGACTCGACCCGTACGGGGACCTCTTCGCGCCACTCCGGGTCGCCCTCCCGGACGATCCGGCCCTCGTCCAGGGCGATGTCCAGCATGGGCCGGCGGCCGCGCGGGACCAGATGGCCGACCATGTCGTCCTGGTAGGAGGTGGGGCCGGTGTTGGGGCGCATCTGCGCCACCGAGACGTACCGGGTGCCGTCACTGGTGGGGACCCACAGGACCAGGTCGGCGAAGGAGAGGTCGGAGAGCAGCTGCCACTCCGAGACCAGCAGGTGGAGCCACTCGAGATCGGAGTCGTCGAGGGCGGTGTGCTGGCGGACCAGCTCGTTCATGGAGGGCACGTCTGCGAGCGTACCTGGCGGTATGTGGATGGCCGAAAAAGAGCGGGCCAGGGAAGCCGGGAGGTCCGGAAACACCCGCGGGCCGCGGCGCCTGAGAGGGACCCTCAACCCTCCCGGCACCGCAGCCCGGAGCAGCAACGGCCGCGGGGTGTGCGGTCCCGGTCGGCCGAAGGTGAGGATCCGGGGCAGTCAGGGCAGAGAGCTCCGGTTCCTCGGTCCGTCCTCCTGTGCGGGGAAGACGGAAGAGTGCGACTGTGCCGTACGGACCTGCCGTACCGCTTCAGCCCTCGTACGCAATTGTGGACTAGACCACGGTGTGTGTCCATGCGTTGGAGACTGTTCACAGTTGATGCGGTGGCAGCCTAGCCCGCCGGGATCAGCCGTGGGGGCGGTTGACCGCTCCAATTTTCCGCGACCGGGCGAGGACACGAGCGCACACAGCGGAAATTTTTCCTCAATTCACCCCATCTGACGTATTCACGTAACCTCGCACTTGTCCCCTTTGCCTGCGCCCGACCCGGGGCGACAGGGGCCGGTTCTGTTAAATTGGTCCCATCAGATTGGTCTAAACCACATAGGAACGGCAGGCCCAGCGTGGAAGTTGTGATCGTTCCGGACGCCGCCGCGGGTGGCGAGCTGATCGCCGAGGCCATGGCCCGGCTGCTGCGGCGCAAGCCGGACGCGCTGCTCGGGGTGGCCACCGGCTCGACCCCGCTGCCCGTCTACCAGGCGCTCACGGCCAAGGTCCGCGCCGGCGCCGCGGACACCTCCCGGGCGCGCATAGCGCAGCTCGACGAGTACGTGGGGCTGCCGGCCGAGCATCCGGAGTCGTACCGCTCGGTGCTGCGGCGTGAGGTGCTGGAGCCGCTCGGCATCGGGATGGGCGCGTTCCTCGGTCCCGACGGGGCGGCCGAGGACGTACAGGCCGCGTGCGAGGCGTACGACGCGGCGCTGGCGGCGGCCGGCGGTGTCGATCTCCAGCTGCTCGGGATCGGGACCGACGGGCACATCGGGTTCAACGAGCCCTGTTCCTCGCTGGCCTCACGGACCCGGATCAAGACGCTGACCGAGCAGACCCGCGCCGACAACGCGCGGTTCTTCGACGGGGACGTCGAGCAGGTGCCGCATCACGTGATCACCCAGGGGATCGGGACGATCCTGGAGGCGCGGCATCTGGTGCTGCTCGCAACGGGTGAGGGGAAGGCCGACGCGGTGGCGGCGACGGTGGAGGGGCCGGTCGCCGCGGTGTGTCCCGCGTCGGCGCTGCAGTTGCATCCGCATGCGACGGTTGTCGTCGACGAGGGTGCGGCGTCCAAGCTGAAGCTTGCGGACTACTTCCGGTACACCTTTGTCAACAAGCCGGGTTGGCAGGGGATTTAGGGGCGGTTCGGTTCGGGGTGGACTGCGGGCCGGCGGGGGCTGGTCGCGCCCACGCGGCGGAGCCGCATATTGATACAGCCCCGCGCCCCAGAAGAAGGGGCGCGGTACCTAGCGGGGTGCGATGACCTCGGCCGCTGCCGTGCCGCAGACCCTTGCCGCGCCGTTCGTGGCGATGTAGAGGGCGCCTCGGGGGGTGGCGCGGGGCAGGCCCATTTCGATCACGATGGTGTCGGGGCGGGCCTTGAGGAGGACGTCGAGGGCGCTGCTCATCCAGGGGTGGCGGTGTTCGTCGCGGACCACGGCGACGATACGGCGCTCCCCCGCCGCCACGATCGCGGCGTGCCCCGCGTCCTCGCCGGCGAAGCTGCCGGTCTCGGTGCCGGGGAGCAGCCGGCCCAGTTCGGCGGCCACGCCCCAGGGCGTCTCCGTGCCCACGGCGATGTTGGCCACCGGGGTGAGGGAGGCGACGAAGGGGGGTGTGACCAGGGGGGTGAAGGAGTCGACGCGCGTCACATGAAGCGCGCGCCGGGCGGCGACCAGGCCGATGTCGGAGGCTTCCGCGTCCGGCGCGGTCGATGTCGTCGCGGTCCAGCGGGCCAGGGCCCGGACCCGATCCGCCGCTTCGGCCAGCCGCTCCTCGGGGAGTTCGCCGGAGCGGACCGCCGCCACCAGGGCGTCGCACAGGCGCCGTACCGTCTCCTCGTCCGACAGGCCGCCGCCCACGCAGATCGCGTCGGCTCCGGCGGCCAGCGCCAGGACGCTGCCGTGTTCGATGCCGTAGGTCGCGGAGATGGCCTGCATCTCGATGCCGTCGGTGACGATCAGGCCGTCGTAGCCGAGCTCGGTACGGAGGAGATCGGTGAGGATCGTGGGCGACAGGGTCGCCGGCCGGGCCGGGTCCAGGGCGGGGACCAGGATGTGCGCGCTCATGACGGCGAGGCTGCCGGCGGCGATGGCGGCGTGGAAGGGGGCCAGCTCGCGGGTGCGCAGGACCTCGGCCGTCGCGTCGATGCGGGGCATGGCGTGGTGGGAGTCGACGGCGGTGTCGCCGTGGCCCGGGAAGTGCTTGGTGCAGGCCGCCACCCCGGCCGCCTGGAGGCCGGTGACATAGGCCGCCGTGTGCCGGGCGACCAGGTCCTGGTCGGCGCCGAAGGAGCGGACGCCGATGACCGGGTTGGCGGGGTTGGAGTTGACGTCGGCGGACGGGGCCCAGTTGAAGTTCACCCCGCAGGCGGCGAGGCGGCGGCCCAGTTCCAGGGCGACCTGGCGGGTCAGCTCCACGTCGTCGACGGCGCCGAGGGCGTGGTTGCCGGGGAACGAGGAGCCGGTGTGCACCTCCAGGCGGGTGACGTCGCCGCCCTCCTCGTCGATCGCGACCAGGACGTCGTCGCGTTCGGCCCGCAACTGGGCGGTGAGGGCGGTGAGTTGCTCGGGAGAGGCGACGTTGCGGCCGAACAGGCCCACGGAGGCGAGGCCTTCGCCGAGCCGGCGCAGCAGCCAGTCGGGGGCGGTGGTCCCGGTGAAGCCGGGCTGCAGCACCGTCAGCGCGTCGCGGGTGAGGGTGTCGGTGCCGCTGGCGAGAGTCGTCATCGGGTGGGGTTATCCCTTCACGGCGCCCGCGGTCAGGCCCGCGGCCATCTTGCGCTGGACGAGGAGGAAGAGGACGACGATCGGCACGGCCATCATGGTGGAGCCGGCCATCATCGGGGCGTATTCGGTGCCGTGCTTGGTGGTGAAGTTGGCGAGCCACACGGTCGCGGTCTGGTGCTCCTGGCTGAGCAGCATCAGGGCGTAGAGGTACTCGTTCCAGGCCTGGATGAAGGCGTAGACCGAGGTGGCGACCATGCCCGGGGCGAGCAGCGGGAAGACCACGCGGACGAAGGCGCCGGTGCGGGAGCAGCCGTCGACCATGGCGGCCTCCTCCAGCTCCTTCGGAATGTTGACGATGAAGCCGCGCAGGGTCCACACCGTGAACGGGAGGATGAAGGTCAGGTAGGTGATGACCAGGCCGCTGAGCTTGTCGTACTGGTCCAGGTCGTTGAGGAGCAGGAAGACCGGGATGATCATGGCGACCAGCGGGATCATCTGGACCGCCAGGATGCCGACGATCACGACCTTGCGGCCGCGGAAGGCGAACCGGGAGATGGCGAGGGCGGCCAGCAGGCCGATGACCATGCCGATCACGACGACGGAGAGGGAGACGATCAGGCTGCGGCCGACCGGGCCCCAGAAGTCGGCGATGTCCAGCGCGCGGCGGAAGTTGGAGAGGGTGATGCCGGTGGGCAGCAGGCTCGGGTCCGGGTCGATGGCGTCCTTGGCCGGCTTGAACGCCGTGTTGAGCATCCAGTAGACGGGGAAGCCGACGGTGACGAAGACGAGGAGGCCGAGCAGGTTCCAGCCCCGGCGTGATCCCTTGCGGGCGGTGGCGACGGTACTCATTCGACCTCTCCGATCTTCAGCATCTGGCGCATGTACACGGCGACGACGCCGAGCAGGAGGAGCACGGTGAGCAGGGCGATCGCGGAGCCCTGTCCGTAGTCGTTGACCACGAAGGCGCGGTCGTAGGAGTAGGTGGTGAGCAGCTGGAACTCGGGCTCGGGGTGGCCGCCGCGCATCACGAAGACCTGCGGGAAGACGCCCATGTCCCAGATCACCGAGAGGGTCGTGAGCATCACGATGATCGGCTTGAGGATGGGCAGCGTGACGTACCGGAAGACGCTCCAGGCGCCCGCGCCGTCGAGCCGGGCGGCCTCCTCCAGTTCCTTGGGGACCTGGGTGAGACCGGCGCTGAGCGTGATGACCACGAAGGGCACGGCGCCCCAGACCACCAGGAGCATGATCACGGCCAGGCCCTGCGGTCCGCTGGCGAACCAGTTGTGGCCGATCATGTCGACCCCGGGGACCTTGCTGAGCAGGGCGTTGAGGATGCCGTAGTCGGAGTCGAAGAGCCACTTGAAGAGCGTGGTGGCGACGATGACCGGCATACCCCAGCTGGCCACCAGCACGATGTTGACCAGGGTCTTCACCCAGCCGGAGACCCGCTGCAGCAGCAGGGCGATGAGCATGCCGACGACCATGGTGAAGACCACGCAGCCGACGGCGAAGATGATCGTGCGCAGCACGACCTGCCAGAACTCGGTGTCGCCCAGCACCTTGGAGAAGTTCCCGAACCCGACCCATTCGGCCGGCTTGAACCCCCACAGCTGGGACTGCCCGAAGTCCTGGAAGGACAGGGCGACCAGCCGGTACAGGGGATAGCCGAGCACGAGCCCGAGAATCGCGAGGCACGGCGCGAGCAGCAGCCAGGGCACGGCGGGCCCGCCCGAGCGCCGGTCGGCACGTGGTCTGTGCCGGGACTCCGGTGGAGGTGCCGGCACCTTGGCGGGGGTGGTCGTATCGACGGCACTCATCGCGCGCTCCTAAGCAGTGAGGAGAGGCCCGCAGCGACGCGCCCCCTCAGGGGCGCGAGGAACTGCGCGACCAGCCACGACGAACCGGCACCGGCCCACCGATCCGTCGCGGCACTTTCTTGTGGAACCCATCGGCCGGACCCGCCCCCCCGTGACCCAGGCCCGGCCGCAGGCCGACTACTTGGTGTTGATGACCTTGTCGATCGCCGCGTCCGCGGTCTTGGCGGCGGCCTCCACCGTCTGCTTGCCGGTGCCGATGTTCTGCAGCATCGTCTGCAGCACCTGGGCCTTCTCGACCTGACCCCAGCCCGGCGCCATCGGCACGAACCAGTTGGACTCGGCCGCGGTGGCCGGGACGGCCGTCGCCGGGTCGCTCTTCAGCGTGGCGAGGTCGGTCTTGTTGTTCGGCAGGTTGCCCTTGGCCATCAGGCCCTTCTGGCCGGAGGGGCCGGTGAACGCGTTGATCCACTCGGCGGCGACGCCCTGCGCCTTGGACTTCACCGGGATGGCGAGGTCGGAACCGCCGAGGAAGACCGGCATGTTCTTGCCGGACGGGCCGGGCATCACGAAGTTGACCAGGTTGTCCTTCAGCTTGCCGCCGGTCTTGTCGTTCTTCGGGTCGGCCGCGGTCGCGCCCTCCCAGGCGGCACCGAAGATCATCGCGGACTTGCCCTGGCCGTAGACGATGTACCGGTCGGACTCGTCCTTGGTCTTGTCACCGTGCATGTACTTGTCGATGACGGTCTTGAACTCGTTGAGGCCCTTGATGGACTCGGGCGAGGAGAGGTTGCCCTTCCACTGGCCGCCGGAGTCGACGGCGATGGAGCCGCCGGCGTCGTAGACGAAGGACATGGCCGCGTACCAGTCGCGGGTCGGCTGGTACCAGGCGCTGAACTTGTCGCCTTCCTTCTTCTGGATCTTGTCCAGGTCGGCGGTCAGCTCGGTGTAGGTCTTCGGCGTGGTCTTGATGCCGGCCGAGGCGGCGATGTCCTTGCGCCAGTTGGCGACGCGGCCACCGGCGTAGTAGGGCACGCCGTAGGTCTTGCCGTCGTAGGTCACCGAGGCCTTGAGGCCGTCGAGCCACTGGTCGGAGTTGGTGAACTGGGAGGTGTCGACGGGGGCGAAGGCGCCCTTGACCATGTAGCCGAGCATCTCGGTGTTGCCCATCTCGACCACGTCGGGGGCCTTGTCCGTGGCGAGGACGGCGTCCAGCTTGGTGTTCTTGTCCGGCCAGCCGTAGTACTCGTGGTTGATCTTGATGCCGGGGTGCTTCTTCTGCACGGCCGCGTCGGCGGCCTTCACCAGGTCGGGCCAGTTGTTCTGGGCGTCCACCGTGAGCCAGACGGTCAGCTCCTTGGCGTCCGTGCCCTTGCTCGAGTCGCCGCCGTCCTTGTCGTTGCCACACGCCGCGACCGAGAAGACCATGCCCGCGATACCAATCGCGGCTATCAGCTTGCGCTTCACGCCACCCTCCTCAGGATGCCCACACACCCCCCGGGCCATGAGGCCGGGAAACTGGACCAATGGTGTAGACCAGTAGAGGGAGCTTGGACCAGACCACGAAGCCTGTCAAGGGACCCGGAAACACCCCTGACCAGCCGTTATGGGACCTACATATACAGGAACCTTTAAGTAAGAAGGCAGCGAAAAGAGCATCGGCGGAGTACCGTCGTCCGCTAGACCAGTCGGCTTTGTGGACTAGACCAAAAGAGGCGGCGACGGTATACAGAAGGGATCACGACGTGACCCACACCGGAGCCGGGAAGGCGGAGCATGAGCACCGACGTCAGCAGTGCGGAGAACGAGAGCGGGACAGCCGTCCGTACCGCGCGCGTGCCCAAGTACTACCGCCTGAAGAAGCATCTGCTGGAGATGACGGAGACCCAGGCGCCCGGTACCCCGGTGCCGCCCGAGCGCACGCTGGCCGCCGAGTTCGACACCTCCCGCACCACCGTCCGCCAGGCCCTCCAGGAGCTGGTGGTCGAGGGCCGCCTCGAGCGCATCCAGGGCAAGGGCACCTTCGTCGCCAAGCCGAAGGTCTCCCAGGCGCTCCAGCTGACCTCGTACACCGAGGACATGCGCGCCCAGGGCCTGGAGCCGACCTCGCAGCTGCTGGACATCGGCTACATCACCGCCGACGACCGGCTCGCCGGACTGCTCGACATAAGCGCAGGCGGCCGGGTGCTGCGCATCGAGCGGCTGCGCATGGCCAACGGCGAGCCCATGGCCATCGAGACCACCCACCTGAGCGCGAAGCGCTTCCCGGCGCTGCGCCGCTCCCTGGTCAAGTACACCTCCCTCTACACCGCCCTCGCCGAGGTGTACGACGTCCATCTCGCCGAGGCCGAGGAGACCATCGAGACCTCGCTGGCCACCCCGCGCGAGGCCGGCCTGCTCGGCACCGACGTCGGCCTGCCGATGCTGATGCTCTCCCGGCACTCCCTGGACCGCGAGGGCCAGCCGGTGGAGTGGGTGCGCTCGGTGTACCGCGGCGACCGCTACAAGTTCGTGGCCCGCCTCAAGCGCCCGCAGGACTGACGCGAAGCACCCTTCACAGAATCGACATACCGATGGCCCGACGGCTACTTCCGCTCCCCTGACGCCGTGACCTAGATTGCCTGCGCATTACACAGGCGAACGGTCAGGGGACGGAGCCGCGGAATGTCGGAAGTACCGGAAACGAGACGCCCGGTGGTGACACCGGTGCGCGTGATCATCGCCGTCTGCCTCGTCGCGCCCTTCGTGGCGATGCTGTGGGTGGGGTCGTACGCCAAGACGGACCCGGAGTTCATCGGGATCCCGTTCTTCTACTGGTACCAGATGCTGTGGGTGCTGATCTCCACCGCGCTCACCATGACCGCGTACCAGCTGTGGCAGCGTGACCAGCGCGCCCGCAGGGCCGCGAGCGTGAACGGGGGTGCGCAGCGGTGAAGGACGGTGTGAACGGCGTCGCGCTCGGCGTCTTCGTCTTCTTCTTCCTGGCCGTCACGGTCATGGGCTTCCTGGCCGCGCGCTGGCGCAAGGCCGAGAACGAGCACTCGCTCGACGAATGGGGCCTGGGCGGCCGGTCGTTCGGCACCTGGGTCACCTGGTTCCTGCTCGGCGGCGACCTCTACACGGCGTACACCTTCGTCGCCGTACCGGCGGCGATCTACGCGGCGGGCGCGGCCGGCTTCTTCGCGGTGCCGTACACGATCCTGGTCTACCCGCTGATCTTCACGTTCCTGCCCCGGCTGTGGTCGGTGTCCCACAAGCACGGCTATGTGACGACGTCGGACTTCGTCCGCGGCCGCTTCGGCTCCAAGGGGCTCTCGCTCGCGGTCGCCCTGACCGGCATCCTGGCAACGATGCCATACATCGCGCTGCAGCTCGTGGGCATCCAGGCGGTCCTCGACGTGATGGGCGTCGGCGGCGGCGACGGCACCAACTGGTTCGTGAAGGACCTGCCGCTGCTCATCGCCTTCGGCGTGCTGGCGGCCTACACCTACTCCTCCGGCCTCCGCGCCCCCGCCCTGATCGCGTTCGTGAAGGACGGGCTGATCTACCTGGTCATCGCGGTGGCGATCATCTACATCCCGATCAAGCTGGGCGGCTTCGACGACATCTTCGCCAAGGCGGGCCAGGCCTTCGCCCAGACCAACCCGGCGACCGGCAAGCCGCGCGGCGCGCTGACCCCGGCCGATCCCAACCAGTGGACATACGCCACGCTGGCGCTGGGCTCCGCGCTCGCCCTGTTCATGTACCCGCACTCGATCACCGCGACGCTCTCCTCCAGGAGCCGTGACGTGATCCGCCGCAACACCACGATCCTGCCGCTGTACTCGCTGATGCTCGGCCTGCTCGCCCTGCTGGGCTTCATGGCCATCGCGGCCGGCGTCAAGGTCACCAACGGCCAGCTGGCGATCCCCCAGCTGTTCGAGAACATGTTCCCGGACTGGTTCGCGGGCGTGGCCTTCGCGGCGATCGGCATCGGCGCCCTGGTCCCCGCGGCCATCATGTCCATCGCGGCCGCGAACCTCTTCACCCGCAACATCTACCGGGACTTCATCAAGCCGGACGCCACACCGAAGCAGGAGGCCCAGGTCTCCAAGATCGTCTCCCTGCTGGTGAAGGTCGGCGCGCTGGTCTTCGTCCTCACCATGGACAAGACGGTCGCCATCAACTTCCAGCTGCTGGGCGGCATCTGGATCCTGCAGACCTTCCCGGCCCTGGTCGGCGGCCTGTTCACCCGCTGGTTCCACCGCTGGGCCCTGCTCGCGGGCTGGGCGGTCGGCATGGTCTACGGCACGGTCGCGGCCTACGGCGTCGCCTCCCCCACCCAGAAGCACTTCGGCGGC
This sequence comes from Streptomyces sp. NPDC048288, assembly GCF_043201555.1. Lineage (NCBI taxonomy): Bacteria > Bacillati > Actinomycetota > Actinomycetes > Kitasatosporales > Streptomycetaceae > Streptomyces > Streptomyces sp. NPDC048288. The sequence continues at coordinate 165,272 of NZ_JBICZD010000016.1, forward strand.
AGCGCCAAGGAGATCCCCGGCATCGGTGAGATCGGCTACATCGGCCTCACGGCGTTCGTGATGAACGTGGTGGTCACCGTGGTCCTCACCTTCGCCCTCAAGGCCCTCAAGGCCCCGGAAGGCATCGACGAGACCCAGCCGACGGACTACACGGCGGACGCGGGCGACCCCGGTGTAGAAGTGGAACTCCCCCCAGCCGTCGCAGGAAGCGCCCACTGAAACGCGCCCCGTAGGGGCGCGGGGCTGTATCGATTTGCGGCTCCGCCGCGTGGGCGCGAGCAACCACGACGAACCCGCAGCGGGCCACCGAGAGCACCCCCTCGGCGGCCCGCTCCTCGTATCTCACCGTACAGATCACCTGACGCTCCGACACCTCCGCGACACAACATCTGGGGGTGACACGACAACCCGGCACTAGATGTATGCTCATGCTCGCTGCCGCCACAGGGGAATCCGGTGCGAATCCGGAACTGTCCCGCAACGGTGTACTTGTGCACATCTGTGCACGAGAGTCAGTCCGAGGACCTGTCGACAGCGCACCCGGCCAATCCGGCCCGGGTGTTCTGACGTCCGGGCCTCGTGGAGTGGGCCAGGGTCTCTCGACGCGCGCCCCCGCGCGCTCGCGCTGCCCGCTGCCCTCCGCCAGGCCCCGTGCCGAGCGAGGGAGAGCCCCACGTGACCATCGCGCCAGCCGAACCGGCTTCAGCGACCACGACCGTGCCGGAGACCGACGGTCCCGGAACGGCCCTGCTGCGGATCCTGACCGAGCTGACCGCCGACCTCCCCGACGCCGACCCCGGCCGGGTCGCCGCCGCCGCGCTGCGCGGCCGGTCCGCGCGGGCCGACGAGTCGGAGTTGCGCGAGCTGGCCACCGAGGCCGCCGCCGGTCTGATCTCGGAGGACCCCGCCTACTCGCGGCTGGCCGCCCGCCTGCTCACCGTCTCCGTCCGCGCCGAGGCCGCCTCGCAGGGCGTGACGTCCTTCACGGAGTCGGTCGCCGTCGGCCACCGCGAGGGCCTCATCGCCGACCGCACCGCCGAGTTCGCCCGGATCCACGCGGCCCGCCTCGACGCCCTGGTCGACCCGGCCGCCGACGACCGCTTCGGCTACTTCGGCCTGCGCACGCTGCACAGCCGCTACCTGCTCCGCCACCCGATCACCCGGCGCGTGATCGAGACCCCCCAGCACTTCATGCTCCGGGTCGCGGCCGGCCTCGCCGAGGGCGACACCTCCCGCGCGCTGGACGAAGTCGCCGCGCTCTACCGGCTGATGAGCCGCCTCGACTACCTCCCCTCCTCCCCCACCCTCTTCAACTCCGGCACCCGGCACCCCCAGATGTCGTCCTGCTACCTCCTCGACTCCCCGAAGGACGAGCTGGACTCCCTCTACGACCGCTACCACCAGGTCGCCCGCCTCTCCAAGCACGCCGGCGGCATCGGGCTGTCGTACAGCCGGATCCGTTCGCGCGGTTCGCTGATCCGCGGGACCAACGGGCACTCCAACGGCATCGTGCCGTTCCTGAAGACCCTGGACGCCTCGGTCGCCGCCGTGAACCAGGGCGGCCGGCGCAAGGGCGCGGCCGCGGTCTACCTGGAGACCTGGCACTCCGACATCGAGGAGTTCCTGGAACTGCGCGACAACACGGGTGAGGACGCCCGCCGTACGCACAACCTGAACCTGGCGCACTGGATCCCGGACGAGTTCATGCGCCGGGTCAACGCCGACGAGCCGTGGTCGCTGTTCTCCCCCTCCGACGTGCCGGAGCTGGTGGACCTGTGGGGCGCGGAGTTCGACGCGGCCTACCGCAAGGCGGAGGCCGACGGGCTCGCCCGCAAGACCATCCCGGCCCGCGACCTGTACGGCCGGATGATGCGGACCCTCGCGCAGACCGGCAACGGCTGGATGACCTTCAAGGACGCGGCCAACCGCACCGCGAACCAGACGGCCGTCCCCGGCCATGTCGTCCACTCCTCCAACCTCTGCACGGAGATCCTGGAGGTCACGGACGACGGCGAGACGGCTGTCTGCAACCTCGGCTCGGTCAACCTCGGCGCGTTCGTCGACACGGCGACCGGTGACATCGACTGGGAGCGGCTGGACGAGACGGTCCGCACCGCGGTGACCTTCCTCGACCGGGTCGTCGACATCAACTTCTACCCGACCGAGCAGGCGGGCCGTTCGAACGCCAAGTGGCGTCCCGTCGGGCTCGGTGCGATGGGCCTCCAGGACGTCTTCTTCAAGCTGCGGCTGCCCTTCGACTCCGCCGAGGCCAAGGCGCTCTCCACCCGGATCGCCGAGCGGATCATGCTCGCCGCGTACGAGGCCTCCGCCGACCTCGCCGAGCGCTGCGGCCCGCTGCCGGCCTGGGAGAAGACCCGTACCGCGCGGGGTGTGCTGCACCCCGACCACTACGGTGTCGAGTTCACCTGGCCGGAGCGCTGGGCGGCGCTGCGCGCGCGGATCGCGAGCACCGGTCTGCGCAACAGCCTGCTGCTCGCCATCGCGCCCACCGCCACCATCGCCTCGATCGCGGGCGTGTACGAGTGCATCGAGCCGCAGGTCTCCAACCTCTTCAAGCGCGAGACGCTCTCCGGCGAGTTCCTCCAGGTCAACTCGTACCTGGTGGAGGAGCTGAAGAGCCTCGGCGTCTGGGACGCCCGGACCCGTGAGGCGCTGCGCGAGGCGAACGGCTCGGTGCAGGACTTCGTGTGGATCCCGCAGGACGTGCGCGACCTCTACCGCACCGCCTGGGAGATCCCGCAGCGCGGCCTGATCGACATGGCCGCCGCCCGCACCCCGTACCTGGACCAGGCCCAGTCCCTGAACCTGTTCCTGGAGACGCCGACCATCGGCAAGCTCTCCTCGATGTACGCGTACGCCTGGAAGTCGGGCCTGAAGACGACGTACTACCTGCGTTCGCGCCCGGCGACCCGGATCGCCCGAGCGGCCCAGGCCCAGGCCACCATCCCCGTGCAGCAGACGGCCGACCCCGACGCCGTCGCCTGCTCCCTTGAGAACCCCGAGTCCTGCGAGGCCTGCCAGTAATGCCCAGTAACCAGAACCTTCTCGACCCCGGCTTCGAGCTGACTCTGCGCCCCATGCGCTACCCGGACTTCTACGAGCGCTACCGGGACGCCATCAAGAACACCTGGACCGTGGAGGAGGTCGACCTCCACTCGGACGTCGCCGACCTCGCCAAGCTCACGCCCGCCGAGCAGCACCTGATCGGCCGGCTGGTCGCCTTCTTCGCGACCGGCGACTCGATCGTGGCGAACAACCTGGTGCTGACCCTGTACAAGCACATCAACTCCCCGGAGGCGCGCCTGTACCTGTCGCGCCAGCTCTTCGAGGAGGCCGTGCACGTCCAGTTCTATCTGACGCTCCTGGACACCTACCTCCCCGACCCGGAGGACCGCGCGGCCGCGTTCGCCGCCGTGGAGAACATCCCCTCCATCCGCGAGAAGGCCGAGTTCTGCTTCAAGTGGATGGACTCGGTGGAGAACCTGGACCGCCTGGAGTCCCAGGCCGACCGCCGCCGCTTCCTGCTCAACCTGATCTGCTTCGCCGCGTGCATCGAGGGCCTGTTCTTCTACGGCGCCTTCGCGTACGTCTACTGGCTGCGCAGCCGGGGTCTGCTGCACGGTCTCGCCACGGGCACCAACTGGGTGTTCCGCGACGAGACGATGCACATGAGCTTCGCGTTCGACGTCGTCGACACGGTCCGCAAGGAGGAGCCGGAGCTGTTCGACGACGGGCTCCGGCAGCAGGTCACCGACATGCTGCGGGAGGCCGTCGAGGCGGAGCTGCAGTTCGCCCGCGATCTGTGCGGGGACGGTCTGCCGGGCATGAACACCGACTCGATGCGCCAGTACCTGGAGTGCGTCGCCGACCAGCGGCTCGGCCGGCTCGGCTTCGCCCCGGTGTACGGCTCGGAGAACCCGTTCTCCTTCATGGAGCTGCAGGGCGTCCAGGAGCTGACGAACTTCTTCGAGCGGCGCCCGTCCGCGTACCAGGTGGCGGTGGAGGGCACCGTCGACCTGGACGAGGACTTCTGACCCGCCGTTCGTACTCAGCTTTCCTGGAGAGGCTATGCGATCAGGGACTTTCCCCGGTGGGCGGCGTCCCTGGTCCGCCGCGCCGCCCTGATCTGCCGGTCCATGCGCCGGTCGCGCAGGACGCCGAGCACGGACGGGAGGGCCATGAGGACCAGGATGCCGAGGACCAGGACCATTCCGATGAGACCTTCGATCTGGTTTCCGTTCATGGACACCACTGTGGCGCCGAATGCTCCTTACCGTGAGTGGCAGCACTGCCATGCACCCTCGAATTACTGCCAGCGGCGAGGCACACTGGCAGCATGCTGAAGAACGTGGCGACCGTACTGCTCGACGGTGTGCACCCCTTCGAGCTCGGAGTGGTCTGCGAGGTCTTCGGCCTCGACCGCTCCGACGAGGGGCTGCCGGTGTACGACTTCGCGGTGGTCTCGGCGGAGGGGCCGTCGCTCGGCACCCATGTGCCGGGCCTCACCGTCTCCACGCCGTACGGCCTGGACCGCCTCGACGAGGCCGATCTGATCGCCGTCCCGGCCTCCGACTCCAACGTCGCCCGGGACTATCCGCCCGAGCTGCTCGACGCGCTGCGCCGGGCGGTGGACCGGGGCGCCCGGGTGCTGAGCGTGTGCTCCGGCGTGTTCGTACTGGGCGCCGCCGGGCTGCTGGACGGGCGCCGGTGCGCCGTGCACTGGCGCCACGCGGACCTGCTGGCCCGCCGCTTCCCGCGCACCCGGGTCGAGCCGGACGTGCTGTACGTCGACGAGGACCCGGTGATCACCTCCGCGGGCACCTCCGCCGGTATCGACGCCTGTCTGCACCTGGTCCGCAAGGAACAGGGCCCCGAGGTGGCCAAGAAGATCGCCCGGCGGATGGTGGTGCCCCCGCACCGGGACGGCGGCCAGGCCCAGTACATCGAACGCCCGCTGCCGGACGGCCCCTGCGACACGGTCGGCGAGGTGCTGGCCTGGATGACCGAGCATCTCGACCAGGAGGTCACCGTCGAACAGCTCGCCACCCGCGCCCTGATGGCCCCGCGCACCTTCGCCCGCCGCTTCCAGCAGGAGACCGGCACCACGCCGTACCGCTGGATCCTGCGGCAACGGGTGCTGCTGGCCCAGGAGTTGCTGGAGGGGACGGACGAGACCATGGACGCCATCGCGTCCCGCACCGGCTTCGGCACGGCGGCCGCGCTGCGGCATCAGTTCACGAAGGAGCTGGGCACCACGCCGAACACCTACCGGCGCGCGTTCCGGGGACCGGAGGCGGCCGCCTGAACGCCTACCGGCGCGCGTCCGGGGGCCGGGTGGGCCGCCTGAGCGCGCGCCGGTATCAGGAGGTGCCTGCCGATCGGGCCGTCACCAGGGCACGGGCGTCAGCAGCAGGCGCTGGGGGCGCAGGGTGATGCCCACCCGCGTCGCGTCGTCCGACCCGGGGACCTGTTCGAAGCGGTACCTGGCGCACAACGCCGCGGTGATCAGGCTCAGTTGGGTCATGGAGAAGTGGTCGCTGGGGCACTTGCGGTTGCCGACGCTGAAGGGGCTCATCGCGTACTTGGGTACGTCCTTGGCCCGCTCCGGCAGCCAGCGGTCCGGGTCGAAGTCGAGGTGCCCGGGGTACGAGCGGGCGTCCCGCTGGACGGCGTAGGGGCTGTAGACGATGTCCGCCCCCGCCGGAATGCGATAGCCGCCGAGCTCGGTGTCGGTCTTGGCGCGCCGCGTCAATATCCATACGGCGGGCCGCAAACGCATCGCCTCGACGACGACATTGTTGGTGTGCGTGAGCCGGCGAACGTGTTCAAAACCAACCGGCTGACCGCCCGTCACGGATTGGACCTCGGTCCGTACCTTCTCCGCGTGTTCCGGGTGTTCGGCGAGCACCTGGAGCAGCCACATGATCGTGGACGCGACAGTTTCGCTGCCGGGGGTGAGTATCGCGACCACCTGGTCGTGGATCTCCTGTTCCCCGATGGGCTCGCCATTCTCGTCCTTCGCCGCGAGCAATGCCGTCAGCAAATCGTCCGGCTTTTGACCAGATGCCCGGCGCTCGGCGACGATCTCGTCGACCAGGAGATGCAAATCGGCCAGCGCCCGGTTGAATTCACGGTTGGCGGGCAACGGCAGCCGGTACAGCGGGCCGAGTGGTACGACCATCCTGCGGTACATACCGCGGAAGACACTCGCGAGGTCGACGCTCAGCCGCTCCGCGCGCTCGTCCATGTACTCGCCGCGCAGCAGGCAGCGGGCGGCGATCCGGACGGCGACCCGGAAGGACTCCGAGGTGCAGTCGACGGTGGCGCCGGGCTGCCAGCGCTCGGTCAGCGCGTGCGCCTCCTCCTCCATGATCGGCCCGTAGCCGGGGATCGCGGAGAGGTTGAACGCGGGCTGGATCGTGCGGCGCTGGCGCCGGTGGCGGGGCCCGTTGGCGGTGGCCACGCCCTCCTTGCCGAGCAGCCCCTCCAGGGACTCCCAGAGCGGCCCCGCGATGAGGAAGTCGGGGCTCAGGGCGAGGGCGCCGGTGAGCGCCGGCGCGGTGACGGCGTACACCTCCTTGGGGCCGAGGCGCAGGCGCACCATGTCGCCGTGCTCGCGCAGCCGGGACATGAAGGCCAGCGGGTCGCGGACCAGCTTCCAGCCGTGGCCGAGTATCGGCACGCCGCCCCCGGCGAGGGGCGGTTCACGCAGTTCGCTCGGTGCACTCGGTACGGAAGCCTCGGTGGCCGCGGGCTTCACGGACTCGACGGTCATTTCTCACCTGCCGCTTCGTTGTTGACGTACGGGGGCGTGGACCGGTCGTCCCAGCTGTCGACCATGTACCGGCCGGATTCATGGTGGAACCAGTAGACGGAACTGAACCAGTTCCGCATATTGGCGACACAGGCCAGGACCGCGGCACCGGTTTCCTTTCCGCGTACGGTGCCGTCGTCGAGTTGCTCGGCGAGCCGAAGGGCGTCCCGCTCGGCGACCAGGAATTCACGAATGCATTCCTCGACGCGTCGCCTGACTTCTTCGACCGCCTGTTCCAGGCTCATTCCCTCGTGGGTGACGAGACTGATCCCGAGATTGTGGACCTCGGCGCCCGCTATTTCCTTGGGCAGCGAGCAGAGGTCGTTGTACCAGGCGGCGAATTCCTGGCTGAGCAGCGCCGGACGGCGGTATGCCGGGTGTTTCCTTACCGCGTCCGGGAGTTCGGTCCCGGCACTCGGCTCCAGCAGGTCCGTCCATATCCAGTGTGCGAAGGTGAGGCGCCGCAGGGCGAGGTACTCCTCGACCCCGGGAACATATCCCTTGGTGCGGTTGCGGAACTCGCGGTCGTACGCCTCGATCACCGCGTGGAAGTGCCGGGCGAAGCGCTGGTTCCAGGTCTGCGGCAGGAACGAGTACAGCCGCGCGACGCTGTCCGCGAACCCGGCGACCACGGTGTCCGGGTGGCGCAGATGGTGCAGGGGGGCGTCGAGGGCCGCGTGCAGCCGGAACCGCAGCCGCCGCCAGTCCCCGGTCCGGCCGTGCACGACGTCGCGGTCGTGCCGGTCGTCCCAGACGAAGAACCAGGCGCTGTAGTCGCAAATCGCCTGGATCACCTCGTCGGAGGCGCCCAGGTAGTACCCGGCCATGAGGTCGGTGTAGCAAAGACCGTCGGCATATTCCTGCACCTTGTCCGCCGACATCAGCCGCTTTTCCAGGAGCCAGAGGCGGGTCATCTCCTGGAGCCGCGGCCAATACGGATGCAGTTGCCGGGGAAACTCGGCCTCGATCAACGGCAGGGCGAGTTGTGGTGGAACCGCGAGCGCCGTCGGCGTCGATGTGGTGCTGCGTGGGAAAGCATGCACGAACAAACCCCTCTCAGCCGCCAGGAGCGCACGCCCCTCCCGCTGTGCCGGGCGTGCGCCGTTGCGTATCCCCGCACTTCCATTCAGCACCACAACTGACCGGTCTGGGAACGGATTTGCTTCATTCACTACCCCACAGTGCCGAGAATCTCCCCTTGTGTGACTGGTTAGGGATCGCTAGGGGCGCACAAAGGATCGAATGTGCGACGCACAGACGAGCGAGTCTGACCGAACATGACGAACGCCTGGTCGGAACAGTCCCGACCAGGCGTCACATCTGCCCTGTGTGTCTCAGTCGTTGGCGACCACGGGGTAGCGTGGCTCGTTCTCGGCCATCTGCCGCAGCGCGTCCTTGCGCTCGCGCTTGGAGAGCCGGTCGATGTACAGGTAGCCGTACAGGTGATCCGTCTCGTGCTGCAAACACCGAGCGAAGTAGCCGGTGCCGCGCACCTTGATCGGGTTGCCCTTCTCGTCCTGCCCGGTGACCTCGGCGTAGTCGGGGCGCGCGAGCGGGGCGTACGCGGTCGGCACCGACAGGCATCCCTCGTTGCTGTCGTCCAGCCGCCGCTTCTCGGCCGGCAGGTCGACGAGCTTCGGGTTGCACACCACGCCCACGTGCCGGGCGCCCTCGTCGTCCTGGCAGTCGTAGACGAAGACCTTCAGGTCGACACCGATCTGGTTGGCGGCCAGGCCCACGCCCTCGGCGGCCCGCTGGCTGGCGAACATGTCGGCGACCAGCTGCTCCAGCTCCGCCCCGAACTCGGTGACGTCCTTGCACTCCTTGTGCAGCACCGGGTTCCCGACGACGGTGATGGGCCGCGAGGTCCCCCGCTCACGCCAGGCGTTCTCGCGCTCCTCGGTCCCCTCGGTGTCGACGACGAACCCCTCGTCGTCCACGGGGAGCACGCCCGCGTGCTGCTGATCGGTGTCCTGCTGCGCCATGACGGACGTAAGCCTTCCTACAAGCCTGGAACATTCTGGGAGTACAGCCTAAAGGGGGCTGGTCACCGGCCGCTCAGCAAACCTCTTCCAAATCCCGCCAGTCCCTGGAATCAGGGCTGTCGGCAACCCACCCGTCCAGCAGCCCCCGCACCAGCGAAGCCGGCGCGGCCACCCCGCACTCCCGCTCCGGTACCCACAGCTGCCCGTCCGTCCGATGCCCGAGCGGCCCCGGATGCCCCGGCTCACTGTGGTCATGGGGATCGAGGTGCACCCCGTCGCCCTCGTCGGACGGCATCCGCGACTCGGAACACATCCGGCACAGCAGCCGCACGGAGGAGGACCAGTCCTCCGCCGCGAACCCGGCGTCCCCCGCCAGCTGCTCCAGCGCGTCCCGGTCGGCCTCCGTCGCCGCCTCCAGCAGCACCACCCAGGTCGGCACCGGCGACGGCGCCCACAGCTCGATCTCGTCGAAGACGGGGTACGCGTGCCCGGTCGCCGTGGTCCGCTCGCCGTGCGGCACCCCGTCGTGCAGGACGACCTCGCCCCAGCGCCGTCCGGAGGAGGGAAGCGGAATGGACTGCACCTCGATCCGGGCGGGGTCCAGCCGCCGCCCCCACACCACCTCGGCCTCCCCCTCCGGGGAGAGCCGTACGGCGGCGCTGCCGAGGTCCATCCCGGTCGGCTCCGCAGACGCGGTGGGCCCGCCGGGCACCCGCAGCCCGTACGCCTGCCAGGCCCGCCGGGCCAGCGGCCAGTCCTGCAGCGCGGTCGCCGCGATGCCCACGTTCCACCAGTCGGGCGCCCCGGTCTCGCGGTCAAGGAGGGCGACCGCCCGCAGCCCCGCGGCCCGGGCCTGCTCCCAGTCGTGCCGGAACTTGTGCAGCAGGGCGAGGTTGAACCAGGACTCGGACAGCCAGGGTTCCAGATCGGCGGCGCGTGTCAGCAGCTCGCCCGCGTCCTCGTACCGGCCGTCGCCGATCAGCGTGAAGGCGCGATCGGTGGCCTGCCGCCAGGAGGCGGAGGGCCGGTGCCGTCCCTTGCCGAAGATCCTCACGATTCCCGCCTGCCAGTTCCAGTTCCGCACAGTGGGCTGGCTTGTGCCCCCGGACATCACCCTCTCCCTCGCATCCAACCACGTACGACGGGAGGGCCGCTCATTACCCATGGGTTACCCAGCCGCGCGCAGGGTCAGACAGTCTCTGGAGAGCACGCGGGCCAGGGCCTCCACGACCTCGGGAGCGTAGTCCCCCGCGGTGGCCAGGCGTAACTCCTCCAGCGCGGTCAGCGGCCCGCCGGGCCCGGAATCCCGAGCCTTCTCCTCGTACGCGTTGACGACCCGCACGATCCGCGCGGCGACCGGCTGTTCCCGGTACGGGTCGGCCTGCCGCTCCACGACCACGGCGACCGCACCGGCCACCCCGGTCTGCCGTACGACCGCCCCGCCGAGCAGCGCTATCCGCCGCTGTTCCGCCGCCGGCAGTACCGCCGTGGCTCCGGCCGGCACCGGGTCGACCAGGCTCAGCTGGCCGATGTCGTGCATCAGCGCCGCGTACTCCAGCACGGTGAGCTCCGCTCCGGACAGCCCCAGGTCCCGCCCGACGGCCTGGCTGAGCGTGGCGACCCGGCGGGCGTGCCCGGCCGGGGTGTACCCCGCTATCTCGGTGGCGCGGGCGAGGGAGGCGATGGTCTGCCGGTAGGTGGCCCGGACGGCCGCGTACCGGCGCAGGGACAGCTGGGTGAGGAGGAGGGGCAGGCAGAAGACGGGCAGCGCCCACAGCCCCACGACGGCGACGGCCAGCGCCATCACCGCGCCGGTGGCGCACACGGCGGACCCGATGCCGAGCAGCCCGCGCAGCTCGTCCCGCAGCCGCGGCCCGAACGGCCATCCGGTCCGGGAGTGCGCCTGGGCCGCCGCCAGCACGGCGTCGCACAGCGCGGTGAGCACCAGCAGCGCGACCAGCAGCAGCGCGTACGCCGGTCCGCCCCACTGCTCCAACACACCCCTGCTGTAGAGGGGTTGGAAGCAGATCGCGGCAAAGCCGACGGTCAGGACCCGGCGGGCCAGGTGGTCGAGGGTGGGCCGGCGGCCGGCGGCGATGTGCGGCACGTTGCCGAGCAGCGAGGCGGCGCCGACCACGGCGACGACCTGGAAGGCCCCGTCCCGCGTGGCGACCCCGGCGTCGGCGCCGAGCAGGGCGTACGCGAGCCCTCCCGCGGCCCCGAGCGGGGCGGCCTCCCGGACGTCCGCGCCGGTCCAGCGGGCGAACTCACCGACCACCACAAGGACCCCGAAGGCGAAAGCGATCCCCCGGTTGTCGAGGCCTTCCCAGAGCGTGCCCGCGAGACAGCCGAGGACCAGCAGAAGGGCGGCAACACGAATGACCGAGAGGGCACAGGGCACCACCCCCCGCCCACACACGACCGACGCCTCCACGCCGGGCCGGTGAGCCGGAAGTCCAGCGTCCGTAAGCCCGACGCCCCTCACCGGGCCCCCCTCCCAACCCTCAACCACCCGCTGCCCACCCGACCGAAGCCCGGGAGCCAGGTGGTCGGCCCGACGACCCTCACCGGGAGCCCGGTGGTCGGCTCGGCGGCGCTCACCGGGACCTCCTCCCGACGCTCAGCCACTCGCTGCCCGCCCGACCGGAGAACGGAAGGCCGGTGGTCGCCCCGACGACCCTCACCAGGACCCCTCCCGACGCTCAATCGCTCGCTGCCCGCTCGGCCGGAGACCGGGAGGCCGGTGGTCGCCCCGACGACCCTCACCCGGAGCCCGGTGGCTGACCCGACGGCGCTCACCAGGACCCCCTTCCAACACTCAACCACCCGCTGCCCACCCGACCGGAGACCTGAAGCCCGGTGGTCGGCTCGGCGGGGCTCACCGGGTCGCCCGGCCGGCGCTGTGGCGGTTGCTGCTCGGAAGGGCCGGGGCCGGGGGGTTGGGCGGGGAGTCGGCGGTGACCTCGGGGCGCCAGCCGTGTCTGGCGAGGGCGCGTACCAGTGCTTCGACGACGCCGGCGTCGAACTGGCGGCCGGCGCAGCGTCGTAGCTCCGTCAGGGCGGTGTCCACCGGACGGGCGCGGCTGTAGGAGCGGGTGGAGGTCATCGCGTCGAAGGCGTCGGCGACGGCGACCACGCGGGCGGACTCCGGGATCTGGGCGCCGGCCAGGCCGTAGGGGTAGCCGCTGCCGTCGATGCGCTCGTGGTGGTGGAGGATCGCGGCGCGGGCCTCGCCGAGGAAGGAGATCCCGCGCACCATCTCGTGTCCGTACTCGGGGTGCAGTTCGATGATCCGCCGTTCCTCCGGGGTGAGCGGTCCGTCCTTGCGGAGCAGCCGGGTGGGGACGCCCAGTTTCCCGACGTCGTGCAGGATCCCGGCGAAGCGGAGCACCTCGACCCGCTCGTCGTCCATGCCGAGTTCGCGGGCGATCAGCACGGAGGCCTGGCCGACCCGCTCGCTGTGGCCCCGGGTGTAGCCGTCCTTGATGTCGACGGCCTGGACGAGCGCGCGGATGGTGGCCTGGTGGGCGGCCCGTTCCCGGTGGTACTGCGCGAACACCCACCAGGACACGCACATCGGCAGCAGGACCAGGAGGGCCGCGACCGGGCCGTAGGGGCTGCGCCAGAGCACGGCCATCATCAGCCCGGCGAGCCCGTGCACCCCGATCGGCGCGAGGGAGCGGGCGAGCAGGCCGCGCCAGGCCCGCCGTACCGGAACTCGGTCGGCGACCGCCAGGATCCCGCCGTCGAGCAGGGCCAGCACTCCGCAGAACGCCAGGACGGCCGCGGCGCAGGGCAGCAGCGCGTACGGGAAGTCGCAGCCCACGACGGCGTCCCGCCCGCCGAGCGCCCAGTGCACACTGCCCGCGCCCCACACGGCGAGGGCCAGTTCGGCGGCCCGCCACACCCGGCGCAGCGCCCGGGGCCGCTGGTCGACGTGCGAGAGCAGCGCGCCCGGCAGCGGGACGAGCGCGGCGGCGGGCGGCGGCAGCAGGAAGGCACCGGCGAGCAGCACGGGGTAGAAGGTGCCGCCGAGCCGGCGCCGTACGACGTGCTCGCAGCCCGCGTACAGCGCGGCGAGCAGGGCGACGGCCCACCAGGGCGTACGGAGGCCGGGCAGCGGCAGCAGACAGCACAGGGCGCCGAGGACGACACAGGACACGTAGGCGCGTACCCGTGCCGGAACCGCCTCCATCGCGCCCTCCCCCGACCATGCCTGTCCAGGCTCCGGAGCCTAGGGCGGGAGCCGGCGGGTCCGGGGGCTTATGACCCGGGGATTAGCCCGTTCGGGTGATGGGGCGCGCGAAGCGGAGCGCTCAGCTCTCCTGCGGGGTGACCGGCGCGGCCGCGGTCACGTCGTGCTCGGGGACGGTCTGGCCGGACCGGATCAGGTCCAGCCGGCCCAGCACCTTGGCCCGCAGGTCGCTCGGTACGTCGTCATGGCCGCAGCACCGCTTGACCAGCTTCTTCACGGCCTGCTCCAGCCCGTACTTCTCCAGGCAGGGGGAGCACTCGTCGAAGTGCTGCTTGAACTTGACGCGATCGACGTCCGGCATCTCACTGTCGAGGAACTCGTACAGATGATCGAGTACCTCACTGCAGTCCGTCTCGTGCGGCTCTCCGCAGCTCATGAGCCCGAGCCTTTCGCTTCGTTCGACTCTCCGGCGCCGGCCGGGACGAGCCCGCGCTCACGCGCGTAGTCCTCCAGCATGCCGCGGAGTTGGCGGCGGCCCCGGTGCAGCCGGGACATCACCGTACCGATGGGTGTCCCCATGATGTCCGCGATCTCCTTGTACGCAAAGCCCTCTACGTCGGCGAGGTAGACGGCGATGCGGAATTCCTCGGGGATCGCCTGCAGCGCTTCCTTCACGTCCGAGTCGGGCAGGTGGTCGAGCGCCTGCGACTCCGCGGAGCGCAGACCCGTCGACATGTGCGACTCGGCGCGGGCGAGCTGCCAGTCCTCGATCTCCTCGGCCGCGGAGCGCTGGGGCTCGCGCTGCTTCTTGCGGTACGAGTTGATGAAGGTGTTGGTGAGAATGCGGTAGAGCCACGCCTTGAGGTTGGTTCCCTCGCGGAACTGGTGGAAGGACGCGTACGCCTTGGCGTAGGTCTCCTGCACCAGGTCCTCGGCGTCGGCCGGGTTGCGCGTCATGCGCAGCGCGGCCGAGTACATCTGGTCGAGGAATTCGAGCGCGTCCCGCTCGAAGCGCGCGGTGCGCTCCGCAGACGACTCCGCGCCCACGCCCTGGCCCTCGGGCTCCGCCTGGCCGTTGTCGGTCCCTGCGTCGGTACCGGTGACCGGACCCACCTCCTCAAGATCCCGGGCAGGACCGAAACCGATCCCACTCGAATCGGAGGATAGAACACGACCCGTGCCTGCCGCCGCTCGAATAGGAGCGGTCTTCGCCGCATGCAGCACCGACCAGTCCAGGTCAGCACGGCTGTCGCGGCTCGGGCAGATGGTCGAACCCATGCGGCGGACTTCCTCTCGTACGGCGTCGGCGCTGGTGTTCCAGCACTTCTGTCCGCCTCAACAGTGGTCGGCCACCCGACATTCCCGTGCGTTACCCGAGTGACACGGTCCACTCGACGACCGCCCGCGTGATGATCGCCACTGCCTCCTCCTGCCCCAGGTCCGCCCTTTTGGGCACCGCGAAGCCGTGGTCGCCGTACGCCACCTCGACCAGCTTGTAGTCCCCCGCCGGGAACTCGGCCGGCTTCCCGAACGGGTCGTTGCCACCCTGCACGACGAGCGTGGGCACCCCGGCCCCCAGCAGCTCCTCGGCCCGCGATTTCTCCGGCCTGCCCGGCGGGTGCAGCGGGAAGCTCAGGGCGAGCACGGCGGCCGCGCCCAGTTCGGTGGCGGTACGGCAGGCGACGCGGGCGCCCGCGCTGCGGCCGCCGGAGACCACCGGCAGCCCGGGCGCGGCGAGCGCGGGCCACACGCCCCGCCAGCCCGTGTCGAGGGTCTTCGGGGCGGGCGCGAGCTTCTTGCCGGCGACCCGCCAGGGCTGCTCCACCAGGGCGACCGACACGCCGTGCTCCGGCAGCACCGCGGCGATCGCTTGCAGGTCCCGCGCCTCGATCCCGCCGCCCGCCCCATGGCTCACGGCGAGCACCAGCCGCGCCCGCTCCGCCTCGAACCAGGTGACGCGGGCGTCCCCCGCCTCCGTACCGACGATCTTCGATGTGGTCACGCCAGAAGGCTAGCCAGGCCGGGAGCTCAGAAGCTCAGAAGAGCGTGCCCTCCTCGGGCCCCTCCAGCTCCTTCAGCAGCTCCGGGCCGTTGTTGCGGACGTTGCTGACGGCCGTGGCGACCGGGTAGGCGCGCATGAGGCCCTCCGGCGGCGGGGCGAGCAGCGGGCGCAGGTCCTCGGCGTCGGTGCGCGCCGGGTCCAGCCAGGCGTCCCAGCGGTCGGGCGTCAGCATCAGCGGCATCCGGGGGTGGATGTCCGCCAGCGTGCGCGGCCCCTCGGCCGGTGCCACCGCCAGCGGCGAGGTCTCCGCCTCCGTGGTGATCACGGAGCAGGTCGCCCACCAGGCCAGCGGGTGGTCGTCGGGCAGCGTGCGGTCCCGCCAGAACTCGTACAGCCCCGCCATGGCGAAGACGGACCCGTCGGCGGGCAGCACGAAGTACGGCTGCTTGCGCGGCCGCTTCTTCCTGCCCTCGACCTCCAGGTCCCGCTCGTCCTTCGCGGTGACCCACTCGTAGTAGCCGTCGGCGGGGACGATGCAGCGGCGGGTCGCGAAGGCGCGGCGGTACGACGGCTTCTCGTGCACGGTCTCGGCCCGCGCGTTGATCATCCGGGCGGCGCCCTCGGGCGACTTGGCCCAGGAGGGCACAAGGCCCCACTTGAGCCTGCGCAGTTGGCGGACGGGCCGCTTGTCGTCCGAGTCCTTCAGGGGCCGGTCCAGGACCACGTAGACCTCTTTGGTGGGGGCCACGTTGTAGTCCGGCTCCAGGGCCTCCTCGGGCTCCCACTTCTCGACCTCGAAGATTCCGGCCAGGTCCCCGGGCCCACGACTCGACGCGTACCGTCCGCACATCTTCACAACCCTACATTTCACTCCCAGGGCTGAAGCCCGGACGGCGGAAACCGCGTCCGGCGGCCCGGGGCCGGGCACACACGTCTGGCATATCCGCTGGTCCGCCACCCGTGGGTGTGAGGCAGATGAGGCAAACATCCGCAAGTAGTGCAAAATTCTATTACTTCTCTCCTTCCAGGTGACTTGCTAGATTTTTAAGCGCTTCGGATGCATTTTCCCGAGATTCACCAGGAAGGACCTCTGTGGGAACCATCGACACCATCAAGGACTTCTACGGCGATGTCGCCGACGACTGGAAGAAGGCCTGGGACGACCTGCTCGACCGGGACGACGACGACGATCTGCCCTTCGGACTGCCCGCGCACGCC
Organism: Streptomyces sp. NPDC048288; assembly: GCF_043201555.1. Classification (NCBI taxonomy): domain Bacteria; kingdom Bacillati; phylum Actinomycetota; class Actinomycetes; order Kitasatosporales; family Streptomycetaceae; genus Streptomyces; species Streptomyces sp. NPDC048288. The sequence continues at coordinate 181,507 of NZ_JBICZD010000016.1, forward strand.
TTAGCGGCCATGCCCGGGGACACGCTGCGCACGCTCACGGCCATGTCCCTGCTCCAGGACGACGACAAGAAGAAGAGCAACAAGAACAAGAACCGCAACCTCGCGGCCCTGGCCCTGCTGTCCGGCGGAGCGGGCGGGCTCGGCGGGATCGGCGGAGCGGGCGGCGTTGGCGGGCTCGGTGCCGCCGGCGCCCAGGCGGCCGGTGAGGTCACCCAGCAACTCGGAGCGATCCCCCAGCAGTTGGGCGCGCTCCCCCGGCAGCTGGCGGCGCTGCCGCAGCAGATCCAGCAACTGACCGATGTGGTCGGCCTGCTGATGGAGGCGCTGAAGACGGTGGAGCCACTGCTCGACGCGGCCGGAGCGATCGGCGCGGTCACCAAGAGCGTGCCCAGGAAGTCGTAGCGCCGGAGGCCGCAGCGCCGCTCCGGCTCCCGGACCCCGCACGCCCCGCCCGTCCGCGTACCGCGACGGACCCGCACTCCGTCGCGGTGCGCGCGCCACCGGAAGGAACCCCGTCCATGGCCCCGCGCACCGGCAGCCGGATGCGGACGGTAGCCGCCGTACTGAAACAGGTCCTCGGCGAGACCAGAGCGGCCCCGCCGTCCGACGCCCCGGACGAGCGGGAGCGGCGCCGGGCCCGGGCCGTGCGCGGTGCCCTGGAGAGCCTGGGGCCCTTCTACGTGAAGATCGGCCAGATGCTCTCCACCCGGCCCGACATGGTCTCCCCGATCATGATCGAGGAGCTGCAGAACCTGCACGACGAGGTGGACGTCCAGCCGTTCTCCGAGCTCGAACCCGTACTGGAGCGGAACCTCGGGCCGGACTGGAAGCGGTACTTCGACGACATCGACGTCGAACGCCCGCTCGGCGCCGCCTCCCTCGCCCAGGTGCACCGGGTCACCCTGGCCGACGGCCGGCCGGGGGTGATCAAGGTGCAGCGGCCCGGCATCCGGGAGACCGTGCTGGCGGACATGGCGCTGCTGCGCCAAGCCGCGCGGCTGACCGCCCGGGTGGCCCCGAGGTTCAGCGCGGTGGTGGATGTCGAGTCCATGCTCGGCGGGGTCTTCGACGCCATGGAGCCCGAGCTCGACTTCACCAAGGAGGCGGCGAACATGGACCGGGCGCGCGAGGCGCTGCGCGGCTTCTCGCGGCTGTCCGTGCCGAACGTGCTGGCCGCCACCGAGGGCGTCCTGGTCCAGTCGATGGCCCCCGGCGTCTCCGTGCGCAAGGCGGACCCGGCCGCCCTGCGCGACCGCGACCGGCTCGCCGTCGGCCGCGAGCTGATCGCGTTCATGTACCGCAGCTACTTCATCGAGCGCATCTACCACGCCGATCCGCACGCCGGGAACGTCTTCGTGACCGAGGACGGGGAGGCCACGCTGATCGACTGGGGCATGATCGGCCGGATCGACCAGCGCACCAGCATGCGGCTGCTGCTGGTGCTGATGGCCGTCGCCCAGAACGACGGGCACGGCCTGGCCAAGGCCTGGGTGGAGATGGGCCGCACCACACCGTGGTCGGACATCCCCGGCTTCTCCCAGGACATGGCGGCGCTCGTACCGAAGATCGCGACGGCGTCCCTCGCGGAGCTGAACTTCGGCATCACGCTGACCAGCGTCCTGGAGAAGTCCACCCGCCGGTCCATCGCCTCCTGCCCGGCGGTCTCGCTCCTCGGCAAGTCCTTCGCCAACCTGGAGGGCTCGGTGCGCTGTCTGGCACCCGAGCTGGCGCTGGTGGACGTCTTCCAGCGCGAGGTCCCCCGGATCGTCCTGCACATGGTGCGCGAGACCGCGTCCCCGCAGCAGTCGGCCCGGCGGCTCCTGGAGGCCACCCTCACCCAGGCCGGCGCCTCCGAACAACTCCGCGCGCTCAACGACGACATCGCCGACCGCAGCCTGCGGGTGCAGTTCAGCGAGGTCGTGCCGACCCGTTCCCAGGGCGGCAGAACCGGCCCGAACGTGGCGCTCGCCCTCGGTGCCCTCGCGCTCTATCTGGACCACCGGCGGCGCCGGGCGTGACCTCCCGCCGCCGTCGCCCCCGTCCACTCCACTCCACTTCATTTCACTTCATTTCACTTCACCTCCATTCCATCCGTTTCGTGTGACGTGACCCGTCACCCGTGAACCGAAGGTCTCTGTCTGCCCGTGTGTGTCACAACAGCACCCTCGTGGTTCCCGCACGCCCTGCCCGGCGTGTCCCGTCCGCGTGTCCGGCTCTTCTGCATCCCCCACGGCGGCGCCGGCGGCTCGGTGTTCCGGCCCTGGCAGCGGCTGCTCGGCCCCGGCACCGAGGTCGTCCCCGTCCAGCTGCCCGGCCGTGAGGTGCGGATGACGGAGCCCGCCGAGACGTCGGTCGTACGGCTCGCGCAGCGCCTCGCGGGCCCCCTCGCCCGCCGGGCCGAAGGGCTCCCGTACGTCCTGTTCGGCCACAGCATGGGCGCGCTGCTCGCCTATGAACTCGGCCTGGCCCTCCAGGACTCCGCCCGTCCGCCCGCCGCGCTGGTCGTCTCCGGCAGCGTGCCGCCCCACATCCCGCGCTCCACCCCCGCCCTGCACCCGCTGCCCGACCCGGAGTTCGCGGCCGGACTCCGGGAACTAGGCGGCATCCCGCCGGAGTTGCTGGCCGACGAGGAGTGGTGCGCGCTCTTCCTGCCGCAGTTGCGGGCCGACTTCGAGGCCGCCGAGACCTACCGGACCCGTGCCGTCCTGCGCCCCGGCATCCCGCTGATCGCCCTGGGCGGGGCCGCCGACCCCGCCGCCACCCCCGCCGAGGTCGAGCGCTGGCGCGACCTGGGCACCGACGTCACCGTCCGGGTCTTCCCCGGCGACCACTTCTTCGTCTTCGCCTCGGCCGCGCAGGTCCTGGCCTTCCTGACCACCGAGGGGCCGGCGTGGTAGGCGCGGACGGGCAGGGCCGGTACGGCGTCGACGCGCCCGGCTGGCTGCTCGGGCTCGGCGGCTCGGTCGTGCTGCCGCTGGTGGCGGTCGCCGCGGGGGCGCCCCGGTGGCTGCTGCGCATCCCGGCGGTGACCGCCGCCCCGGCCGGGCTGTTCCTGCACGCCAGCGTGCGCGGCAAGTTCCTGGTCTGGGAGGAGCTGCTCGACGGGCTCCGGCTGCGCGGCGACGAACAGGTCCTGGACCTGGGCTGCGGGCGCGGCGCGGTGCTGACCGCGGTGGCCCGGCGGGTGCCCGGCGGGCGGGTGACCGGGGTCGACCTGTGGCGCTCCGTCGACCAGTCCGGCAACCAGGCCGCGACCACCCTGGACAACGCCGGCCGGGAACGGGTCGCCGACCGGATCGACCTGGTCACCGCGGACATGCGGCGACTCCCCTTCGAGGACGGCCGGTTCGACCTCGTGGTGTCCAGCATGGCGCTGCACAACATCACCGACGCGCGGGGCCGTTCGGAGGCGGTGCGCGAGTCGTACCGGGTGCTGCGGCCGGGCGGGCGGCTGCTCCTCGTCGACATCTTCCACACCGGCCAGTACCGCGACCTGCTGCTCACCGCCGGCGCGCGGGACGTGACCCTGGCCGACGTCGGCCACCGCATGTGGTGGAGCGGGCCGTGGGTGCCGACGCGGTGGGTGCGGGCGGAGAAACCCGGGGTTCCGGGAGAGCCCGACCCGACGGAAGCACCCCCCTCGGTACCCCCTTCTTCGACACCCCCGTCTTCGACCGAAACCGGAGGAACAGCGTGACCACCTCTCTCCAGACCACCCCGCGCACCCTCGTCGACCTGCTCCGCACCCGCGCGGCGCGGCAGCCCGACCGGCAGGCGTACGTCTTCCTCGACAGCCACGGCGCAGAGGAATCCGCCCTCACCTACGCCGAGTTGGACCGCGATGCCCGCCGGGTGGCGGCGGCCTTACGGACCCACTGCGCCCCCGGTGACCGGGTGCTGATCCTGCAGCCACCGGGCACCGCGTACCTGACCGCGTTCTTCGGCTGCCTGTACGCGGGAACGGTGGCCGTACCGTCGTATCCGCCGCACGCCCGCAACGCGGCGCGGCTGCGCGCGATCGTCACGGACGCGGCACCCGCCGCCGTGCTCGCCGGCGACCGGGCCGCGGCCACCGCCCGGCAGCACCTGGCCGAGCTCCGGGGCATCCCCTGGCTGACCGACGAAGGCCTGACCGGCAAAGGCCTGACCGACGACGGGCTGGCCGACGGCGACCCGGCCGCCGGCCCCGAAGCGTGGACGGACCCGGGCGCCGACCGGGACGGCCTGGCCTTCCTGCAGTACACCTCGGGCAGCACCGCCGTGCCCAAGGGCGTGATGGTCACCCACGGCAATCTGCTGCACAACTCCGCGCAGATCCAGCGGCGGCTGCGCACCACGGAGGACTCCCGCCTGGTCAGCTGGCTGCCGCCGTTCCACGACATGGGGCTGATCGGCGGCATCCTCCAGCCGCTGTTCGGCGGCTTCCCCGGGGTGCTGATGGCGCCGGGCACCTTCGTCCTGGACCCCGTGCAGTGGCTGCGCGCGGTCTCCGGGTACGGCGCCACCCTGACCGCCGTACCGCCGTTCGCCCTGGACCTGTGCGTCGAGCGGGTCGACCCCGCCGCCCACCAGCCGCTCGACCTGGCCTGCCTGGAGAGCGTGGTCGTCGGCGCGGAGCCGGTGCCGGCCACGACGCTGGACCGGTTCGCCGGTCACTTCGCGCCCTGGGGGATGCGGCGGGAGGCGCTGCGGCCCAGCTTCGGGCTGGCGGAGGCCACGCTGATGGTGTCCTGCGGGAACCGGCTCACCGAAGGGGCCGCGGTCACGCTGGACGCCGCCGCGCTGGAGGCGCACCGGGTGCTTCCCGGCGGGGCCGGTCAGCGCCGGACGGTCGTCGGGTGCGGCGGTGCCGTCGACGGGCAGCGGCTGCTCGTCGTCGACCCGGCGGACGGCAGCCCGCTCCGGCCCGGCGAGGTCGGGGAGATCTGGGTCGGCGGGCCGAACGTGGCCAGGGGGTACTGGAACCGGCCCGAGGAGAGCGCGGCCGTCTTCGGGGCCGTCACGGCGGGCGGCGAGGGTCCCTTCCTGCGCACCGGCGACCTCGGATTCCTGCGCGACGGCGAGCTGTTCGTGACCGGGCGGAGCAAGGACCTGATCATCGTGCGCGGCCGCAACCTCTATCCGCAGGACATCGAGCGCTGCGCGGAGGGCGCCCACCCGGCACTGCGGGCCCATGGCTCGGCCGCCCTCGGGACCGACGCGGGCGACGGGGTGGAGCGGCTGGTCGTCGTCGCCGAGGTGCGGCGCGGTGCGGACGTGCCGCCGGTGGCCGAGGTGGCGGCCGCCGTCGGCCGGGCGGTCACCGCGGAGTTCGACGTCCGGCTGCACCGGCTCGTCCTGGTCCGCGCCTCGACCGTGCCGAAGACCTCCAGCGGCAAGATCCAGCGCCGGGCGACCCGGGCGGCGCTCGGCGCGGGGGCGCTGAGCGTGGTGGCCGAGTGGACCGAGGGATCCTCCGAGCCGGAATCCGTCCTGGCGGGCCCCGCCCTGGAGGAGTACCTGGCCGGGCTCGTCGCCTCCCTCGCCCCCGGCGGGTCCGGGCGGCGCCCCGGCCGGGACGAATCGCTGCCGGGCCTCGGCCTGGACTCGCTGGCCATGCTCCGGCTCGCCGGACTGATCGAGCGCGACCTCGGGGTGTCCCTGCCCGAGGACGCGCTCTACGACGCCCCGACCGTCGCCGCGCTCGCCGCCGCCGTGGGCGCACTCCCGAGGTCGGCGTCCGCCGAGGCGCCCCCGGCGCCGGACGACCCGCACGCCCCCTTCCCGCAGACCGACACCCAGCAGGCCTACTGCCTGGGCCGCACCGGCACCTTCGAGCTGGGCAACGTCTCCACGCACGTGTACGTCGAGTTCGACGCCCCCGATCTCGACCTGCCGCGCTTCGAGCAGGCCTGGCGGCGGGTGATCGACCGGCACCCCATGCTGCGGGCGGTCATGCTGCCCGACAGCAACGAGCAGCGGATCCTGCCCGAGGTGCCGCCGTACGAGATCCGGGTGACCGATCTGCGCGGACACGAGAAGGACGCGGCCGAGGCCGAGCTGGCCGCGGTCCGGGAGCGGCTCTCGCACGAAGTGCGGCCCGCCGGGCAGTGGCCGCTGTTCGAGGTGACCGCGACCCGCCTGGACGACGGGCTGCGGATCCATCTCAGCGTGGACTCGCTGATCGCCGACTTCTCCTCCGGACGGCTGCTCTTCGACGACCTGTCCCGCTTCTACTGCGAGCCCGGCCTCCGGCTTCCGGCGCCCGCGAGGTCCTTCCGCGACCATGTGCACGCCGAGATCGCGCGCCGGGACCTGCCCGAGTACCGGCGCGCGTACGACTACTGGTGGCGTCGGCTGCCGGAGCTGCCCCCGGCGCCGCAGCTGCCGTCCCGGGCCGTGCCGGTCGGCGTGCCGCGGTTCACCCGCCGGGACACCGTGCTGTCCGCCGCGACCTGGCGCGGCCTCAAGGAGCGGGCGGCGCGGGCCGGGCTGACCCCGAGCGCCCTGCTGCTCGCGGTCTACGCGGAGGTGCTGGCCGTCTGGAGCAACAGCCGCCACTTCACGCTGAACGTGCCGCGCCTGACCCGGCCGGTGCGCGACCCGTCGTACGACGAGGTGCTCGGCCAGTTCGCCTCCTTCACGCTCCTGGAGGTCGACCACCGCGACGCCGGGACCTTTCTGGAGCGGGCCCGGGCGGTGCAGCACCGGCTCCGGGACGATCTGCGGCACGCGGCCGTCAGCGGGGTGGAGGTGCTGCGCGAGCTGATGCGGCTGCAGGGCGGCTACGACCGGGCGCTGATGCCGGTGGTGATGACCAGCAACCTCGCCTTCGCCGCCGCCGAGCGGACCCCGCTGGAGCGGCTGCTCACGCCGGTGTTCACCATCTCCCAGACCCCGCAGGTCACCCTGGACTGCCAGGCCCACGAGCAGGACGGGGCGCTGCTGCTGAACTGGGACTCGGTGGACGCGCTCTTCCCGGACGGTCTTGTCGACGCCATGTTCGACGCCCAGACGGCCCTGCTGCACCGGCTCGCCACCGACGAGGACACCTGGTCGCACCCCGCGCCGGTCCACCTGCCGGAGCACTCCGCCGCCGGCCCCGAGCGTCCCGTCCCCGCCCTCCAGGTGCAGCAGCTGTTCGAACGGCAGGCCGCGCTCCGCCCCGACGCCCCTGCGGTGATCGCCCCGGACCGGACCCTGTCGTACGCCCGGCTCGCCGAGGAGTCCCGGCAGGTGGCCCGCTGGCTGCGCGCCCACGGCGCGCGGCCCGGCCGGCTCGTCGCCATCATCATGGAGAAGGGCTGGGAGCAGGTCGTCGCGGCCTACGGCGTGCTGTTCTCCGGCGCCGCCTATCTGCCGATCGACCTCGAGCTGCCCGCCCGGCGCGTGCGGCACCTGCTCGACCGGGGCGAGGTGGGCCTCGTCCTCACCCAGTCCCACCTGGAAGTCCTGTTGGAGGTGCCGCTGGACGGGCGCTCACGGCTGTGCGTCGACCGCCCGGTGCCGGCCGTCGCCGACGACACCCCGCTGCCCGCGCCCGGCAGCCCGGACGACCTCGTCTACACGATGTTCACCTCCGGCTCCACGGGCGAGCCGAAGGGCGTGATGGTCCCGCACCGGGCGCTGGTCAACTGCCTGGTCCAGACGATCGAGACGTACGGGGTCGACGCGGGCGACCGCTGCCTCGCCGTCACGGCGCTCCACCACGACCTGTCGGCCTTCGACCTCTTCGGGCTGCTCGGCGCGGGCGGCAGCGTGGTCGTCCCGGCCGCCGCCGACCGCCGTGACCCGGCGCACTGGGCGGAGCTGGTCGCCCGCCACCGGGTCACGCTGTGGAACTCGGTGCCGGCGATGATGGAGATGCTCCTGGAGAGCGGGGCCCGGCCCGCCTCCCTCCGGCTGGTGATCCTCGGCGGCGACTGGATCCCGCTGCCCGTGCCGGGCCGGCTGCGGGAGCTGGTGCCGGGCGTCTCGGTGGTCTCCATCGGCGGTCCGACCGAGACGACGGTGTGGAGCATCTGGTATCCGGTCACCGGCCTCGACCCGGAGTGGCGGAGCATCCCGTACGGCACCCCGATCGCCAACGTCCGCTACCACGTCCTCGACGACGGGCTGCGGGACTGCCCGGACTGGGTGACCGGCGAGATGTACGTCTCCGGGGTCTGCCTGGCCGACGGCTACTGGCGCGATCCCGAGCGCACCGACGCGGTGTTCGTGGCGCACCCGGGGACCGGGGAGCGGATGTACCGCACCGGGGACCTGGGGCGGTGGCGTCCGGACGGCACCCTGGAGTTCATGGGCCGGGCCGACTTCCAGGTGCAGATCCGCGGCCAGCGCGTCGAGCCCGGCGAGATCGAGTCGGCGCTGCTCGCCCATCCCGAGGTCGCCTCGGCCGTCGTCACGGCCACCTCCCGGGAGGACCGCCCCGGCCATGACGGCCTGGTCGCCTATGTCGTCCCCGGCGATCGCACCGACCCGGCCGCCTTCGAGGCCGGGCGCCGCGCCGGCATCGAGGTGCTCGACCCGCTGGCCCGGGCCGAGTTCAAACTGGCCCGGCACGGGCTGCGCCGGGAGCCCGGCCGGCCCCGGGTGCCGCTGCCCCGGGTCCCCGCCGGACCGTCCCGCAGGCGCAGCGACCGGGTCTTCCTCGACGAACCCGTCGCCCTCGCCGAACTGGCCGCCTGCCTGGGCCTGCTGGGGCAGGACGAGGTGGACGGGCTGGCCAAGTGCCGCTATCCGTCCGCCGGGGGCCTGTATCCCGTCCAGACGTATCTGCACGTGAAGGCCGGGGCGGTGGCCGGTCTGGCACCCGGCGCGTACTACGCCGACCCGGTGCGCGACGCCCTGGTGCTGCTCGGCGAGGACGTGACGATCGGCGCCGGGGCGCACGCCGGGCACAACCGCGCCGTCGTCGACGCGGCCGGGTTCACCCTGTTCCTGGTGGCCGACCTGGCCGCGATCGAGCCGCTGTACGGTTCCCTCGCCCGCGACCTGTGCCTGCTGGAGGCCGGGTACATGGGGCAGCTCCTGATGGACTGGGCGGCCGGCACCGACGTGGGCCTGTGCCCCATCGGCGAACTCGACTTCGACCCGCTCAAGCCGCTGTTCGCGCTCGGCGACCGCCACCTGCTGGCGCACGCCTTGGTGGGCGGCCGGGTGGACCGTACGGCCGCTCCCGGGTCCGCCCAGCCGGCGCCCCTCACCGACCGGCTCCGCGACTGGCTCCGCGAGCGGCTCCCCGCCCACCTGGTCCCCGAGCACGTCCTGACCCTGGACAGCTGGCCGCTCAGCGCCAACGGCAAGGTCGACCGGCGCCGGCTGCCGGCCCCCCGGCAGGGCGACCCGGCCACCGGCTACGTCGCCCCGCGCACCGCCACCGAGCACCAGCTGGCCACCCTGTGGTGCGAGGTCCTGGACGTGCCCCGGGTGGGCGTCCAGGACAACTTCTTCGACCTCGGCGGACACTCCCTGGCCGCGACCCGGCTGATCGCCCGGATCCGCGACCGCTTCCAGATCTCGATCAGCCTGCGCGAGATCTTCACCTCCCGCACGGTCGCCGACCTGGCGACGGCGGTGGACCGGCGCAGGGCGGAGGCACCGGGCACAGTCTGACTCCCCCCGGACATGGTGTCCGGGTGTCCGGGTGTCCGGGGACGTTCTCCCTCTCCAGGCCGTTGACATGCCGTCCACACATACATACGTGTCACACTGCCGACTTCGGTACGAGGAGAGGGAACGACCGGACACCATGGACACCAGCACAGCGAGCTCTCTCTGGGACGAGCTGACCGGCACCCAGCCCGACCCGGACCTGTGGGTGGTGATCGCGACGCTCGCCGCCGCGGCCGCCGTGGTCGTCCCGCACAGCCTCTGGCGGATATCCCGCAACGCCATCACGATCGCCCACGAGGGCGGCCACGGCCTGGTCGCCCTCCTCACCGGCCGCCAGCTCACCGGCATCCGTCTGCACTCCGACACCAGCGGCCTGACCGTCAGCCGCGGCAAGCCGCACGGCATCGGCATGATCCTCACCGCCGCGGCCGGCTACACGGCCCCGCCCCTCCTCGGCCTCGGCGGCGCGGCCCTCCTCGGCGGCGGCCGCATCACCCTCCTCCTCTGGGCCGCCACCGCGCTCCTCCTCGTCATGCTGGTCATGATCCGCAACGCCTACGGCGTCCTCACGGTCTTCCTCACCGGCGGCGCCTTCCTCCTGGTGTCCTGGCTGGCGGGCCCCCAGGTCCAGGCCGCCTTCGCGTACGCGGTGGTGTGGTTCCTGCTGCTCGGAGGCGTACGTCCGGCGTTCGAGCTCCAGGCGAAGCGGTCAAGAGGCGGCGCCGGCGACTCCGACGCCGACCAGCTCTCCCGCCTCACCCATCTACCGGCGGCCGTCTGGCTGTTCCTGTTCCACGTGGTGTCCCTGTGCTCGCTGATCGGCGGGGGGCGCTGGCTGCTCGACATGTGACCAGCACATCGCAGCCGACGGCACGACAGGCGCCCCCAAAGGGGCGCGGGGCCGTATCGATATGCGGCTCCGCCGCGCGGGCGCGACCAGCACCTCACACCCCGCGGCACAACAACCGCCCTGAAGGGGCGCGGGGAACTGCGCGACCAGCCACGACGGCGCCGCGTTCGCCCACCGGCCGCGACCACCCCCCACAGACGGCCTGCCACTAAAGTGACCCCATGGCCGCAAACCCCACCGCACCAACCGCCCTCTGGCCCGCACCCCACGCGCGCGGAGCCGTCGACGCGACGGTTCACGTGCCGGGGTCCAAGTCGGTCACCAACCGCGCCCTCGTCCTCGCCGCCCTCGCCTCCGAACCCGGCTGGCTGCGCCGCCCCCTCCGCTCCCGCGACACCCTGCTGATGGCCGGTGCCCTGCGCGCGATGGGCGTCGGCATCGAGGAGACGGTGTCTTCCAGCTCCTCCGTCGCGGGCGGCCCCGACGGCTCCGGCGAGGCCTGGCGGGTGATCCCGGCAGGGCTCCGCGGCCCCGCCACCGTCGACGTCGGCAACGCCGGCACGGTGATGCGGTTCCTGCCCCCCGTTGCCACCCTCGCCTCCGGCGACATCCGCTTCGACGGCGACCCCCGCTCCTACGAACGCCCCCTGCACGGCGTGATCGACGCCCTGCGCACCCTCGGCGCCCGGATCGACGACGACGGCCGGGGCGCGCTCCCCCTGACCGTGCACGGCGGCGGCGCCCTGGACGGCGGCCCGGTCTCGATCGACGCCTCGTCCTCCTCCCAGTTCGTGTCGGCCCTGCTCCTCTCCGGCCCCCGCTTCAACCAGGGCGTGGAGGTCCGCCACATCGGCGCGAGCCTCCCGTCCCTCCCCCACATCCGGATGACCGTCGACATGCTGCGCGCGGTCGGCGCCCAGGTGGACACCCCGGAGTCGGGCGGCGAGCCCAACGTCTGGCGGGTCACCCCGGGCGCCCTGCTCGGCCGTGACCTGACCGTCGAGCCGGACCTCTCCAACGCCCAGCCGTTCCTCGCCGCCGCCCTCGTCACCGGCGGCAAGGTGCTGATCCCGGACTGGCCGTCCCGGACCACCCAGCCGGGCGACCGGCTGCGGGAGATCTTCACCGAGATGGGCGGCTCCTGCGAACTGACCGAGTCCGGCCTGGAGTTCACCGGCTCCGGCCGGATCCACGGCATCGACGTCGACCTGGGCGACGTCGGCGAGCTGACCCCCGGCATCGCCGCGGTCGCCGCCCTCGCCGACTCCCCCTCCACCCTCCGGGGCGTGTCCCATCTCCGCCTCCACGAGACGGACCGGCTGGCCGCGCTCACCAAGGAGATCAACGAGCTCGGCGGCGACGTCACCGAGACCACCGACGGCCTGCACATCCGCCCGCGCCCGCTGCACGGCGGGACCTTCCACACCTACGAGGACCACCGCATGGCCACCGCGGGCGCGATCATCGGCCTGGCCGTGCCGGACGTACGGATCGAGAACGTGGCGACGACGGCCAAGACCCTGCCGGACTTCCCCGACCTGTGGACCGGGATGCTCGGGAGCGACGGGGCATAGGGGCGTACGACCATGCGCCGCTACGGCAAGCACACCGACGAGGACGACATCCGCAGCCGCCCCAACCGCAAGGGCACCCGGCCTCGTACGAACATCCGCCCCGCCCACGAGGACGCGGCCGAGGGCATGGTCCTCACCGTCGACCGGGGCCGGCTGACCTGCCTCGTCGAGGACCGTACGATCCTGGCGATGAAGGCCCGTGAACTGGGCCGCAAGGCGGCGGTGGTCGGCGACCGGGTCGCCCTCGTCGGCGACCTGTCCGGCAAGAAGGACACCCTCGCCCGCATCGTCCGCATCGAGGACCGCGGCTCGGTGTTGCGCCGCACCGCCGACGACGACGACCCGTTCGAGCGGGTGGTCGTCGCCAACGCCGACCAGCTGGCGATCGTCACCGCGCTGGCCGACCCCGAGCCCCGCCCCCGGCTCATCGACCGCTGCCTGGTCGCGGCCTACGACGGCGGCCTCACCCCCCTCCTGGTCATGACCAAGTCGGACCTGGCCCCGCCGGACGAACTCCTGGAGCTCTACGGCGACCTGGAGATCCCCTACGTGGTCACGAGCCGTGAGGAGCTGGAGACGGGGGACGCGGCCGCACGCGTCCGGGACCACCTCGACGGCAAGATCACGGCGTTCGTCGGCCACTCCGGCGTGGGCAAGACGACGCTGGTCAACGCCCTGGTCCCCAAGGACCGCCGCCGTTCGACCGGCCATGTCAACGCGGTCACCGGCCGGGGCCGCCACACCACGACCTCCGCCCTGGCCCTGCCGCTCTCCGACGACGGGGGCTGGGTCGTCGACACCCCGGGCGTCCGTTCCTTCGGCCTCGCCCACATCGACCCGTCCCGCGTGATCCACGCCTTCCCCGACCTGGAACCCGGCACCGTCGACTGCCCGCGCGCGTGCAGCCACGACGAGCCGGACTGCGCACTGGACGCATGGGTCGCCGAGGGCCACGCGGACCCCGCCCGCCTCTACTCCCTGCGCCGTCTGCTGGCCACTCGGGAACGCAAGGAAGGCGACTGACCACGGCAGTGTTTGTCATGCCCCGACTTCGGTAAGTGCATAATCGCACCGAGCTGGACATACGGGAGGACAGCACATGGCGTGGCTGCTGGTGATCGTCGCCGGGATCCTGGAAACAGGCTTCGCCGTATGCCTCAAGCTCTCCCACGGCTTCACCCGCCTGTGGCCCACCATCGCCTTCGCCTCCTTCGCCCTCGGCAGCTTCGGCCTCCTCACCCTGTCCCTGAAGAAGCTCGACGTGGGCCCGGCCTACGCGGTCTGGACCGGCATCGGCGCGGCCGGCACCGCCATCTACGGCATGATCTTCCTGGGCGACCTCGTCTCCACCCTCAAGATCGTCTCCATCAGCCTGGTGATCGTAGGCGTAATCGGCCTCCAACTCTCAGGCTCCTCCCACTGAAGCGCCCCGCCAGGAGAAGCCCCACCCACCCGCAGCCGACACACAACCCACCACCACCCCCTCTCACACCGGCTGCCGCGACAGCACCCCCCGCACCAGCTCCCCCACCCCGCCCTCCCCCGGCGGCGCGGCCACACACGACAACGCGATCCGCACCACCAGCTCACAGGACCGGGCGAGCTCACCCCCGTCCCGCCCGGAAGCGGCCAGCACCGCCACCGCCCGGTCCCGCACGATCTGCACGAAGTCCCCGGGCGAGGGCAACGGCCCGTCCGCCCTCCGCTGCGCCGGCACCGCCGAGGACGACGGCACCGCGGACAGCGTCGGCGTGGGCAACCGCTCGCTCCAGCACCCCGTGAGCATCGCCCGTACCAGCGCGTTGTCCCGGGCGGCCAGCGCCATCCACTCGGCCGTCGCCGTCAGGCGTTCCCGTACCTCGGCATGGCTGCCCAGCGCCCGCTCGACCCCCGCGAGATACCCGTCGGCCTCTCTGCGCACCAGCGCCCGCGCGAGGCCTTCCTTGCTGCCGAACTCGTTGTACAGCGTCTGCCGGGACACCCCGGCCGCCGCCGCCACGTCGACCATCCGCACCGCGGCCCACGGCCGGCGCGCGAGCGCCGTGTACGCGGCTTCCAGTAGGGATTCCCGAGCTGCAGGCATCATCGCCTCCTGGGGCGAGCGACTCTGCGCCCAGATTTGACGCGCACGAATCCACTGTCAAGGGTTCGCGAAGGCACCGGGGGGCGCCCTTCGGCCAACACACGCGGGCGCACCGAGATCACCGCCCGGTCACCACCCGGCATCCCCCTGGCATCCCCGGCGTCCCTGTGTAGCCCCGCGCCCACCCCGGCAGATACCGTTCGGTACATGCCGGACTACCTTGATGACCTGCGTCTCGCCCATGTGCTCGCGGACGCGGCGGACGCCACCACCATGGACCGCTTCAAGGCTCTCGATCTCAAGGTCGAGACCAAGCCGGACATGACCCCGGTGAGCGAGGCGGACAAGGCCGCCGAGGAGCTGATCCGCGGCCAGCTGCAGCGGGCCCGGCCGCGGGACGCGGTGCTCGGCGAGGAGTACGGCATCGAGGGCACCGGCCCGCGCCGCTGGGTGATCGACCCGATCGACGGCACCAAGAACTACGTGCGCGGGGTGCCGGTCTGGGCGACCCTGATCTCGCTGATGGAGGTGGCCGAGGGCGGCTACCAGCCGGTCGTCGGCGTGGTCTCCGCGCCCGCGCTGGGCCGCCGCTGGTGGGCGGCGAAGGGGCACGGCGCCTTCACCGGCCGCAGCCTGTCCTCGGCGTCCCGCCTCCATGTCTCGAACGTCTCGAAACTGTCCGACGCCTCCTTCGCGTACTCCTCGCTGAGCGGCTGGGAGGAGCGGGGGCAGCTGAACGGCTTCCTGGACCTGACCCGCGAGGTGTGGCGCACGCGCGCGTACGGCGACTTCTGGCCGTACATGATGGTCGCCGAGGGGTCGGTGGACATCTGTGCCGAGCCGGAGCTGTCGCTGTGGGACATGGCCGCCACCGCGATCGTCGTGACGGAGGCCGGCGGCTCCTTCACCGGCCTGGACGGCCGTCCGGGCCCGCACAGCGGCAACGCGGCCGCGTCCAACGGTCTGCTCCACGACGAGCTGCTGTCGTACCTCAGCCGGCGTTACTGAAACAGCCTTCTGAGGCACAACCGGACAGTACGACCCGGCACATATGAGCGCGTGCGCCCTCAATTGGCGACACGCACCCCCTTGTTGACCCTCGCTTTACCTGCCACCCTGAGAGAACTCCCACTTGTGCATTTGTGAATCGCTGAACTAACTCCGCGATTCCCTAGGAGGTGGCATTTCATGCTCGTCCGTGACGCCATGAGCACGGTGGTCCTCACCGTCGGCCCCGCCCACACCCTCCGCCAGGCAGCCGCCCTGATGTCCGCGCGCCGCGTGGGCGCGGCGATCGTCCACGACCCGGACGCCGGCGGCATCGGCATCCTCACCGAACGCGACATCCTCAACTCCGTCGGACTGGGCCAGAACCCGGACACGGAGCGCATCCACGCCCACACCACCAACGACGTCGTGTTCTGCACCCCCACCTGGACCCTGGAGGAGGCGGCCCGGGCCATGGCCCACGGCGGCTTCCGCCATCTGATCGTCCTCGACGGCGGCGAGCCGGCCGGCATCGTCTCGGTCCGGGACGTCATCCGCTGCTGGGTCGGGACCCGCGCGCCGGAACCCGTCTAGGCCGGTCCGGGCACGCCGAACGGGCCGGACCCCGACCTCCCGGGGATCCGGCCCGCCCGCCCACGACAAGCGGTCCAGTGCTGGAGCCTCAGCCGCGCAGGGCCTGGACCGCGGCCTCCAGCCGCCTGCCGAAGTCGTAGCCGATCCTACATTGGATAGAGTCCAGATCAAGCTTGACTCCAAAGTCACACCTGTTCGTAAAGTGGTCCTCCTGCTGTTAGGCTGGATCGCATGAGTGACCTTCTGGAACGGCTGCGTGGACGCGGATGGCGGATGACCGCGCAGCGACGCGTCGTGGCCGAGGTCCTCGACGGCGAACACGTCCACCTGACGGCCGACGAGGTCCACACCCGGGCCGTCGCCAAGCTGCCCGAGATCTCCCGGGCGACCGTCTACAACACCCTGGGCGAGCTGGTCACGCTCGGCGAGGTCCTCGAGGTCTCGACGGACAAGCGCGCCAAGCGGTACGACCCGAACGCGCACCAGCCCCACCACCACCTGGTCTGCGCCCGCTGCGGCTCGATCCGCGACGTCCACCCGACCGGCAACCCGCTGGCCGACCTCCCCGCCTCGGAGCGCTTCGGCTTCACGGTGTCGGACGTCGAGGTGACCTACCGCGGCCTCTGCCCGGACTGCGCGACGGGCGCCTGACACACGTTCCCGAAGGCCCCGGCACCCACCACGGATGCCGGGGCCTTCGCGTCGTACCCGCACACGGGGTTCCCGAATCTGACAGACCGTCATATGGTCTTCGGGTCCGCACTCTTGCGAGGAGATCCCGTGGGAGAGCCGTATCCGAAGCTCCGCGCCCATGCCCTGACCCGCACCTTCGGCCGAACCCCCCACGCGGTCGACGCCCTCGGCCCCCTCGATCTGACCGTCGCGCCCGGCGAGTTCGTCTGTCTCGTCGGCCCTTCCGGCTGCGGCAAGTCCACCCTCCTGCGCATCACGGCGGGCCTGCTCCGCCCCAGCGGCGGACGCCTGGAGATCCGTACCGACAGCGCCCGCCCGGCCGCGATGATCTTCCAGGACTACGGCATCTACGACTGGAAGACGGTCCTGGCCAACGTCCGCTTCGGCCTCGACGTGCAGCGCGTCCCGCGCCGCGAGGCGGACGCCCGGGCCCGGGACTGGCTGGCCCGGCTGGGCCTGTCCGACTTCGCCGACGCCTACCCGGCGGCCCTGTCCGGCGGCATGCGGCAGCGGGTGGCGATCGCCCGCGCCCTCGCCGTCGAGCCCGAACTCCTCCTCATGGACGAGCCGTTCGCGGCCCTGGACGCCCAACTGCGGGTGATCCTCCAGGACGAACTCCTGGACCTCACCCAGGCGCTGCGCACCACCACCCTCTTCATCACGCACAGCCTGGAGGAGGCACTGGTCCTCGGCGACCGCGTCCTGGTGATGTCCGCCCGCCCCGGCCGGATCATCGCCGAGCACCGCCCGCCGTTCCCGCGCCCGCGCACCGGCACCATCCGCGACACCCCCGAGTTCACGGCGCTGAAGAGCGAACTGTGGGAGCTGCTGCGGAAGGAGGCGGTCCCGGCATGACGACCCTCACCCCGGACCGGGAGAGCCGGGTCCTGGTCCGCGCCCCCGGCCCGGCCGAACTCCACCCGGCCCGCACCCACCGGCGCCGCCGCGCCCTGGAACTGGCCCTCGCCACGGCCGTCCCGGTCGTCCTGGTCCTGCTCTGGCAACTGGCCGCGAACCAGGCGTGGATCGACGACCGCGTCTACCCGGCCCCGTCCACGATCCTCTCCGACGGCTGGCACCGGGCGGCCGCGGGCGACCTGTGGCCGGACGTCCGGGCGACCACCCGCCGGGTGCTCGCGGGCTACGCCGCGGGCACCGCGGCCGGCTATGCGCTGGGGCTGCTGATGGGGTCGTTCCCGCTGGTCAGGGCGGCCCTGGAACCGCTCCTCGACGCCCTGTACGTGGTGCCGAAGCTGGCCCTGCTGCCGATCTTCCTGAACATGTTCGGGCTGGGCGAGGGCCCGCAGGTGGCCCTGGTGGCGGTGACCGTCTTCTTCTTCGTCTGGATCTCCACCATGTCGGCGGTGATCGCCGTCCCGTCCGGCCACCTGGACGCTGGCCGGGTCTTCGGCGCCTCGCCGTGGCAGATGTTCCGGCACGTCCTGCTGCCCGCCTCGCTGCCGGCGGTCCTGGTCGGCGCGCGCATCGCCGCGGGGGTGGCGGTCCTGGTGATCGTCGCCTCCGAGCAGATAGCGGCCACGGACGGCCTCGGGCATCTGATCTTCGACTCGCGGGCGCTGTTCCAGAACGACGTCATGTTCGTGGGGATCGTCTGCGTCGCCGTACTGGGCGTGGTCTTCTCCGAGCTGATCCGGCTCGCCGGACGCCTGCTCACCCCGTGGGCGCCCCGGGACCGGGGACGGGGGCAGTCATGAGAAACCTTCGGTGCCTGGTGGCGACGGCCGCGCTGGCCCTGCTCGCCACGGCCTGCTCGGCGCAGCACCAGGGGGACCGGGAGACGGCCTCGGCGCCCCGCACGGTCCGTCCGGTGGCGGGCTGCGGCAAGGCCTCCTGGACCGACCCTGCCGACCTCTCCCCGACCCGCTCCCCCGCCCGCTGCTCACCCGGGAAGCCGGCGCCCGTCCCGCTCGCGAAGCCGCGCAGGATCACTATCGCGACCGGCACCCTGAGCGCGGAGTACGTGGCCCCTCTGGAAGTCGCCCTCGACAAAGGTGAGTTCAAGGCGGAGGGCCTGGATGTCACGCTCAAGGTCCTGCCGACCCCGGACGCGCTGCCCCTGCTGGCCAAGGGGGACATCGACGCGATGTGGGCGGCACCCGAGGCGGCCGTGATGAACGGCGTCCGGGGCGGCTTCGACATCAAGTGGGTCGCGGGCAACTTCTCGCCCGACCCCGAGTCGCGGAGCGGCCTGTGGGTGCGGCTGAAGAACGGCGAGAGCGCGTCCGGCGTGCGGATGGCGGGGCGCACGCTGGGCACGATGATCGGCAAGGGGTCGGTGATCGCGTACCCCATGCAGAAGGCGCTGGCGAGCCACGGCGGCGGCCTGGACCGGATCCGCTATCAGCAGCTGGGCTCGGCCGACGTCCTCACGGCCCTGCAGAACGGCGGCGTCGACTCGGCCTGGCTGCTCGACCCGGTGTGGCGCCAGGTCACCGGCAAGGCGGGCTACGCGTTCCTGGGCGGCCAGCCGCAGGGCGAACCGCTGGGCGGCATGCTGTACGGCCCCGCGCTGCTGAACGACGACGTGGACGCGGGCGTGGCCCTGCTCAGGGCGTACATCCGGACCGTCGACACGTACTTCGCGGCCGACTACAAGAAGGACGTGAGCTTCGTCACCTACCTCGCGAAGCTCCTGAAGTCCGACGCCGCGATCCTGCGCTCGACCCCGCCGCTGCGCATGGACTGGGAGATCCGGGCGGGTACGACGACCCGTCTGCAGTCGGCGTACCGGGCCCAGGGCGTCACCTCGGGCGCGCCCCTGCCGGAGTCCCGGACGGTGGACCGCGCGCTGTACGAGGAAGCGGTGGGGCACACGCCGTAGAAGCACCGCACGCAGAAACACCGAGGGCCGGAGTCCGTTTCCGGATTCCGGCCCTCGGCCTTGAGTAGCGGGGACAGGATTTGAACCTGCGACCTCTGGGTTATGAGCCCAGCGAGCTACCGAGCTGCTCCACCCCGCGTCGGTGAACTGAACATTACGTGAGGGACGCGGGCAGAGGCAAATCAATACCGGCATCCGCGCCTGACCTGCGGAAATGCCTCGGCCTACGCCGACAGCTCCTCCCGCAGGGCGTCCCGCAGCCGCTCCGCCCGCCCGGTCACCTCGGCCGGTCCCAGGGCCACCGCGCGGTCGGCCCACTGCTGTCCCACGGCCAGCTCGCCCCGACGCGCGTAGACGAGGGCGAGGCGCAACGCCGCCCGTCCGTGCCCCGCGTCGGCGGCCCGCTCCCACCAGACGGCCGCCTCCGGCTCGCTGCCCTCCCGGGCCAGCAGCAGCCCCAGGTTGAACGCGCCGTTGCGCGACCCGGCCTCGGCGGCCGCCCGGTACCAGCGCGCCGCCTCCACCACGTCCCCGCGGGCCGCGGCGAGCATCCCGACCCGCACCTGGGCGCGCCGGTGGCCCTGCGAGGCGGCCCGCTCGTACCACTCCTCGCACTCGGTCTTCACGTTCAGGGAGGACTCCCCGAGCTCGTGCTCGGAGACCGCGGGACGGCGCGCGTCGAGCACGGCGGCGAGCCGGTAGGCGGCCTCGGCGCTGCCCCCGCCCGCCGCGCACCGCAGATGGCGCTCGGCGGCGGCCTCGTCGCCCTCGCGCAGCCGGGCGATGCCGACCTGCAGCGCCGCCTCGGTGTGCCCGGCGGCGGCCGCCCGCTCGTAGCAGCGCAGCGCGACCCGGTCCTCGCCGCGCCCCGCGTAGAGGATCCCGAGGTTGAACGCGGCGTCCACGCTGCCGGCCTCGGCGGCCTTGGAGAACCACGGCTCGGCACCGCTGGTGTCGCCGACCTGGAGCAGCAGGATGGCCAGCGCGTTCGCCGCCTCCCGGTGCCCGGCGTAGGCGGCCCGCCGGTACCACTGCTCGGCCTGCGCGGTCCGTCCCTGCTCGGCGCAGAGCAGCCCGAGGTTGTACGCCCCGTTGTCGTCCCCGGCGTCCAGCGCCGCCCGGTACCAGCGCTCGGCGGTCTGGGTCTCGCCGCGCTCGGCGTGCAGCGCGCCGAGCGCGTTCGCCGCGTTGCCGTCGCCGTCCTGCGCGGCCCGCAGCCACCACACGGCCGCGCTCTCGGTGTCCCCGGCGTCGCGCAGCAGGAAGCCCAGCGCGCAGGCCGCGCGGGCCTCGCCGTCCTTGGCGGAGGTCAGGTACCAGCGCCCGGCCTCCTTGAGCGCGCCGCGCTTCTCCAGGATCGCGCCGAGGTGCAGCGCGGCCCGGCGGTGGCCGCGGGCGGCGGCCTGCCGGTACCACTGCTCCGCCTCTTCGGTCTCCGTCCCCGCTTCTGTACCGGCGTCCGCACCGGCGTCCGCACCTGCGGCGACACCGTTGTCGCCCCCGGCCTCTCCCTCGGCCCCCGTCGCCCTGCGGTCGAGGGCACGGGCCAGCCGGTACGCGGCCTCCCGGTGCCCCCGCTCGGCGGCGGCCCGCATCCACCGGCCGGCGCCCGGGTCCCCGCGGTGCTCCAGCAGGTCGGCCAGCGCGTAGGCGCCGAGCGCGTGTCCCTGCTCGGCGGACTGGCGCAGCCAGTACTCGGCGGCGGGCTCGTCCCCGCGCTCACGGTGGTAGCGGCCCAGCGCGTGGGCGGCGGCCGCGGATCCGGCGACGGCGGCGATCCGCCACCATCCGGCGGCCTCGTCGGGGTAACCGCGCTGGTGCAGCAGGACACCGAGGTTGTTGGCGGCGGCCCGGTCACCGGCACCGGTGGCGGCCCGCAGCTGGGGTTCGGCGCCGTCGAGGTCGCCACGGCGCAGCAGCAGGGCGCCGAGCACACTCATCGACTCGACGTCACCGGCCTCGGCCTGGAGCCGGTGACGTGCCTCCTCAGCGGCCTCGGCGGCCTCGTCGCGGGTCGGCTCCTCGCCCGAAGGCTGCACAAATCGCCCTGTCTCGAACAGAGTTGCCTTGTCCCCCATAACGTTCATCGTCGCACCACCTGCAACCTGGGTACACCACGTATACCGCAGACCGTGAGGTCACTTCAGCGTTTTGTCGACATGCCCACAGAACGACAAGTCAAACACATCTCCCTCAACTCCCCACAGCGGCACGGCGCCCCCGCGCACCGGTACATGCGTTCGCCGCCCGTCCGGACAGCACGAAGGCCCGGATCCCAAAAGGATCCGGGCCTTCGACTTCAGTAGCGGGGACAGGATTTGAACCTGCGACCTCTGGGTTATGAGCCCAGCGAGCTACCGAGCTGCTCCACCCCGCGCCGTTGTGTTGCAACCGTATCACGGCGCGGGGCTGGTTCGATCATCGGCCCGGGCTACCCGCTCGGACTGGCGCTCGCGCCCGGACTGGGACTGCTGCTCGCAGCGGGACTGGCACTGCTGCCGGGACTGCTGCTCGGACTCGGGCTGCTGCTCGCCTTCGTACCGCCGCCGCTCGCCTTGTCGGCCTTGGACTGTGCGTCCTCGGCCCGCTTCAGCGCGTCCTGCAACTCGTCCTGCGCCTTCCCGTACGCCGTCCAGTCGCCCTTCTTCAGGGCCTCCTGGCCCGCGTCGAAGGCCTTCTGGGCGTCGTTCAGCGCCTCCTGGACCGTGGGGTTGGAGGATGTCGGCGGCGTGGTCGTCCCGGTGTCCGAGGATCCGGTGTCCGAACCCTCGGTCCCGAAGACCTTGTTGAGCGCCTTGTCGAGGGTGTCCTCGAAGGCGGTCTTGCCCTCGTAGGTGACCAGCACCTTGCGCAGAAGCGGGTACTTGACCCCGGCGCCGCGGACGTAGACGGGCTCCGCGTAGAGCAGGCCCCCGTCCAGTGGCACGGTCAGCAGATTGCCGTACTCGACCTCCGAGTCGCCGCCCTTGAGGAGTTTGATGGCGGAGGCGATGTCCTGTTCGGAGTTGAGCTTGCTCTGGACCTGTTTGGGTCCGTCGACGGTCGTACTGGTCGGCAGTTTCAGGATTCTGATCTTGCCGTAGTCCTTCGAATCGGCCTCGGAGTCCACCGACATGAACGCGCTGAGGTTGTCTCTGCCGTTGGGCGTGAACGTCGTCGACAGCGAGAACGTCTGCGCGCTCTGGTCGGGCATCTTCATGCTCAGGTAGTACGGCGGCACCGCGTCGCCCGACTTGTTGGTCGGGTCGTCGGGCACCTGCCACACCTCGCTGCCCGTCAGGAACGTCTGGGCGTCCGTCACGTGGTAGCGGGTGAGCAGCTCGCGCTGCACCTTGAACAGATCCTGCGGGTACCGGAGATGAGCCATCAGAGACTGCGAGATGGCGCTGCGGGGCTCCACCGTGCCGGGGAAGGCCTTCATCCAGGTCTTCAGCACCGGGTCCTCGGTGTCCCACTGGTAGAGCTTGACGGCGCCGGTGTACGCGTCGACGGTCGCCTTCACCGAGTTGCGGATGTAGTTGACCTGGTTCTGCTGGGCGACCACCGCGCGGGAGTTGTTGGTCGCGGTCAGCGAGTCGGCGGTGGTGTCACCGAGGGTCGTACGGGAGGCGTACGGATAGCCGTTCGTCGTCGTGTACGCGTCGACGATCCACTGGATACGGCCGTCCACGACCGCCGGGTACGCGTCGCCGTCGATGGTCAGCCACGGGGCGACCGCCTCGACCCGCTCCTTGGGCGTGCGGTTGTACAGGATCCGCGAGCCCTCGCCGATCGCGCCCGAGTACAGGATCTGCGGCTCGTTGAACGCCACCGCGTACGCGGCCCGGTTGATCGGGCTGGAGAGGCTGACCCCGCTCTTGCCCTCGTAGCTGGTGGTCTTCTCACCGCTGTCGTCGGAGTAGTCGATCTCCTTCTGGGGACCGCCGACGATCGAGTAGGTGTTGGTCTTCTCGCCGTAGTAGATCCGCTGCTGGTACGTGCCCAGGTCGCCCTGGGACGGCAGGTCGGACTCGGTGAAGACCGGCTGGCCCTGGCTGTCGGCCTCGGTGCCCTTGGCGGCGACCACGCCGTAGCCGTGGGTGTAGCGGAAGTGGTCGTTGATCCAGTTGTTCTTCGGGATGCCGGCGAGGTTCAGCTCGCGCAGCCCGATGACGGTGTCCTGGACCTTGCCGTTCTTGGTGTAGCGGTCCACGTCCAGATTGTTCGGGAACGCGTAGTAGTTCCGCATCTGCTGGAGTTGCTGGAACGTGGGCGAGACGATGTTCGGGTCCATGATCCGGATGCTCGCCGTGGCGTCGACGTCGTCCCGAAGCTTGCTCTTGTCCGTGGTGGTGCTCTTGCCCGTGTACTCGGTGACCTTGGTGTCGTCGATGCCGTAGGCCTCGCGGGTCGCCTTGAGGTTCTTCTGGACGTACGGGGCTTCCTTGGCCTGCTCGTTCGGCTGGACCTGGAACTTCTGGACGATCGCCGGGTAGAGACCGCCGATGAGGATGGCCGACAGGACCATCAGGCCGAAGCCGATGACGGGCAGCTGCCAGGTGCGCCGCCACAGGGTGGCGAAGAACAGCAGCGCGCAGATGACGGCGATGCAGAACAGGATCGTCTTGGCCGGCAGATACGCGTTCGCGTCGACGTATCTGAGACCCGTCCAGTTGCCGGTGGCCTTGAAGTCGCTGGACTTGACGGCCAGTCCGTACCGGTCGAGCCAGTAGGCGACCGCCTTGAGGGCGACGAAGAAACCGAGCAGCACCGAGAGGTGGCCGGTCGCGGCACCGGTGGCGCGCGCCCCCGGGCTGGTGACGCGCAGCCCGCCGTACAGGTAGTGGGTGAGCGCGGCGGCGATCAGGGAGAGGATCGCGGTGGCGAAGCCGAAGCCCAGCAGGAAGCGGTACCAGGGCAGGTCGAAGGCGTAGAAGGAGACGTCGAGACCGAACTGCGGGTCCTTCTGGTGGAAGGGCACGCCGTTGACCCACATCAGCCAGGTGCGCCACTGGCCGGCCGCGGACGCGCCGGCGATCAGCCCGACCAGCGCGGTGACCGCGAGCAGCAGCCACCTCTTGTACGGCGCGATGCCCATCCGGTACCGGTCGAGGCTCTGCTGCTCCATGGACATGGCGCTCAGCGGCGGCCGCAGCCGGTGCGCGAGCCAGATGTTGAAGCCCACCCCGGCCGCCATCAGCAGCCCGAAGACGGAGAACAGCCCGATCTTGGTCCACAGCGTGGTGGTGAACACCGAGGAGTAGTGCACCGACCGGTACCAGAGCCAGTCCGTCCAGAAGCCCGCGAACATGGTGAACGCCATGCCGAGCACGGCAAGGACGCCCAGGGTCATGAGCAGGGTCCGGACGCGCCGGGACGGACGTCCCGTCGCCCTGATCCGTGGCCCCGTCGGGCCTCCGCCGCGGTCCGGCATCTGGAAAGCCAAGGTGCGCACCTCGAAGTCGCTGTTGATTGATCCGCTGTTGATCCGCTTTTGTTCCGTCAGGCCCCGGTGTCGGTGGGCCTTCCGTGGCCCCCTGTGATCGCGGTGCCACACCTATGCAACTTACTCACGGCTTACTCGGTTCCCGATTCCGGCCATGAACGAGGCAGGATTGTGACCATGTCCAACACTCCCATGGCAGCGAACCCGCTCACCCGGGCCGTGCTCGAGATCGACGAGTACACCTCCGGCCTCGGCTGGGACCAGCCCGCTCGCCTCTTCGCCCTCGTCGACACCGCACGGCTGCGTACCCAGGAACCGGCCCTCGCCGCCCAGCTCGGTCTGGAGGAGGAGTCCGCGACCACCGGCCTCACCCCGATCGAGCAGGACGAAGTGCCAACGGACAAGGCGCTGGACGAGTTCCTGGGCACCATCGCCTGGCCGGACGCGGTGGTGGGCTGCGCGCTCACGGTGGAACGCCTGATGCTGCCGCCGTCCGCCGAGTCCCAGGTCCCCGAGGGACTGAGCGAGGCCAAGCTGGCCAGGTGGGTGGCCCAGCACCCCGAGCGCCAGGAGGTCCGGATGACGGTCGGCGTGCTGCGCGACGGCAGCCGCGACTCGGCCGTGCGCCTGCGCGAGAAGGACTCGCCGACGGAGGTCCTCACCGGACCCGACCTGGTCCCGGGTCTGGCGGACGCGCTGAAGGCGACCTTCGAGGACTGAGCCCCTCGGTCACGGCACCGGGGGCGCCCTTCGTCAGGAAGGGCGCCCCCGGCCGTGTCCGGGTCCGTGTGTCAGCCCTTGGTGCCGCACTTCGGCAGGTCGGCGGTGTCCCCGCCGCGGATGTCCTTGAGGGCGTCCAGGGCGTCGCCGATGGTCTTGACCTTGACCAGGGTGAGCCCGCTCGGGGTGTCCTTGGCGGCCTCGGCGCAGTTGTCGGCCGGGGTCAGGAAGTACTGGGCGCCCTTGCTGCGCGCGCCGATGGTCTTCAGCGAGATGCCGCCGATCGGGCCGACCGTGCCGTCGTCGTCGATGGTGCCGGTGCCGGCGACGAACTTGCCGCCGGTGAGGCTGCCCGGGGTGAGCTTGTCGTAGATGCCGAGCGAGAACATGAGTCCCGCGCTGGGCCCCCCGACGTCGGCGAGCTTGATGTCGATGGAGAACGGGAACGTGTGATCGGTCCCGGCGGAGATCCCGACGATGGCCCGCTTCTCGCCGCTGTCGTCGGACGTGGCGGTCTTGATGGTGACGTCCGTGGTCTTGGTGGCCGTCTTGTTCGCCTTCACGGCGGCGGCCTGCTCCTTGGCCGGCACCACGGTGAAGACGACGTCCTGGCCGGGCTTGTGCTTGGTCACCAGCGTGGCGACGTCCTCCGGCTGCTTGACCGCCGTGCCGTCGACGGCCTTGATCACGTCACCGGCGTGCAGCCTGCCCTCGGCGGGCGAGTCCTTGAGCACCGTGGAGACGATCACCCAGGACTTCACCGGGACGCCGAGTTCCTTCAGGGCGGCGACCTTGGCGCTCTCCTGGGACTCGCTGAACTCCTCGGCGTTCTCCTGGGTGGACTGCTGCTCCGTCTTGCCGTTCGGGTACAGCGTGTCGTGCGGCACGACCTTGGTGTCGTGCGAGAGCCACCCGTAGACCGCCTCCACGAGGTTCATCTTGTAGTCGGCGCTGGTGACCCTCACCGTGGTCATGTTCAGATGCCCGGACGTGGCATAGGTCTTGTGCCCGGAGATCTGCAGCACCGGCTCGCCGTCGTGGTCCCCGAGCGTGTTCACGGTCGGGCCGGGGGACATCTCCGAGTACGGCACGTTGATGAGGACTCCGGCGCACAGGAGCGCGATCAGCATCAGAGTCGAGGCGAGCATCGTCGCGGTGCGGCGTGGCATGCGAAGACAGTACGGGACGTGTCTGTCAGCGCACCGTCAGGGCCACCCGTCGCACGCGTCTCAGCTGCCGGTGTGGGACTTCTCCATGGCCTCGCGGAACCGCGCGTACCCGTCGAGTTCCGGCCCGTCGCCGCGCGCTCTTCTGGTCCGATTGGCCCAGCTGCCCCACAGACCGGCACCGACCGCCGCCAAAAGCGGAATCAGCAACCAGACGAGCGCCGCCATGCCGACCTCCCAACCCCTTGAGCGTCCGCGACTGACTGATCAGCAGATTAAACATCCGCAGTGACAACGCTCACGCGGGGGGTACGGTTACGCAACCGG
The DNA here is from genome assembly GCF_043201555.1 of Streptomyces sp. NPDC048288. Classification (NCBI taxonomy): domain Bacteria; kingdom Bacillati; phylum Actinomycetota; class Actinomycetes; order Kitasatosporales; family Streptomycetaceae; genus Streptomyces; species Streptomyces sp. NPDC048288. The sequence goes on from NZ_JBICZD010000016.1 coordinate 208,362, forward strand.
AAACCGGACGGGCTCCTTCAGCAGGCGCCGACCCATTCCTCGGTGCCGTCGGAGAACGTCTGGTGCTTCCAGATGGGCACCTCGTGCTTGAGGTCGTCGATCAGCTTCCGACAGGCTTCAAAGGCATCCCCCCGATGCGGGCACGACACGCCGACGACCACGGCGAGATCACCCACCCGCAGGTCCCCCACCCGGTGCACGGCGGCCAGCGCCCGCACCGGGTACTCCGCGACGACCTTCTCGGCGATCCGCCGCATCTCGCTCTCGGCACTGGGATGGCACGAATACCCGAGCGCGTCCACGTCGGCGCCGCCGTCGTGGTTCCGCACGGTCCCCACGAACAGCGCGATCCCGCCGGCCGCGTCGTCCCCGACAGCCGCGAAGACCTCGTCCACGGAAAGCGCGGTCTCCCGGATCCCGATCAGCTTGACGGGGTCTTCGGCACCCTGCTCACCGGGATGATCGTTCATAGCAGCCATACCCCCATCGTGCCGCAAGCCGGGGACCACACGGAATACGCCTAACACCAGGCACGGGCGCGTACGGCTTTGGAGACTCCTACAGCTCTGCCCGAGCCCCGGTCTTCCCGACCGGGCCGATGCCTTCCTCCCCAGGGGCGAGGAGGACTCAGATCCGCCGCCGCGCCTTGCGGGCCCGCCGCACCACGGCCGCCGCGCCCAGCAGCGCGACCGTCGCTCCCGCCGCGCCCGCGGCCGTCGCGTCCTTCCGGCCGAGCCGCCGTCCGACGACGGTGTGCCGGCCGGACACCTCCTCCAGCAACTCGGCGAGCACCTCCTCGTTCGTCCACCCGGGCCGCCACCCGGCGTCGTGCAGCCGGCTCCCGCTCACCACCCACGGATACATCGTGTACGCGAGGTCCCCGGCCGGCGACGGCGTGAGCCCGATCCGGTGCAGCCGGGCCGCCGCGCCGAGCGCGACCGCCGACGGCAGCTCCATCCGCCGGATCCCGCTGAGCTCCTCGACCTCCTCCTGCTCCAGCCATCCGTCGCACCCGACGGCGAGTTCCCCGTCGACCTTCTCCAGGACGGCGTACTCGAGCGCACCGCACAGGTCCTCGACATGGCAGAACTGCCAGGCGGGCCGCGATCCGGCGACGACGAGCAGCCGGGGCGACTCAAAATAGCGGGTCAGCGCGGTGTCGGTGCCGCCCACGAGCACCGCGGGGCGCACGACGGTGACATTGAGCCCGGGGTGCGCGCGGGGCGCCCGGCGCGCGAGCCGCTCGATCTCCAGCAGGTCGCCCACGCCCGTGGCCTCCGCGGTCGCCCGCAGCTCGGCGTCCTCGGAGAGCGGCAGCTCGTTGTCCGGCAGCGCGCCGTAGACCATCGCGGAGGTGCAAAGCACCACGCGGTGCACACCGGCGGCGGCCGCGGCCGTCAGCACGGTCTGCGTGCCGCGCACGTTGTACGCCGTGCGCGCCGCCGGATCGGTCTCCAGGTCGAGGTCGAGCGCGAGATGCACCACCACGTCGGCCCCGCGGAGCTTGTCGGCGATGGCCGGATCCCGTACGTCGAGGATGTGCCACTGGGCGTCCGCGCACTCCCCACGCCGCTCGTCGATGGCGATGACCTGCTTGATCTCCTCGGACGCGGCCAGCCGCTCGGTGAGCAGCGCGCCGACCCCGGTCGCGGCGCCGGTCACGGCGACGACGGGCCCGCGCAGAGCGGGAGGGGTTGAGTGGTTTCGCGCTGCGCGAACCTGCGGATCTGGGGAACTCACCGGGCGTCTCCAGCGGTTGTCTTCAGTACGAGCGTGAGTGACGCGTACGTACCAGGTGGCATCCATCCTGCCGCAGGCCGACTGTCGGCGAAGCACCGAGGCCCGATCGGGCTCGGGTGTCTACGCTGGGTGGTGTTGTCGGGCAGCCGCGCCGCCGGAGAGAACCGGTGGCCTTACCAGCCGAGGATTCCCGTGAGTGACACCCCATTCGGTTTCGGCCTTCCGCCGGAGGAGCCGGAAGACGGCGACGAGGGCAAGAAGAAGGACCAGCAGAGCGGTGGTGGGCAGGGACCGGCCAACCCGTTCGGTTTCGGCACACCCGGAGCCGGCGGCTTCGGCGGCCCCGGCGCCGACAATCCGTTCGCTGCCATGTTCGGTTCACTGAACCCCACCGACCTGGGCGCGGCCTTCCAGCAGCTGGGCCAGATGCTCTCGTACGAGGGCGGCCCGGTGAACTGGGACATGGCCAAGCAGATCGCCCGCCAGACGGTCTCCCAGGGCACGTCGGACGGCGTCAAGGACGCGAGCGTGGGCCCCGCCGAGCACACGGCGGTCCAGGAGGCCGTCCGCCTGGCCGACCTGTGGCTGGACGACGCGACGTCGCTGCCGTCCGGTTCCGGCTCGGCCGTGGCCTGGTCGCGCGCGGAGTGGGTCGAGGCGACGCTGCCCGCCTGGCAGGAGCTGGTCGACCCGGTGGCCGAGCGGGTCGGCGCCGCGATGGGCGACGTCCTGCCGGAGGAGATGCAGGCCATGGCGGGCCCGCTGATCGGCATGATGCGCTCCATGGGCGGCGCCATGTTCGGCACCCAGATCGGGCAGGCCGTCGGCGTGCTCGCGGGCGAGGTCGTCGGCTCGACCGACATCGGCCTGCCGCTGACCCCGGCCGGCAAGGCCGCGCTGCTGCCGGTGAACATCGAGGCGTTCGGCAAGGATCTCGGCGTGCCGAAGGAGGAGGTGCGGCTGTACCTCGCGCTGCGCGAGGCGGCCCACCAGCGCCTGTTCGCGCATGTGCCGTGGCTGCGCTCGCACCTGTTCGGCGCGGTCGACGGGTACGCGCGCGGGATCAAGGTCGACACGGCCAAGCTGGAGGACGTGGTCGGCCAGTTCGACCCGCAGAACCCCGAGCAGCTGCAGGACGCCCTTCAGCAGGGCATGTTCCAGCCGGAGGACACCCCCGAGCAGAAGGCGGCCCTGGCCCGTCTGGAGACCGCTCTGGCGCTCGTGGAGGGCTGGGTGGACGCGGTGGTCCACGCGGCCGCGAAACCGCGTCTGTCGTCCGCCGACGCGCTGCGCGAGACCCTGCGCCGCCGCCGTGCCACGGGCGGTCCCGCGGAGCAGACCTTCGCCACGCTGATCGGCCTGGAGCTGCGCCCCCGCCGGCTGCGCGACGCCTCCCGCCTGTGGGCCTCGCTCACGGACGCGCGCGGTGTCGACGGCCGGGACGCCCTGTGGGCCCACCCGGACATGCTGCCGACGGCCTCCGACCTGGACGACCCGGACGGCTTCGTGCACCGCGAGCAGCTGGACTTCTCCGAGCTGGACAAGATGCTCGGCGAGGCGGCCCAGAAGCCCGACCTGCGCAAGAAGGACGACCGGGCCGAGGGCGACGACACCGAGTGAGCCTGTACGACGACGCGGTCCTCGTCCTCAAGGGGTACGAGGGCCAGGAAGAGCTGTGCCAGGCCTACCTGGACCATCTCGCGGCCCACCCCGACGGCATGTGGAAGGCCTGTCACGCGGGCCATGTGACGGCGAGCGCCCTGGTGGTGGACCCGGGGCACGGCCGGGTGCTGCTGACCCTGCACAGGAAGCTGCGGATGTGGCTGCAGATGGGCGGCCACTGCGAGCCGGGCGATGCCGACGTGGCCGCCGCGGCCCTGCGGGAGGCGACCGAGGAGTCCGGCGTCCCCGGGCTGACCCTGCTGCCGGGCGGCCCGGTCCGCCTGGACCGGCATGCGATCCCGGCGCCCTGCCACTGGCACTTCGACGTCCAGTACGCGGCCCTGGCCCCGCCCGGCGCCGCCCACGCGATCAGCGACGAGTCCCTCGACCTGCGCTGGTTCGCCTACGACGAGGTCCCGGCGGTCGCCGACGACTCGGTCGTACGGCTGCTGGAGGCGACCCGCGCCCGGCTCTGAGACCGACCGACGGGTAAGGGGCGACCGCCCTGGCGGTCGCCCCTTACCCGGGCGTTCAGCTCCAGACGTTGCCCTGGTTCATCCCGCGCGCGCCCTGCTGGCCCATGCCGAACTGGGCGGCGAGGCCCTGACCGATCTGGGCGCTCTGCGGAGGCAGCAGTTCACTCGGCTGGACCAACGCGAAGCCACTTCCCATGAAGCTCAGCTCCCAGCCCTCACCGGTGTTGCCCCGGCGCCGCCACACACCCGAGGAATGCGTCTGGGCCTGCATCTGGACACGCAGCCCGGTGGACCAGGCGACGATCGCGTCGGCGTCGCAGTTGACGTACTTGTCGGGCGTGACCTGCATCAGCAGCGGCGCCCCGGAGGTCATCAGGGCGACCTTGCCGTGGCCGGTGATGTTGAGCTGGTACTTCCCGGACCCGGAGATGCCGTAGAGGCTGTCGACGGCGACGACCTCGTGGTGCAGCGAGGAGTCCATGGCGAGGACGTAGGAGCTGTCCACGGTCAGGCCGTCCTGCTCGACGTCCAGGACGTGGATGTGCTGGGCCAGGTTGGCGAAGTACACCGTGCCCTGCCCGTGGCAGCGCATCAGGTCCAGGCCCTCACCGGTGTACGCACGCGCGCGTGCCTGGTTGTGGCCCTGGTACTCGGCGTCGAACTCGACGAGCCCCTGGTAGGCGACCATCGTGCCCTTGCGGGCGAGGATGTCGTCGTGGCCCTCCAGGACGACCCGCAGCATCTGCTTGTTCTGGAGGCTGTAGCGGTCCCGGGCCTGGGAGTCGTTGAAGGCGAAAAGCGGGCTCTGCATGGTTCTCTGACTCCCCCTCAGCCCCGGAACCGGAGCCGGTCGGTGCTGTCCTCGCTGGGCTGGACGACGACGATGCCCTGGCCGGAGAAGGCCATCTGGTAGGCCTCGCCGCTGCCCCGGCCGATCAGCGACTGCGCCTTGAAGCTGCGCTTGCCCTTCACCTTGAGGTTCGGCGACCAGGCCACCAGCGCGTCCGGGTCGACGTACGTCTCGTCCTCGCCGCCGCCGCAGTCGACGACGATCGGCTTGCCCCGGGAGGTCAGCGCGACCCAGCCCTGCCCGGAGATCCTGGTGTTCCACAGGCCCTGCCCGGCGAACTTCGCCAGCCCCTTGACCCGCTCCACGCCCCAGGTGAGGTGGGCGTCGAAGGCGAGCAGGTTGGTGGCGTTGACGGAGATGCCGTCGCCGTTGAGGTTGATGACGACGACGTTCGCGCCGTAGTCGGCGAGGTAGAGCAGGCCGTCGCCGGAGCACTTCATCAGGGGCGCCCCCTCGCCGGTCACCCAGTCCCGGGCGATCTGGCGGACGGCCGGCGGGTTGGGCTCGTACTGGACGAAGCCCTCGTAGGCGACCATCGACCCCACGCGCGCGAGGAGGTCGTTCCCGGTCTGCATGGCGACCTTCAGCATGTGGTCGCCATGGTTGTCCATACGGGCGGTGACGGGTGCGGGAGCGTAGCCCGCGAGCGGCTGGTTCATGACGGGCTCCCTCAGACCTCGTACGGCTGGACGACGATGAAGTTCCCGGGCGCACCGCGGAACTGCAGGTTGACGCTCTCGCCGGTGTCGCCCGGGTAGGCGTTGCGGCGCATCCGGACCTGGCTGGAGACGATCACCTGGGAGGCGGCCGACCAGGCGACGATCGCGTTGCAATCCGCGAAGGTCGTCGGGGTCACGGGCAGCACCACGGGCGTGCCGTGCGTCTTGACGACGATCGTGCCGGTGCCCTGGAACTGCATCGTGAACAGCGCGCCGCCGGGGATGCCGTGGCCCTCGACCCGGCGGACCTCGTACTGGAGGCTCTCGTCGAAGGCGAGGACGCTCTCGGCGGAGACGCAGATCGCGTCGCCCTGGAGCTCGATCGGGTGCAGGTGCGCGGAGTTCTCGGCGAGGAAGACCTGGCCGTGGCCGGTGCAGCGCATCAGCTGCATCTCCTGGCCGGTGGCGTTGCCCACGAGCCGGCCGGCGAATCCGGCGCCCTTGTAGCTGAAGTCGACCTTGCCCTGGTAGAGCACCATGCTGCCCTGCCGGGCCAGTACCGGCTGCCCGCCCATCCCGAGGTCGACGCGGACGAGCTTGCTGTTCTGCGGGGTCCAGCGCTGCCCGGTGGGCGTCTCCTTGAACTTCTGGAGCGCGGCACCGACACCGGCACCGCCCTGCGGAGCGCCCTGCGGGACCGCGTAGGCCTGCTGACCGGGGACCTGCCCGAACGGCGGCTGCTGGCCGTAGCCCGGGGGCGGGGCCGGGGCCTGCGGGGGCGCCGGGGGCTGGCCGTAGCCGGGCGGCATGGGCGCGCTCGGGGCGGGCGGCTGGCCGTAGGGCGCGGGCGCCGGGGACGGGGGCGGCACGGTGCCGGGGACGGGCGGGGTCATCGGGGCGATGACGGTGGGCGCGCCGTGCATGTTCGGGGCCGGTACAGGCCCGGGGGCCGGGGGCGGGGTGAAGCCCTGCGGCGCGGGCGCGGGGGCCGGGGCGGGAGCCGGCGCGGGTGCGGGGGCCGGTGCGGCCGGGGCGGCGAACGCGGGCGGCGCGAATCCGGGCGCGGACCCGGCCTGCGACGGCTGCGGCTCGGGCGCGGCGGGCGCCTCCTCCATCACCTCGCCGCCGAAGTTCTTCAGCAGCGCCTCAAGACCGCCGTCGAAACCCTGGCCGACGGCGGCGAAGCGCCACACGTCCTTCAGGTAGAAGTCACCCAGCATCACGGCGCGTTCGGTGGAGAACTCCGAGCCGTTGAACGAGTACCGGGCCACCTCCTCGCCGCCCGCGACGATCCGGATGTATCCGGGAGCGACCTGCGACATCTGGCCGGCGCCGTCGAGGGTCGCCGTGAACGCCAGCTTCTGGATCTGCGGCGGGATCCTGTCCAGCGTGATCCGGAAGGACTCCGTGTCGCCCGCCTGCGCGCCCAGCAGCTGGATGGACTCCTCGGGGGACTTCGGCTGGTTGAAGAAGACGAAGTAGCGGTCGTCCGAGAGCCGTTCGTCGGCGTCGAGGCCGAAGCAGCTGATGTCGAACGTCAGACCGGGCCCGGAGATCTGCACCCCTACGTACAGGTCCGTGCCGGCCGTGAGGTCACTGATCCTGGCCTTGTGGCCGCGTTGGAATTCCCTGGCCATGCGTTACGACCGTCCCCCATCCCGAATGTGAGTGCGTCGCGCCAGGCTAACGGCTAACTCGGACATCGGAAGAAGTCGGTACAGACCCGGTACACAACCGCGCTCAGCGACCCCGCGGGGAGCACTCCCGGGGCGTGTCACTCATCGCGCGCGCCGGGCACCGGCGGCAACCGGTCCGCGGCGACCACCCCTTCGAGATAGCCCCGGGCCCGCTCGGTCCGCGGATACGCCTCCAGGAGCCGCCAGAACCGGGGCCCGTGCCCCGGCACCAGCAGATGCGCCAGTTCATGACAGAGGACGTAGTCGACGACGTACTCGGGCATGCCCTGGAGCCGGTGCGAGAGCCGGATGCTGCCCTCGGCCGGGGTGCACGAACCCCAGCGGGTGTTCTGGTTGGTGACCCAGCGCACCGAGGCGGGGCGGGCCCGGCCGTCGAAGTACTGGTCCGACAGCCGCTGGGCGCGCTCGGACAGTTCGGCGTCGCCCAGCACTCGCCTGCTCTCCTGGGCGGCGAGTTTGTTGAGCATGACGGTCACCCAGCGTTTCTCCTCCGCCTCGGACATCCGGGCGGGGATCAGCACGACGGTGCGATCGCCCTCGCGGTACGCGGAAACGGTCCGGCGGCGCCGGGCGCTCCTGCGTACCTCGATCGCGCTCACCCCCGGGCCGCTGGGCGGCTGGCTCGTCGTGCTGCGCTGTGGCTTTCCGGCGCGGTGCAGTGGGTCGGCGGGCACGCCCCGACGTTACCCGCTGCACATGCGGGAAGTCCCGGGTCCGGGACGGTTCGATGCCGATCCCCCACCATGCGTTTGATTTGTACGACGAATACCCACCGCCTGTGGACAACTTTCGGCACCCGCCGGGCGGCCCGGGCATGCTGGCACTCGTCGGCGGGGCGTGACCGGCTCCACCGGCAGACGGGGACGTTCCACGACCTTTCGACAGTTACGGGGGCCTGTCATGCATCCGTTGGTGAAGCCCGCGCTCCGGCGCGGCTGGCGTGATCTCAACACCGTGCAGTTCGGGATGACCCCGGCGCACGCGATGACCCTCGGGCCGATGGACACGGCGACCGGCAGCTTCCTGGACCTGCTCGACGGCGCCCGGGGCCTGGCCCTGCTGCGCGCGGAGGGGCGGCGCATGGACCTGCCGGACGGGCAGGTCGACGCACTGGTGGAGCGGCTGTCGCGGGCCGGTCTCGTCGACGACCCGCACGGCGGCGGGCCGGCGGCGCAGGAGCTGCGCGCGAAGAAGGAGGTCCTGGAGCGACTGGGTCCCGATCTGGCCTCGCTCTCGCTGACCACTCCGGAGCCGGGCGGCGCCCTCGGCCGGCTGGCGGCCCGGCGTGCCCTGCGGGTGCAGGTGCGGGGTGCCGGCCGGGTCGGGGTCACGCTGGCCGCGCTGCTGTCGGGTGCGGGAGTCGGGGAGGTCGACGTGCGTGACGTGGGCCGGGTCCAGCCGTGGGACGTGGCGCCGGGCGGACTCCCCGCGGAGGCGATCGGCGAGCGCCGGGACGAGGCCGCGCGCCGGGTCGTCCGCCGGGCGGCCCCGGACCGCCCGCCGCGCCGCCCGGACCCGGCCGCCGAGGAACCCGGTCTCTCCCTGGTGGTCGTCGCCCCGCGCGACGACGTCCTGGTGCACGCCCCGGACGCGCGCGCCGCCGAGCCGCTCATGGATTCGGGGACTCCTCATCTCTACACGGGTGTGGTGGAGGGCACGGGTGTCGTCGGCCCGCTCGTCCTGCCCGGCGGGACGGGCTGCGCCCGCTGTCTGCACGAGCACCGCACGGACCGGGACCCGGCCTGGCCGCGCCTGGTCGCCCAGTGGCGTTCCGGGCAGGCCCGCCGGGTGGGCGCCTGCGATCTCACGCTGGCGACGGCCGTGGCCGGACTGGCCGCCGCACATGCCCTCGCCTTCCTCGACGGGGAGTCGCCGGCCGGTACAGGAGTGCGCTGGGAGGCGTCCGTGCCCACGCTGCACTGGCACGCCCGACCGGTGTGGCCGCATCCCGCATGCCCGTGCGGCGCGGCGGAGAAAGCTAAGGGGGAACACTCCTCAACCAACGGGGACCGGCACGAGACAATGGTGGTGCAACGGCCGTCGGCGGATCGACGAGAGCACACGGACGCGGCGCGGCCGACTGGGACTTGGAGGGCGCATGTCTGATCTTCCCCGGAAGGCGGTCACCCGGACCGCCAAGCTCGCCGCGCTCCCGCTCGGCTTCGCCGGCCGGGCGACCTGGGGTCTGGGCAAGCGCATCGTGGGCGAGTCCGCGGAGATCGTCGGCCGCGAGCTGCAACAGCGCACGGCGGAACAACTCTTCAAGGTCCTCGGTGAGTTGAAGGGAGGGGCGATGAAGTTCGGGCAGGCCATGTCCGTCTTCGAGTCCGCCCTCCCGGAGGAGATCGCCGGCCCCTACCGGGCGGCTCTCACCAAACTCCAGGACGCCGCGCCGCCGATGCCGACCCGCACCGTGCACGCGGTGCTCGCCGAGCGGCTCGGGGAGGACTGGCGGGAGCTGTTCGTGGAGTTCGAGGAGAAGCCCGCGGCGGCGGCCTCGATCGGCCAGGTGCACCGTGCGGTGTGGCACGACGGCCGTGAGGTCGCGGTCAAGGTGCAGTACCCGGGAGCGGGCGAGGCCCTCCTGTCCGACCTGGGACAATTGAGCCGCTTCGCCCGCTTGTTGGGTCCGCTGATCCCAGGGATGGACATCAAACCGCTGATCGCGGAGTTGCGCGACCGGGTCTCCGAGGAACTGGACTACGCCCTGGAGGCGCAGGCCCAGGCGGCGCACGCGGAGGAGTTCGAGGACGACCCCGACGTGGTGGTCCCGGCGGTGGTGCACCAGTGCGAGCAGATCCTGGTCACGGAGTGGATGGACGGGATACCGCTGTCCGAGATCATCTCGGGGGGCACCCAGGAGCAGCGCGACCGGGCCGGTCAGCTGCTGGCCCGGTTCCTGTTCTCGGGCCCCGCCCGCACCGGCCTGCTGCACGCCGACCCCCACCCGGGCAACTTCCGTCTGCTGCCGGCCGAGCCGGAGGACGAGGAGGAGTGGCGGCTGGGCGTGCTGGACTTCGGCACGGTCGACCGCCTCGCCGGCGGGCTGCCCGCCACGATCGGCGACTCCCTGCGGATGACGCTGGACGGCGACGCCGAGGCCGTCTACGAGCTGCTGTGCACGGAGGGGTTCGTCAAGGAGTCCATAGAGCTGGACCCGGACGCCGTCCTCGACTATCTGCTGCCGATCATCGAACCGGCCCAGGTAGACGAGTTCACGTTCACCCGGAACTGGATGCGCAGCCAGGCGGCCCGTATCGCCGACCCCCGCAACCCCGCCCACCAGCTGGGCAAACAGCTCAACCTGCCGCCGGCCTACCTGCTGATACACCGGGTGACCCTGAGCACCATCGGCGTGCTGTGCCAGCTGGGCGCGACGGTACGGCTGCGGGAGGAACTGGAGGCATGGCTGCCCGGCTTCGTGCCCGGGGAGTTCACGGAGGCCGAGGAAGCCGACGCGGCGGGGGCGGCCCTGGAAGCGCAGTAGGGGCGGGGGTCACCACCAGGGCGAGTCGAGCCGGCCCTCGATCGCGCGGAGGTTCTCCCTGGAGCAGGTGTCGCAGAAGAACTGACGGACGCCGTTCTCCACGGAGCAGGTCCAGGTGGTGGGCTGGGGGCCGTCGGCCGGGGTGCCGCAGCGGGCGCACACGAGCGGGTGGGGCTCCGTGGCGGAGCCGCCGTGATCACTGCCTCCGGGAAGACTCGTCACCAGGCGACGATAACTCCGCGGCGCGGATCCGAGCGCACAACGCACCGCGGGGGCCGGTCCGTTCGGCCGGACCGGCCCCCGCGGGGAGCTTTCGCCTCCCGAGATCGGGAGGCCACCGCTTCAGGTGTGCTGGGTCACTGCATGACGGCCATGGCGAGCGCACGGCGGGCACGCATCGAGGCGCGCTCGGCCCTGCGCTGCATCCGGCGAGCGGTCACCAGGCGAACCGCCCGGCGTTCCCGTTCGGCCTCGTGCAGTCGCTCGTGCATATGCGCACGAGCCAAGGCTTCTGGGATGAGTTGCATCTCTCGGGTCCTGTTCTGACGCGAGCCGGTGGTGATACCGGCGGAGGTGAAGTCTGGAGTCGCGGAGCCCGCGGGCTCGCTGGTGGACGGCTTCATCGGGGCCTGCTTCTTGGGGTCGTGCGTGAGGGGGCGGTCGATCGTTCCGAGGATGTTCATGCCGTGACCGGGTTCTTGCGCGGGCGGCCACGGGGCCGCTTGCGGGCGACGACGACACCCTGGACGAACAGCTCGCCACCCCAGACGCCCCAGGGCTCACGCCGCTCCTTGGCGCCGGCGAGGCAGGCCTCGATCAGCGGGCAGGTGCGGCAGAGGGACTTGGCGTACTCGACGTCCGCCGGCGTCTCGGCGAAGAAGACCTCCGGGTCGTAGGACCGGCAGGGGACGGGTACGCCGAGGTTCTCGATGGCGTCGTCGAGCGCGGTGAGCGCGGTGAGCGGGATCAAGGTGGAGTCCTCCGTGAGGCCGGGCGGGGGGATCGTTTCGGAAGGCGGTACGGACGGGGCGTGCGCTTCGAGTTGCACGGTTGTTCTTCCTCGTCTGGTCGTGCCGGTCGGGTTGGACCGGTTGGCGGCTGGTACCGGGTTCTGCTCTTGCCCCGAGGCCCCTTCGCTCCGCTCTCCCCGTTCGGGGAAAACAGAAGGGCCGCGGATCCCGGATGGGGTTCCGCGGCCCTGAAGGCGCCGGCCTGATCGATCAGGCTGGATCACTCCAGGGTTCTGGCCCACGGAAGGCCCACATCAGGTGGTGCTGCGTCGTCTGCTTCCGGCTTCCGGCACCGGCTGCCGTAAAGGCATAGGCATTGGCCTGTGCCGCTACTGCTTCCAGTGCCTCGGTCGGTCGCTCATCCCGCTCACGGACAGGAAGACCCGCGAGAGAAACGGAGGACGCCGGACGGACGGCAGAAATGCCGGACAGACCGGTGCCCAGGTTCGAGACGCCGAGCATGCACACGGAGACGGCCGAGAGATCGGTCATTTTGGCCGCGCTGATGTTGGTCTTGATGCTGATCACTGGACTCGCCTCCTCTCGGCGTCTAAGGGACTGGGGTTGAGCCAGTCCTTCGGATATGCAAGTACATCACGGAACCGGGCCTTCGAGAAGGCCGCCGCTTCCGTGCCTAGAACCTATGGGGATTGCTGGGGCATGCGCAAACTATTTTTTCGACGAGTTCCCATCAGTCGCCCGCCGGGTCTCCCCCGGGCTCCTGGCCTGCGCAGATGGCCAGAACATCGGCACCGTAACGGTTGAGCTTGCGCATGCCGACGCCGGGGATGCGGGCCAGTTCGCGATCGTCGTCCGGAGCGCTCTCGGCGATGGCCATCAACGTCCGGTCGGTGAAGACGCAGAAGGCGGGCTGACCACTGAGCCGGGCCTGGTCGGCACGCCATTCGCGCAGCCGCTCGTAGAGCCCCTCGTCCATGTCGGACGGACAGCCGTCGCAGCGCATCAGCTTCATCTCACCGGCGTCGGTGAGGGTGCGCCCGCACACCCGGCAGCGGGCCGGGGTGCGCTGGGTGCGCCGGGGCGCGACGTGACCGGGGCCGCCGGAGAAACCTCGTTCGACGCCCCCGGTGCCGGCGCCGCCACCGCGGCCGACGGTGCCGGTGGAGCCGGGACGCAGGCCGTCCAGGAACCGGCTGGGCCTGCGGTTGGGCCGGCCGCCGGGGGTGCGGGAGAGGGACCACGAGACATACAGCCGTTCCCTCGCGCGCGTCACGCCGACGTAGAGGAGACGGCGTTCCTCCTCGATCTGTTCGTCGGTCTTCGCATAGGTGATCGGCATCATGCCCTCGGCGACCCCGACCAGGAAGACGGCGTCCCACTCCAGGCCCTTCGCCGAGTGCAGCGACGCGAGGGTGACGCCCTGGACGGTCGGGGCGTGCTGGGCGTTGGCCCGTTCGTCGAGTTCCGCGACGAAGTCGGCGAGGGTGGCGGCCGGCCGGGCGGCGGCGACGTCCTGGGCGAGGTTGACCAGGGCGGCGAGCGACTCCCAGCGCTCCCTGACCGCGCCGGAACCGGCCGGGGGCGTGGTGGTCCAGCCCTCCCCGGAGAGGACCGCGCGCACCTGCGAGGGCAGGTCCACGGTGTCGTCGAGCAGTGCGTCGTTGCCGCCGAAGCGGGCCGCGGCGCGCAGGGCGACACCGGCCTTGCGCACCTCGGGCCGGTCGAAGAACCGCTCGGCGCCCCGCAGTTGGTAGGGCACTCCGGCGTCGGCCAGCGCCTGCTCGTAGGTCTCGGACTGGGCGTTGGTCCGGAAGAGCACGGCGATCTCGGCGGCCGGGACCCCGGAGTCGACGAGTTCCCGGATGCGGCGGGCGGCGCCCTCGGCCTCGGCGGGCTCGTCGGTGTACTCGGTGTGGACGGGCTCGGGTCCGGCGGGGCGCTGGGAGACCAGCTCCAGGCGGTGGTCGGCGGCGCGGCCGCGGGCCTGGGCCAGCAGCCCGTTGGCGAGGTGGACGACCTGGGGTGTGGAGCGGTAGTCGCGGACCAGTTTGACGACGGTGGCCCCGGGGTGGCGGGTGCGGAAGTCGAGCAGATGGTCGGGGGTTGCTCCTGTGAACGAGTAGATGGTCTGGCTGGCGTCGCCGACGACGCACAGGCTGTCGCGATCGCCGAGCCAGAGTTCCAGCAGCCGCTGCTGGAGCGGGCTGACGTCCTGGTACTCGTCGACGACGAAGTGCTGGTACTGGGCGCGGACCTGGTCGGCGATGTCGTGCCGGTCCTGCAGGACGGCGACGGTCAGCAGCAGGACGTCCTCGAAGTCGATCACCGCGCGGTCGCGCTTGAGGTCCTCGTAGACCGAGTAGATCTGGGCGATCTCGGCCGGGTCCCGGGGGGACTCGCGGCCGGCCTTCGCGACGGCCGGCGCATAGTCGGCGGGGACGGTCTGGGTGACCTTGGACCACTCGATCTCGGCGGTGACGTCCCGCAGCTCGCCGCGGTCGAGGCGGATGCGGCAGGCGGCGGCCGCGTCGGCGACGAGCTGGATCTTGCGGTCGACCAGTCGGGGCAGGGAGCCACCGATCGCTTTCGGCCAGAAGAACTGGAGCTGGCGGAGCGCGGCCGAGTGGAAGGTGCGGGCCTGGACGCCCTGGGCGCCGAGCTGGCGCAGCCGGCCGCGCATCTCCCCGGCGGCGCGGTTGGTGAAGGTGACGGCGAGCACGCTGGACGGCTGGAGGATGCCGGCCCGCACCCCGTAGGCGATCCGGTGGGTGATCGCGCGGGTCTTGCCGGTACCGGCTCCGGCCAGCACACACACCGGTCCGTGCAGGGCGGTGGCCACCTCGCGCTGCTCGGGGTCGAGCCCTTCGAGCACCGCGTCGGCCGACTCCGGTGCCTGCGGGAAGAGGGAGGAGTGCGTTGCTGCTGTCACACCGCCATGCTGCCAGGTCGCCGGAGACGGCTGCGCCGGTTGTCCACAGGCAGCCCCTCGCAGTCGTACTAATGCGGCAGGCGTCACTCGGGGCCGGTGCTGCGGGAACGGCGGCGGGAATGGCGGACGGGTCGCGTACGTTCCTCTCCTGGATGAGCTTCCCCGACCTGCCGAAGGAGCGCGAGCGAGATGCAGGGCACTGTGACGATGTACAGCACCACGTGGTGCGGCTACTGCCGCCGGCTGAAGAGCCAGCTGGACCGCGAGGGCATCGCGTACACCGAGATCAACATCGAGCAGGACCCCGAGTCGGCCGCGTTCGTGGAGAAGGCGAATGGCGGAAACCAGACGGTCCCGACGGTGCTCTTCGCCGACGGCTCGACGCTGACGAACCCTTCGCTGGCCCAGGTGAAGCAGAAGGTCAACGCGTAGGTTTTCCTGCGCGAAGGCGGTCCCCGACTTGATCAGGGACCGCCTTCGCGCGTATCAGTGCGTCGTTCGTCAGCGTGGTTTGTCCCACACCACCGTGTAGCGCCACAGCGGCCGGCGCCGGTAGTGGCGTCCGGGGAGGCGATGGGCGGTGGACCGCTTGACCTCGCCCCAGTTCATGATCGGGTCCTCGACGGGCATGTCGGCCGGATTCTCCGGGCCGCCGTGCCGGGCCCTGGCCAGCAGGTTCGCGGGGACCCCGCAGCCGCTGACCACCCAGTCCAGGGTGGTGTGGTTGTCGGCCAGTCCGACGAGGACCAGCCGGCCGCCGGGCGCGAGCAGTTCCACCAGCCGGTCGATCGCGTCGTCGAACGGGGAGTGGTGGATGACGGCGACCGCGCTGACGAAGTCGTAGCCGCCCTCGTCGAGGGCGGCGTCGCGGAGGTAGTCGCCCTCCACGAAGGTGGCGTTCCCGATGTCCCGCTTGCGCGCCTGCCGGATCATCTCCGCCGACCGGTCCACGCCGGTCACCGTCTCCGCCCTGGCCGCGAGCCTTGCGGCCAGCAGGCCGTCGCCGCAGCCGACGTCCAGGGCGGCGCGGCAGCCGTCGGGTACGGCGTCCAGCACCACGGGGTGGTAGTGGACGTTGTGGTTCCAGTAGGTCTCGGCGGTCACCGCGGGCCGTCTCAGACGAAGCTCCTCGTCGGCAGCGGCTTGCCATACCACATCTCGATCAGACGGGCCGCGATGGAGATGCCGTACGGCGGCAGGACGTCACCGGAGTCGAAGGCGGCGCCGAGTTCGTCGCGGGAGAACCAGCGGGCCTCGTGGATCTCGTCGCCGTCGACGTCGATGTCGGTCGTGGTCGCGCGGGCCATGAAGCCGAGCATGAGGCTGGACGGGAACGGCCAGGGCTGGCTGGCGACGTACTCGACCGGGCCGACGGTGACGCCGACCTCCTCGGAGACCTCGCGGCGTACCGCCTGCTCGATGGACTCGCCGGGCTCCACGAAGCCGGCGAGCGTGGAGAAGCGGCCCTCCGGCCAGTGGACCTGGCGGCCGAGCAGGATGCGGTCGTCCTCGTCGGTGACGGCCATGATCACGGCGGGGTCGGTGCGCGGGTAGTGCTCGGCGCCGCAGGCGGGGCAGCGGCGGATGTGGCCGGCGGCGGCGATGACCGTGCGCTCGCCGCAGCGGGAGCAGAACCGGTGGGTGCGCTGCCAGTTCTCCAGGCCGACCGCGTGCACCATCAGGCCGACGTCACGGGGTGACAGCAGCAGTCCGGCCTCGCGCAGGCCCGCGGGCCGCGCGGACTGGTCGATGCGGCCGGGCAGGGCGTCCTTCTGCAGCGCGAAGTAGCTGACGCCGTCCTCGTCGGTGCCGAGGAAGTAGCGGTGCGCCTCGGTGAGGGGGGCCTCGAAGGAGGGGGTCATGACGAGTTCGGTGCGCCCGTCGGGCGTCTCGTCGATCAGGACCTGGCCGCCGGAGACCACGAAGCAGCGGGTGTCGGGGTGGCTCCACGCCGCCGCGAGCCAGGCCTCGTCGAGCCGGTGGTGGGCGGCGCGGTCGATGCCGCTCGGGGCGGTGAGCGAGATCGGTCGGTCGGCGGTGTGGTCGGTCCAGGTGGTCACGGGTGCTTCCAACTCCCCCAGTGCAACGGTTGTTTCAGCGGGCGGTTCAGCGGGACGAAGGGCGGGAGGAGACCGGGTCGGGCGGGGACGGTGCGGACGGGGACGGACGGGGCGGTTCTTCCAGTGTGCCCCGCGCGCGGTACCGCTCCGGACGGCGCCGACGGCTCAGGGGGCATGGCGCCAGTTCTCCGCGAGGTCACCCCACAGGTAGGCGCTGGTCTCGACGCCCTTGAGGAGAAGGCCCAGCTCGACCTTCTCGTTCGGGGCGTGCCAGCCGTCGGAGGGGACGGAGATGCCGAGGAAGAGGACGGGGGCGGCAAGGACGTCCTGCAGATCCGCGGCGGGACCCGAGCCACCCGAACGGGTGAATCGAATGGGGCTCTCGAAGGCGCGGCCCATGGCGCGGGCCAGTGACTGGAGGCCGGGGTGGTCGAGCGGGGTCAGGCACGGGCGGGTGGCGGGCAGGAAGGTGATCTCGGCGCGGATCCCGGCGGGGATCCGGTCGGCGGCCCAGGCGCGGACGATCTTCTCGATGTGGTCGGGCTCCTGCCCGGCGACCAGCCGGAACGACAGCTTCAGCAGGGCCGAGGACGGGATGATCGTCTTGCTGCCGGGGCCCTGGTAGCCGCCGCCGATGCCGTTGACCTCGGCGGTGGGGCGGGCCCAGATGCGCTCCAGGGTGGTGTGCCCGGCCTCGCCCTCGGTGGCGTACGAGTGCGCCTCGCGCAGCCAGCTCGCCTCGTCGAAGGGCAGCTCGGCCCAGAGCTGCCGCTCCCGCTCGCCGAGCTCGACGATGCCGTCGTAGAAGCCGGGGATCGCCACGCGCGCGTGCTCGTCGTGCAGGGCGGCGACCAGGCGGGCGGCGACGGTGGCCGGGTTGGGGACGGCGCCGCCGAAGGCACCGGAGTGGATGTCCTGGTCGGGGCCGTGCAGGACGATCTGGCACTCGGCGAGCCCGCGCATGCCGGTGCAGACCGTGGGGGTGTCCTCGGACCACATGCCGGTGTCCGAGACGATCACGGCGTCGGCGGCGAGCCGCTCGGCGTGCTGCTCGACCAGCGCCCGGAAGTGCGGGGAGCCGGACTCCTCCTCGCCCTCGATCAGCAGCTTCAGGTGGACCGCGGGGGCGGTGCGGCCGGTGGCGGCGAGGTGGGCGCGGACGCCGAGTGTGTGGAAGAACACCTGGCCCTTGTCGTCGGCCGCCCCGCGCGCGTAGAGCCGGTCCTCCCGGACGACCGGCTCGAAGGGGTCGCTGTCCCAGCCGTCCTCACGGGCGGCGGGCTGCACGTCGTGGTGGCCGTAGACGAGGACCGTGGGTGCCCCGGGGTCGCCCGCGGGCCATTCGGCGAAGACGGCCGGGGCGCCCGCTGTCTCCCAGACCTCGGCGGTCGGGAAGCCGGACTCCGTGAGCTTGGCGGCGAGCCAGTCGGCGCTGCGGCGTACATCGGGGGCGTGGTCGGGCTGGGCCGACACCGACGGGATGCGCAGCCATTCGGCGAGGTCGGCGAGGAAGGCGGCGCGATGCTGCTCGATGTACGTACGGACAGCGCTGTCCGGGGTCTGGCTCATGGTCACGAGCCTATCGGCCCGGACCGACATCCTCGGCGGGCTGTTCGTCACACTCAGCTTGTCCGACGATCAGCCTTTCCAGTCCGGCCCGGTCCGGCAGCCCCTCCGGTCGTTCGATCTCGCCGGTACGCACATGCACGAACGCGGCCGTGACCGACTCGGGCGGCACGCCCTGCTGCTCGGCCCAGCCGATCCGGTAGATCGCCAGCTGGAGCGGGTCGGCGGGCCGGGTGCGGCTGGTCTTCCAGTCGACGATCTCGTACGTCGCCCCGTCGCCCTCTCCGGTCCGGTAGACCGCGTCGATACGGCCCCGGACGACCCGGCCGGCGAGGGAGAGCTGGAAGGGGGCCTCGACGCGGTAGGGCGTGCGGTGGGCGTACTCGGTGCGTTCGAAGGCCTCCTTCAGGGCTTCGAGATCCCGTTCGTCGGCGATCTCCGCGTCGCTGCCGGGCAGCTCGTCGGGGTCGAGCATGGGCAGCGTGAGCTCTTCGAAGCGCGCCTCCACCCAGGCGTGGAAACGGGTGCCCCGGCGCGCGGCCGGTTGCGGAGCGTGCGGCATGGGGCGCGCGAGTTCCTGCGCGAGCCCGTCCGGGTCCTCGGCCAGCCGCATCAGCTGGGTCGCGGAGAGGGCGGCCGGCAGCGGGACGTCCGTGACGCTCTGGCGGGTGCGCAGCAGCTCACCGGCGAGCGCGTCGAGGTCACGGTCCCAGGAGGCGATGGCGCGGGCCTCCTCGGGAGTGAAGCGGGCGACGGAGGCGGGGAGGGCCTCGGGGGCCGGGAGGGCGCGCTCGTGCTCCGGCGTGCGCGGGGGCGTGCGCTCGGCGGGCACCGCCTGGTGCGGGACCGTGGGGCGGTCGGTGCTCCAGGAGTCCCAGTCGGCGGAGTCCTCGTCCGGGAGGCCGTCCTCGTAGGGGGCGGCTTCGCCATGGGGGGCGGCTTCGCCATGGGGGACGTCATCGCCGTAGGGGAGGTCATCGCCGTAGGGGACGTCCTCGTCCTCGGGTGGCGGGGGCCAGTCCGGGTCCTCGTGGGCGGTGGGGTCGTGGTCGGCGGGGACTCCTCCGTCGGTTTCCGCCGTGAGCGCGTCCAGGTGGGCGAGGACGGTCTCGGCGGCCGCGCGGCGGCGGGCCAGGGCGGCGTCGTCCAGGGGCAGCGGCCACACCTGGTCGGCGCTCGCCGCGTGCAGGGCCGGGTTCTCCTCGTCCTCCTCGGGTTCGTCGGCCCAGGCCTCGATCTCGCCGTGTCCGGCGGCGCTGTGCTCGTACAGGGCCCGGAGGAAGTCGGAGGGGCCGCGCGGCTTCTTCTGGCTGGGGCCCCACCAGTGGCCGGAGCCGAGGAGCAGGGAGCGGGGGCGGGTGAAGGTGACATAGCCGAGGCGGAGTTCCTCGGTGTGCTGGTGGTCCTTCATGGCCTCGTGGAAGGCCTTCATGCCGCGCGAGTCCCAGGCCTCGACGTCGGGCAGGGTGTCCCCGTCGCCGCGCAGGGCGTGCGGGAGCACCTTGGCCTGGGCGGTCCACTTCTCCCGGCCCTGGCTGCTCGGGAAGGTGCCCTTGACCAGTCCGGGGACGGCGACGACGTCCCACTCCAGGCCCTTGGACTTGTGCGCGGTGAGCACCTTGACGGTGTTCTCGCCGCCGGGCAGAGCGTTGTCCAGGCCCTTCTCGTACTGGGCGGCGGTGCGCAGGAAGCCGAGGAAGGCGAGCAGGGTCGCCTCCTGGTCGCCGGCCGCGAAGGAGGCGGCGACGTCCAGGAAGTTGGACAGCGTCTCGCGGCGGCGGGCGGCCAGCGCGTGCGGGGACGCCGACAGCTCCACCTCCAGGCCGGTGACCGCGAGGACCCGGTACAGGACGTCCATCAGCGGGTCGGACAGGGAGCGGCGCAGCTCGCGCAGTTCGGTGGCCAGGCGGGCGAAGCGCACGCGCGCGTCCGGCGAGAAGGGCAGCCCGTCGTCCGCCTGCTCGATGTCGAGCGGCAGCTCCAGGAAGGTGTCGAGGGCGTCCGCGAGCGATATCACCTCGGCGGGGTCGACCCCCTCGACGGCCTCGGCGAGCCTGCGGTCCGGGTCATCGGCGTCGCCCACGCGCGCGTGCGCCACCAGCAGCCGGGCACGGCGGCCGAGGAGGGCGAGGTCGCGGGGGCCGATGCGCCAGCGCGGGCCGGTCAGCAGCCGGACCAGGGAGGCGTTGGCCCCAGGGTCCTGGAGAACCTCGCAGACGGCGACGAGGTCGGCCACCTCGGGCAGGTGCAGCAGCCCGGAGAGACCGACGACCTCCACGGGGACGTCCCGGGCGACGAGGGCGCCCTGGATCTCCGCGAAGTCGGTGGCCGTCCGGCACAGGACCGCGATCTCGCCGGGTGCCGTGCCGGTGCGGACGAGGTGGGCGACCGAGTCGGCGATCCAGGCCATCTCCTCGGCGTGGGTGCGCAGCAGGGCGCAGCGGACCGTGCCGTCGCGTTCCGCTCCCGGGGCGGGGCGGAGGGCCTCCACGCCCGCGTGCAGGGCGCGCAGCGGCTCGGCGAGGCCGTTGGCGAGGTCGAGGAGGCGGCCGCCGCTGCGGCGGTTCTCGCTGAGCGCCCGGCGGGTGGCGGGGCGGCCGTCGGCGTGGGCGAAGTGCTCGGGGAAGTCGTCGAGGTTGGCGACGGAGGCGCCGCGCCAGCCGTAGATGGCCTGGCAGGGGTCGCCGACCGCGGTCACGGGGTGGCCGGTGCCGCCGCCGAACAGGCCCGCCAGGAGCACGCGTTGGGCGACCGAGGTGTCCTGGTACTCGTCGAGGAGGACGACCCGGAACTCCTCGCGCAGCAGCCGGCCCACCTCGGGGAGGCCGGCCAGTGCGGCGGACAGCGCGATCTGGTCGCCGAAGTCGAGCAGGTCCCGCTCGCGCTTGGCGGACCGGTAGCGGTGGACCAGTTCGGCCAGTTCACGGCGGGCGGCGGCCGTCTCGGGCACCTTGCGCAGGTCGGCGTTGCCGAGCCGGACGCCGGCGAGGGTGTTCAGGAGTCCGGCGTCCCAGGTGCGGAGGTCCTCGGGGCGCACCAGGTGCTCGGCGAGTTCGGAGTCGAGGGTGAGCAGGTCGCTGACCAGGTCGGCGAAGGAGCGGGTGAGGGCCGGGTAGGGGCCGGGGGCCTCGCGCAGCACGCGTGCGGCCAGCTGGAAGCGGGTGGCGTCGGCGAGCAGCCGGGAGGTCGGCTCCAGGCCGATGCGCAGGCCGTGGTCGGTCAGCAGCCGGCCCGCGAAGGCGTGGTACGTGGAGATGGCGGGCTCGCCGGGCGGGTTGTCCGGGTCGATCGCGTCGGGGTCGGTGACGCCCGCCTTGACGAGTGCCTTGCGGACGCGTTCGGCGAGTTCGCCGGCCGCCTTGTTGGTGAAGGTCAGGCCGAGGACCTGTTCCGGGGCGACCTGTCCGGTGCCGACCAGCCAGACCACGCGGGCCGCCATCACCGTCGTCTTGCCCGACCCGGCTCCGGCCACGATCACCTGCGGGGCGGGCGGCGCGGTGATGCAGGCCGTCTGCTCCGGGGTGAACGGGATACCGAGGAGCTCCTTGAGCTGCTCGGGGTCGGTGATGAGGGCGGGCATGAGGAAAAAGGCTAGCGGCGGGCACTGACAATCGAGGAACCAGCGCTCACTCCACCACGTGCCGTCCCTCACTCCACCACGTGCCGCCCCTCCGGCCGCGCGCTGCACGAGGCCCGGAAGGCGCAGTGCGTGCAGTGCTGGCCGGTGGTCGGGGTGAACCGTTCGTCGAGGACCTTGCCGGCGGCGGTGGCCAGCAGCTCGCCGACCCACTCCCCCTCCAGCGGCTCCTGCGCCTGCACCTTGGGCAGGGTCTCGCCGCCGTCGCGCTGGGGGGCGCCCTGTCTGAGGTGGACCAGCTCGGCGCCGCCGGGTTCGGGCCGTACACCGCCGAAGGCCTCGTCCACGGCGCCCTCGCGGACCGCGAGCTGGTAGACGGCGAGCTGCGGGTGCCGGGCCACCTCCGCGGCGCTGGGCGCCTGCTTGCCGGTCTTGAAGTCGACGACGTACGCGCGGCCCTCGCCGTCCGCCTCCACCCGGTCCATCTGCCCGCGGATGCGGACCTCGTAGTCGCCCGTCCCGAGGGTGACGTCGAAGTCCTGCTCGCTGGCGACCGGGGTGCGTGCGGTGCGGTCCAGGACGTGCCACTTCAGGAAGCGTTCGAGCGCCACGCGCGCGTTGTCCTTCTCCTGGACCGACTTCCAGGGGGCGTCGAAGGCGAGCGCGTTCCACACCGACTCCAGGCGCTCCATGAGGACGGCCAGGTCGGCGGGGGTGCGTCCGGAGGCCACCTCGTCGGCGAGGACGTGCACGACGTTGCCGAAGCCCTGGGCGGTGGTGGCGGGCGCGTCGGCCTTCACCTCGCGGCCCAGGAACCACTGGAGGGAACAGGTGTTGGCGAGCTGGTCGAGGGCGCTGCCGGACAGCACGACGGGCTGGTCCCGGTCGCGCAGCGGCACCTTGCTCTCGGTCGGCTCGAACATGCCCCACCAGCGGTAGGGGTGGGCGGACGGCACCAGGGGGCGGCCGTCCTCGTCGGCGAGCGCGGCCAGCCGGGCCAGGCGGCGGGCGGCGGCCTCCCGGAGGGCGTCGGAGGCGCGCGGGTCGACCGTGGTCGCGCGCAGCTCGGCGACCAGGGCGGCCACGGAGAGCGGGCGGCGGGGCCGTCCGGTGACGTCCTGGGGTTCGACGCCCAGCTCGGTGAGGAACCGGGAGGGCTGGTCGCCGTCGTCCGCGGGGGCCTTCACGGCGGTGACGACGAGGCGTTCCCGCGCGCGCGTGGCGGCGACGTAGAACAGTCGGCGCTCCTCGGCGAGCAGTGCGCCGGGGGTGAGCGGTTCGGCGAGTCCGTCGCGGCCGATGCGGTCGGCCTCCAGGAGCGAGCCGCGGCGGCGCAGGTCCGGCCAGAGGCCCTCCTGGACGCCGGCGACGACGACCAGGCGCCATTCCAGGCCCTTGGAGCGGTGCGCGGTCATCAGCCGTACGGCGTCGGGGCGTACCGCGCGCCCGGCGAGGGTGTCGGCGGCGATGTCCTCGGCCTCGATCTCGGCCAGGAAGTTCAGCGCGCCCCGGCCGCCGCTGCGCTCCTCCGCGCGGGCGGCGGTGGCGAACAGGGCGCACACGGCGTCCAGGTCACGGTCGGCGTTGCGGCCGGCCGCGCCGCCGCGCCGGGCGGAGCGTTCCAGACGGGAGGGCCAGGGTGTGCCGTTCCACAGGACCCACAGCGCCTCCTCGGCCGTACCGCCGCCCGCCAGGCGCTCCCGGGCCCTGGCGAGCAGGGCGCCGAGCCGCTGCGCACCGCGCGCGTACCCGGGGTCGTGGACGGCGAGGCGCTCGGGTTCGGCGAGCGCCCGCGCGAGCAGTTCGTCCGAGGGCGGCGGGAGCGCGTTGCCGGCCGCCCGCTCCTCGTCGCGCAGGGCGCGGCCGAGGCGGCGCAGGTCGGCCGCGTCCATGCCGGCGAGCGGGGAGGTGAGCAGGGTGAGCGCGGTCTCGGTGTCGAGCCAGCAGGCGCCCTCGTCCGCGTCCTGCGCCGCTTCGGCCTCCGCCACCGCGCGGAGGGCCGTCAGCAGGGGCGCCACCGCCGGCTCGTGGCGCAGCGGTACGTCGTCGCCGTCGATGTCCAGGGGCACGCCGGCCGCGGTGAGGGTGCGGCGGACCGTGGGGATGGTGGCGGATCCCGCGCGGACCAGGACGGCCATGTCGCTCCAGCGGACGCCGTCCTCCAGGTGGGCACGGCGCAGGATGTCGGCGATGTTGTCCAGCTCGGTGCCGGACGTCGGGTACGTGTACACCTCGACCCGGCCGCCGTCCCGCGCGGCGGCCGGCTCGCGGTGGGCGCGCACCTGGGCGGCGGGCAGCCGGGTCAGCGGCATCCGCCGGGTCAGCAGGCGGGTCGCGGCCAGCAGGCCGGCACCGGCCCGGCGGGAGGTGCGGAGCACCTCGACGGGGGCGGGGCGGCCGTCCACGCGCGCGAAGGCCGACGGGAAGTCCAGGATGCCGTTCACGTCGGCGCCCCGGAACGTGTAGATCGACTGGTCCGGGTCGCCGAACGCGACCAGGGTGCGGCCGCCGCCGGCCAGAGCCTGCAGCAGGCGGACCTGCGCCGGGTCGGTGTCCTGGTACTCGTCGACGTACACGGCGTCGTACCGCCCCGCGAGGTCCAGGGCGACCTCGGGGCGGTGGGCGAGCAGCACCGCGCGGTGGACGAGTTCGGCGTAGTCGAGGACGCCCTGGAGGTCGAGGACGTCGAGGTACTCGGCGAGGAAGGCGGCCGCGGCCCGCCAGTCGGGGCGGCCGATCCGGCGGGCGAAGGCGTCCAGGGCGGCCGGGTCGAGGCCCAGTTCGCGGCTGCGGGCGAGGACCGCGCGGACCTCGTCGGCGAAGCCCCGGGTGGTCAGGCAGGCGCGCAGCTCGTCCGGCCAGCGGACATGGTTCAGTCCGAGCCGTTCCAGGCCGGGCTGGCCGGCCAGCAGCTCGCGGACGGCGACGTCCTGCTCGGGGCCGGACAGCAGCCGCAGCGGGTCCACGAACAGGCCGCTGTCCTGGTGCGCGCGGATCAGGGCGTAGCAGTACGAGTGGAAGGTGGTCGCCCGGGGCGCGCGGGCGGCGCCCACCCGCAGGGCCATACGGTCGCGCAGCTCGACGGCGGCCTTACGGCTGAAGGTCAGCACCAGGATCCGCTCGGGGTCGTCGCCCCGGGCGATCCGCGCGGCCACCGACTCGACCAGGGTGGTGGTCTTTCCGGTGCCGGGGCCCGCGAGGACGAGCAGCGGGCCGGACCCGTGGTCAACCACGGCGCGCTGTGCCGCGTCCAGAGGAGGGGGAGCCATGTCGGCCGGCGGGGTACGGACCAGTCGGTAAGCGCCACGGCTCCCCTGCCGCACCGGGAGGTGCGACAGGCGCTTGGTGGAGGAAGAGGAGCTCACGTGGTTCGCCGGTCCTGGTGGGTGTGCTGGTCGGTGCGCGGTCGCGCGTGCGGAGTGGTGGCCGCGGGGTGAGCGGGACACACGCAGCCGACGCTACGCCGACGAACCGGACGGAAGCAGGGCTTCCGATTCTTCCCGGCCGCCTCGGGCAGCACCTACGCCCCCCGCGGCTCCCGCGCCCCTCATCTCACGAACGTACGTCATGCCACGGACGTCCCCGCTGTCCCTCGTACGGGCCACCGGTTCCCCCCGAGGGCCTCGGATGGCGGAAGCTGTCAGGTGTGAGCCTCCGTGTCCGCGCCGCCGTCCCACCGCGCCCGCCTCATGTCGAGCCGCGGCAGATGGCCCTGCGCGGCCCTGCTCGCCTCCTTCAGCGGCGTGCCCTCCGCGCGGTAGTGATCCAGCGCACTCAGCTCGTGCCCCGGGAGCAGGACTCCGTCGGCGCGCACCACACGCCACCACGGGACGGCACCGCCGTAGAGCGACATCACACGCCCGACCTGGCGCGGCCCGCCCTCCTCCAGCCACTCCGCGACGTCGCCGTACGTCATCACGCGCCCGGGCGGGATCCGCTCGGCGACCTCCAGGACCCGCTCGGCGTACTCGGGAAGTTCGTCCGCGTACCCCTCTCGGGTGTCCTCGGGAAGGCTCTGCTCGCTCATTCGCCCCATCCTGCCGCACCCCACCGACAACCCGTGCGGTGCGCGGGCGGCCTCCGTCTCGCCCTCTCGCGGCGCTTGGGGCAGACTGTGCGCCCCCGCATCTGCACCCTGATGCCCTCCGGTGTCGGTGGGGCATGCCACCATCGTGCGGGCGGTGACTGGTGATACGAGATCAAGAAGAGACGACCGAGCAGCAGGGCGTGCACCCCGACAGAGCGGCGGGCACCTCTGACGCCGGCGCACGCCCGGACGCCGAGGGCCGGGACGACAGCGCGCACCCCGACACCGCCGCCGAACCCGATGTCTCCGAGGACGTCACCGAGGACGTCCCCGAGGCGGAACACGTGCCGGACGAGCTGCACACCGACGAGGTGGAGGGCGACGAACCGCTGCTCCCCGCGCGCGTGCACCGCCCCTCCGACCTCATGCGTCTGCTGGTCGGCGTGCTCGCCGTCGGCGTGCTGCTCGGGATCGCCGCGTTCGCGCACGGCACCACCTCAGGCCTCGAACAGGACATCAACAAGGGCACCGGACAGGCCCCCGACCTGCTGATCAGGTTCGCGGGGCTGGCCTCCAGCATCGCGATCCTGCTGGTGCCGGTCGCGTTCGCGATCGAGCGGCTGATCAAGCGGGACGGGCTGCGCATCGCCGACGGCGTGCTCGCCGCCGTCCTCGCGCACGGAGTGACCCTCGCCACCGACCTGTGGGTGGCGAGAGCCGCCCCGGGCTCCATCCAGGAGGCGCTCACCCAGCCCTCCCCCGGTGACATCCACGCCCTCACCGACCCCGTGCACGGCTATCTCGCGCCCGTCATCGCCTATATGACGGCCGTCGGCATGTCCCGGCGGCCGAGATGGCGCTCGGTCCTGTGGATCGTGCTGCTGCTCGACGCGTTCTCCATGCTGGTCACCGGGTACACCACACCGTTCTCGATCATCCTCACGGTGCTGATCGGCTGGACCGTCGCCTACGGCACGCTGTACGCGGTCGGCTCGCCCAACGTCCGCCCCACCGGGCGGACCCTGCTGGCGGGCCTCAGGCACGTCGGCTTCCACCCGGTCGGCGCGGCCCGCGAGGAGGCCCTGGACAGCGAGAACGGCGACCGGGGCCGGCGCTACTTCGTCACCCTGGAGGACGGCCCGCCGCTGGACGTCACGGTCGTCGACCGGGAGCAGCAGGCCCAGGGATTCTTCTACCGCGCGTGGCGCAATCTGACCCTGCGCGGCTTCGCC
The DNA here is from genome assembly GCF_043201555.1 of Streptomyces sp. NPDC048288. Taxonomy (NCBI): domain Bacteria; kingdom Bacillati; phylum Actinomycetota; class Actinomycetes; order Kitasatosporales; family Streptomycetaceae; genus Streptomyces; species Streptomyces sp. NPDC048288. Next base: position 235,295 of record NZ_JBICZD010000016.1, read on the forward strand.
ACCCGCTCCAGCCTGCAGTCCCTGCGCCAGGCCCTGGAGCAGGAGGCGCTGCTGGCGTACGCGGCGATCGCGGCCGGCGCCAACGCCCCGAAGCTGATCGCCACCTCCGAGCTGGGTCCCGACGCGGTGATGCTCGTCTACGAGCACACCGGCGGCCGCACCCTGGACTCGCTGGCCGACGAGGAGATCACCGACGAACTGCTGCGCAACACCTGGCACCAGGTGGCGGCGCTGCAGTCGCGCCGGATCGCGCACCGCAGGCTCGCCGGAGACGCCATCCTCGTGGACCGTTCCGGCACGGTGATCCTCACCGACCTGCGCGGCGGTGAGATCGCCGCCGGCGAACTGCTGCTGCGCATGGACGTCGCCCAGCTGGTCACCACGCTCGGTCTGCGGGTGGGTGCCGAGCGGGCGGTGGCCTCGGCGGTCGGTGTCCTCGGCCCCGACGCCGTCGCCGACTGTCTGCCGATGCTCCAGCCGATCGCGCTCACCCGCTCCACGCGCGCGACGCTGCGCAGACTCGCCAGGGAGCGCGCCCAGCGCGAGCGCGACGCGGTCCTGGAGGCGTCCAGGCAGGCCAAGCAGGCCCGCCTGGCGGAGTCGGTCGAGAAGCCCGACAAGAAGACGGTGCGCGCCGAGCAGCGGGCCGAGAAGCGGGCACTGGACGAGGCCCTGGACGAGGCGCGCGAGGAGGACCTGCTCACCCAGATCCGGCACCAGGTGCTGCGGATCAGACCGCAGGCCCCCGTCGAGCCGGCGCGGCTGGAGCGGGTCCGGCCGCGCACGCTGATCAGTTTCATGGCCGGTGCGGTGGGCGCGTACTACCTGCTCACCCAGCTCACCCACATCGAGTTCGACACCCTGTTCGCGCAGGCCCAGTGGGGCTGGGTGCTCGCCGCCGTGGCGTTCTCGGCGCTCAGCTACGTCGCCGCCGCGATGGCGCTGCTCGGGTTCGTGCCCGAGCGGGTGCCGTTCGTGCGGACCGTGGCGGCGCAGGTGGCCGGCTCCTTCGTGAAGATCGTGGCACCGGCCGCCGTCGGCGGTGTGGCCCTGAACACGCGCTTCCTGCAGCGCGCCGGCGTGCGCCCCGGACTGGCGGTCGCGAGCGTCGGCGCCTCGCAGCTGTTCGGACTCGGCTGCCACATCCTGATGCTGCTGTCCTTCGGCTATCTCACCGGTACCGAGAAGACCCCCTCCCTGTCCCCGTCCCGCACGGTCATCGCGGGCCTGCTGACCGTCGCCGTCCTGGTCCTCGTGGTGACCTCGGTGCCGTTCCTGCGGAAGTTCCTCGTCACGCGCGTGCGGTCGCTCTTCGCGGGTGTCGTGCCGCGCATGCTGGACGTGCTGCAGCGGCCGCAGAAGCTCGTCACCGGCATCGGCGGCATGCTGCTGCTGACCGCCTGCTTCGTGATGTGCCTGGATGCCTCCATCCGCGCGTTCGGCGACGAGTCGACCTCGCTGAGCATCGCCAGTGTCGCCGTCGTCTTCCTCGCCGGAAACGCGCTCGGCTCCGCGGCCCCCACCCCGGGCGGTGTCGGCGCGGTCGAGGCGACCCTGACCGTCGGCCTGATCGCCGTCGGCCTCCCCAAGGAGGTCGCGGCCCCCGCGGTCCTGCTCTACCGGCTGCTGACCCTGTGGCTGCCGGTCCTGCCGGGCTGGCTGGCCTTCAACCACCTCACACGCAAGGGTGCGCTCTAGGGTCGTACCTCGTACGGCTCGCGCCCCGCGCGCGGGGCCGTGGGCGACCGCAGGATGGGATCATGCCGAACCCCTTCCGGATCCGTGTCGCCGCCCTGACCACCGCCCTGGTGCTGTCCTCCGTGCTGACCGGGTGCAGCGACGGTTCCAAGGACGGGGATCTGACGGCGCAGAAGCTGGACTGGAAGGACTGCCCGGCCCCCGACGAGGCCGAGGGCGGCGGCGACACCCCGTCCCCGCTGCCCGGCGGCGGCAACTGGCAGTGCGCCACCATGAGGGCGCCCCTGGACTGGTCGAAACCGAAGGGCGCCACGATCGGTCTCGCGCTGATCCGCGCCAGGGCCAGTGGCGCCGCGGACCAGCGGATCGGCTCCCTGATCTTCAACTTCGGCGGACCCGGCGGCAGCGGTGTCACCACCCTCCCCGCCTTCGGCGAGGACTACGCGGCCCTGCGCACCCGCTACGACCTGGTCAGCTTCGACCCGCGCGGAGTCGGCCGCAGCGACCCCGTGGAGTGCGAGAACGACGCCCAGCTCGACAACTTCTTCCAGCAGGACGGAACGCCCGACACCAGCGCCGAGCGCACCCAGCTCATCAACCGCACCAAGCAGTTCAACGCCGCCTGCGAGAAGAACTCGAAGACGATCCTGCCGCACGTGCGCACCACCGACGCCGCCCGCGACATGGACCTGATGCGCCAGGTGCTCGGTGACAGACAGCTGCACTACTTCGGCATCTCCTACGGCACCGAACTCGGCGGCGTCTACGCCCACCTCTTCCCGAAGAACGTGGGCCGGGCCGTTCTCGACGCCGTCGTCGACCCCACCCAGAACCCGGAGGAGAGCTCGCTCGGGCAGGCCAAGGGCTTCCAGCTCGCGCTCGACAACTTCGCCCAGGACTGCACCTCGAAGACGACCGAGTGCCCGATCGGCGACACCCCGCAGGACGTGAAGGACCGTATCGCAGGGCTCCTCGCGGACCTCGACAAGAAGCCGATCCCCGGCATCCTGCCCCGCATGCTGACCCAGACCGCCGCCACCAACGGCATCGCCCAGTCCCTGTACTCCAAGGACTTCTGGGAGTACCTCACCGAGGGTCTGGAGGAGGCGTACGACGGCGACGGGAAGATCCTGATGCTGCTGTCCGACTCGATGAACGGCCGCAGCCAGAACGGCGAGTACAGCAACATCACGGCGGCGAACATCGCCATCAACTGCGCCGACGAGAAGCCGCGGTACACCGCCGACTACGTCCAGCAGCGCCTGCCCACGTTCCGCGCCGCGTCCCCGCTGTTCGGCGACTATCTCGCCTGGGGCATGGTCAGCTGCACCGACTGGGCGGTGCCGGGCGCGGCCGACCATCCCGACGTCAGTGCGCCCGGCGCGGCGCCGATCCTGGTCGTGGGAAACACCGGGGATCCGGCCACCCCGTACGAGGGGGCGAGGAAGATGGTGGAGGCGCTCGGGAAGGGCGTCGGGGTGGAGCTGACGTACAAGGGGCAGGGGCACGGGGCGTACGACAGCAAGAACAAGTGCGTGCAGGGGGCCGTGAACGGCTACTTGCTGGAGGGGACGGTACCGAAGGCCGGAACGGTCTGCAGCTGACCCCCGGTTGACCACCTCTCGATCCCGAGGCGCCGCAAAACCGCAGGTCAAAAGGTTATCCACAGGCTGCGACGGGCGTCGGCCGCGCCGCCTACTATGACCAGACCGCTTTCCGCGGCGAATGCGCGGAGAGCCTGTGTGGGGGGTGTGCGCGCATGTTGCGATGTGTACGGTGGGCGGCCGCTGTCGCCGCGGGGCTGCTCATGGCCGGGTGCAGCAGCGGGTCGTCGGGTGGGGGCACGGAGGAGGGGAAGGCCTCGTCCGGGCAGCCGTCGGCCGCCACGTCCAGCGCCACGGGCTCGGCCGCACTGCCCTCCTCCCTCACCTCCCAGAAGCTCGACTGGAGCCGCTGCAAGGCCACTTCCGACTCGGCCGCGCCCGGTGACGAGTGGCGGTGCGCGACGCTCAAGGTTCCGTTGGACTGGGCGAAGCCGGACGGGGAGACCATCGGGCTGGCGCTGATCCGGGCGCAGGCGAGCGGCGGTTCGGGCAAGCGGATCGGCTCGCTGCTGTTCAACTTCGGCGGTCCCGGCGGCTCCGGCGTCTCGATGATGCCGTACTACGCGACCACCGTCTCCGCGCTGCGTGAGCGGTACGACCTGGTGAGCTGGGATCCGCGCGGAGTGGGCGCCAGCGAGGGGATCCGCTGCCGCAGCGACAAGGCCATCCAGGCCGCCGAGCCGATCGACGCGACACCGGACACGCCGGCGGAGGAGACGGCGTACTTCCGGGACGCCGCCGACTTCGGCAAGGGCTGCGAGAAGGCCGCCGGGCAGCTGATCGCGCATGTCTCGACGACCGACACGGCCCGCGACATGGACCTGATGCGCCAGGTGCTCGGGGACTCGAAGATGCACTACTTCGGCATCTCCTACGGCACCGAACTGGGCGGTGTGTACGCCCACTTGTTCCCGAAGAACGTGGGGCGGCTGATCCTGGACGCGGTGGTCGACCCGACCGCGGACTCGGTCGGTCACGCGAAGAACCAGGCCCAGGGCTTCCAGCGGGCGCTGGACGACTATCTGAAGTCCACCGGGCAGGACCCGGAGCAGGGTTCGCAGAAGATCGTGGACCTGCTGGCCCGGCTCGACGCGAAGCCGCTGGCGACGTCCTCCGGTCGGAAGTTGACCCAGACGCTCGCGGTCACCGGCATCGTCCTGCCGCTGTACAGCCAGGACAGCTGGCCGACGCTGACCAGCGCGCTCAAGGCGGCCGAGGAGGGCGACGGCTCGGAGCTGCTGTCGCTCGCCGACCAGTACAACGAGCGGGACTCCTCGGGGCACTACGGCACGACCACGCACTCCCAGCGGGTCATATCGTGCCTGGACGACAAGCAGCGGCCGACGCTCGCCCAGACGAAGAAGCTGCTGCCGGAGTTCGAGAAGATCTCGCCCGTCTTCGGGGACTTCCTGGGCTGGGACACGGCCGGCTGGTGCCACGACTGGCCGGTGGCCGGGGAGTACGACACTCCGGAGGTGAGCGCCCCGGGGGCGGCCCCGATCCTGCTGGTCGGCAACACCGGCGACCCGGCGACCCCGTACGAGGGCGCCCGGCGGATGGCGGACGAGCTGGGCAAGGGCGTCGGGGTCGAGCTGACCTGGAAGGGCGAGGGCCACGGGGCGTACGGCAGCGGCAGCGACTGCGTGGACTCGACGGTCGACGCCTATCTGCTCAGCGGCACGGTCCCGAAGGACGGCAAGGTCTGCTCATGACGAGGGCGGGGGCTCCGGGCACCTGTCGTGCCCGGAGCCCCCGCCCTCGGCGGAGCCTGAACTCAGTAGACCGGCTTCGACGGCTCGATCTGGTTGACCCAGCCGATGACGCCGCCGCCGACGTGGACCGCGTCCGCGAAGCCCGCGGACTTCAGGACCGCGAGGACCTCCGCGCTGCGGACACCCGTCTTGCAGTGCAGAACGATCTTCTTGTCCTGCGGCAGGCCCTCCAGGGCGGTGCCGAGGAGGAACTCGTTCTTCGGGATCAGCTTGGCGCCCGGGATGGAGACGATCTCGTACTCGTTCGGCTCGCGGACGTCGATGATCTCGATGTTCTCGCCGTCGTCGATCCACTCCTTGAGCTGCTTGGGAGTGATCGTCGAGCCGGCGGCCGCCTGCTGGGCCTCCTCGGAGACGACGCCGCAGAAGGCCTCGTAGTCGATGAGCTCGGTGACGGTCGGGTTCTCGCCGCAGACCGCGCAGTTCGGGTCCTTGCGGACCTTGACCTGGCGGTACTGCATCTCCAGGGCGTCGTAGATCATCAGGCGGCCGACCAGGGGCTCACCGGTGCCGGTGAGGACCTTGATGGCCTCGGTGACCTGGATGGAGCCGATGGACGCGCACAGCACGCCCAGCACGCCGCCCTCGGCGCAGGAGGGGACCATGCCCGGCGGCGGGGGCTCCGGGTAGAGGCAGCGGTAGCAGGGGCCGTACTCGGACCAGAAGACCGAGGCCTGGCCGTCGAAGCGGTAGATCGAGCCCCAGACGTACGGCTTGTTCAGCAGCACGCACGCGTCATTGACCAGGTAGCGGGTGGCGAAGTTGTCCGTGCCGTCGACGATCAGGTCGTACTGGCTGAAGATGTCCATCACGTTCTCGGCCTCGAGCCGCTCTTCGTGCAGGACCACGTTCACGTACGGGTTGATGCCGAGGACGGAGTCACGGGCGGACTCCGCCTTGGAGCGGCCGATGTCGGCCTGGCTGTGGATGATCTGGCGCTGCAGGTTCGACTCGTCGACCTCGTCGAACTCCACGATGCCGAGGGTGCCGACACCCGCGGCGGCCAGGTACATCAGCGCCGGCGAGCCCAGGCCGCCGGCGCCGACACAGAGCACCTTGGCGTTCTTCAGCCGCTTCTGCCCGTCCATCCCGACGTCCGGGATGATCAGGTGGCGGGAGTACCTGCGGACCTCGTCTACGGTGAGCTCAGAAGCTGGCTCGACCAGGGGTGGCAGCGACACGGAGACTCCGTTGATCGGTCAATCACTACGTTTGTTCTCCCTGTAACACTGCCACGGGCTTCTTCATTCCGAGACACCTGTTCCGATCCGCGAGACGATTTCGTCCCAGTAACCGGGCATGGTCTCCCAGGGGTCGGCTCGGCCGCCGCGGTCCGTGCGGTCGGTGAAGTAGATGGTCGACGCGCCCTGCCAGCGGGCGATGCGCAGCGCCTCGTCGAGGTGGCCGAGGGGCACGCCGTGGACGAAGTGGCAGAAGCGGTCCGGTGGGTAGTCGGCGGTCCACTCGGCGACCTGGGACCAGCGGTAGTCGCCCCAGGGGCCCGCGAAGGTCACCAACTGGTCGGCGTTCTCGGCGTAGCCCGGGTGCGGGTGGGTGCCGTGGCCGAGGACGATGTGGGGATCGTCACCGAGGGTGCGGAGCGCGGCGACCGCCCGGCGGATCCCGGGGAGCGCGGTGCGCTCGGTGGGGCAGCGGTCCAGCAGGAAGCCGTCGACGCGGTACCAGTCGTGGAAGCGCCGGGCGTCGGTGAGCAGGTCGGCCCGGGGGCGGGCGTCGTAGCCGGTGTCCAGGTGGCCGAGGACGCGGATGCCCGCGTTGCGGAGCCGGCCGACCGCCTCCAGGCAGTGCGGGTCGGGGCGGCTGCCGGGGCCGTTCGCCACGTCGAGGACGACCCAGTGCAAGGGCGTGCCGGGGCGGGTGAGTTCGGCCCACTGGGCGGGGGCGAGCAGCGGGTGGGCGTAGCCGGGGATGCCGAAGGCGGTGCGGAAGCCGGTGGTCGCGGGGCCCGTCCGGGTGCTGGTCAGATGCGGCACGCCGCCTCCATCCAGATGTCCGCGAGGGACTCCTCCAGGTTGATGCGGGGCCGCCAGCCGAGCCGGTCGCGGGCGCAGCGCACGTCGGCCTGCTGCCAGCTGCCGCAGCCGTCCGGGTACGGGTACGCGACCGGGGCCGCGTGGTCGGGGTCCAGGCGGGGATGGCCGATGGGGCTGCGCAGCGGTCCCGGGGGGCCGTCGAGTTCGTGCAGGGCGCCGCCGTATCCGGCGACCCGGGCGAGGACGGCGGCGGCGTCGCGGAGCCGGACGGCGCGGCCGGAGCCGATGTTGATGACGCCCTGGGCGGCGGAGAGCGAGGCCGCGTGGACGGCACGGGCGACGTCGCGGACGTCGACGAAGTCGCGCTGGGCGCCCAGGCCGCCGAGTTTGAGTTCGCCGTCACCGGACTGCATGGCGCGGCGCATGGCCTCGGCGAGCCGGCCGAGCGGGGACCCGGCCGGGGTGCCGGGCCCGGCGGGCGAGAAGACGCGCAGGACGACGGCGTCCAGGCCGGAGCCGAGGACCAGTTCGGTGGCGGCGAGCTTGCTGACGCCGTACGGGCCGCCGGGGCGCGGTACGGCGTCCTCGGCCGTGGAGGAGCCGGGCTGGCTCGGGCCGTACTCGGCGCTGCAGCCGACCTGCACCAGGCGGGCGCCGCAGCCGCTGCGGCGCAGGGCCTCGCAGATGGTTGCGACGGCGACGGTGTTGTGCCGGGTGAGTTCGCGGGCGCCGCCGCGGGTGGCGCCGGCGCAGTTCACGATGACGCCCGGGTGGACCGCGTCGAGGAAGCGGGTGAGCGCGCCGGGGCTGCCGGTGGCGAGGTCGAAGCGGACGTCGGCGTCGTCGCCGCGGCCGAGCGCGGTGAGCTGGACGGCCGGGTCGGCGAGCAGCCGGTCGGCGACGAAGCGGCCGAGGTATCCGTTGGCTCCGATCAGCAGAACCCTCATCGTGCGGCTCCCGGGGTGTGCGCTCCGGCGACTCCGGCGGTTCCGGACGCTCCGGGTCCGGGTCGGGAGGTGGTCATCTGGTGGTCTCCTTCTGAGGATGGTGCGGTTGCCTTCGGCGGGATGCCGGGGGTCGGCCGCCGGGACGGCTCGGCGAGGCCTGCGGGGGAAGCGGCGGCTGGGCTCACTCGGCGTCTCCCGTGGGCGCGTGGGCCGAGGCCCGGGTGAGGGTGCGGGCGGCCTGGAGCAGCAGTGCCAGGGCGGCGGCGCCGCAGACGAGCGCCGGGACGCCGCCCGCGCCCCACGCGTCGGTCAGGGCGTCGACGGGGGCCGCGAGGAAGGCGCAGCCGGGCAGTCGGCCGGCCAGGACCAGGGCCACGGCCGCCGCTTGTGCCAGGGCAGCGGCGGCGAGGGCCGGGCCGGGTCCCTGCGGGACGTTGTGCACGGTGAGGAGGCGGGCCAGCAGGAGGAGGGCGCCGAGGGTGAGGGCCTCCGGGTAGCCGGCGGGCTCTCCCAGGGCGGCGCCGCACAGCGCGAGCAGGGCGGTGAGGGCGCCCAGGAAGAGCGCGAACGCGCCGAGCAGCAACGGCTGTACGGCCCCGGTGAACTCCTCCAGGCCCCGGCTGCCCGCGAGCCTGCGGCGGGCGCCGGTGGTGAGCAGGTGGGCGCTCCAGGCCGCCGGGGCGCAGGCCAGGGTGAGGGCGAGGACGGGGGCGCTGGTCACCGGCCAGGGGCCGTGTGCGGCGCCGGTCGGCAGGCCGTCGGGCCCGCCGGCCATGACGGCGCGCAGCAGGCCGTTGCCGAAGAGGGCGTAGGCGAGGAGCCAGCAGGTCCACGCCCGCGGGCCGGTGGCGGTGTGCCGGGCGAGGGTGCGGTCCGGCACGGCCAGGGGGCCGCGGCGCAGCGCCAGGCGGACGGCCAGGGCGACGGCGAGGGCCCCGGCGGCTGCCACCAGGAGGCGTGGCCGGCCCTCGGTGAGCCGTACGCCGGTCACGACGGCCGCGCACACGGCGCCGGGGAGGAGCGTGCGCAGCACCCAGTCGGCGCGTACGCCGGGCGCGGGCGCCGGTTCGGGGCGCGGGCGGGGTTCGCCGTCGCGGGGCACGCGTGCGTAGAGCTCCTCGGCGAGCGAGAAGACGTCACGGTGCCGGAAGCGGGCGGCGGTCCGGTCGGTGACCCCGTGCGCTTCGAGGCCGGCGGCGATCTCCAGCGGGTCGACGGCCCGTTCGCACAGGTCGCGGTGGCGGTGCAGCAGCGCTTTCACGGGGTCGGCGGCGCCTCGGCGGGGGGTGGGCGTACGGCTGCCGACGGGGTGCGGAGCGGTGGCCCGGCTCCGTGCGGAGCCCCCGCCGGCCACCGGCGGCTCGCTCCCCGAGAAGGTGTCCGCCGCACCGCCCTCCTCGGTGCCCGGCAGCCACTCCTCCGACCGCGCGTCCCAGGCGTCCGCCGCGCCGGGCCGTCCGGGCCGGTCCAGCTCGCCCAGGCCGCCGTTGGCCGTGCCGCCTTCGTCGCCGTTCACAGCGCCCCCTCGGGGGCCGCGAGGGGCGTGGCCCGGACCGGGGCGGGGCGGCCCTGGGCGCCCAGGGCCCAGCCGGGCCCGCCCCGGCTCACCACGCGGGCGGTGGGACCGGTCCAGCGGCCGGGGACATGGGCCTCGGCCGGGACGCCGAACGGCAGGGGCTCGCCGGTCGCGTCGAGGACGACCCGGCGCACCGGGCAGTGCGAGACGATCTCCAGGTAAATGCCGTGAAATGCCGCGATGTTCTGCTCGACGGTGAACAGTTCGAGCGCCCTGGCCCGCGCGGCGGCCCCGAGGCGCTCACGGCGCTCGGGGTCGCGCAGCAGCGCCACGCACGCCTCGGCGAGCGCCCGCGGATTGCGCGGGGGTACGACGAGCCCGGTGCCGCCGATGGCCTCCACCACGGCGCCGACGTCCGTGGAGACGGTCGCGCGGCCGCAGAACATCGCCTCCACCAGTCCGACCGGGAACCCCTCGACGACGCTGGAGAGGACGACGACCGTGCCGGACGCGTAGGCGTCGGCGAGGGTCGGCGCCTCCGGGCCGCCGATCTCCTCGAAGGCGACCGGGTTGTCGCCGACGGCGTGCACGCCCTCGGCCTCGTCCGGGAAGAGCTGTGCGGCGAGCGCCCTGCAGTGGCCCAGGTAGGCCTCGCCCTCCGCGCCGGCCGGGGCACCCACCACCCGCAGCCGCGCCTTGGGTTCCTCCCTGCGGACCTCCGCGAAGGCGTGCAGCAGCGACACCAGGTCCTTGGACGGCTCGATCCGGCCGACCCACACGAGGGTGTCCGGGTCGGCGCGGTCCGGGGCCTCGCCCACCTCGGTGAAGCGGGAGGCCTCCATGCCGGGGTGGACGGTACGGATGCGGGCGCGGTCGGCCCCGCAGCGCTCCTGCCAGCGTCGGGCGTGCGCGTTGCCCGGGGTGATGATCGCTGCGCGGCCGTAGACCTCGGTGGCGAGCCGGCCGTGGAAGGCGGCGAGCAGGGCGCGTACGGCCGGGGTGGCCGCGTCCGGGCCGGAGGCGAGGTAGTGCGAGCGCAGCTGCACGCCGTACTCGGTGACCAGCAGCGGTACGTCGGAGAAGTGCGCGGCGAGCAGGCCGGGCAGGGCCGCCGGGCCGCCCGCGGTGGCGTGGCAGAGGTCGGTGGCGCCGAGGCCGTCGTCGCCGTACCAGTCGAGGGAGAGGGGGCGCAGGGCGCGTTCGAGGTGGGCGGCGACGGCGAGCAGATCGGGCACGCGCGCCTCGCGCGCCGTACCGAGTGCGCCGGGTGCGCGACAGGCGCGCTCCAGCGTGCGCACGGCGGTGTCCGAGCGGAGTGCGCCGACCAGTCCGCCCTCGTCGCGGGCGAGTTCGGCGAGCCCGTAGAGCGCGCTGCCGAAACGGTCCGCCAGATGGCCGGGGACCGCGCCGGGGCCGTCCGTACCGCCGGGGCTGTCCGTACCGCCTGGACCCTCCGCGCCGCCCGCGCCGTCCGTGCCCGGTCCGGCGCACAGCACCCCGGCCAGCTCCGCGTAGCTCTCGACGAAGCGCCGGCGTGCGCGCCGCCCGTACGCGACCCCGTCCTCCTCTGCGGTCCACAGGGGAGCCGTACGCACCCGGCTGACGTGCGGTGGCAGCTCCAGCCAGCCCTCGTCCTCCTGGCGCCTGCTGCGGCTGAGCGCGTAGACGTCGAACTGGTGCTGCCCGAGCCCGCGCACGAGCCGGTCGCACCAGAGCCTGGCGTCACCGCTCACATACGGATAACCACCCTCCGTAAGCAGTCCGATGCGCACGTGTGCACCCCCGATCGATCTCCCGTATGGGGAGCCGCCGTTGCTCCGGCGGCTCGCAGCGGGACGAACGTATGCGGACAAGGCGGTGGGGGGGGGGGGGGGGGGGGGGGGGGGCCCGCCCCCGGGGGGGGGGGGGGGGGGGGGGCGGCCGGGGGGGGGGGGGGGGGGGGGGGGGGGGGGCCCCCCGGGGGGGCCCCCGGGGGGGGGGGGGGGGGGGGCCCCCCCCCCCCCCCACCAAAAGGGGTGAACGGTCGTAACTTTCGCGTGCGGGTGGCGTTCGGTCGCGCTAGGCGATCGGACGGCGGCGGAACGTCACGCCCGGAACTGCAGGAACGTCACGCCGTCACCGGCTCCCGCCGGGCCGCGCGCCGCCGGGCCGCCGCCTCGGGGTCGAGCGCGGGTACGGCGGCCAGGAGTTGCCGGGTGTACGGGTCCTGGGCGTGGTCGTAGACCTCGTCGGCGGGCCCGCTCTCCACGATCCGCCCGCGGCGCATGACCGCGACCCGGTCGCTGACCTGCCGTACGACGGCGAGGTCGTGGGCGACGAAGACGAGCGCGAGGCCGAGTTCCCGCTGGAGTTCGCCGAGCAGGGCGACGACCTGGGCCTGGGTGGTGACGTCCAGCGCGGAGACCGGCTCGTCGCAGACGATGACGCGCGGGTCGGCCGCGAGCGCCCGCGCGATGCCCACGCGCTGGCGCTGACCGCCGCTGAACTCGTGCGGATAGCGGTCGTAGTGCGCCCCTTCGAGCCCCACGCGCTCCAGCAGTTCGGTCACGCGCTCCCGGATGCGCCCCTCGTCGTGTTCGCCGCGCGCCCGCAGCGGGTCGGCGATCGACTCGCCCACGCTGCGCCGGGGGTTGAGGGAGGACACCGGATCCTGGAAGACCATCTGGACGGCCGGGTTCACGCCCACGCGCGCGTGCCCGTCGTACCGGACCTCCCCCGCCGTCGGCTCCAGCAGCCCGACCAGCATCCGGCCGAGCGTGGTCTTGCCGCTGCCGCTCTCGCCGACGACGCCGAGGGTCTCGCCCCGGCGGACGGTCAGCGACACGTCGTCCACGGCCGTGACCGCCCGCTTGCCGCGGCCGAACTCGCGCCGCAGACCGGTCGCCTCCAGGACGACCTCGTCGGAGGCCGCCGAGGGCGCGCGGACGGCGTCCACGCGCGGGACGGCGGAGAGCAGTTCGCGGGTGTACGGCTGTGCGGGCGCCCCGAGCACGGCGGTGACCGGCCCCTGCTCGACCACCCGCCCGTGCCGCATGACGAGCACCTGGTCGACGCTCTCGGCGGCGACGCCCACGTCGTGCGTGACGAGCAGCAGGCCCATGCCGGTCTCCTCGCGCAGGGTGTGCAGCAGGTCGAGGATCTGGGCCTGGACGGTCACGTCGAGGGCGGTGGTGGGCTCGTCGGCGATCAGCAGGTCGGGTTCGCAGGAGAGCGCCATGGCGATCAGCGCGCGCTGCCGCATGCCGCCGCTGAACTCGTGCGGGCGGGACCGGGACCGGCGCGCCGCGTCCGGGATGCCGACCCGGTCCAGGACCTCCACGGCACGCGCGCGTGCCGCTCGCCGTGACACGCGCGTGTGCACACGGTGGACCTCGGCGATCTGGTCGCCGATCGCGTAGTACGGGTCGAGGGAGGACAGCGGGTCCTGGAAGACCATCGCCGCCTTCGCGCCGCGCAGCCGCCGCAGTTCGTCGTCGGAGGCCTGCTGGACGTCGACGCCGGCGACCTCGACGGAACCGCCGACCCGCGCGCCCGTGCCGTGGTGCAGGCCCAGCAGGGCCGAGGCGACCGTGGACTTGCCGGAGCCGGACTCGCCGACCAGGGCGAGGGCGGCGCCCCGCTCCAGCTGGAAGGAGAGCCCGTCCACGGCCCGCAGGTCGCCGAACTCGACGGTCAGATCAGTGACTCGGACGAGACTCACGTCAGTACCACCCGTCGGTCGGCCACCGCGTACAGCACGTCCGCGAGGGCGTTGGCGAGGACCACGAAGAAGCCGATGACCAGGACCATGCCGACCACGACGGGCAGGTCGACCACGGTCACGGCGTGGACGAGTTCCTGGCCGATGCCGGGGAGGCCGAAGAGGGTCTCGATGAGGACCGCGCCGCCCACGGCGCTGCCGAAGTCGTTGGCGTTCAGGGCGATGATCGGCGCCAGCGCCCCGCGCAGCGCGTGCCGGCCGACGATCGACCGTTCGCCGACGCCGTAGGCCCGGAAGGTGCGGATGTGGTCCTCGGCGAGCGTCTCCAGCATCGACGCCCGGGTCAGCCGGGCGAAGTAGGCCGCCTCGGCGATCGCGAGGGTGAGCCAGGGCAGCAGCAGGTTCCATGCCCACTGCTCGGGGTCGTCCGAGAAGGAGACGTACTCCGGGAACGGCAGCAGCTCCAGCTGCCCGCAGACCACGATCATCAGGACGAGGCCGATGACGAAGACCGGCGTGGCGATGCCGGCCAGGGTGAGGCCGGTCAGCGCGCGTTCGGTGAACCGGCCGCGCCGCCAGGCGGAGAGGATGCCGGTGCCGACGCCCAGCAGCAGCCAGAGCACCATGGCGCCGATCACCAGCGACAGGCTGACCGGCAGCTTGTTCAGGATGATCTGGGTGACCTGCTGGTCGCTCTGGTACGAGAGCCCGAGGCAGGGCGCCGGGCAGTGCGCGACGGAGGTGCCGGTCGAGTAGTCCTGGCCGGCGACGATGCCCACCAGGAAGTGCCAGTACCGCAGGTACAGCGGGTCGTCGAGGCGGAGTTGCTGGGTGACCTGGTGCACCTGTTCCGGCGAGCAGCGCGGGCCGCAGGTGATCTGGGCGACGTTGCCGGGGGTGACGTAGAAGACGACGTACACGATCACCGAGATGGCGAGCAGGGTGATCAGGGCGCCGACCGCGCGGCGCACGGCGAATCCGGCGAAGCCGCTCATGACCGCGCCTCCTTCGCGACGGTGGTCCCCGCCGTCTCCGGCGCGGTGTCCGCCTTCGCTGTCTCTGTCGCGGCGTCCGCCTTCGTCGTCTCTGTCACCGCGTCCGCCTTCGCCTCCTGCTTGCGGCCCGTGCCGACGCGCAGCCGGGAGGCCGAGCGCGGGTCGAGGGCGGTGCGGACGCCGTCGCCGAGCACGGTGAGGGCGAGCACGGTCACGAACAGGGCGCCGGCGGGCAGCAGCAGGTACTGCGGGGCGGCCTGGTACCAGATGTTGGCGGAGGTGAGCATCTGTCCCCAGGACGGGGTCGGGGGCTTCACTCCGACGCCGAGGAAGGACAGCGAGGCCTCGATGGAGATGTTGGCCGGCACCATGAGCGCGGCGTAGGTGATGACGGGCGCGGCGAGGCCGGGCAGCAATTCCCGGCGGGCGATCCGCCAGGTGCTCCAGCCGCTGAGCCGGGCGGCGGCCACGTAGTCGAGATTCTTGAGGGAGAGCGTCGCGGCGCGCGCGATCTTCCCGATGGTGCCCCAGGCGACGAAGCCGATGATGAGGGAGACCAGGACCGGCCTCGGGAAGCTGCTGGGCACGACGGCCAGCAGCGCCAGCGCCATGATGATCAGCGGCATGGCCACGATGATGTCGGTGATCCTGCTCAACAGTTGATCAACCCATCGATTGCCGAGCGCGGCCGTGACACCCACGACGACACCGAGGACGACCTGCACGGTGGTCGCCGCCAGCGCGACGCCCAGGGAGACCCGGGCGCCGTAGACCAGCCGCGCGAACAGGTCCCGGCCGGTCTGCGGTTCGACGCCGAGCCAGTGGTCGCCGCTGATGCCGCCCAGGGAGCCGATGGGCACGCCGCCGCGCGCCGAGTCCACCAGACCGGGGTGGTACGTGGTCGGGTCCTGGCCCTCCAGCGCGGTGAGCAGCGGCGCCGCGAGCGCGACCAGGACGAGCAGCGCGACGACGGCCGCCGCGACGAGGGCGGCGCGCTGCGTGCGCAGCCGCTGCCAGAAACGACGAGCCCCCGAAGCCCCCGAGGCGGCTGCCTCGGGGGCCTGGGAGGCGACAAGTGCCTCGCTCACGGCGCTACTTCACCGCGACCTGGGAGATGTCCAGGACGCCGGTCCAGTCGCTGATCACGACGTTCCTGATGTCCTTGCCGACCAGTCGCTTGTAGACGGGGTGGAACAGCGGCACGGTCAGCGCCTGCGCGCCGATCTTCTGGTCCAGCGCGCCCCACCGCTTGGCGGCCGCGTCAAGATCGGTCAACTTGTTGATCGCGTCAATCTCGGCATTGACCGATGCATCGTTGAGCTGGGCCGAGTTGAAGTTCGCGCCGTCCTTGACGATCTGCCGGCCGTCGAAGATCGGGGCGAGGAAGGGACCGCCGGAGGGCCAGTCGGCACCCCACGCGGAGAGGAAGAAGCCCGGCTCGGTCTTCACGCTGCGGACCGTGTCCGAGTAGTTGTTGTCCTCCAGGCCCTGGAGCTTGACCGTGATGCCGGCCTTCTTCAGCGCGTCCTGGATCGCGGTCGCGATCTCGGGGCTGGTCTTGAAGTTCTGGGCGTTGTCGTGGGTCAGCGTGACCGTGAGCCCGTTCGGGTAGCCCGCCTCCTTCAGCAGCTCCTTGGCCTTGGCCGCGTTGCCGGTGGCCCCGGCCGGGAAGAGGTCGTACGGCGTGTAGCCGAAGGACTTCTGGTTCGGCAGGAAGGTGGTGGCGGCCTCGGCGAGCGCGCTGCCGCCCGCCGCGTTGACCACGGACGACCGGTCGACGGCGTACGAGATCGCCTGCCGCACCTTCGGGTTGTCGAACGGCTTGACCTTCGGGTTGAACGCTATGTAGTTCGTGTAGCCGAAGTGGCCCGTGCCGACGCGCGAGGCGAGTTCCTTGTCGCCGGTGACCTTGGCGAGCTCGGCCGGACCGAGGTTGGTGTCCGTCGTCACGGCCGCCGCGTCCGTGCCCTGGGACGCCGACAGCCGCTGGTTGATCACGGCGGAGTCGAGCCCGGACTTCACGTCGATCCTGTCCGGGTAGGCCTTGCGCTGGTCGTCGACGGCGGCGGACCAGTACGTGTTCCGCTCCAGCACCAGGTGCTCACCGTCGTTCTCGTTCTTCACGACCTTGTACGGGCCGGACGAGATCGGGTGCTCCTCGTACTTCGTGCCGGTGTCCTTGGCCTTCGGGACGGGCGTGAACTGCGTCTGGGTGGCCAGGTACGGGAACTCGCCCTCGGGCTTGTTCAGGTGGAAGACGATCGTGCGGTCGTCCGGCGTCTCGATCGCCGAGAGCCCCTTCTTGTCCTTGTACGGCCCCTGGTAGTCGGCCGCCCCGACCAGCCAGTCCCGCAGGTAGGGCGCGCCGCCGGAGAGCTCGGGGGCGAAGGAGCGCTCGATGCCGTACTTGATGTCGGCGGACGTGATCGCGGTCCCGTCCTCGTACTTCAGGCCCTTCTTCAGCGTGTACGTCCACACGGTCGCGTTCTTGCTGGGGCGGCCGGTGTCGGTGGCCAGGTCGGGGACGACCTTGGTGCCGGCGGCGCCGTCCGCGCGGTTGCGGGTGGTGAGCGTACGGAAGACCAGGGAGGGCACATTGCCGCCGCCGGAGGTGTACAGGCGGGCCGGGTCGAAGTCCGACTGGGGGTCGGAGTTCAGGACGCTGAGCGTGCCGCCCTTGTGCGGCGCGGAGTCGCCACCGGAGCCGTTGGCATCGTTGTCCTTCGGCCCGCAGGCGGCGGCGCCCGCCGCCACGACCAGGGCGAGCGAAACGTACGCCGCGCGGGCGCTGTTCACGGACGGTTGACGCATCGGAATGACGACCTCTCGGAAGGCTCGTCTCGACAAGCGAGACAGATTGACGAGGAGTGAGACGAAAGTGAACAGACGTCTGCCCGGGCGTCAGGTCGCCGAAAGAGCCGTGACCCAGGTCACGGCGGTACAGAGGGATCGCGACGCGAACGCCGAAAGGCGGGCGTCAGCGACAGTGAATGTCGGCCACGCAGAGCGCGGTCACGCCGATGAGCGCCAGCTCGATGGCGGCGCGCGCGGAGGCGTGAAGGGACGACATGCCCAGAAATATGTACGAACTTTCTGCGCATGTCAATGTGATGTATGAGCCACCTGTCAACCCTTGGGATAGGGCCAGGAGTTGGGCAGACAGTGGATTCCGTCGTGGTCGAGGAACTTCGTCTGCTGCTGCATGACCGGCGCGAGCTCGCCGTCCTTGTCGCAGGTCACATGGCCGTAGCCGAGCCGGTGGCCGACCTCGTGGTTGATCAGCATCTGCCGGTAGGCGTGGATCTTGTCCCCGTACGTCTTGCTGCCCTGCGCCCACCGGTACGCGTTGATCATGACGCGTTCGGTGGACGCCGAGTCACAGGACACGTTGTCCTCGGTCGTGTCGAGACCGGACTTGGCGCACCACTTGGCGGTGGTCCCGGGGCTGGCGAGCGTGATCACGAAGTCGGGCTTGCCGGAGGAGACGCGCTCGAAGGTGCGGGCGCCGTCGTGGGCCCAGCTGCGGTCGTCGTTCAGCGTCTTCTGCACGGCCTGGGCGAACAGTTCCCCGTCCAGCCCGAGACCCTGCTCCACGTCGACGCGGTAGGTGTATTTCCGCCCCTTGCCGGGTGCCTTGGCGGACCCGGGCACGGTGTCGAACTTCCCGGACCCGGCCAGCTTGGCGCTGAGCGGGTACTTCGTGTCCATCGCCTGCTCGTACGACAGCGTCGCGACCCTCGGCGAGGCGGACGCGGAGGCGGACGGCGTCGTACGGCTGTTGCCACGCGAGGCGGGGCCGTCGGTGGCCCGGGTGTCGCCGGCGGCCGACTGCGACCGCGTGGCACCACCGTCGCGGCCGTCGGCCACCTGCCCGGCGACGATCACCGCGAGCACCGTGGTGACGGCGGCGGCCGCGACGCCGGTGAAGGCCCGCCCCTTGCCGCCCTTGGGCTGCGCCGGTACGCCGACGGCCGGGGTGCCGCCGTCGCCGCCATCGTCATCGCCGCTGTCCGACGGGAGCGCGGAGGTCCGCGGGTCCGGGACCGGCGGATACGTTTCCGTGCGCTGGGCGCCGATGCCGGGGCGGCGCGCGAAGACGTCGACGTCCTCGTCGAAGGCGTCGACGTAGTCCTGCCGGGGCGCGCCGGGCGCACCCTGCCGCTGCCGCGGTATCGACACCCCGGCCGGCCCGGCACCGGCGGCCGGTCCGCCCACCTCACCCCAGCCACCACCCGCCTCACGCTGCTGCGGATGACCGCCACGCACCCGGGGAACACCCTGCGCGGGGGTCCCGTCCGCGAACCGCGGAACACCGTGGGCGGGCGTACCGTCCGCGAAACGAGGGACGCCGCGGGCGGGCGTACCGTCGGCAAAGCGCGGCACCCCCCGCGCGGGCGTGCCGTCGGGCAGGCGCGGCACCCCCTGGGCGGGCGTGCCGTCGGCCGTCCGAGGGATCCCGTGGGCCGGCGTGCCGTCCGCGAACCGGGGCGTCCCGCGCACCGGTGTTCCGTCGGGCAGGCGCGGCACGCCCCGCGCGGGCGTGCCGTCGGCCGGGCGGGGCACTGTCGTCCCCGGAGTGCCGGGTTCCCCGTTCGGCGGGGGCTTCCTGCGGCCCTGGCGCGCTATGTCCGCGTCGTCACCTTTGGGTGCCGGGCCGCGGCGGCTGTGGCGTCCCACGCGCTCTCAGCCCCCCGCACCCGACGCGGCCCGTTCGCCGCCCAAGTCGTCGGCGTCGGCGAGGAGTTCGCAGAACGCCCCGGCCACCGCCCCCGGGTACTCCATCATCGCCACGTGCCCGGCGTCCGGCATGGACAGCAGCCGGGAGCGGCGGAAGCTGCGCGCGGCCTTCTGGGCCATGCGGTAGCCGACGAGCTGGTCGCGGCCGCCGTAGATCAGCAGGGTGGGGGCGAGGACCCGCTCGGCCTGGCGCCAGAGCCCGTGCTGGCCGCCCAGCGTGTACGCGTTCACGATGCCGCGCGCGGACCGCGCCATCGCGTCCCAGAAGTACGGCAGCCGCAGCCGCCGCTCCAGCTCCTCCACCGCGTGCTCGAACGCCTCGGGCGTGACCCGGCCGGGATCGCCGTAGCAGAGGCCCAGGACGCCCCGTACGCGCTGCTCCGCGGTCCACTTGCCGGTCGTGCGGGTGAGCAGTCCGGCGACGCCGGGCAGGCCCAGCAGCACCGTCGGCACGGCCGTGCGCTGCACGCGCAGCTCGGGCAGGGCCGGCGAGACGAGCGTGAGGGTGCGGACGAGGTCGGGGCGGACGGCGGCGACGCGGGTGGCGACCGCGCCGCCCAGCGAGTTGCCGAAGAGGTGGACCGGACCGCGGCCGGTCGTGTCGAGATAGCGGATGACCGCGCGCGCGTGCCCGGTGACCGAGTAGTCGCCGTCGTCCGGCGGCGGCGAGTCGCCGAAGCCGGGCAGGTCGACCGCCTCGCCGTCCACGACGCCTTCGAGCCGCTCCATCAGCTCCGACCAGTTCTGCGAGGAGCCGCCGAGCCCGTGGATGAACAGCGCGGGCGGCAGTCCCTCGCGCGCGGGCGGGCGCGAACGGATCGTGAGAGTGACGCCGGGCAGCCCCACCGACCGCAGCCGCTCGCCCTCCGCGACCCTGACGGCCGCCGCCTTCGGGAGCACGCTGGTGGGCGGCACGGATGGCAGCTCGGTCGAAGACATGGGCCAATGTTACGAGACGATCACACAGTGGTTCGTGTGTTCGCCATCACAGATTCGCCCGGGCGAGCCGTCCGCGGGCCCGGGCACCCGGCCGCGGATGGCATAGCGTCCGCATCCGCTGTCTCCTACGCTCGTAATCAGGGCACCCGTTTGTGGCCCCCTGCTTCCGGCAGGGACGTTCGAAGGAAGGGAGCCCACGATGGCCTATGACCCCACCGACCCCGACGTGCTCGACGATCTGGAGGCGGAGGACGCCCCGGAGATCGACGTCGAGGCCCCGGAGGGCGACACAGCCGAGCAGCACACGGACATCGCACCGTCCCACGACGACCCGCTCACCGGAGTGGACGCGGACCGCGCGAACGAGGCCGATCTGATCGAACAGGCACGCGTCGTCTCCCTGGACGAGGACGACTATCGCTGACCGGTAGCGGCCGCCGACGGGCCCACCTGGGCTGTCCGTATTTCCCGGTGCTTTCCCTGTGCGGCTTTCGCGGCCGTCCGGTACGTGAAATTCTGCGCTCGCACCGCGCACAACACGGTTACCGAAAAGTACGATGGCCGCGCGGAGCGATCCGCATGTGGACGACTTTGGGAGGCGGCGTGACAGCCATCGAGCAGACAGAGGCGGCGCGCCCGCGGGGCACCCGCCTGCCGCGCCGTGCCCGACGGAACCAGCTGCTGGGCGCCGCCCAGGAAGTTTTTGTCGCGCAGGGATACCACGCGGCCGCGATGGACGACATCGCCGAGCGCGCCGGGGTCAGCAAGCCGGTGCTCTACCAGCACTTCCCGGGCAAGCTCGACCTCTACCTGGCCCTGCTGGACCAGCACTGCGAGGCCCTGATCCAGGCGGTGCGCGGCGCGCTCGCGTCGACGACGGACAACAAGCAGCGCGTGTGGGCGACCATGGACGCGTATTTCGCGTACGTCGAGGACGACGGCGGCGCCTTCCGTCTCGTCTTCGAGTCCGACCTGACGAACGAGCCCGCCGTGCGCGAGCGGGTCGACAAGGTCACCACCGAGTGCGCGGAGGCGATCTGCGAAGTGATCGCCGAGGACACCGGCCTGCCGCGCGCGGAGTCGATGCTGCTGGCATCCGGCCTCGGCGGCCTCGCCCAGGTGGTGGCGCGCTCCTGGCTGCACAGCGACCGCACCGTGCCGCGCGACCAGGCGGTACAGCTGCTGACCTCGCTGGCCTGGCGGGGCATCGCCGGTTTCCCGCTGCACGGGATCGACGGCCACCACTGACGTCCGTCCCCTGGCGTCCGCCGCCGTGCGCCGCACTCCGCGCGGCGCATTCCCGTCCGCTGTTCGCTCTTGGCGTGCAGGCGCGCAGCGTGTACGTCCCCTCACCGGGCTAATGTGTGCAGCGTACGGCGCGGAAGGCCGCGCACTTCACTGACCGTCGGAGGGACATAGCCGTGGAGGTCAAGATCGGCGTGCAGCACGCGCCCCGCGAGATCGTGCTGGAGAGCGGTCTGAACGCCGAGGAGGTCGAGCGCCTCGTCGCCGACGCGCTGGCCGGCAAGTCGCAGGTGCTGTCCCTGGAGGACGAGCGCGGCCGTAAGGTCCTGGTCCCGACGGACCGCCTGGCGTACATCGAGCTCGGTGAGCCGACCGTGCGCAAGGTCGGCTTCAGCGCGGTCTGACCACAGCAGCGCGGAGGGGGGGGGGGGGGGGGGGGGGGGGCCGGCGCCGCGGCGCGGGGGGGGGGCGCGGCCGGCCGGGTTACCCCCCGAGGGGGGCCGCGGTGTGGGGCCCCCCCCACAAGGGGCGCACGGCGC
>NZ_JBICZD010000017.1:0-194375 GCF_043201555.1 Streptomyces sp. NPDC048288
ACAACGTCCACAGCTCTTCCGGCGCCATCCGCTCGACAAGCGCAGCAGTCATCACCCCAGACTGCCGCAAGATCACGCCAACTGAAATGGCGTCTTAGAGGTGGGTTCCTTTGCGATAAGGGCGCGAGGGCCCCGGTTCCGGGGACGGCGCTGTCAGTGACGGCTGCGAGGATGGAGGGGTGACTGGAACCCTTGTCCTGGCAGGCACCCCCATCGGCGACGTCGCGGACGCGCCGCCCCGGCTCGCGGCCGAGCTGACCGGCGCCGACGTGATCGCGGCGGAGGACACCCGGCGGCTGCGCTGGCTCACCCAGGCACTGGGGGTGACGCCCAAGGGCCGGGTCGTCTCCTACTTCGAGGGCAACGAGGCCGCCCGCACCCCCGAGCTGGTCGAGGAGCTGGTCGGCGGCGCGCGCGTGCTGCTCGTGACCGACGCGGGGATGCCGTCCGTCTCCGACCCCGGCTACCGGCTGGTCGCGGCCGCCGTGGAGAAGGAGATCCGGGTCACCGCCGTCCCGGGACCGTCCGCGGTGCTCACCGCGCTCGCGCTGTCCGGGCTGCCCGTCGACCGGTTCTGCTTCGAGGGCTTCCTGCCGCGCAAGTCCGGCGAGCGCCGCGGGCGGCTCCGCGAGGTCGCCGAGGAGCGCCGCACCCTCGTCTACTTCGAGGCGCCGCACCGCCTCGACGACACCCTCGCCGACATGGCCGAGGTGTTCGGCGCGGAGCGGCGGGCCGCCGTCTGCCGTGAGCTGACCAAGACGTACGAGGAGGTACGGCGCGGTCCGCTGGCCGAGCTGGCGGTGTGGGCGGCCGAGGGGGTGCGCGGCGAGATCACCGTGGTCGTCGAGGGCGCGCCGGAGAAGGGGCCCGAGGAACTCGACGGGGAGGAACTGGTGCGGCGGGTGCGGGTGCGGGAGGAGGCCGGGGAGCGGCGCAAGGAGGCGATCGCGGCGGTGGCGGTGGAGGCCGGGATTCCCAAGCGGGTGGTGTTCGACGCGGTGGTCGCCGCGAAGCGTGTTGAGGGATGAGGTCGGTTTCGCAGCGCCGTCGTGGTTGCTTTTGTGCAGTCGGGCGCGGGGCGGTGGAGGGCTGGTCGCGCAGTTCCCCGCGCCCCTTTCGGGGCGCTGCTGACCTGCCGGGATGTGTCCTCTGAGCAGGGAGCATCTCTCATGAGCGGGCGCCCCACGGGTGGGTAAAGGCAGGCCGGGAAAGGCAAAGCCGAACCCCCCGTCGCGAGGCCGATTTGGCAAGCAAAGTCCAAAACGGCTCCAACACTCGGCAGGCCTGTCGCATTCGCGTCGGTGAAGGCGTCCACTGGTCAGCAGGGACGCACCCGTCCCTCGTCCCCAGGGGATTCCGGGGGGAATTCCCGCGCCGGGGACGCTTGTCCAGCGGACAGCAGGAGCTGGCATGAGTGAGATCGCAGGGCAGACGGGCCTCCGCGGTGCAGCCACAGCCGTCGTTCACGAGTCGTATTCGTTCGCCTGCATGCGATGCGGGCACGGCTGGGAGCAGTCGTTCGAGATAGAGCACCACACCGACGCGGACAACCACGCGTTCGTCACGTACGTGGCGGACGGCCGGGTCGTCCCGTCGCCGCTGAGCAGGCCCTCGTGCCAGAACTGCGACGGCCAGGTCGTGCGCATCATGCGCGCGGGACAGGTCTCGTCGGTGCGGAGCGCGGCGCAGCGGTCGTCGCGGCCGTCCGCGCAGGGCCGTCCGGCCGGTGCGGAGCCGGAGGAGGCGACGGAGGCCGGCGCCGAGGTCGGGGAGCCGCACCACTGGCACCTGTCCGACCTGCTGCACGCGTTCCAGCGCAAGGCGAGCTGACCCGGGCGCGGGTCCGGCGGGGCATGCCCCTTTCGTAGGATCGGGGCATGCCTTCGAACGCCTCAGGACCGGCCTCCGGCTCGGCCCCCGGCTCTGCCTCCCGCACGGCCGACAAGAACGCGGCGCCGCCGCTCCCGGAACCCCTCCGGGTGCCGGTCGCCGACTCGCACACCCATCTCGACATGCAGTCCGGCACGGTCGAGGAAGGCCTGGCGAAGGCCGCGTCGGTGGGCGTGACGACCGTCGTCCAGGTCGGCTGCGACCTCAAGGGCTCGCGGTGGGCGGCCGAGACCGCCGCCGCGCACGCGAACGTGCACGCGACCGTGGCCCTGCATCCCAACGAGGCCCCGCGCATCGTGCACGGTGACCCCGACGGCTGGTCTCGGCAGGGGGCGCGCGCGGGCGGCGGTGACGCGGCGCTGGACGAGGCGCTCGCCGAGATCGACCGGCTGGCCGGGCTGCCCCAGGTGAAGGGTGTCGGCGAGACCGGCCTCGACTACTTCCGCACCGGGCCCGAGGGCAAGGCCGCCCAGGAGCGCTCCTTCCGCGCCCACATCGAGATCGCCAAGCGGCACGGCAAGGCCCTGGTCATCCACGACCGGGACGCCCACGCCGACGTGCTGCGCGTCCTCAAGGAGGAGGGCGCCCCCGAGCGGACCGTGTTCCACTGCTACTCCGGGGACGCAGAGATGGCCGAGGAGTGCGCCCGCGAGGGCTACTTCATGTCCTTCGCCGGCAACGTCACCTTCAAGAACGCGCAGAACCTGCGGGACGCGCTCGCCGTCGCCCCGCTGGAGCTGGTCCTCGTGGAGACCGACGCGCCCTTCCTGACCCCGGCGCCGTACCGCGGACGGCCCAACGCCCCCTATCTCGTTCCGGTCACGGTGCGCGCGATGGCCGCCGTACGCGGCATCGACGAGGACGCGCTGGCGGCGGCGCTGGGCGCCAACACGGCCCGCGCCTTTGGTTACTGAGGGTATAGCGATCATAACTGGCGTATAACGCTCACGGTGGTGCTCCCCCGGTCCGGTCGCGACCGTGCGTAGTCGTGCCGCTTTGGAGAGTGACCGGTGCTCCGCTAGGTTCTGGGGGCCCGATCCGGACCCGTCTGGCCCTCTGGAGCGTGTCGGCGTGAGCACACCGCAGTACGAGACGTTTGAGGCGTACGGCCCCTACACCGCGCCGGGGGCGCACGGGGCGCACGGCACGCAGGGCGCGCCTGGCGCGCAGGGTATGCCGGGAGCGCACGGGGCGCCGGGTGCGCACGGTACGTATCGTGCGCCGGGCGTGCACGATGCCGAGACGCTGGCCTACGCCACGCCGTACGGGAACGACACCTACCGGCCGGCGTACGAGGCCGCGGCGGGCGTGGCTCCCGGGCGGGCGGGCGAACCGGCGCTGCCGCGGCAGGGCGGCGGGCGGATGCCGGAGGGCGGGGCCCCCGGGGCGGACGGGCGCGAGGCGGTGGGCCGGCGGGCCGGGCGGCGGCGGAAGTCGCGGTACGGCACCCGCTCGGAGTCGGCCGTGCGCCGGCTGCTGCCGCAGGCGCTGGTCGTCGCCTTCCTCGCCGGCGGCACCACCGCGTTCCTCGCCAAGGACAAGGCGATCGAGCTGACCGTCGACGGCCGCCCGCGCACCCTGCACACCTTCGCGGACGACGTGACCGAGCTGCTGACCGAGGAGGGCGTACCGGTGGGGGCGCACGACGTGGTGGCGCCCGCCCCGGGCACGGCACTGGCCAGCGGCGACGAGGTCGCGGTGCGCTACGGCCGCCCCGTACGGCTCACGCTGGACGGCGAACGGCGCGAGGTGTGGACCACGGCGCACACGGTGCAGGGGGCGCTCGACCAGCTGGGGGTGCGTGCCGAGGGCGCGTATCTCTCGGCCTCGCGCTCCCGGAACATCGGCCGCGCCGGGCTCGCGCTCGACGTCCGCACCGAACGCACCGTCACGATCCTCGCCGACGGCCGGACCCGCACCATCCGCACCAACGCCGCGACCGTCCGCGAGGCCGTCGAGGAGGCCGGGATCTCCCTGCACGGCCAGGACACCACCTCCACGCCCCTCGACGGCTTCCCGCGCGACGGCCAGACGGTGACCGTGCTGCGCGTCACCGGCAGCAGGGAGGTGCGCGAGGAGGTGATCCCGTTCGAGGTGCGGCGGACTGCCGACCCCACCCTCTTCAAGGGGACCGAGGTGATCGAGCAGGCGGGGCGGCCGGGCCTGCGCCGGGTCACCTACTACCTGCGGACCGTCAACGGGGTCCGGCAGAAGCCGCGCCGCCAGACGTCCGAGCTGGTGCGCGAGCCGCGTACCCAGCTGGTGATGGTGGGCACCAAGCCGCATCCGGACTCCGTCAAGGGCGCCGACGGACTGAACTGGCACGGTCTCGCCGCCTGCGAGTCCGGCGGCCGCCCGCACGCGGTGGACGCCTCCGGGACGTACGGCGGGCTGTACCAGTTCGACTCCCGCACCTGGCACAGCCTCGGCGGCAGCGGGCGCCCGCAGGACGCGCCCGCCGAGGAGCAGACGTTCCGCGCGAAGAAGCTCTACCTGAGCCGCGGCTCCACCCCCTGGCCGCACTGCGGAGCGCGCCTGCACAGGTGACCGGAGCGCGCCTGCACAGGTGACCGGCCGAGGCGTTCCCGGCGGCCCGTACCCTTGTCCCGTGAGCAGCCCCACCCCCGACGCCCTCCTCGGCCCCGCAGACATCCGCGAACTCGCGGCCGCGCTCGGTGTACGCCCCACCAAGCAGCGCGGCCAGAACTTCGTGATCGACGCCAACACGGTCCGCCGTATCGTCCGCACCGCCGAGGTCCGCCCGGACGACGTCGTCGTCGAGGTCGGCCCGGGACTGGGGTCCCTCACCCTGGCCCTGCTGGAGGTCGCCGACCGGGTGACCGCCGTCGAGATCGACGACGTCCTGGCGAGCGCGCTGCCCGCCACGATCACGGCGCGCATGCCGGCGCGCGCCGACCGGTTCGCGCTGGTGCACTCCGACGCGATGCACGTCACCGAGCTGCCGGGCCCGCCGCCGACCGCGCTCGTCGCGAACCTCCCCTACAACGTGGCCGTCCCCGTCCTGCTCCACATGCTCGACACCTTCCCGAGCATCGAGCGGACGCTGGTGATGGTGCAGTCCGAGGTCGCCGACCGGCTCGCCGCCGCACCCGGCAACAAGGTGTACGGAGTGCCCTCCGTCAAGGCCAACTGGTACGCCGAGGTCAAGCGCGCCGGAGCCATCGGGCGCAACGTCTTCTGGCCCGCGCCGAACGTCGACAGCGGACTGGTCTCCCTCGTGCGGCGCGCGGAACCGCTCAAGACGACGGCCTCCAGGAGAGAGGTCTTCGCGGTGGTCGACGCGGCGTTCGCGCAGCGGCGCAAGACCCTGCGGGCGGCGCTCGCCGGCTGGGCCGGGTCCGCGGCGGCCGCCGAGGCGGCGCTGGTCGCGGCCGGGGTCTCGCCGCAGGCCCGCGGGGAGTCGCTGACGGTCGAGGAGTTCGCGAGGATCGCCGAGCACGCCGAGCACGCCGAGCACAGGGAGTCCGGTCAGTGAGCGTCACGGTACGCGTCCCCGCCAAGGTCAACGTCCAGCTCGCGGTGGGTGCCGCCCGCCCCGACGGCTTCCACGACCTCGCCAACGTCTTCCTCGCCGTCGGCCTGTACGACGAGGTCACGGTCACCCCCGCCGACGAGCTGACGATCACCTGCGAGGGCCCGGACGCCGACCAGGTCCCCCTGGACCGCACCAACCTCGCCGCGCGCGCCGCCCTCGCCCTGGCCGGGCGCCGGGGCATTGAACCGGCCGTCCACCTGCACATCGCCAAGGACATCCCCGTCGCCGGCGGCATGGCCGGGGGGAGCGCGGACGGGGCGGGCGCGCTGCTCGCGTGCAACGAGCTCTGGCAGGCGGGCGCCTCCCGCGCCGAACTCCTCGCCATCTGCGCCGAGCTGGGCAGCGACGTGCCCTTCAGCCTGGTCGGCGGCGCCGCCCTCGGCACCGGGCGCGGCGAACGCCTCACCGCTCTGGAAGTCGGCGGCACCTTCCACTGGGTCTTCGCGATGGCCGGGCGCGGGCTCTCCACCCCGGCCGTCTTCCGTGAGTTCGACCGGCTCGCCGAGGGCCGGGACATCCCGGAACCCGTCGCCTCCGCCGACCTCCTCGACGCGCTCGCCAAGGGTGACCCCGACGCGCTCGCCACCGCCGTCTCCAACGACCTCCAGCCCGCCGCGCTCTCCCTCTTCCCCGAACTCGCGGCCACCCTCGACACGGGCCGCGAGGCCGGCGCCCTCACCGCCCTGGTCTCCGGCTCCGGCCCGACCACGGCGTTCCTCGTCCGCGACGCCGCCTCCGCCGAGAAGGTCGCCGAAGCCCTCCTCGCCTCCGGCACCTGCCGCACGGCCCGCACCACGACGTCCCCCGCGCCGGGCGCCACCGTCCTCACCCCGGCGCCCGCCGGAGCCTGACCGCGGCCCGCACTCCGGCGCACGAGCGGGGCGCCCCCGGGCCGGTGCGGGCCGCGCTTTCGCGTGGCGTTCACAACAAGTGCGGTATCTCCACCGGGAATTGGCCCGGATTACTACTGCCGCAGTACGCGTGGGGCTGCTGGGACGGATAAGTTCGCTTGACGTTTCAATCGAGCATCCGAACGACCGAGCATCCGAACGTCTGCGGAAGGCACGTCCGTGTCCGAATCCCCCACCCCGTCCCATCGCAGGAAACCGTCCCTGTCCCGTCGAGGCGTGATCGGGGCCGCCGGCGCCGTGGCCGCCGGGGCCGCGCTGACCCCGGTGGTCTTCGCGGCCACCGACTCCTCCGGCACGGCGAGCGACACCACCGGCACCGAACCGGAGACCTTCCCGGCGACCCGGACGGCCGCCGCCACCGGCACCGGCACGGCCACCACCGCCTTCGCCGCCGCCTTCGTCGGCGTCCGCTGGGACGGCGCCGAGGACGGCGTCTCGATCCGCTTCGCGGGTGGTGACGGCAAGGCCGTCACCCCCGGCTGCGCGACCCTGGAGGACGGCGGCCGTACGGCGCTGATAGCGGCCGGCAGCGCCAAGGCGTACGAACTGACGGCACCGGACGGCACGACGGGCCTCGGCTCCCTCGCGATCGACACCACCGGCGGCCCGGACCGCACCTTCCAGGTGCCGAAGGAGCCGACCCGCGTGCGGGGCGTGCGGTACCTGTCCCGTCCGGCCTGGAGCGCCGACGAGTCGAAGCGGTACAAGAACGGCGAGGTGAACTCGCCGGAGAAGTACTACGCGCTGCAGTCGATCACGGTCCACCACACGGACACGCCCAACAACGACCCGGACCCGGCGGCCACCGTCCGCGCGATCTACGAGTACCACGCGGTCACCCTGGACTGGGGCGACATCGGCTACCACTTCCTGATCGACGAGGCCGGCACCGTCTACGAGGGCCGCTACTCCGGCGCCGACGGCATCCCCGCCTTCGACCCCGACGGCAACCTGGTCACCGCCTTCCACACCTCCGGCTACAACTCCGGCAACCTCGGCATCGCCCTCCTCGGCACCCTCGTCGACCAGGGCCCCACCGACGCCGCCAAGGCCTCCCTGACCCGGCTGGTCAAGGTGATCGCCCGCTTCAAGGGCCTCGACACGAGCGCGAGGATCACCTACGTCAACCCGGTCAACGGCGTCACCAGGGACGTCACCACGGTCTCCGGCCACCGCGACTGGCTGCAGACCGACTGCCCGGGACAGACCATGTACGACCTCCTCGACGAGGTACGCGCGCGGGCGGGCGGAAAGTAGCTCCCGGCGGGGCGGCCTCCCGGCGCGCATTACGCTGGGAGGCTGACCGTCCCCGTGCGCAGGAGTGAAATGGCCGTCAACCTGGTCAATGTCGAGAACGTCAGCAAGGTCTACGGCACCCGTGCCCTGCTGGACGGCGTCTCGCTCGGCGTGTCGGAGGGCGACCGCATCGGTGTGGTGGGCCGCAACGGCGACGGCAAGACCACCCTCATCCGGATGCTCGCCAAGCAGGAGGAGGCCGACACCGGCCGTGTCACGCACTCCGGCGGACTGCGCCTCGGCATCCTCACCCAGCACGACTCCCTGGACCCGGCCGCCACCGTCCGGCACGAGGTCATCGGCGACATGGCCGACCACGAGTGGGCCGGCAACGCCAAGGTCCGCGACGTGCTCACCGGCCTCTTCGGCGGCCTGGACCTGCCGGGCTTCCCCAAGGGCCTGGACACCGTCATCGGCCCGCTCTCCGGCGGCGAGCGGCGGCGCATCGCGCTCGCCAAGCTGCTCATCGAGGAGCAGGACCTGCTGGTCCTGGACGAGCCCACCAACCACCTCGACGTCGAGGGCATCTCCTGGCTGGCCAAGCACCTGCGCGAGCGCCGCTCGGCCCTCGTCTGCGTCACCCACGACCGGTGGTTCCTCGACCAGGTCTGCACCCGCATGTGGGACGTCCAGCGCGGCGACGTCTACGAGTACGAGGGCGGCTACTCCGACTACGTCTTCGCCCGCGCGGAGCGCGAGCGGATCGCGGCCACCGAGGAGACCAAGCGGCAGAACCTGGTCCGCAAGGAGCTGGCCTGGCTGCGCCGCGGCGCCCCCGCCCGTACCTCCAAGCCGCGCTTCCGGGTCGAGGCCGCCAACGAGCTGATCAAGGACGTGCCGCCGCCGCGGGACACCTCCGAGCTGATGAAGTTCGCCTCGTCCCGGCTCGGCAAGACCGTGTTCGACCTGGAGGACGTGACCGTTCAGGCCGGCCCCAAGGTGCTGCTCAAGCACGTCACCTGGCAGCTCGGCCCCGGCGACCGCATCGGCCTGGTCGGTGTCAACGGCGCCGGCAAGACCTCGCTGCTGCGCGCCATGGCCGAGGCCGCGCGGACGGACGGCGAGGCGCAGCCGGCGGCCGGTCAGGTCGTCGTCGGCAAGACCGTCAAGCTCGCCTACCTCTCCCAGGAGGTCGCCGAGCTGAACCCCGCCACCCGGGTGCTGGAAGCCGTCCAGCAGGTCCGCGAGCGCGTCGACCTCGGCAAGGGGCGCGAGATGACCGCCGGGCAGCTGTGCGAGACGTTCGGCTTCAGCAAGGAGAAGCAGTGGACGCCGGTCGGCGACCTGTCCGGCGGTGAGCGCCGCCGCCTCCAGCTGCTGCGGCTCCTCATGGACGAGCCGAACGTCCTCTTCCTCGACGAGCCCACCAACGACCTCGACATCGAGACCCTCACCCAGCTGGAGGACGTCCTCGACGGCTGGCCCGGCTCGATGATCGTCATCTCCCACGACCGGTTCTTCGTCGAGCGGACCACCGACCGCGTCTTCGCCCTCCTCGGCGACGCCACCCTGCGGATGCTGCCGCGCGGCATCGACGAGTACCTGGAGCGCAGGCAGCGCATGGAGGAGACGGTCGCCGCCACCGCCGTCGCCCCCAAGGCCCCCACGGCCGAGCGCAGCGCCGCCGACCAGCGCGCCGCCAAGAAGGAACTCCAGAAGATCGAGCGCCAGTTGGACCGGGTCTCCGAGAAGGAGACCAAGCTGCACGACCAGATCGCCGCCAACGCCACGGACTTCGCCAAGGTCGCCGAACTCGACGCCCAGCTGCGCGACCTGGCCGGCGAGCGTGAGGACCTGGAGATGCGCTGGCTGGAACTGGCGGAGGACGCGTAGCGCTCCGCTGGGGGCGCCGTGATGGGTCGTCGGTCGGCTGCGGGTGGGTGGGGGCTGGTCGCGCAGTTCCCCGCGCCCCTAAAGGGGCGCTGCCAGCCGTGCGCGATTGCCTTGCGTGCGGGTGGTGAAGGGGGCGTGTAGGCGCGTAACGGAGGTATCACGGGGCGGTTCTCCCTTGGGAACGGGGGCTTGGACGGCCCCGTGGGGTGTCGGTGCCGAGTGGTAGAAAGGTCGGTCTGAGAACACTCTGAGAGCGCCCTGAGTCCGTCACGGGCCTCGGGATGTGGCCAGAAATCAGTGAACGGGGGAAAGACCGCTGATGAGCCAGCCACCCAATCAGCCGCCGCAGCAGGGCGGTTACGGAACACCACAGGACCAGCCGCCGCCGGGCGGCGGCTTCGGCGCACCGCAACAGCAGCCGGGGCAGGGGGGTTTCGGCGCGCCGCAGGGCACGCCTCCGCCGCCCGCCCAGCCGCCCCGGCCGGGCTACGGCTACCCGCCCCAGCCCGGCGGCCCCTACGGGCAGCAGCCGCCCGGCCCCTACGGCGCTCCCGGACCGTACGGCGCACCAGGTCCCTACGGCGCGCCGGGCCCGTACGGCTCCCCGCAGCAGCCCACGGCTCCGCAGCCCGGTTACGGATACCCCCAGCAGCCGCCGCAGTACCCCGGCGGGCCGGGCATGACCCCGCCGCCCGGCGGCGGAGGCGGCGGCCCGTTCAAGGGGAAGCCCGCGCTGATCGTCGCGGCGGCGGTGGCGGGCCTGCTGGTCGTCGGCGGCACGGTGTACGCCGTGACCGGCAACGGGGACGGCGGCAGGAAGCCGGTCGCCCAGCCCTCCGACGACCCCAGGGCCTCCGGCACCGACACCCCGGCCGACCCCGGTGACGGCAGCGGCGGCGGCGCGGACCCGGAGAACCTCAACGAGGGCCGCAAGTCCGGCGAGGCCAAGGTGCTCTGGTACAAGTCGGCACCCGACGCGCCCGCGTCCGGCGCCGACGCACCCGGCATGTGGATCACCGGGAAGACGGCGGTGAAGGCGGCGTACAAGCAGGTCTTCGGCTACCGCGTGGGCGACGGCGACCCGGCCTGGGCCCCGATCACCTTCCCGCAGAAGATCTGCGCGGTCACCTCGGGCAAGTCGGCGGACGACAAGGTCGTCGTGGCGTACATGAACGGCACCAGCGACCGGGCCAAGTGCAACCAGCTGCAGGAGATCGACCTCGACACCGGCAAGAAGGGCTGGACCGCGACCGTCGCCGACGGCGGGCTCTTCGACAGCGCGATCAGCGTCGAGCTGACCATCAGCGGCCGGACCCTGATGGTGGGCCGCTCCCAGTCGGGCACGGCGTACGACCTCGCCAGTGGCGACAAGCTGTACGACAAGGAGAAGTACGGCGCGGCCTGCTTCCCCACGGCCTTCGCGGGCGGCACGAACCGGCTGATCGAGGTGGCCTCCTGCGCGGCCGGCACCGGCAACGAGCACGACGAGATCTCGGAGCTCGACCCGGCCACCGGCAAGGTCAGGTGGACCCGGCCGGTGAAGAAGGGCTGGACGGTCGAGCGGACCTACTCCGTCGACCCCCTCGTGGTCTACATGACCAACGAGGCCAAGAAGGCCTGGAACATCTCCACCCTGGACGCCAAGGGCACATTCCGTTCCGAGGTGAAGGTCGACGAGAAGTTCGCGCCCGAGTGCGGCTGGGCCTTCCTCGCCCGTGACCTGCAGGGCTGCCAGGGTGTCGCGGTCGACGCGAACACCCTCTACCTGCCGACGGACACCAGCGGCGGCGCCAACGAGATCGTCGCGATCAGCCTCGCCGACGGCAAGGCCAAGTGGCGCGTCAAGTCCCCCACGGACGAGTCGATGTACCCGATCGGGGTCGAGGGCGGCAAGCTCGTCGCGTACGTGAAACCGTCGTACGACGCGGGCGGCCGGGTCGTGTCCGTTCCGACCGCCGGCTCCGCCCACGGCACCACCACGCTGCTGCAGAACCCGCAGCACACCGCCGACATCGAGGACGGCTTCTACGACGGCGCGGTCGACTGGGCCGACGGCCGCTTCTACCTCTCCTCCACCCGGCTCACCGGCAGCGACGACGCGAAGGAGAAGCTGATGATGGCCTTCGGTGACTGAGCGCGCCCGTTCCCTGCCGTCCTCCATCAGCCCGCGTCGTCCCCAGCCGTCCCACGCGCCGTTCTCCGAGGTACCTCCGCCATGACCCAGCCGCCCCCGCCGCCGCCCAACCAGCCCCCGCAGCAGCCCGGTTTCGGCGCCCCCGCCGGCCCGCCGCAGCAGCCCCAGCCGGGCTACGGCTACCCGCAGCAGCCCCCGCCCCCGCCGGGCTACGGCTACCCCGCGCAGCCGCCGGCCGCCCCCAACCCGTACACCCAGCAGCCCCCCGCGGCCGCCAACCCCTACGCCCAGCAGCCCGGTTACGGCTACCCGCAGCAGCCCCCGCCCGGCTACCCCACCCAGCCGGGCAGGCAGGGCGGCTCCGGCGGCAACAAGGCCACGCTGCTCATCGTCGTCGTCGCGGTCGTCGCGATCGCGCTGATCGTCGGCGGCGGCATCTGGTACTCCAAGTCCTCCGGTTCCTCCGGTTCCTCCGCCGACGACGGAAAGAAGAACGACACCGCGCACTCCAGCGGCGGCACGACCGGCGGCCAGGACACGGCCGGCGGCAAGGGCAGCGAGAAGGTGCCCGCCGACCCCGCCTCCAAGCTCCTCTTCCAGGTCCCGCTGCCCGCGGCGAAGGACACCACCGTCACCTCCGGTTCCTGGCTCACCGACAAGGTGTACGCCAAGAGCGGCGTCGCCGAGATCACCGGCTACGACCCCGACTCGGGCGCCGAGCTGTGGACGGTCCCGCTGTCCGGCCCGGTCTGCTACGCGAGCGGGCACGTCAGCGAGGACGGCAGGACGGCGGTCGTCTTCCAGCCGAAGATGCCCCCGAAGGGCTCCACGGCGGGCTGCACCCGGATCGCCGCGATCGACCTGAACGCCGGTAAGAAGCTGTGGACGCAGACGGTCAAGTCCGGTGATGTTCCGGTCAACTTCAACAATGTGACGGTCTCCCAGCACACCGTCGCGGTCGGCGGTACCAGCGGCGGCGCCGCCTTCGACCTCTCCTCCGGCAAGATCCGCTGGCAGCCGAAGCCGGCCGACAGCTGCTACGACGCCGGGTACGGCGGCGGCGCCAAGCTGGTCGCGGTCCGCAAGTGCGGCAGCGGCGACTCCGGCCAGCTGCACATCCAGACCCTCGATCCGGTCTCCGCCAAGGTGGTCTCCGAATACAGGATGACCTCGGGCATCGACTACGCCAGCGTCGTCTCGACCGACCCGCTGGTGGTGGCCGCCGACGTCAACAACAGCGCCGGCGACGGCAGCGGCTTCTCCGACGTCTTCTCCATCGACAACAAAACCGGTGCGTTGCGCACCCGTATCTCCACTCCGGGCAGCTCGTACGCGGTCCGCTGCGACAACATCTACCAGGTGGAGAAGTGCACGGGACTGGCGGTCGGCAACGACCGGCTGTACCTGGCGACCGAGGAGCACGACGGCGACGGGGACTTCGCCAAGACCAACGAGATCGTCGCCTTCGACCTCGCCACCGGCAAGCAGACCGGTCAGCGCGCCGACGCCGGTGACAACTACACGATCACGCCGCTGCGCATGGACGGTCCGAACGTGATCGCGTACAAGAACCCTCCGTACGACAAGGGCGGCCAGATCGTCAGCATCGACGGCGGTTCGTTCAAGGAGACCAAGCTGCTGGAGAACCCGGCGACCGAGGCGGTCAAGGCCGTGGAGACCAGCATGTCGCCGGAGTACGCGGAGGTCCTCTACTCCCAGGGGCACCTGTACATGTCCGCCGAGTACGCCCACACCGCCGGCTCGTCGTCCTCGGGGAAGTCGTACCTGGTCGTCGCCTTCGGCGCGGGCGGCTGAGGCCACGTCAAGCGCGCGAATACCAGAAAAGCAAGAGATTCCTCCGATCCGGGGCACTTCTCACCAGTAGGGGCAGCGCGACGTCGAACAAGCGTGTAGCTTCCGGGGGCATGAAGGACGAGGTGCCGGGGGGCCCTCTGTCCATGCGGACCAGTGGGGATCCATAGTGGGGCATCCATTGGGGGGACTGGGGGGTTGCTCTATGGGAGTGCGGCTCATGGTGGTCGACGACCACCGGTTGCTCGCGGAGGCGCTGGCCTCGGCGCTGAAACTGCGCGGCCACCGGGTGCTGGCCGCGGCGGCGCCGGCGGCGGGCGCGGCGGAGCTGGTGATCACACGGGCACCCGAGGTGTGCCTGCTCGGTACGGCGACACCGGCCGAGCCGGGCATCTTCGACCCGGTGGTGCGGATCAAGAAGGAGCGGCCGCAGGTCGCGGTGCTGGTCCTGGGCCCGGTGCCGTCCCCGCGCGGCATCGCGGCGGCCTTCGCCGCGGGCGCCTCCGGATACGTACGGCACGACGAGCGGATAGAGGGCGTCGAGCGGGCCATCATGAAGGCGCGGGCCGGGGAGGCCGCCGTGGCCCCCGCCCTGCTCCAGGGCGCGTTCGGCGAACTCCTCAACCCGGCCGCCCAGCCCGACGACGAGGGCCAGCGCCTCCTCCAGATGCTCACCCCGCGCGAGGTCGAGGTCCTCGTCCGCGTCGCCGACGGCGAGGACACCCGCCTCATCGCCGCCGGCATGGGCATCGCCCCCAGCACGGCCCGCACCCATGTGCAGAGGGTCCTGATGAAACTGGGCGTGGGATCGAGGCTGGAGGCAGCGGCCCTGGCCGCGCGCACGGGGCTCCTGGACAGGGCGGGACCTGTCAACGGCGGCCCACAAGCGCCCCGTTAGGGGCGCGGGGCTGTATCGATGTGCGGCTGCCGCCGCGTGGGCGCGACCAGCCCCCACACACCCGCAGCCGAAAGACGACCTACTCGCCCCCCTCCTCCACCGGAGGCACCGGCGGTGGCGTAGGACGCAACCACAGCCACACCAGGAAGAACACCCCGAGCAACAGCATCCCGATGCCCGTCCACAGGTTGATGTTGATCCCCTGCGCCTTGTCGATCTCGGCCTGCGAGTCCGTGATCCCGGCGATCGTCACGATGATCCCGTACACGACGAACAGCCCGCCGATGATCCGCCGCAGGTCGAAGATCCGCGCGGCGGTCGCGGACCTGCCCTCCAGCTCGGTGACCTCCCGCTGGACGTCCTGCTCGGAGTAGTGGAACCCGGAGTGCCCGGAGTCGTCGGTCATGGTCTCTCCATCCTCCCGCGACCGGGACTAGAACGAGAACGGGATGTAGCAGAGGGCGGCGATGATCACGGCGCCCCAGCCGAGCAGCGCCGGCCTGCGGTACCAGGCCTCGTCGCCGGGCGCGGGCGGCTCGGTCATCCCCGGGGACGTCGTGCCGTAGACGAGCCCCGCGAGCTCCGCGTCCGGCTTGGGCGCGGTGAACAGGGAGACGATCACCATCACCACCGCACCGGCGACGAAGCCGGCGATCGCGGAGACGAAGTTGGCGCCCTGGTCGGAGGGGATGCCGATGATGTCCTTCTTGTAGAGGACGAAGTAGTTGACCATCGCGGTCACCGTCCCCGCGAGCAGCCCCCAGAAGCCGGATTTCGCCGAGGCGCGCTTCCAGAACATGCCGACGATGAAGACGACGAACATCGGCACGTTGAAGAAGGAGAACAGCGTCTGCAGGTAGCTCATGATGTTCGAGAACGACGACGCGAGGAACGCCGTCCCGACGGACGCGCAGACGCCGATCACGGTGATGAGCCGTCCGAAGCGCACGTAGTAGGCGTCCTCCCGGCCCCTGACCACGTACTTCGCCCAGATGTCGGTGGTGAACACGGTGTTGAAGGACGACACGTTGGCCGCCATGCCGGCCATGAAGGCCGCCAGCAGCCCGGTCACCGCGATGCCGAGCACGCCGTTGGGCAGCAGCTGGGACATCAGGTAGGGGATCGCGTCGTTGTACTGGAGGCCGGACGCGGACGTGCCGATGTTCGGCACCAGCGCGGCGGCGACCAGGCCCGGGATCATCACCAGGAAGACGATGAAGATCTTCGGGTAGGCGGCGATCAGCGGGGTGCGCTGGGCGGCGGAGAGGTTCTTCGCCGACAGGGCGCGCTGGACCTCGGCGAAGTTCGTCGTCCAGTAGCCGAAGGAGAGCACGAAGCCGAGGCCGAGGACGATGGTCAGCCAGTTCGCGCCGAGCGGGTTGACGGTGCCGATGCCGGTGCCGCCCCAGGCGGTCGTGAAGTTGTGGCCGTGGGTGGCGGTGAGCTTGTCGACCAGACCGTCCCAGCCGCCGGCCTTCTTCAGGCCGAGCACGGACAGCGGGATGAGGGCGGCCAGGATCACGAAGAACTGGAGCACCTCGTTGTAGATGGCCGAGGAGAGGCCGCCGAGGGTGATGTACGCCAGCACGAACGCGCCGGCCACCACGATCGCCACCCACTGCGGCCAGCCGAGCAGCGCCTCGACGACGATCGCGAGGGCGTACAGGTTCACACCGGCGATCAGAATGGCCGCGAAGGCGAACAGGATCGAACTCAGCAGGTGTGCGGCTCTGTCGAAGCGGAGCAGCAGCATCTCGGGGACCGAGCGCACCTTGCTGCCGTAGTAGAAGGGCATCATCACCAGGCCGAGGAAGACCATGGCCGGAATGGCGCCGATCCAGTACCAGTGCACGGTGTACGCGCCGTACTGCGCGCTGTTCGCGGCCATGCCGAGGATCTCGGTGGCGGCCAGGTTGGCCGAGATGAACGCGAGGCCGGTGATCCAGGCGGGCAGCGACCGTCCGGAGAGGAAGAAGTCGAGGCTGGTCTTCACCGAACGGCGGGCCGCGAGGCCGATGCCCAGAACCACGACGAAGTAGATCGCGAGGATCGTGTAGTCCAGGCCGTTGGTGGGAAGCCGCAGCGTTGCCGCGAGGTATGTGGGGGATACGGGGGCATTTGTGGGGTTCTGCACCCAGTAATTCAACACTTTCGTTGTCGCACCTTGATTGATTGCGATGTTGACTGACCTGGTGAGTTGTGTTTTGGTGTGTTCGGTTCTGTTTGATGGTTGGCTGACTCGAACAACGCTCGAATTTCGGGAGTCCGCAGTGAAGAAGACCTCGACCCGGCTGGCCGACGGTCGCGAGCTCATCTACTACGACCTGCGCGACGACACCGTGCGGGACGCGGTGGACCGCCGCCCGCTGGAGCGGACGCACACCACCTCGGAGATCCGCCGCGACGCGCTGCTCGGCGACCAGGTCGCCATCGCCTCGCACCGGCAGGGCCGCACCTACCACCCGCCGGCCGACCAGTGCCCGCTGTGCCCGACCCAGGGCGACCGGCTGAGCGAGATCCCGGACTCGTCGTACGACGTGGTGGTCTTCGAGAACCGTTTCCCCTCGCTGGCGGGCGACTCCGGGCGCTGCGAGGTGGTCTGCTTCACCTCGGACCACGAGGCGTCCTTCGCGAGCCTGACCGAGGAGCAGGCGAGGCTGGTCCTGGAGGCGTGGACCGACCGGACCTCGGAACTGTCGCATCTCCCCTCCGTCGAGCAGGTGTTCTGCTTCGAGAACCGCGGCGAGGAGATCGGCGTGACGCTCGGTCACCCGCACGGCCAGATCTACGCCTACCCCTTCACCACCCCGCGCACCGCCCTGATGCTGCGCTCACTCGCGGCCCACAAGGAGGCGACCGGCGGCGAGAACCTGTTCGACGCCGTCCTTGCACGTGAACTCGCCGGCGAGCGGGTCGTCCTTGAGAGTGAACACTGGGTCGCCTTCGTGCCGTACGCGGCGCACTGGCCCTACGAGGTCCACCTGTACCCGAGGCGCCGCGTCCCCGACCTGCTCGGCCTCGACGAGGCGGCGCGCTCAGAGTTCCCCCAGGTTTATCTGGAACTCTTGAGGCGCTTCGACCGTATCTT
This sequence comes from Streptomyces sp. NPDC048288, assembly GCF_043201555.1. NCBI lineage: Bacteria > Bacillati > Actinomycetota > Actinomycetes > Kitasatosporales > Streptomycetaceae > Streptomyces > Streptomyces sp. NPDC048288. Next base: position 17,419 of record NZ_JBICZD010000017.1, read on the forward strand.
CGGTGAGGGTGAACCTCCCACGCCCTATATCGCCGCCTGGCACCAGGCGCCGTTCGGGACGCTGGAGGAGTTCGACGGTGTCACGCGCGACGACTTCGCGCTGCACCTGGAGCTTTTCACCATCCGCCGAACGTCCGGCAAGCTGAAGTTTCTCGCGGGTTCCGAGTCAGGCATGAGCGTGTTCATCAACGACGTGCCGCCGGAGCGCGCGGCCGAGCGACTGCGAGAGGTAGCGAGTTGATGAAGTACCTGGTGACGGGCGGAGCGGGTTACGTCGGCAGTGTGGTCGCCCAGCACCTGCTGGAGGCGGGCCACGAGGTCACCGTCCTCGACAACCTCTCCACCGGCTTCCGCGAGGGCGTCCCCGCGGGCGCCGCCTTCGTCGAGGGCGACATCCGCGACGCCGCCAAGTGGCTGGACTCCTCCTACGAGGCGGTGCTGCACTTCGCCGCGTTCTCCCAGGTCGGCGAGTCGGTCGTGAAGCCCGAGAAGTACTGGGACAACAACGTCGGCGGCACCATGGCGCTGCTCGCCGCGATGCGCGAGGCCGGCGTCCGCAAGCTCGTCTTCTCCTCCACGGCGGCCACCTACGGCGAGCCGGAGCAGGTCCCGATCGTCGAGACCGCCCCGACGCAGCCGACGAACCCGTACGGCGCCACCAAGCTCGCCGTCGACCACATGATCACCGGCGAGGCCGCCGCCCACGGCCTGGGCGCGGTCTCCCTGCGCTACTTCAACGTGGCCGGGGCGTACGGCGCGCAGGGCGAGCGGCACGACCCCGAGTCGCACCTGATCCCGCTGGTCCTCCAGGTCGCCCAGGGGCGCCGCGAGGCCATCTCCGTCTTCGGCGACGACTACCCGACGCCCGACGGCACCTGCGTCCGCGACTACATCCACGTCGCCGACCTCGCCGACGCCCACCTGCTGGCCGTGGCGGCCGCGAAGCCCGGCGAGCACCTGATCTGCAACCTGGGCAACGGTGAGGGCTTCTCCGTCCGCCAGGTCATCGAGACCGTCCGCCAGGTCACCGGCCACCCGATCCCCGAGGTCGTGGCCCCCCGCCGGGGCGGCGACCCGGCCGTCCTGGTCGCCTCGGCGGCCACCGCCCGCGAGAAGCTGGGCTGGAACCCGACCCGCGCGGACCTCGCGGGGATCGTCGCGGACGCCTGGGAGTTCGCGCAGCACATCAGCGCAGCAAGGGAGCAGTAAGTGGGGGCACAGCAGGTGCACGACGGTTTCGTGGAGCTCTACGGAACCGCGCCCGACGGCGTCTGGTCGGCGCCCGGCCGGGTCAACCTGATCGGCGAGCACACCGACTACAACGACGGCTTCGTGATGCCGTTCGCGCTGCCGCACGTGACGACGGCCGCGGTCGCCCGCCGTACCGACGGCGTGCTGCGCCTGCACTCCTCGGACATCGAGGGCGGGGTCGTCGAACTCGCCCTGGACGCCCTGGAGCCCGGCACCGACCAGGAGTGGACGGCGTACCCGGCGGGCGTGATCTGGGCGCTGCGCGAGGCCGGCCACCCGGTCACCGGCGCCGACGTCCACCTCGCCTCCACGGTCCCGACCGGCGCCGGCCTGTCCTCCTCCGCGGCCCTGGAGGTGGTGATCGCCCTCGCCCTCAACGACCTCTACGAACTGGGCCTGCAGCGCTGGCAGCTGGCCCGCCTGTGCCAGCGCGCGGAGAACGTCTACGTCGGCGCCCCGACCGGCATCATGGACCAGACGGCTTCGGCCTGCTGCGAGCAGGGCCACGCCCTGTTCCTGGACACCCGCGACCTCTCGCAGAAGCAGATCCCCTTCGACCTCGCGGCCGAGGGCATGCGGCTGCTGGTCGTCGACACCCAGGTCAAGCACGCCCACAGCGGCGGCGAGTACGGCAAGCGCCGCGCGGGCTGCGAGAAGGGCGCGGCCCTGCTCGGGGTCGACGCCCTGCGGGACATCCCCTACGACGAGCTGGACTCCGCGCTCGACCGCCTCGGCGACGAGGAGGAGGTGCGGCGCCTGGTCCGCCACGTCGTCACCGAGGACCAGCGGGTGGAGCAGGTGGTGGCCCTCCTGGAGGCCGGCGACACCCGCGCGATCGGTCCGGTCCTCACCGCGGGCCACGCCTCGCTGCGCGACGACTTCCGGATCTCCTGCCCGGAGCTGGACCTGGTCGTCGACACCGCCCTGGCCTCCGGCGCCCTGGGCGCCCGGATGACCGGCGGTGGCTTCGGCGGCTCGGCGATCGTCCTCGCCGAGGCGGCCGACGTGGACACGATCACCAAGGCGATCGAAGAGGCCTTCGCGGCCGCCGGCTTCCAGACACCGAGGACATTCGAGGCGGTGCCGTCGGCGGGCGCCCGCCAGGAGGTCTGAGCCTCAGCCCAGGCGCTTGGTCAGCGTGTACTCCGTGATCCCCGGCGGATAGTCGGGGATCACGCACACCACCTCGTAGCCCTGCTTTCGGTAGAACTCCGGGGCCTGGAAGTCCCAGGTCTCCAGCCGGGCGGCGGTGCAGCCGCGGTTCCGTACGGCGATGCGTTCCGCCCGGGACAGCAGGCGGCCGCCCAGTCCCGCGCCGCGGTGGCGGCCGTCCACCCACAGGTACGTGACATGCAGCCAGGACGTCCAGGTGTGGCCGACCAGACCGCCCGCCAGTTCGCCCGAGCGCTCGTCCATCGCCCAGACGTGCAACGGCACTTCGCGTTCGCCGGGTGTGCCCCGCAGGGCCGCGAGAACCGGGGACGCCGCTGTGTTCGTGTCCCGCAACCGTGTGCGGAGGAGATCGCGCCGTTCCTTGTCTACTTCCGCCTCAATACGAAACATGCGGCACACCATAAACGCGTCGGCCGGGCAGTTCTGCAAATTGCCTTCCGCTCCGGGCCCCCGGCCGTACTCTGAGGAGCGGTACCGGTGGGGGCCGGTGCTGATCAGGGGGCGAGACAAGTCGGGTACGACGCCCGCGGTGGGGGTAGCAGTTCAGGCACGGCGGCGGTCGTGCGGTTCCGTCCTCCCGTGGGTGTCGTATCCGCGTGGTTGGCCGTTCTGAGGACCTTGGGGTATCCCCTGCTCGTAAGGAGCCTGGGGAAGGGGGTTTCGTGGTTCGTATCCGAGTTCTGGTCGTCGACGACCACCGTATCTTCGCCGAGTCGCTCGCCGCGGCTCTGGCCGCGGAGCCGGACGTCGACGTCTCCGCGGCGGGCAGTGGTCCCGCCGCGCTGCGCTGCCTGGAGCGCGCGGTCGCCGAGGGCCGTCGCTACGACGTGCTGCTCGTCGACGCCGACCTGGGCGGCCAACTGCCCGTCGGCCGCCCGGCCGTGCCGGTGCAGGAGGGCAACGAGGACGGCATCGTGGACGGGATATCGCTGGTCGCGGGCGTCCGCTCGGCCCAGCCCGCCGTCCGGATCGTGGTCCTCGCCGAGAAGGACGACCCCCGGCGCGCGGCCCTGGCCCTGCAGGCCGGCGCCTCCGGCTGGGTCGCCAAGGACTGCTCGCTCTCCCGCCTGCTGAACGTCATCCGGGGCGTCCTGCGCGACGAGACCCATCTGCCGCCGGCCCTGCTCACGGGCGTCCTGCGGGAGTTGACGGCCGCCCGCAAGCACCGCACCGAGAGCGAGCGGCTGGTCGAGTCCCTCACGCCGAGAGAGCGGGAAGTGCTCCGGTGCATGGTGGCGGGCCTGGGGCGCAAGGCGGTCGCCGAGCGCCTGTTCCTGTCCCCGCACACCGTCCGCACCCACATGCAGAACGTCCTCGGCAAGCTGGGCGTCCACTCCACGCTGGCAGCGGTGGCGCTCGCGCGCCGCGCCGGGGTGGGTCCGGTCGACCTGGGGCCCACCGGGCGGATCATGTCGGAGGAGAGCAGCAGCGCCTGATCAACGCTGACGCGCTCCGCTGAAAATGCCGCAGCATGGCGTCTGTCGACTGCGGCGCCGTCGTGGCTGGTCGCGCAGTTCCCCGCGCCCCTTCGGGGCGCCGGGCCTAGCCGGGGATGTTGTCGAACGGCGCCGTCAACTGGCGGAGCAGTCCCGCCAGTTCGGCGCGCTGGGTGCGGGAGAGTTCCGCGAGGATCGCTCGTTCCTGGGCGAGGAGTCCGGCCAGGGCCTGGTCCGCGCGGTCCTGGCCCTCCTCGGTCAGCCGCACCAGCACACCGCGCCGGTCGCTGGGGTCCGGCAACCGCTCCACCAGGCCCTTCTTGGCCAGCCGGTCGATCCGGTTGGTCATCGTGCCCGAGGTCACCAGGGTCTGCGTCAGCAGCTGCCCGGGGGAGAGCTGGTACGGCGTCCCCGCGCGCCTCAGCGCGGTCAGCACGTCGAACTCCCAGGGCTCCAGGCTGTGCTCCGCGAAGGCCAGCCGACGTGCCCGGTCCAGGTGCCGGGCCAGCCGGCTCACCCGGCTGAGCACCTCAAGCGGTTCCACGTCGAGGTCCGGGCGCTCCCGGCGCCACGCAGCCACCAGCCGATCGACCTCGTCCTCCATGACGATCAGTGTAGTGGTTGTGTCGACGTGAAGTCTCTTGATGTCGAGTTTCTTGACATCAAGATAATCCGGCGGGGAAGGTGGAACACATGACGACTCCCGCCTGGGACCCCGCCCAGTACCTCCGGCACGCCGGCCACCGCGCCCGGCCCTTCCTCGACCTCCTCGCCCGCGTCCCCGACCTGCCCGGGCGGCCCCCGGTCGTCGCCGACCTCGGCTGCGGCCCCGGCAACATGACCGCCCTGCTCGCCGACCGCTGGCCCGCCGCGCACATCACCGGCTACGACAACTCGCCGGAGATGCTCGACAAGGCGCTCGTCGAGTACGAGGGCCCCACGGCCGGCGGCGGCCGGCTGGACTTCTCCCACGCCGACGTCCGCACCTGGGCGCCCGAGCGGCCGTACGACCTGATCATCAGCAACGCCACGCTGCAGTGGGTCCCCGGGCACGCCGAGCGCTTCGCCGACTGGACCGGCGCCCTCGCCCCCGGCGGCACCTTCGCCTTCCAGGTCCCCGGCAACTTCGCCGCCCCCAGCCACCGGCTGATGCGCGCCCTAGCCCACTCCGCCCGCTGGCACGACCGCCTCGCCGGGACCCTCCGCCACGACGACGCCGTCCTCACCCCCGAGGCCAACCTGGAGCGGCTGACCGCCCTCGGCTGCGCCGCCGACGTCTGGGAGACCACGTACATCCACCTGCTCACCGGCGAGGACCCGGTCCTCGACTGGGTGAAGGGCACCGGACTGCGCCCGGTCCTCACCGCCCTCGCCGACGATCCGGCCGCCCGGGACGCGTTCCTCGCCGAGTACCGGGCCGCCCTGCGCGAGGCCTACCCGGCCGGTCCGCACGGCACCCCGTTCCCGTTCCGGCGGGTGTTCGCCGTGGCCCGGAAGGGGGAGCGCTGATGCTCGCCGCGCTCGACCATGTCCAGCTGGCGGCGCCACCGGGCTGCGAGGACCTGCTGCGCGCGTACTACGTCGGCGTACTGGGCATGACCGAGGTGCCCAAACCGCCCGCGCTCGCGGCGCGCGGCGGCTGCTGGTTCCGGGCGGGGGCCGTGCACCTGCACCTGGGGATCGAGAGGGACTTCCGTCCGGCGCGCAAGGCCCACCCCGGGCTGCGCGTCACGGACATCGGGGCCTACGCCGACCGGCTCGAAGCGGGCGGCGCCCCCGTCATCTGGGACCACGACCTCCCCGGCCACCGCCGCTTCTACTCCGAGGACCCCGCCGGCAACCGCCTGGAGTTCCTGGAACCCCTCGCCTAGGCCTTCCGGTGGCCTATCAGCCGCGGCTTCTGCTCCAGGCCGTCCAGACCGTGCCAGGACAGGTTCACCAGATGGGCGGCGACCTCCGCCTTCTTCGGGCGGCGCACGTCCAGCCACCACTGACCGGTCAGCGCGACCATGCCCACCAGCGCCTGCGCGTACAGCGGGGCCAGCTTGGGGTCGAAGCCGCGGGACTTGAACTCGCGGCCCAGGATGTCCTCCACCTGGGTGGCGATGTCCGAGATGAGGGACGCGAAGGAACCGGTCGACTGGGGGATGGGGGAGTCCCGGACCAGGATCCGGAAGCCGTCCGTGTACTCCTCGATGTAGTCGAGGAGGGCGAAGGCCGCCTGTTCGAGGAGTTCCCGCGGATGCCCGGCGGTCAGGGAGCTGGTCACCATGTCCAGCAGCCGGCGCATCTCGCGGTCGACCACCACCGCGTACAGCCCCTCCTTGCCGCCGAAGTGCTCGTACACCACCGGCTTGGAGACCCCGGCCTTCGCCGCGATCTCCTCCACCGACGTGCCCTCGAACCCCTTCGCCGCGAAGAGGGTGCGACCGATCTCCAACAACTGCTGGCGGCGCTCCGCCCCGGTCATACGGGTGCGACGCGCCCGCCGCTGCTTGCTGTCGGGACTGGGGGTGCTGGAGTCGGTCGCCACGCCGTCAATCATGCCGCCTTCGCGGCCTCCGCCCCCTGCCGGGAGCCGCCGTCCCCGGTGTTACGGCGCGAATCGATACGTGAGCGTGACGGCCAGCGCACGTCGTACGCCCAGCCCAGCTGCTCGCACCAGCGGATGATCCGCGCGGAGGAGTCCACCTGGCCCCGCTCCACACCGTGCCGCGCCGAGGTCGGGTCGGCGTGGTGCAGGTTGTGCCAGGACTCGCCGCAGGACAGCACCGCCAGCCACCACACGTTGCCCGAACGGTCGCGCGACTTGAAGGGCCGCTTGCCCACCGCGTGGCAGATCGAGTTGATCGACCACGTCACATGGTGGAGCAGCGCCACCCGCACGAGTGAACCCCAGAAGAACGCGGTGAACGCGCCCCACCAGGACATCGTCACCAGCCCGCCGATCAGCGGGGGCAGCGCCAGCGACAGCATCGTCCAGTAGATGAACTGCCGGGAGATCGTCCGGATCGCCGGGTCCTTGACCAGGTCGGGCGCGTACTTGTCCTGCGGGGTCCGCTCCTCGTCGAACATCCACGCGATGTGCGCCCACCACAGGCCCTTGAGCAGCGCCGGTACCGTCTCGCCGTACCGCCACGGCGAATGCGGGTCGCCCTCCGCGTCGGAGAACTTGTGGTGCTTGCGGTGGTCGGCCACCCACCGCACCAGGGGCCCCTCCACCGCCATCGAGCCCGCGACGGCCAGCGCGATCCGCAGCGGCCGCTTCGCCTTGAAGGCACCGTGGGTGAAGTACCGGTGGTAACCGATCGTCACGCCGTGACAGCCCAGGTAGTAGAAGAACACCAGCAGGCCCAGGTCGAGCCAGCTCACGCCTCCCCAGCTCCACGCCAGCGGCACCGCCGCCAGCAGTGCGAGGAACGGCACGACGATGAACAGCAGCAGGGTGATCTGTTCGAGCGATCCCTTCCGCTCGCCGCCCAGGGTGGCGGACGGGACGGGGCCGTCGGTCGCCTTCCGGGGGTCTTCGATCACATCGGAACCAGACGAGGTCATGCGCGTCCCCTGTGGGGTCGAGGGTTGAGAGAGGTGCCGATCCGCGGCGACCGAACGGGACGATAGAGGTCCTTCCCTACGGTTCCGTAACCTACGGCGACGTAAGTATGGCAGCGAGGCGTCTCACAGCAAGAGCCCGAGAGCCTGCGCGTCCTCATGGACACCTATCCTTGGAGTCGGTCGGACAGCGCGGTCCGCTCTGTTTCCTTCCCGGATGTCCGGCCCGTATGCGGGGCACGCACGCCAGCGCGCGGCCGACGGCCGGGTTCCCCTCCAGACGAGCTTCACCACTGCAAGGAGCCGCACCTGTGAGCAGTGCCGACGACCAGACCACCACGACCAGCAGTGAGCTGCGCGCCGACATCCGCCGACTGGGTGACCTCCTCGGCGAGACCCTCGTCCGGCAGGAGGGTCCCGAGCTGCTGGAACTCGTCGAGCGGGTCCGCCGCCTGACCCGCGAGGACGGCGAGGCCGCCGCCGACCTGCTGCGCGGCACCGAACTGGAGACCGCCGCCAAGCTGGTCCGCGCCTTCTCCACCTACTTCCACCTCGCCAACGTCACCGAGCAGGTCCACCGCGGCCGGGAACTGCGCGCCCGCCGCGCCGCCGAGGGCGGCCTGCTGGCCCGCACCGCGGACCGGCTGAAGGACGCCGACCCCGACCACCTGCGCCAGAGCGTCCAGAACCTCAACGTCCGCCCGGTGTTCACGGCCCACCCCACCGAGGCCGCGCGCCGCTCCGTCCTGAACAAGCTCCGGCGCATCGCCGCGCTCCTGGACACGCCCGTCATCGAGTCCGACCGCCGCCGCCACGACATCCGCCTCGCGGAGAACATCGACCTGGTCTGGCAGACCGACGAGCTGCGCGTGGTCCGCCCGGAGCCCGCCGACGAGGCCCGCAACGCCATCTACTACCTGGACGAGCTGCACGCCGACGCGGTCGGAGACGTCCTGGAGGACCTGACCGCCGAGCTGGAGCGGGTCGGGGTGAGGCTCCCCGACGACACCCGCCCCCTCACCTTCGGCACCTGGATCGGCGGCGACCGCGACGGCAACCCCAACGTCACCCCCCAGGTCACCTGGGACGTCCTGATCCTCCAGCACGAGCACGGCATCAACGACGCCCTGCAGACCATCGACGAGCTGCGCGGCCTGCTCTCCAACTCCATCCGCTACACGGGCGCCACCGAGGAACTCCTGGAGTCCCTCCGCGCGGACCTGGAGCTCCTCCCCGAGATCAGCCCCCGCTACAAGCGCCTCAACGCCGAGGAGCCGTACCGGCTCAAGGCCACCTGCATCCGGCAGAAGCTGACCAACACCAAGCAGCGCCTGGCCAAGGGCACCCCGCACGAGCCCGGCCACGACTACCTCGGCACCGCCGAACTCCTCAGCGACCTGCGCCTGATCCAGGCCTCCCTGCGCGAGCACCGCGGCGGCCTGTTCGCCGACGGCCGCCTGGCCCGTACGATCCGCACGCTGGCCGCGTTCGGCCTCCAGCTCGCCACCATGGACGTCCGCGAGCACGCCGACGCCCACCACCACGCTCTCGGCCAGCTCTTCGACCGCCTCGGCGAGGAGTCCTGGCGCTACACCGACATGCCCCGCGAGTACCGCGCCAAGCTCCTCGCGAAGGAACTGCGCTCGCGCCGTCCGCTCGCGCCGACGCCGGCGCCGGTGGACGCGGCGGGCGAGAAGACCCTGGGCGTCTTCCAGACCGTGAAGAAGGCCCTGGAGGTCTTCGGACCCGAGGTCATCGAGTCCTACATCATCTCCATGTGCCAGGGCGCCGACGACGTCTTCGCCGCCGCCGTCCTCGCCCGTGAGGCCGGCCTGGTCGACCTGCACGCCGGCTGGGCCAAGGTCGGCATCGTGCCGCTCCTGGAGACCACCGACGAGCTCAAGGCCGCCGACACCATCCTGGAGGACATGCTCTCCGACCCGTCCTACCGCCGTCTGGTGGCGCTGCGCGGGGACGTCCAGGAGGTCATGCTCGGCTACTCCGACTCCTCCAAGTTCGGCGGCATCACCACCAGCCAGTGGGAGATCCACCGCGCCCAGCGCCGGCTGCGCGACGTCGCCCACCGCTACGGCGTCCGCCTGCGCCTCTTCCACGGCCGCGGCGGCACCGTCGGCCGCGGCGGCGGCCCCTCCCACGACGCCATCCTCGCCCAGCCCTGGGGCACCCTGGAGGGCGAGATCAAGGTGACCGAGCAGGGCGAGGTCATCTCCGACAAGTACCTCATCCCGTCCCTGGCCAGGGAGAACCTGGAGCTGACGGTCGCGGCCACGCTGCAGGCCTCGGCCCTGCACACCTCCCCCCGCCAGTCGGTGGAGTCGCTGGCCCGCTGGGACGCGGCGATGGACGTGGTCTCGGACGCGGCCCACGCCGCCTACCGCCGTCTGGTGGAGGACCCGGACCTGCCGACGTACTTCCTCGCGTCGACGCCGGTGGACCAGCTCGCCGACCTGCACCTGGGCTCCCGGCCCTCCCGCCGCCCCGGCTCCGGCGTCTCGCTCGACGGGCTGCGGGCCATCCCCTGGGTGTTCGGCTGGACCCAGTCCCGGCAGATCGTCCCCGGCTGGTTCGGCGTCGGCTCCGGCCTGAAGGCGCTGCGCGAGGCGGGTCTGACGGCGACATTGGGAGGAGAGGGCGTCCTGGACGAGATGCACGAACAGTGGCACTTCTTCCGCAACTTCATCTCCAACGTCGAGATGACCCTCGCCAAGACGGACCTGCGGATCGCCCAGCACTACGTGGACACCCTCGTCCCCGACGAGCTCAAGCACGTCTTCGACACGATCCGCGAGGAGCACGCGCTGACCGTCGCCGAGGTCCTCAAGATCACCGGCGAGTCCGAACTGCTGGACGCCACCCCGGCCCTGAAGCAGACCTTCACCATCCGGGACGCCTACCTGGACCCGATCTCCTACCTCCAGGTCACCCTGCTCAAGCGCCAGCGCGACGCCGCGGCGGCGGGCACCGAACCCGACCCGCTGCTCGCCCGCGCCCTGCTGCTCACCGTCAACGGTGTGGCGGCGGGCCTGCGCAACACCGGCTGACCGTTCTCAGCACGGCGGTGCCCCCGGGGTCGTACACCCCGGGGGCACCCGTCGTCTCACTGCAGGGCGGCGAACGCCGCGGTGAGCAGCGCGATCCCGGTACCGCCGAGGATCCACGCCACCCGCGTCAGCCGCAGCCCGCCGGCCACCACCACCGACGCCAGCAGCAGCGCGCCGCCCAGCGGCACCCAGGAGTACAGGACCCCGGCGGGGCCCGACCGGACCACCTCGTCGGTGCCGGGCTTCACGATCACGTCGTAGGTCTGCCCCTTGCGCACCGCGACCGACTTGTCGATGACGACACTGGCGCGCTTCGACGCCCCGGCCGAGACCGGTGTGAACGGGCCCGTGCAGGTGTCCGCACCGCACGCGGACACCTCGATCGTGCCCCGCTCCTTGCCCTTGGTCAGCATCACGTGCTGCGCCGTGCCCCAGGACCCCCACACCCCGGCGACGAGGATCAGCACGGCGACCGCGCCCATCGACACGACACGCAGCGCGTCGACCGGAGCCGTACGGGAGGAGGCGGCGGAGGCAGCAGGCATGGCCGGGATCATTGGCCATTTCCCTACGGTCGGTCAACTGCCGTGGGGGACAGGCAGGGTACGAGCAGGTGACAAGTCAGGAGTTGTACGTGCTTTGCGCCCGCTCCAGACCCTCGGTCACCAGCGCCTCCACCGCGTCGGCCGCCCGGTCCACGAAGTAGTCCAGTTCCTTGCGCTCGGTCGAGGAGAAGTCCTTCAGCACGAAGTCGGCGACCTGCATCCGGCCCGGAGGGCGCCCGATCCCGAACCGCACCCGGTGGTAGTCGGGGCCCATCGCCTTCGTCATCGACTTCAGCCCGTTGTGCCCGTTGTCCCCGCCGCCCAGCTTCAGCCGGAGGACGCCGTAGTCGATGTCCAGCTCGTCATGGATCGCGAGGACGCCCGCGAGCGGCACCTTGTAGAAGTCCCGCAGCGCGTTCACCGGCCCGCCGGAGAGGTTCATGAACGACATCGGCTTGGCCAGGATCACCCGCCGGTTCGCCGGTCCGGGCGCCCCGATCCGCCCCTCCACGACCTGTGCCTGCGCCTTCCCGGCCCGCTTGAACTTCCCGCCGATCCGCCCGGCGAGCAGGTCCACGACCATGAAACCGACGTTGTGCCGGTTCGCCGCGTACTCGGGCCCGGGGTTGCCGAGACCGACGATCAGCCAGGGGGCGTTGGCGGGGGAGCCGCCTGCGGGGGTGGTCACGTCCATGTCTCCTTGATACGCGCCAGCCGCCGCTCCCGGGAGGAAGCAGCGGCTGACGAACGATGAAACGAAGGTGAGGATCAGGCCTCCGCGGCCTCGTCGCCCTCGGCGGCCTCGCCCTCCGGGGCCTCCTCGGCCTGCGCGGCCAGGACCTGGAGGACGACGGTGTCCTCCTCGACGGCCAGGGTCACGCCGGACGGCAGGGTGATGTCCTTGGCGAGGACGGAGGCGCCGGCCTCCAGGCCCTCGACCGAGACGGTGACGGCCTGGGGGATGTGGGTGGCCTCGGCCTCGACCGGAAGCGCGTTGAGCACGTGCTCCAGCAGGTAGCCGCCGGGGGCCAGCTCGCCCTCGGTGTGCACCGGGATCTCGACCGTGACCTTCTCGCCGCGCTTGACCAGCAGCAGGTCGACGTGCTCCAGGTAGCCCTTGATCGGGTCGCGCTGCACGGACTTCGGGATCGCCAGCTCGTTGGTCTTGCCGTCGATGTCCAGGGAGATCAGGACGTTCGGCGTGCGCAGCGCGAGCAGCAGCTCGTGGCCCGGGAGGGTGAGGTGCAGCGGGTCCGAGCCGTGGCCGTACAGGACACCGGGGACCTTGCTGTCACGGCGGATACGGCGCGCGGCACCCTTGCCGAACTCGGTGCGCGACTCGGCGGCGATCTTGACCTCAGCCATGTGATCACTCCTCGTAGAGGTAGAAGCGGACGTGGTCACCCGGCCACGAACGGCCTGCTACGAAGAGCGCGTCGATAACGGAGGCGTGGCCTCCCTCGCCGAGCAACTTGAGAAGTCTACTCGGCGCGGGAGGCCACGGAGAAATCGATCAGCGCCCGCCGGGCGCGGGGCGATCATGCAGAAGCGTTTTTACAGCTCACTGCTCGTCGAAGAGGCTCGTCACCGAACCGTCCTCGAACACCTCGCGCACCGCGCTCGCGATGGTCGGCGCGATCGACAGCACCGTGATCTTGTCCAGGTCGCGGCTCAGCTCACCCGGCGTCGGCAGCGTGTTCGTCAGCACGAACTCGCTCACCCGGGAGTTCTTCAGCCGGTCCGCCGCGGGGCCGGAGAGCACACCGTGCGTGGCGGTCACGATGACGTCCTCGGCGCCGTGCGCGAACAGCGCGTCGGCCGCCGCGCAGATGGTGCCACCGGTGTCGATCATGTCGTCGACCAGGACACACACGCGCCCCTTGACCTCACCCACGACCTCGTGGACGGTCACCTGGTTCGCCACGTCCTTGTCGCGCCGCTTGTGCACGATCGCCAGCGGCGCGCCCAGCCGGTCGCACCACCGGTCGGCCACCCGCACCCGGCCGGCGTCCGGGGAGACGATCGTCAGCTTGTCCTTGTCCACCTTGTTGCCCACGTAGTCCGCGAGCAGCGCAAGGGCGAACAGGTGGTCGACCGGGCCGTCGAAGAAGCCCTGGATCTGGTCCGTGTGCAGGTCGACCGTGAGAATCCGGTCCGCGCCCGCCGTCTTCATCAGGTCGGCGATGAGGCGCGCCGAGATCGGTTCACGGCCCCGGTGCTTCTTGTCCTGCCGCGCGTAACCGTAGAACGGCACGATGACGGTGATGGAGCGTGCCGACGCGCGCTTCAGCGCGTCGATCATGATCAGCTGCTCCATGATCCACTGGTTGATCGGAGCCGTGTGGCTCTGGATCACGAAGCAGTCGGCTCCACGCGCCGACTCCTGGTACCGGACGTAGATCTCGCCGTTCGCGAAGTCGAAGGCCTTCGTCGGGACGACCCCGACACCCAGCTGGTGGGCGACCTCCTCGGCAAGCTCGGGGTGGGCGCGGCCGGAGAAGAACATCATCTTCTTCTCGCCGGTCGTCTTGATCCCGGTCACAGCACTGTCTCCTCAGAGGTGTGTCAGCCGTACAGCAGGCTGTCCAGCGACCTCTCGGCTGGGCGCGAGAGGCCGAATCAGCTGGTTAGGTGCGGGTGTGCACTTATCACGGTACGACGTCTTCGGCGCACCTGTTTCCGGTCAGTCCTCGCTCGCGCCCTGCCGGGACGCCGCCTCGGCGGCCTTCGCCGCCGCGCTCCCCGGACGCTTCCGGGCCACCCAACCCTCGATATTCCGCTGCTGACCGCGGGCCACGGCCAGCGAACCGGGCGGCACATCCTTCGTGATCACGGACCCGGCGGCGGTGTACGCACCGTCCCCGACCGTGACAGGCGCCACAAACATGTTGTCCGAACCCGTCTTGCAGTGCGACCCGACGGTGGTGTGGTGCTTGTTCTCGCCGTCGTAGTTCACGAACACGCTGGCCGCACCGATGTTCGAGTAGTCGCCGATGGTCGCGTCGCCCACGTAGGAGAGGTGCGGAACCTTCGTCCCCTCCCCGATCGTGGCGTTCTTCGTCTCGACGTACGTGCCGATCTTGCCCTTCGCCCCCAGCCGGGTCCCCGGCCGCAGGTAGGCATACGGTCCCACGGTCGCGTCCGGACCGATATGGGCGGAATCAGCCACCGTGTTGTCGACCCGCGCCCCGGCGCCGACCCGGGTGTCCTTCAGCCGGCTGTTCGGCCCGACCTCCGCGCCCTGCCCCAGATGCGTGGCGCCGTGCAGCTGCGTCGCCGGGTGCACCACGGCGTCCTGCTCGAACGTCACCGTCACGTCGATCCAGGTCGTCGCCGGGTCCACGACCGTCACGCCGGCGAGCATGGCCCGCTCCAGCAGCCGGTCGTTGAGGATCCGGCGGGCCTCCGCCAGCTGCACCCGGTTGTTGATGCCGGCGATCTCCCGGTGGTCGACGGCCACCGAGGCCCCCACCCGGTGCCCGGCCTCCCGCAGGATGCCGAGCACGTCGGTCAGGTACTCCTCGCCCTGGCTGTTGTCGGTCCGCACCTTGCCCAGCGCGTCCGAGAGCAGCTGCCCGTCGAAGGCGAACACACCTGAGTTGATCTCCCGGATCGCCCGCTGCTCCGCGGAGGCGTCCTTGTGCTCGACGATGGCCGTCACGGTCCCCGAGGCGCCGTCGCGCACGATCCGGCCGTACCCCGTCGCGTCCGGGACCTCCGCCGTCAGCACGGTCACGGCGTTGCCGTCGGCGTGATGCGTCCCGGCGAGCGCCGTCAGCGTCTCCCCCGTCAGCAGCGGGGTGTCCCCGCAGACCACGACCACGGTGCCGTCGACCGCGCCGCCCAGCTCCTCCAGCGCCATCCGCACGGCGTGCCCGGTGCCGTTCTGCTGCTCCTGAACGGCGGTACGGACGTCGGCGTCGACCTCACCGAGATGCGCGGCGACCTGCTCCCGCGCGTGCCCGACGACGACGACCAGGTTCTCGGGGTCCAACTCACGGGAGGCGGCGAGCACATGACCCACCAGGGAACGGCCACAGATGTCGTGCAGGACCTTGGGTGTGGCCGACTTCATACGGGTGCCCTCACCCGCTGCGAGAACGACGACGGCTGCCGGGCGAATGGCGCTCACGGAGTTGCCCTTCGGCTTTTGGATGGTGGGGGTGACATCCGCAGGATACCGGGGCGTTTCGTGGGGGACATGGGAGCGGGCCCTGACGGTGCTGTCAGGGCCCGGACCGGGTGTTGCTCCCCCGCCAGGACTCGAACCCGGACAAATGGCACCAAAAGCCACGGTGCTGCCAATTACACCACGGGGGAATAAGATCGACGGAACCGGACATTCTGCCAGGCCGTCGAGTGGCGCTCCCTACTATGCCGTACCGGGTGCCCTCGATGCGACGGTACAGATCCGTACACAGCGGGACGGCGGCCGCCGCGTCCCCTTCCCTCCCAACTCCCGGGACTCCCGAGTGGAATGGCCGATTCCGGGGTCGAACGTGCGGGGTTCGGCAGTTCGAGGGATACCGGTGGGTTTCGGTGCTGTTCGGTTACGGAGTGTGGTGTAGGCCAGTAGACGAAACTCACCGGAAAAGCCCGCCCCCACGCCCGTAGGCTGGACGCATGACCACGACGGGGGCAGACCACGCGACGGCCTTGACCGGGCCGTGGTGGTGGTCGCGGTGGCGCAGTGCGGTTCTGGACGGGGCGCTCGCCCTGGTGTCGGCGCTGGAGTGCGGAGCGGAGGGGATCCCGTTCGCGCGGGACGCGGGGGTCCCGCTGTCGGCGGGGATCGTGTTCGGGCTGCTGGCCGGATCCGTGCTCCTGCTGCGGCGCAAGTGGCCGATCGCCGTCGTCCTGGTCTCGATCGCGATCACGCCGGCCCAGATGGGCTTCCTGATGGGCATCGTCGGCCTGTACACGCTGGCCGCGGCGGAGCTGCCGCGCCGGATCATCGTGGCGCTGGCGGGCATGTCGCTGGTCGGGATGCTGATCGTGACCTTCGTGCGGGTGAAGCAGGACATGGCCCGCGGCGATCTGACGCTCGGCGACTGGTTCGTGCCCTTCGCGGCGGTGACCACCTCGCTGGGGCTGACCGCCCCGCCGGTGCTGCTCGGCCTGTACGTGGGGGCGCGGCGCCGGCTGATGGAGAGCCTGCGGGAGCGGGCGGACAGCCTGGAGCGGGAACTCCAGCTGCTCGCGGAGCGGGCCGAGGAACGCGCCGAGTGGGCGCGGGGTGAGGAACGGACCCGGATCGCGCGGGAGATGCACGACGTCGTGGCGCACCGGGTGTCCCTGATGGTGGTGCACGCGGCGGCGCTGCAGGCGGTGGCGCGCAAGGACCCGGAGAAGGCGGTGCGCAACGCGGCGCTCGTCGGCGACATGGGGCGGCAGGCGCTGACGGAACTGCGCGAGATGCTGGGCGTGCTGCGCTCGGGCGAGGGGATACCCGGTCGTACGGCCCCGGCCTCGGCGTCCGCTCCGGCGTCCGCGGCGGTGCCGTTGGCGGCGGTCGGGGCGGCGGCCGCGGCGGCCGCCTCGCGGGTGGTCGAGGACGACGGGCCCTGGCTGTCGGAGCTGGAGGTGCTGATCGGGCAGTCGGCGGCGGCCGGGATGGTGGTGGACCTGTCGGTGGAGGGGGAGATCCGCTCGTACACGGTGGAGATCGAGCAGACCGCGTTCCGGGTGGTGCAGGAGGCGCTGACGAACGTGCACAAGCACGCGGCGGGCGCGAAGACGCACGTACGGCTGGCGCACCGGGTGGCGGAGATCGCCATGCAGGTGGAGAACGAACCGCCGCCGGAGCCCGCCTCGGCCGCCTCGGCGGGGCTGCCGTCGGGCGGGAACGGTCTGGTGGGGATGCGTGAGCGGGTGCTGGGGCTCGGCGGGGTGTTCGTGTCGGGGCCGACGGACGCCGGGGGTTTCCGGGTGTCGGCGGTGATCCCGGCGGCCTGAAGGCCGGTCCGGTCGGGCGTGGGCCGTCGTTTCGGTCGGGCGTGGGCCGCTGGTCGGTCAGCCGTGGGTCGTCGCGCGTGGATGGTCAGCCGGTTCGGTCAGGCGTGGGTCGTCGCGCGTGGATGGTCAGCTACGCGTGGTCGGCTGTGGGTCGTCACGCGTGGGTCGTCACGCGTGCGTGGTCAGCTGTGTGTGGTCAGCCGCTGGGGTTCGACGCCCGCGATGAGTGTGGTGAGCGCGTGGTCGATGTCGGGGCCGACGTACCAGTCGCCGGTGTGGTCGAGGGTGTAGACCCGGCCCTCGGCGTCGATGGCGAGCAGGGAGTGGGTGTCGGTCTCCGCGCCCAGCGGGCAGATCTCGGTGTGCAGGGCGCGTCCGAGGTCGCCGAGGGTGCGGGCGAGATGGAGGCCGTGCAGGGGGTCGAGATGGAGGGCGGCGGGGGCGATCTGACGGCCGGGACCGCCGGGGGTGATCCGCAGGCCCCCGAACTCGGCCCAGGCCTCCACGGCGGCCGGGAACACGGCGTGCCGGTGCCCGGCGGGCGAGGTGTGCTCGCGCAGGGTGTCGGCCCAGACCTCGGCCTGCTTTATGTCCCAGCGTCCGGGCTGCCAGCCGGCGGCGCGCAGCGCGGCGTCGACGGGCACGGAGAAGCGCGTGGTCGTGGTGCGGTCGGGGTGCATCTGCCCTTCGTTCGTGTGTGGTGCGGGTGCGGGTGTGTGCCGTGGGGCCGGGGCGCGGGGTGCGTCAGTCGTCGGTGGCGGTGGGGTCGACGACGCGGACCCCGAAGTGGGCGGTGAGCGCGGCACAGGCCCGGCAGGGGGCGGCGAAGCTGCCGTGCAGGGGGTCGCCGTCCTCACGTATGCGGCGGGCGGTGAGCTTGGCCTGCTTGAGGGCCCTGCGGGCCTCGCCGTTGGTCATGGGTTTGCGCAGGGCGCGTTTGCTGCGGGCGCCGTCCGCGGCGCTGATGTGCCGGGAGATGAGGATGGCCTCGGCGCAGCGGCCGGTGAAGCGGTCGCGCTGCCCGCTGGGCAGGGTGTCGAGGAACTCCTGGACCAGCGGGTGCAGCGGGGGCGGCTGGTCGCCGCGGGCGGCGGTGCCGGTGAGGGTGGCGCCGCGGACCGAGAGGGCGGCGGCGACGGTGGGCAGAATGCCGTCGCGGCGGTGCTGGAGGGTGGGCACGGGAGGTATGTCGGTGCTGCTCCAGCCGATGCGGGGGTCGCCGTTGAAGGCGCCGTGGCCTGCGCCGGACATGGCGGTGTGCGGTCCCGTCTGTGTGCCGTTCATGATCGTCTTCCCCTCCCGGGCATCCCCCCGAAAGTCACAGACTGCCAAATCCCGTGGCGGGTGCGGTAGCTGGGGCGGTGCGACACGCCCGGGTTTGGGCACGCTGTCACGGCGGGGTGACGGCTGGTCACGGAACCGGAGGGCCGATGACCGGGGTTCGCGTACCGCATAGGCTGTCGGCACCGCGATGGGCGCGGTCGACGCGTCTGGGACGTGGGAGAGACAGCCGGATACGGGCCGTGGCGCGCCGCAGGGGTGTGGTACCGGTTCGTACAGAGTGCCGCAGGGGGCAACCGTCATGACGACAGGTCGGCTCGGGCAGGCCGCGCCGCCGAACGTGGCCTACGCCGGGCAGGTCGTGCATTTCCCGGATCCGGTCCGGGCGGCACGTCACCCGAGAGGGGTACGTGTCGATGAGCGCGGCTACCCCGACTTCTCGCCCTACGCGCGTGCGGCGGCGGAGATCGCCGACCCGCCGGAGGGTTTCGGCGTCGACGAGTTGCGGCTGACGGACTTCGTGTCCGCGAACGCGGTGCAGGCGGCCTCCGGCCATGAGCTGTGGGACACGGTGCCGGCGGTGGCGACCCCGCACGGCTGGACCTGGCACCACGTGGTGGGCTCGCGCCGGCTGGAGCTGGTCCCGGTCGAGGTGAAGGCGCTGCTGCGGCACCACGGCGGGGTGGCGACGACACGGGTCGACCAGGGCAAGCGCGGGACCCGGCCGCTGCAGGAGACGCGTCCGGCGCACTTCGGGTTGCCGAAGTCGGGTCTGGCGGTGACGGAGTCGCAGGTGCAGGGGGTCGAGGAGGACCTCGGGTACCGGCTGCCGGGCGCCTACCGCTCGTTCCTGAAGGCGGCGGGCGGCTGCGCGCCGGTGGGCACGGCCCTCGACGCCGAACTCGGACTCCTGCTGGACCAGCCGTTCTTCACGGTCCGCGACGAGGCGGCGGTGAACGACCTCGTGTACGTCAACAAGTGCCTGCGCGACCATCTGACCAAGGACTACCTGGGCGTCACCTTCGTCCAGGGCGGTCTGGTCGCGGTGAAGGTGAAGGGCGACCGGCTGGGCTCGGTGTGGTTCTGCGCGTACGACGACGTGCGCGACGTGGACCCGTCGTGGTCGCCGGCCGAGCGCGTGGAGCGGCTGCTGCTGCCCTGCGGTGAGGACTTCGACGTGTTCCTGTCGCGGCTGGCGGGCTCCCCGCCGGAGCTGGAGACGGTGGCGAACCTGATGGTGGACGGCGGTTTCGCGCACGCCGTTCCCGCCGGCGCGGGGGAGTGAGTTCGGCATGGTGACGTTCGCGCAGGCGCAGGAGCGCGCGGAGGAATGGGTCAACGGGGACGTGCCCGCGTACCAGCATCGTGAGGTGCGGGTACGGGAGTTCGGCCTCGGGTTCGTGGTGTGGGGCGAGGACCGGGCGGAGGGCCCGCGCTCCGACGCGGGCGGGCAGCGGCTGGTCATCGCCCGCGACAGCGGCGAGGCCACGCTCTGGCCGGCGCTGCCGGTGGGCGAGGTGATCCGCCGGTACGAGGAGGAGTACGGCCGTGAGGCCGAGGTCGCCGACGCGGTACCGGCACCGGCGGCCCGGGTCGACCTCAACCAGACGTCGTTCCTGTTGAGTCCCCCGGAGTGGCTCCAGGAGGCGGCGGACAAGCTGGGTATTCCGGACCGGCGAGCGGGGGCCGACGGTGAGACACCGGTCGGGCTCGCCGAGACACAGGCGGGGGTGCCGGCGGCTTCCGGCGGCGCGGGTGCGGGGGTGAGCGCGGGCGTGAGCGCCGGTGCGCTCAACGTGCCCGCCGGTGCGACTCCTTGGGCCGGTACCGACACCAACGCCGACGCCGGTGACGACCGTTCCGTCCCGCTCCCCGCCACCGTCTTCGCGCCCCCGCTGAGCGACGCCGACGACGGCGCCCTGGGCGACGCCGAGACGGCACTGATGGCGGGCGGCAGCCAACTGCCGCCCACGGCGGTGTCCCCCGCGCTGGACGGCACGGAGACGCCGGCGGGGGTGCCCGGGGCGCCCGGCACACCGCAGGGCGGCAGCACGCCTCCGCCGTCTCCGCCGGGTGCCCAGTCGTACGGCTACCCGCAGGCACCGTCGGCTCCGGGCACGCCTCCCCCGGGCGCGCCCGGGTATCCCCAGCCGCCCGCGCCTTCCTACGGCTACCCGCAGGGGCCCGGTGCTCCGGGGTACGGCTATCCGCAGGCGCCCCAACCACCGGCCGCTCCAGCGACCCCGGCCACCCCGGCCACCCCGAGTCGGCCGCTCGCGCCGAACGCGGGTGACATAGCGGACGCCGCGACGAGCAGGGCCGCGCCGCCTCCGCGCAGGGCACGTGGCGGTGCCGGTGCGCCGCCTCCGCCGCCGGGCGCACCCGGAACTCCGGGCACGTACCCCGGTGGTGCGCCTCAGCCGCCCGCGCCGGGTGGGCCGGTGGGCGGGTATGTGCCGACGCAGATGGTGTCCTCGCTGGGTCCCGAGGGACCGGACGGTCCGGCGGGCGCGGCACCGACGCCGGGCGCCCCCAACTCGCCCGGCATGCCGGGCACTCCACCCGGTACCCCTCCCGGCGACGCCCATCGCGCGGCCACGATGCTGGCCGACCCGAACGCACTGGGAGGGGGCGCTCCCGGCACGCCCAACCCGCCCGGCCCTCCCGGAGCCCCGAGCGCCCCACACGTACCCCCCGCCCCGGGTACCCCGCAGCCGCCGAGCACCCCCGGCGCTCCGGGTGCACCTTTCGCCTCCGGCGCACCACAAGCCCCAGGCGCTCCGGGTGGCCCGCAGCCTCCAGGCGTTCCCGGCGGTCCGGGTGCACGTTTCGCGCCTGGCGCACCACAGGCCCCGGGCGCTCCGGGTGCCCCGCAGCCGCCGAGCACCCCCGGCGCTCCGGGTGCACCTTTCGCGCCCGGCGCACCACAAGCCCCAGGCACTCCGGGCGCTCCAAGCAACCCGGGCGCTCCGGCTGCTCCCGGCGCCCCGCAGCCCCCGGGCGCCCCCGGTATGCCTCCCGCGCCCGCGCCGCAGGGCACTCCCCGTGGCGCTCCCCAGGCCTCCGCCGGAGGTGCGGGCGGGGCGGTGCACCATGCGGAGACCGTGCTGGCGGCGCCGCCGGTGAACGTCCCGGGCGGATACTCGCCCCCGCCCCCGTCCGCCCCCGGCGCACCACACGCCCTGGGCGCCCCCGGCATGCCTCCGGGCGCTCCGCAGGCGCCGTCGTCGATGCCGGCCGGTGCGATGCCGCCGCCCCCGGGACAGCCCGTGCCGGGGCAGCAGCCGCCGGCGTACGGGTATCCGCAGCAGGGGCAGCCGACCGTGGGCCCCGGCTACCAGGCGGTGCTGCGCTACCGGGCGCAGGACGGTTCGGAGCAGCAGCTGATCCGGCGTTCGGCGCCGGGCACCCCGCACCCGGAGTGGCAGATCTTCCACGAGCTGCGCGCCATGAACGTGCCGCCGGACCAGGTGCTGGAGCTGCACACGGAGCTGGAGTCCTGCGAACTGCCGGGCGCCTACTGCGCGCGGATGATCCGGGAGCAGTGGCCGCAGGCCCGGCTCGCGAGCATCGCGCCGTACGGGACGGATCACGCGAGCCGGCAGCAGGGCATGCGGCAACTCCTCGCCCACCAGGGCGAGTTGCACCAGGTCGCGGCGGGTCCCGCGCGTCCCGCGCCGGTGCGGGCGCCGCTGCCGCCGGTGCAGGCGGCGCCGCCGATCCCGCCGGAGGCGATCGCGCAGGAACTGGCGGCGGCGTTCGGGCCGGGCGTGTTCCGGTTCGAGCAGGCGGCGGTGGACCGGCAGGGTGTGCCGCCGGTCGTGGCGCACACGCTGGTGGCGGCGGGGCTGCCGCTGGACATGGGGCCGTTCTTCTGGGCGCAGGCCCAGCCGGGCCGCCCGGTGCCGACGCTGGCCGAACTGGCGCAGGAGCGCGGGGTGCGGCCCTCGCCGGACGCGGCGTCGTACCTCGTCATGGGCACCGACTTCGGCAAGGCGCTCTGTGTGCAGTACGGCACCGCGAACATCGTGGCCGTGCCGGTGGAGGCGGGCCCGGGAGGGGCCTCCGTGGCGCCGCAGTTCGTCAACACCGGGCTCCCGGAGTTCGCGCGCTGCCTGGCGCTGCTGGGCCGGATGTGGCGGCTCAGGTTCGGTCTGAACCAGGAGCAGGCGGGCCGCTGGACCGTCGACTTCCAGGCCCAGCTGGCCTCCCTGGACCCGGCGGCGCTCGGTTCGCCGGAGAGCTGGTGGTCGGTGCTGCTGGAGCAGATGTGGGACGGCCTGCTGTAGCCGGGGTGCCGTAGCGGGCAGTGAGGACGGCCGTGCGGGGCCGGTCCGGTCGGGTGACCGGGCCGGCCGGCCCCGCACCCCCGCGGGCATGACGGGCGGGCGGACTTCGCGCCGTACCGGGGCGAGTCCCTCGCCTGTGTGCGGCTGGTCGGTAACCTCGTTCGAACACTGCACTGCGGCGGGCAGTAAATCGGCGGTCATGCGCTGGTGAAGGCCCTGGCAGTCCGGGGGCTTGCTACACCGCGAGCCAAGCCGCCTGGTCCGGGGCCAGCCGGTCGTTTTCGACGGGACCGCTGGCCAGCCCAGGCAGATCAAGCCGGGTCCGCGGCGGAAGGCGATGACTGCGGTGGGGGTGTCGTCGCCGAGGGCGGGATGTTCGCGGCGCAGGCGGAGGTCGGCGCGGTAGAGCTCCAGCAGGGAGGTCGGGTCGCCGGTCTGGGCTTCCACCGTGCACGGTGCCCAGTCAGCGGGCTGGGGCAGCCAAGGCGAGGCCGTGGTGCCGTCGGGGCCGCGTCCGGGGCGGAAGATGTGGCGCTCGCGCTCGGGGTTGCCGGTGGCTGCGGCCAACGCCGGCCGGAACCAGGCGTGTTGGTCGGAGGTGTGGTGGGGGACGAGGTCGGGGACGATCCGGATGCCGTGCGCGTGGGCTTCGGAGATGAGCTGCTCGGACTCGGCGAGCGAGCCGAACAGGGGGTCGATCTCGCGGTAGCCGGCGACGTCGTAACCATGGTCCGCCTGTGGGGACTTGTACCAGTACCTCACCTCGCCGGAGCTGTTCACGCTGCCGCGGGCGCTCACCCGCTTCACCGACTCCTGCGGGGGCGAGATGTGGAACACCCGGCTGGCGGCCGCCACCATGACCGTCCTGCCGGTCCTGGTCGTCTTCGTCGTCGCCCAGCGCCGGTTCGTCGAGGGCCTGGCCCGCTCGGGCCTCAAATGAGCCCCGAGCCGGACGCCCGGAGATCTACCGGTCGTCACCCGAGCCGGACACCATCACTGCTATGACGATCACCACGGGCACCGTGTCCCCGCCCCCGCGCAACACCCTCGTCGCCCTCGCCCGGGGAATCCTGACCGGAGGGGTCGTCGGGGCGTCGCTGGCCGCCGTCGTCGTCGGTGCCGTCATCGAGAGCGCGCCGCTGTTCGTCGCGGGCTTGGTCCTGCCCGTCGCCTACGTCCTGCTCGTCCTCCTGGCCGGGGTGCCGAGGCTGGCCCGGGAGGCGGCGATCGCCCCGCACATGGCGCTCGCGATGGTCGAGAGCCGGGAGGCCGTCGGGGGCGAGGCGACGAGCGATGTGGCGGTGCGGTTCGATCTCACCGTCGCGCCGGACGACGTACCGGCCTACCGGGTCGCGTTCACGCAGAACGTCAACCTCGTGGACCTAGCCGACTACCGGCCGGGTGCCGTCGTGGTGGTCCAGTATCCGCCGGACCGGCCGTGGCGGGTGAGGATCGTGAAACGGCCGACACCGCTGTGGGAGGAACGGGTGGCCGACGCGCGCCTCGACTCGGCGCCCGGTCCGGCCATGGTGAGCGAGACTCCCAAGAGTTGTGCCGTAGGCCTCGTCATGCTGGTCGCCCTGCTGCTCGCCGCGGCCGGTGTGGTCCTGGGGTTCCGCGCCGAGCTGTTCGACGAGGGCGCTTCCGCGGGGTCCGGCTCCTCCTCGTCCACGTCCTCGTCCACGTCCTCGTCCACCACCGTGGTGTCGTCGGCCTCCGGCACGGTCTCCCTCGGCCCGGGCCAGTCGTTCCTCGACAAGGGCGAGTTGCGCAAGGCCGTCGGCGCGCTCACCAAGGGCACGGACGCACGCGCGGCGCTCACCGTCGTCGTACAGGACCGGCTGCTGTCCGTCGTGTACGCGCCCACCGGCTCCGAGGCGCCGACGTTCGCCCTGGATTCGCTGCCGTACGAACGTCTTCCCGCCCTGGTCGAGGAGGCGAGGACCGGGCTGGGGGTCGGTTCCCCGCAGACCTGGCAGATCACCGTGGAACGTCTCACGGGTTCGCTCACGGTCAGGGTCGGCGTGACGGGCCCGGACGGAACGGCCTCGCTGGAGGCGGACGGCGACGGCACCGTGGTGCGGCGCACCCCGGCTCGCTGAGGAGAAGGAGGCACACGGACCTGCGCGGACATCTGGTGCTGTGGTGCCCGGTGTTCGGCACCGTCGCGGTGGTCGGGTACGCCCGGTCACCGGCCGGGACGACGAAGGCGCAGCGGGCGGTGCGGGTCGTGGGGAGGATCGAGCGGGTCCGCGAGCCCCGGCACGGAAGCTCCGCGAGGGGCGCGTGGTCGTCGCGTTCCGGGACCCGTCCAGCGGCGAGGAGGTCGCCGTGACCAACGACACCGGCCACGGCGAGAGGATCCAGGCGGCCTGGGCGGGCCGGGAGATCGGTGTCCGCTACCCACGCGGGAGACCGCATGCCTACCGCTTCGTGCACGATCTCCCGCAGGGCGGACGCGGGCTCGGGTGGCCGAACCTCGCCGTCTTCCTGATCTACGTCGGCCCGGTGGTCTTCGCCGCGATCGACCGGTCCTGGCCGTGGGCCCCGATCGGTGCGGGCGGACCCTGGACGGCCGTCACCGCGCTCTACCTGCCACAGGTCGCACCCGTCGTGAACCGCCGTCTCGACGCGCCGACCTCCCGCCTCCCTGTTCAGGGCCGTGTCATCGCCGTGCTCGCGGACACCGGCACCGACAGCGAGGGCTTCACCTCCAGCAGCCACCCGCCGGTCATCGCCTTCACCACGCACGAGGGCACGGCCGTCACCGCCTACTGCCCGGACGGACTGCCCCACCACGCGAAGTCCTATGGCCGGGGCGTCACGATCCGCTGCACGCCCGACGATCCCGCCGTCCTCACCACGGACCTGTGACGCCCGGGGAGGAGCGGTGTGCGCGGGGGTATCTTTCCGGCATGGATCCGCTCACGTTCGACTACGAGGACCTGCATGTGCGCGTGGACCGAGGGGTGTTCGAACTGTTCCCACTGCGGGGCAGCGGCATGCCGCACACGCTCAGGGTCCCGCTGCACCGGCTCGGGGTGCTGGTGCACTACAAGAGGCCGAACAAGCCGGGCGAGCTGATCTTCGGGGTCGTACGGGACCCGAACGCCGCCCTGTACGGCACCGACTTGGCGGCCTTCGGGTACACGTCCACGGAGGCGCTCCGGGTGCCGCGCGGCGACGAGCCGCTGTTCCGCGCGTACTTCACCGAAGTGGCCGCGCTCGTCGGCCGCCGGGTGGTGTGACGCGGAGCCGGTGGTCTTCGAGCGCGGAGTGGCGCGTCCGCCGGTCGATCACGGGATCTTCGAGGTGTTCCGGCGCGACCGCGCCATCGGCCACACCACGGCCCTTCCTGGCCCGGCCGCAGGGCGCGCGGCTGAGTTTTCGCGCCCCCGGATGCTTCCGCGCTCCGGAAACGACCCGTGCGGTGTTTCGGCCGTGACATCTCTGCGGAGTGTCGCGTTATGAACACTTAAGCCCTATCCATCAAGATGTGCGCGAAATCATCATTTCGTGCGGGTCTGCGGAGAGGGGTTCCAGGGTGAGCAGCGCATCGGTGTCGCCGAACGGCTTCGTGACCGTCCGGGGGCGTGGTTACCGCCCCGAGCAGGTCGACACGTTCATGGCGGCGCTCTCGGAGGACCGGGACGCCGCGTGGGAGCGGGCCGCGCGGCTCACCGTGCTCGCCAAGGAGATGGACGCGGAGGCCGAGCGGTTGCGGGTCGTCGTCGCGGAGCTCCCGCCGCAGACGTACGAGACACTCGGGGACCGCGCGCAGCGGGTGTTCCGGCTGGTGCTCGACGAGGCGGCGGCCGTCCGCAACAGCGCCCGGCGGGAGCTGACGGAAGGGGTCGCGGAGGTCGAGGAGCGCGCCGAGAGCATGTGCCGCGCGGTGCGGGAGCGGGCCGACGCGCTCCGCGCGGACGCCGAGGAACGCTCCCGCCAGCTGCTCCTCGCCGCCCGCGCCGAGGCCGACGACCTGCGCATCGGCGCCCGCCTGGAGGTGAAGGAGCGGCGCGGCGAGGCCCTCGGGGCGCTGCGCGAGGTGCGGCAGGGCACCATCGGGATGCTCGCGGACCAGGCCAAGGAGCACGCCGAACGCTGGGCCGAGGCGGAGCGCGAGGAGGCCGCCAGCGCCGCCGCGGTCGACGCGCACAACGCGGAACGCATCGCCCGCGCGGAGGCGGCGCTGGCCGAGGCGGAGCGGGCCCGGGTGGAGGCGGAGGACTCGGAACGCCGGTACCAGGAGGCGGCCCGGGTGCGGGCCGCCGAGATCCTGGAGGAGGCGCGGGTCCGGGAGGACCGGATCGCGCGGGAGACCGAGCGGGTGCTGCGCGAGCACGGGGAGACCTGGGACGACGTCCAGGCGCACATGGATCACATGCGCGACAGCCTCATGACCCTGACGGGACGCGCGACGGCGGAGTAGCGCCCGCCAGGATGCGGCCCTCCACCGCCTCGTACTGCCGCCGCTGTTCCGCGGCCCGGCGCCGGCCGGAGGTCACCGTCCCCAGCCACCCCAGGAAGAAGCCGGCCGGGATGGAGACGATGCCGGTGGTGGTGAAGGGGAACCAGTTGAGGTCGGCGTGCGGGAAGGCGGCGCCCGGCGAGCCCGAGACCAGGTTGGTGCCCGGCATCAGCAGCAGCACGGTGAGGGTGCCGCCGAGCAGCGTGCACAGCAGGCCGGTGCGGGTGTAGCGGCGCCAGAAGAGGCCGTAGACCAGGGCCGGGGCGAGGGCGGAGGCGCCCACGCAGAAGGAGAGGGTGATCAGGGGCTGCAGGCTGTGGTGCTGCACCAGGGTCGCCAACAGGATCGTGGGCACCCCTATGGCGAGTGCCGAGGCCCGGGCCAGGGTCATCTCGCGGCGGGCCGGCAGCTCCCGGGCGCGGGTCGCGAAGACGTCGTGGGCGAGGGAGTTGGCGCAGGCGAGGATCATGCCGGCGACGGAGGCGAGCAGGGTCAGGAAGATCGCCGTGGTGACGGTGGTGAAGAGCAGGGTCTCCGCCGTCGACACGTCGGTGCCGAACGCCGCGCGGGAGCCCAGCAGGTAGGCGGTGTTGCCCTGCGGGTCGGCCGCGGCGATCGCGCTCCGGCCGACCAGGGCGGTGGCGCCGAACCCGATCACGCTGATGATCAGCACGAACAGGGCCACGCTCGACACCGCCCAGGACATCGAGCGGCGTACCTGGCGGGCGCCGGCGGCGGTGTACATGCGCATCGTGATGTGCGGCAGGCAGGCGCCGCCGAGGACGATGGTCAGCTCCGAGGTGATCATGTCGAGGCGGGGGGCGGGCCCGCCGCTGAACTGGAGCCCCGAGTGCAGGAAGGCGGGACCGGCGCCGCTGCCCCGGGCCGCCGCGGTGAGCAGGGCGCCCGGGTCCCAGTCGAAGCGGTGCAGGACCAGCAGGGCGACGACCGTGCCGGAGCCGAGCAGCATCACGATCTTCAGGATCTGGATGAGGGCGGTGCCCTTCATGCCGCCGATGGCCGCGTAGCTGATCATCAGGGCGCCCAGGCCGACGACACAGCCGGTCTGCACGGCCTCGTTGGAGAAGCCGAGCAGGAAGGCCATCAGCTGCCCGGCGCCGGCGAGCTGGACCAGCATCAGCGGCAGCAGCGCGGCGATGGTCACCGCGCAGGCCGCGATCCGCACGCTCCGGCCGGGCATCCGGCGGGCCAGCGCGTCGCCCATGGTGAACCGGCCCGCGTTGCGCAGCGGTTCGGCCAGCAGGAACATCAGCAGCATCAGCGACAGGGCCGTGCTGAGGGCGAGCACGACACCGTCGTAGCCGCACAGGGCGATCACCCCGCCGGTGCCGAGGACGGTGGCCGCGGAGATGTAGTCGCCGGCGATCGCGAGGCCGTTGCGGAGCGGGGAGAGCGAGCCGTAGCCGGTGTAGAACTCGGCGAGGTCGTCGCGGTCCGGGCCGGTCAGCACGCACAGCAGGAGGGTGAGGGTGGCGACGACGGTGAAGGCGACCAGCGACATGGACTGCGCGGTGCCGCTGAAGCCGCTCACCGTACGGCCCCCCGCCGGGCGTCCAGCTCCGCGGTTCTGCGGATGCGGTCGGCGAGCGGGTCGACATGGCGGCGCGCGGTGTGCTCGTACAGGGCGATCGCCAGCCAGGTGACGGGGAGTTGGAGGAGCGCGAGGAGCAGGCCGGTGGGGACGCCGTCGGCGACCGTGCTGGTCATCACGGACGGGGCGAACGCCGACAGCACCAGGAAGAGGGTGAAGTAGCCGAGCGCGGTGAGGGTCGCGGTGCGCCGCTGCAGCCGGTAGGCGCCGCGCAGCACCCGCAGGTCGCTGTGGTGCCCGACCGGCTCCCGGTGCGGTACATGGCGGGGCCGCGGCGGCTCCGGCGGCAGCGGCTGCCAGGGGTAGGTGTACGACGGCTCGCGCGGGGACGGCGGTGGGGAGGTCGGGGACGGGTCGTAGGACATCCCGGTGCTCCTTGCGTGGCTCGGGTCCGTGGCGGCGGACCGCAGGGAGAGGTGGGGAGCGGGGCACGCACGTTACTCGTAGGTATCCGGGGCGCGCGGCCTTTTCCGGCAACTGGCCGGTCGGTATGCGCTTACTGTGCGGGACCGTTGTTGACCTGGGGTGTTACCCGCGTTAACTACGGGGCGGGAGTCAGTCCTTGAGGACCGGGAAGCGTCGCGGCGCGACGAACAGCAGCACCAGGAACGCCAGTGCGGCCGCGCACGCCGCTCCGAGGTAGACCGCGTGCACCGCGTCCGCGATCGCGTGCCGGGTGGCCTCGGGAGCCGTGCCGTCGTCCAGCGTGCGGGTGACCGAGTCGAGGTCGCCCGCACCGCCCAGCCGGGCCGCCAGCACCCCGTTGGCGACCGCGCCGAACACCGAGGCGCCGACGGTCTGCCCGGTCTGCCGGCAGAACAGCACCGACGCGGTCGTGGTGCCCCGCTCCGCCCAGCCCACCGTCGACTGCACACCCACCAGCAGCGGCAGCTGGAACAGGCCGAGCGCGGCGCCCAGCAGGAGCATCAGCAGCATCGGCTGCCAGGCCGACCCCGGATAGGGCAGGAAGGGGAAGGCGAACAGGATCAGCGCGGCCGCGCCGATGCCGAGCAGCGCGGTGTCACGGAAGCCGATGCGCCGGTAGACGTGCTGGCTGAGGGCGGCCGACACCGGCCAGCTCAGCGTCCACACCGACAGCACGAAGCCGGCGGCCACCGGCGCGAGGCCGAGGACCGACTGCGCGTACGTCGGCAGGAACACCGTCGGCGCCACCATCAGCAGGCCCAGCGCGCCGAGCGCCAGGTTGACGGCCGCGATCGTACGGCGGCGCCACACCCACCCCGGGATGATCGGCTCGGCCGCCCGGCGCTCGATCCACACCACGAGCCCCGCCAGCGCCAGCCCGCCGGCGAACAGCGCGCACGACGGCGCGGACCACCACGCCCACGCCACCCCGCCCTGCACGAGCGCCGTCAGCAGCACGCCCCCGCAGGCGAAGACCGCCAGCGCGCCCGCCCAGTCCACCTTCGGGGGCGTGCGCGGCGCGCGCTCCGGCTCGTGGAGGTGACGCACTATCAGCCAGAGCGCCGCCACGCCGATCGGCAGGTTGATCAGGAAGATCCACCGCCAGTCCGCGTACGCGGCCAGCACCCCGCCGAGCCCCGGCCCGGCCACCGCTGACACCGCCCACACCGTGGAGAGCTTCGACTGGATCTTCGGCCGCTCCTCCAGCGGGTACAGGTCGGCCGCGAGGGTCTGCACGGTGCCCTGCAGCGCCCCGCCGCCGAGGCCCTGCACGATCCGGAACGCGATCAGCGCGGCCATGTTCCAGGCCACCGCGCACAGCAGCGACCCCAGCAGGAACAGCGCGGCGCCCGCGACCAGCACCGGCTTGCGGCCGAAGGTGTCGGAGAGCTTGCCGTACACCGGCAGGGTCACCGTCACGGCCAGCAGATAGCCCGAGAACAGCCAGGAGAAGACGGAGAAGCCGCCGAGGTCGCCGACGATCTGCGGTACGGCGGTGGAGACGACGGTGGAGTCGAGCGCCGCCAGCGCCATCGAGAGCATCAGCGCGGCCACCACGGCCCCGCGCCGGCCCGTTCCCGTCTCCCGGCCCGCCGTGCGTATCGCGGGTGTCGTGCTCCCCACCCCGGATCCCCTCCCCATGTGTCCCTCATGCATCTATGTCGTGTACGACAGCTTCCCATCCGCCGGCACCCGGCGGGAGTGGGCGTCCACCTGGCAAGAACGGGCCGCCACCCGGCGGCAACGGGCGGCGACTTGACCCTCACGCCACGGGAGGGTGGAGGCTGCCCCGGTCCAAGGGTGGAGCCCGACCCCGAGAAGGACTCCACCCGGCGGTGGACGTCCCCTAGGGGGGCCTCCGTACTACGGCTCGGGGAGGGTTCGTTCCGCCGGAGGAGGAGACGGCACCCCGTCCGTCCTTAACCTGGCTTTACGCCGTCGGGGGGCGGTTGACCGAACCGGCGGGGGTGGGGTTTTCCCCCGGGCAAGACGGGGCTTCGCACCAGCGCGGAGCGACCCCGCCGACCGCGAGACTCATCGTCGTACCGAACGCAGCACAGCAGGGCGCAGCACACCGCTGTCCCTTCGCTGACCGACTTAGGAGACATACCGTGACATCGGCTGTGACCATTCCCAGGCACGGGGGTACTGGAGGGCGAACGGCCGTTGCCGCGCGGGCGCGGCAGGTCGTCAAGGCGTACGGGGCCGGAGAGACCCGGGTCGTCGCCCTCGACCACGTCGACGTGGACATCGCGCGGGGCCAGTTCACCGCGATCATGGGCCCCTCGGGGTCCGGAAAGTCCACCCTGATGCACTGCCTCGCCGGGCTCGACACCGTGACCAGCGGTCAGATCTACCTGGACGAGACCGAGATAACCGGACTCAAGGACAAGAAGCTCACGCAGCTGCGCCGGGACCGGATCGGGTTCATCTTCCAGGCCTTCAACCTGCTGCCCACGCTGAACGCGCTGGAGAACATCACGCTGCCCATGGACATCGCCGGGCGAAAGCCCGACAAGGAGTGGCTGGGGCGCGTGGTCGACACCGTGGGGCTCGCGGACCGGCTCAAGCACCGTCCCACGCAGCTCTCGGGCGGCCAGCAGCAGCGCGTGGCCGTGGCGCGCGCCCTCGCCGCGCGCCCCGAGATCATCTTCGGCGACGAGCCCACCGGAAACCTCGACTCCCGGGCCGGCGCGGAGGTGCTGGGCTTCCTGCGGACCTCCGTCGACGAGCTGGGCCAGACCATCGTCATGGTCACCCACGACCCGGTCGCCGCCTCCTACGCGGACCGTGTCCTGTACCTCGCCGACGGCCGGATCGTCGACGAGATGTTCCGGCCGACCGCGGACGCCGTCCTGGACCGCATGAAGGACTTCGACGCGCGGGGGCGTACGTCATGACCGTCATGAAGACCTCGATGCGCAACTTCTTCGCGCACAAGGGGCGCATGGCCCTCTCGGCGACAGCCGTGCTGCTGTCCGTGGCGTTCGTGTGCGGCACTCTCGTGTTCACCGACACCATGAACACGACGTTCGACAAGCTGTTCGCGGCGACCTCGGCCGATGTCACGGTCAGCGCCCGAAGCGCCTCCGACACCGGTGAGACCACCTCCGACAACGGCAGGCCGCCGGTCATGCCGGCCTCGGTCGTGGCCGAGGTCCGCGCGGCGGACGGCGTCAAGTCGGCGCAGGGGACGGTCTTCTCGACGTCCGTCACCGTCGTCGACGCGAAGAAGGACAGCCTGTCGCCGTCCAGCGGCGCGCCGACCATCGTCGGCAGCTGGAACTCCAACGACGCCCGCACCATGAAGATCAGCTCCGGTACGGCGCCCGCCAACTCCGGCCAGATCATGGTCGACGCCGACACCGCCGACAAGCACCACCTGAAGCTCGGCGACGAGATCGGCGTGATCAGCGCGGTCGGCACCCACACCGCGAAGATCTCCGGCATCGCCGACTTCACCGTCACCAACCCCGGTGCCGCGATCTTCTACCTCGACACGAGGACCGCGCAGCGGACGCTCGTCGGGCAGACCGGCGTCTTCACCAACGTCAACGTGACGGCCGCGCCGGGCGTGACCGACCCGCAGCTGAAGAAGAACGTGACCGGCGAACTCGGCGCCCGCTACAAGGTGCAGACGGCCAAGGAGACCGCCGACGCCAACCAGAAGGACGTCGAGAGCTTCATGAACGTCATGAAGTACGCGATGCTCGGCTTCGCCGGGATCGCGTTCCTCGTCGGCATCTTCCTGATCATCAACACCTTCTCGATGCTGGTCGCCCAGCGCACCCGCGAGATCGGTCTGATGCGGGCCATCGGCTCAAGCCGCCGTCAGGTCAACCGGTCCGTGCTCGTGGAGGCCCTGCTGCTCGGCACGGTCGGCTCGGTCCTCGGCGTCGGCGCGGGCGTCGGCATCGCGGTCGGCCTGATGAAGCTCATGGGCTCCATGGGCATGCACCTGTCGACGAGCGATCTGACGGTCGCCTGGACGACCCCGGTGGTCGGCCTCGCCCTCGGTGTCGTCGTCACCGTCCTCGCCGCCTACCTCCCCGCGCGGCGGGCCGGCAAGGTCTCCCCGATGGCCGCGCTGCGCGACGCGGGCGCCCCCGCCGACGCCCGGGCCGGTCTCGTCCGCGCCCTGCTGGGCCTCCTGCTGACGGCCGGCGGCGGCTACGGCCTCTACCTGGCCTCGCAGGCGGACCAGGCCAAGACGGGCGCCGGCTGGCTCGGCCTCGGCATCGTGCTCTCGCTCATCGGGTTCGTCGTCATCGGCCCGCTGCTCGCCGCCGGAGTGGTACGCGTCCTGGGCGCCGTCCTGCTGCGGATGTTCGGCCCCGTCGGACGCATGGCCGAGCGCAACGCGCTGCGCAACCCGCGCCGCACCGGCGCCACGGGCGCCGCCCTGATGATCGGCCTCGCGCTGGTCGCCTGCCTCTCGGTGGTCGGCTCCTCCATGGTCGCCTCCGCCAGCGACCAGCTCGACAAGACCGTCGGCACGGACTTCATCATCCAGTCCGACAGCGGCCAGCGGATCACCCCGCAGGCGGTCAGGGCCGTCAAGGACGTGCCGGGGCTCGCCCGGGTCACCGAGTACCGGGACACCACCGCCGACTACACCACGCCCGACGGCAAGACCCTCAAGGACACCGACATCACGGCGGCCGACCCGACGTACGCCACCGACCTGCGCACCAAGACCGTCGCCGGCGACCTCAAGAACGCCTACCTGCCCGACTCGATGTCCGTCCACGAGAAGTTCGCCGAGGCGCACGGCATCCACCTCGGCTCGAAGATCACCGTCAAGTTCAAGGACGGCGGCACGGCCCGCCTCACCGTCCGCGCGATCACCAGCAGCGACGTCGTCATCGACCAGGGCGCCAAGTACATCTCCATCGCCACCCTCGCCAAGTACGTGCCGGCCGCCAAGATGCCCCTCGACGAGCTGGTCTTCGCCACCGCCAAGGACGGGCAGCAGGACGCCGCGTACACGGCCCTCAAGTCCGCCCTGCACGACTACCCGCAGTACACCGTGCGCGACCAGACCGACTACAAGCAGGCGCTCAAGGACCAGATCGGCCAGCTGCTGAACCTGATCTACGGCCTGCTCGCCCTCGCCATCATCGTCGCGGTCCTGGGCGTGGTGAACACCCTGGCCCTCTCCGTCGTCGAGCGGACCCGCGAGATCGGCCTGATGCGGGCCATCGGCCTCTCCCGCCGCCAGCTGCGCCGCATGATCCGCATGGAGTCCGTGGTCATCGCCCTCTTCGGCGCCCTGCTGGGCCTGGGGCTCGGCATGGGCTGGGGCGCGACCGCCCAGAAGCTGCTCGCCCTGCAGGGCCTCAAGGTCCTGGAGATCCCCTGGCCGACCATCATCGGGGTCTTCGTGGGATCCGCCTTCGTCGGCCTCTTCGCCGCCCTGATCCCGGCGTTCCGCGCGGGCCGCATGAACGTCCTCAACGCCATCGCCACGGACTGAACGGACTGAACGGACTGAGAGGACAGCGAGAGCCACCGCATACGGGGGTTGCGGGGGAAGGCCCGGTGCCGGGGAGTCGTGGGGACTCTCCGGCACCGGGCATAGGCTTCGGGGGGCCAGGAGGCGGAGCCCCCTGGTACGGCAAGGACAGCGGACGTTATCCACAGCCCCGGCGCCCGCGCCCGCGTAGTCGTACGCTGGAGACCCCCCGGTCGCAGCCCGCGCCGGGCACTTCGCGTTGCCCACCCCCGGAAACCCTCGGACGAAAGCCGCCCTGAATGAGCCTGCACGGTCTGCTCGACGCCGTCGTCAAGGACCCCGCCCTCGCGGAAGCGATCAAGGCAGCCGGGGACGGCAACCGCATGCACGTCGACCTGGTCGGCCCCCCGGCGGCCCGCCCCTTCGCGGTCGCCGCCCTGGCCCGCGAGACCGGCCGCCCCGTGCTCGCGGTCACCGCCACCGGCCGCGAGGCCGAGGACCTGGCAGCAGCCCTGCGCACGCTCCTGCCCTCCGAGGGCGTCGCGGAGTACCCCTCCTGGGAGACGCTCCCGCACGAGCGGCTCAGCCCGCGCAGCGACACCGTCGGCCGCCGCCTCGCCGTCCTGCGCCGCCTCGCCCACCCCCGCCCCGACGACCCCGAGACCGGCCCCGTCTCCGTGGTCGTCGCGCCCGTACGATCCGTGCTCCAGCCGCAGGTCAAGGGCCTCGGCGACCTGGAGCCGGTGGCGCTGCGCACCGGGCAGAGCGCCGACCTGAACGAGGTGGTGGAAGCCCTCGCGGCCGCCGCCTACGCGCGCGTGGAGCTCGTCGAGAAGCGCGGCGAGTTCGCCGTCCGCGGCGGCATCCTGGACGTCTTCCCGCCCACCGAGGAACACCCCCTGCGCGTCGAGTTCTGGGGCGACGACGTCGAGGAGATCCGCTACTTCAAGGTCGCCGACCAGCGCTCCCTGGAGGTCGCCGAGCACGGTCTGTGGGCACCGCCCTGCCGTGAGCTGCTGCTGACCGAGGGCGTCCGCGCCCGCGCGCGGGCCCTCGCCGAGGAACACCCCGAGCTGGGCGAACTGCTGAACAAGATCGCCGAGGGGATCGCGGTCGAGGGCATGGAGTCCCTCGCCCCGGTCCTCGTCGACGACATGGAGCTGCTGCTCGACGTGCTGCCCAAGGGCGCGATGGCCGTCGTCTGCGACCCGGAGCGGGTCCGCACGCGCGCCGCCGACCTGGTCGCGACCAGCCAGGAGTTCCTGCAGGCCTCCTGGGCGGCCACGGCCGGTGGCGGCGAGGCGCCCATCGACGTCGGCGCGGCCTCCCTGTGGTCGATCGCGGACGTCCGCGACCGCGCGCGCGAGCTGGACATGATGTGGTGGTCGGTGTCCCCGTTCGCCGCCGACGAGGAGCTGTCCGCCGACACCCTCAAGCTCGGCATGCACGCCCCCGAGACCTACCGCGGCGACACCGCCAAGGCCCTCGCCGACACCAAGGGCTGGCTGGCCGACGGCTGGCGCACGGTGTACGTCACCGAGGGCCACGGCCCCGCCTCCCGCACCGTCGAGGTGCTCGGCGGCGAGGGCATCGCCGCCCGCCTGGACGTCGACCTGGGCGAGGTCAGCCCGTCGGTGGTGCACGTGTCGTGCGGCTCGATCGACTACGGCTTCGTCGATCCGGCGCTCAGACTCGCCGTCCTCACCGAGACCGACCTCTCCGGCCAGAAGGCGGCCGGCAAGGACGGCGCCCGGATGCCGGCCCGCCGCCGCAAGACCATCGACCCGCTCACCCTGGAGCCGGGCGACTACATCGTCCACGAACAGCACGGAGTCGGCCGCTACATCGAGATGGTCCAGCGCACCGTCCAGGGCGCCACCCGCGAGTACCTGGTCGTCGAGTACGCCCCCGCCAAGCGCGGCCAGCCCGGCGACCGGCTGTACATCCCGACCGACCAGCTGGAGCAGATCACCAAGTACGTCGGCGGCGAGGCGCCCACCCTGCACCGCCTGGGCGGCGCGGACTGGACGAAGACCAAGGCGCGCGCCAAGAAGGCCGTCAAGGAGATCGCCGCCGACCTGATCAAGCTCTACAGCGCCCGCATGGCCGCGCCGGGGCATGCCTTCGGCGGGGACACGCCGTGGCAGCGCGAGCTGGAGGACGCGTTCCCGTACGCGGAGACCCCCGACCAGCTGACCACCATCGCCGAGGTCAAGGAGGACATGGAGAAGTCGATCCCCATGGACCGCCTGATCTGCGGCGACGTCGGCTACGGCAAGACGGAGATCGCGGTCCGGGCCGCCTTCAAGGCCGTCCAGGACGGCAAGCAGGTCGCCGTCCTCGTGCCCACCACCCTGCTGGTGCAGCAGCACTTCGGCACCTTCTCCGAGCGGTACTCGCAGTTCCCGGTGAGCGTGAAGGCGCTCTCCCGGTTCCAGACCGACACCGAGGCGAAGGGGACCCTGGAGGGCCTGCGCGAGGGCGCGGTCGACGTCGTCATCGGCACCCACCGGCTGTTCTCCTCCGAGACCAAGTTCAAGGACCTCGGCCTGGTCATCGTCGACGAGGAGCAGCGCTTCGGCGTCGAGCACAAGGAGCAGCTGAAGAAGCTGCGCGCCAACGTCGACGTGCTGACCATGTCGGCCACCCCGATCCCGCGCACCCTGGAGATGGCGGTCACCGGCATCCGCGAGATGTCCACGATCACCACCCCGCCGGAGGAGCGGCACCCGGTGCTCACCTTTGTCGGGCCGTACGAGGAGAAGCAGATCGGCGCCGCCATCCGCCGTGAACTGCTGCGCGAGGGCCAGGTCTTCTACATCCACAACCGGGTCGAGTCCATCGACCGCGCGGCGGCCCGACTCCGCGAGATCGTCCCCGAGGCGCGGATCGCCACCGCCCACGGCCAGATGTCCGAGTCGACCCTCGAACAGGTCGTCGTGGACTTCTGGGAGAAGAAGTTCGACGTCCTCGTCTCGACCACGATCGTCGAGTCCGGCATCGACATCTCCAACGCCAACACGCTCATCGTGGAGCGCGGCGACACCTTCGGCCTCTCCCAGCTGCACCAGCTGCGCGGCCGGGTCGGCCGGGGCCGCGAGCGCGGGTACGCGTACTTCCTGTACCCGCCGGAGAAGCCGCTGACCGAGACCGCGCACGAACGGCTCGCCACCATCGCCCAGCACACCGAGATGGGCGCCGGCATGTACGTGGCGATGAAGGACCTGGAGATCCGCGGCGCCGGAAACCTGCTCGGCGGCGAGCAGTCCGGGCACATCGCGGGCGTCGGCTTCGACCTGTACGTCCGCATGGTCGGCGAGGCGGTCGCCGACTACCGGCGGCAGCTGGAGACCGGCGGGATCGAGGAGGAGGCTCCGCTCGAGGTGAAGATCGAGCTGCCCGTCGACGCGCACGTCCCGCACGACTACGCGCCCGGCGAGCGGCTGCGCCTGCAGGCCTACCGGTCCATCGCCGCCGCCAACTCGGAGGAGGACATCAGGGCGGTCCGCGAGGAACTCACCGACCGCTACGGCAAGTTGCCCGAGCCGGTGGAGAACCTGCTGCTCGTCGCCGGGCTGCGGATGCTCGCCCGCGCGTGCGGGGTCGGCGAGATCGTCCTCCAGGGCACCAACATCCGGTTCGCGCCGGTGGAGTTGCGCGAGTCGCAGGAGCTGCGCCTCAAGCGCCTGTACCCGGGGACCGTCATCAAGCCGGCCGTCCACCAGGTGTTGGTGCCCCGCCCGAAGACCGCGAAGGTCGGCGGAAAGCCGCTGGTCGGACGGGACTTGCTGGGCTGGGTGGGCGAGTTCCTGGCCTCCGTCCTGGGCTCGTAGCCCCCCGGCGCGGGCTCTACCGGGGCGCGGCCTCCGCCGGTTTCCTTGACACCGGCCGCGCCCCTTCCTCGTCGGCCGGCACGGTGATCGGGCGGGCGGCACCGGCAGTGGCACGAGCCCGTGGCGTGGGCAGCGGCGCGGGCATCGGGCATTGAGACCACGGCGGGCCGGACCTCGGCCAGGACGCCACGGTGACCGTTGCCTTCGCCCCGCCCGGGAGCGGCTGAGGTCCCGGCCGGGGGTGAGCCGGAGTGCGGGAGCGCGGCCCGGGCTTCCGCCCGGGGGACAACGGGGTGATGGTCCGGCCGGGTTGGGGGTATCCGTGCTTCTGGGCCCCGGCCGGCCCCGACAACCCGGCCGATAGCGTGGGACCAGCAGAGATCCGCCGGTGCGGAGGCGGACACGGGCAGGAAAGAGGGGGCGCACGTGGCGCGTCTGAAGGGCGGCGCGGTCATCGCCGTCGTCATGGTCTTCGCCGTAGGCGGATGCAAGGACCTTCAGGACAAGGGGAGTTCGGGAGCCCAGGGCAGCGGGGGTGGGGGCGGGGGCGCGGCACTGGCCGCCGCCGACGCGCTCCCGGTCAAGGGGCGGGCGCCGAAGACCGGTTACTCCCGGGAGAAGTTCGGCTCGGCCTGGGCGGACACCGACTCCAACTCCTGCGACACCCGCGACGACATACTGAAGCGGGACCTGAAGGACGTGAAGTTCACCGACGGCGACTGCAAGGTCTCCTCCGGGGTGCTGAGGCCGGACCCCTACTCCGGCAAGGAGATCACCTACACGCGGGGCCGCAGCCTGGTGGACATAGACCACCTCGTCGCCCTGTCGGACGCCTGGCAGAAGGGCGCCAAGTACTGGGACGCCAGCAAGCGCATAGCCCTGGCCAACGACCCGCTCAACCTCCTGGCCGTCGACGCGAGCGCGAACCGCGGCAAGGGCGACGGCGACACGGCCACCTGGCTCCCGCCCGACAAGGCCTACCGCTGCACCTATGTCGCCGCGCAGGTCGCCGTGAAGAAGAAGTACGGCCTGTGGGTCACCGCCGCCGAGAAGGCCGCGATGAAGAAGGTCCTCGCCGACTGCCCCGGCCAGAAGCTCCCCTCGGGCGGCAACCCCACCAAGGCGCCCTCGCGGTTCAAGGCGCGCTGACTCACGGCGCGCTGAGCCGCGCTGTTCGAGGTGCCCGGCGCACTCACTCCGGTGCGCTCTGGCTCCGCGCCGTGGTGTGCGCGGTCGCGTCCGGCGCTCGGCACGACAACGGTTCGATACAACCCGGACCGCACGTCGGTGTCGGGCCATATGCTCGAAGCGACCATCGCGCGTCCGATGTTGTCCGCGAGCGGACCGCATCGGACGGGCACGTACGCCCTTTTCCGGCAAAACAGGCAACACAGGAGCGATCATGCAAGGCCAGGGCCATGCGCAGCCGGTGCAGCGGCCGCCGCACGACGCGGTACTGGTCCTGTTGCGTGTGGTGTTCGTGGCGCTCGGAGTGTTCAGCGCGGGCTTCCTGGCCTGGGTGATGATGCTGCGGCTCGCCGTCGTGACCCGCAGGTCGGTGGATTTCGGCCTGCTGGTGACGGTGATGGCGGCCGACATCCTCAGCGTCGTGCTGCTGGCCAGCGAACCCGGCGAGGAGGTCCACACCCCTGGCGGCTACCTGGGCATCACGCTGCTGTTCGGCGGGCTCCTGGCCACGGTCGTCTACTACCTCGCCGCCGACGTACGCCACTTCCAGCGCCGGCGCGAGGCGTACGCGGCGCAGGCGTACGGCTACCCGCACCCCGTCTCCCCGTACGCCACCACCACGACACCCCTCGGCGCGCAGCCCCCGCACACCCCGCCCCCGCACACCGTGCCGCCGGTCTCCCGGCCACCGCACGCCCAACCGCCGCTCGCCCAGCCCCCGATACCCGCGCCGCCCCAGCGTCCGGCGCCCGCGCGGATCGAGCAGGTGCGCGCCGAGCTCGACGAGCTCAGCGACTACCTGCGCAAGCACGACGGCCGGGACGAGGGCGGTAGATGACCGTGGGCGCGGGACGGGTCGTCGCCGACCGGTACGAGCTGTCCGCGCTCATCGGGCAGGGCGGCATGGGCCAGGTCTGGACGGCGTACGACCAGCGGCTGGACCGGCGGGTGGCGGTGAAGCTGCTGCGCCCCGACAAGGTGGCGGGCGCCGACGCCGACGAACTGCGCCGGCGGTTCCTGCGGGAGTGCCGGGTGACCGCACAGGTCGACCACCCCGGCCTGGTCACGGTGCACGACGCGGGCACCGAGGGCGAGGAGCTGTTCCTCGTCATGCAGTACGTGGACGGCACCGACCTGGCCGGCCACCTCGCCGAGCACGCCCCGTACCCCTGGCCGTGGGCGGTCGCGGTCGCCGCCCAGCTGTGCGCCGTGCTGAGCGCCGTGCACGCGGTGCCGATCGTCCACCGCGACCTCAAGCCGCGCAACCTCATGGTCAAGCAGGACGGCACCATCACCGTCCTGGACCTCGGTGTCGCCTCCGTGATGGACACCGACACCACCCGCCTCACCCACACCGGCACCCCCATCGGCTCGCCCGCCTACATGGCGCCCGAGCAGGCGATGGGCGGCGCGGTCGGCCCGTACACGGACCTCTACGCGCTCGGGGTGCTGCTG
Source organism: Streptomyces sp. NPDC048288 (assembly GCF_043201555.1). Classification (NCBI taxonomy): domain Bacteria; kingdom Bacillati; phylum Actinomycetota; class Actinomycetes; order Kitasatosporales; family Streptomycetaceae; genus Streptomyces; species Streptomyces sp. NPDC048288. The sequence goes on from NZ_JBICZD010000017.1 coordinate 58,403, forward strand.
CACGAACTGCTCAGCGGGGAGGTGCCGTTCGCCGGTTCCACCTCGCTCGGGGTGCTGCACCGGCACCTGTACGAGCAGCCGGTGCCCGTGCGCCGGCACCGCGCCGAGGTGCCCGAGCAGCTGGAGGCCCTGGTGCTGCGGCTGCTCGCCAAGGACCCCCAGCACCGGCCCGCCTCCGCGCAGGAGGTGTACGAGGACCTCGTCCCGCTGCTGCCCGCGCGCGGCAGCCACACCGGGGCGCCGCTGGATCCCACCCGCCCCTTCCTGCGCCCGCACGCCCCCTGGCCGGACCGTGCGCGGACGCCCGCGCCGCAGCCCGCCGCGCCCGTGGCCGCCGTACCCGCCGGGCCCGCGGCGCCCGATGTCGCCGCCGCGGTCGACGAGGTGAAACGGCTGCTCGGGGAGGGACGCATCACCCAGGCCGTCGACATCCTGGGCGCGATCCTGCCGGTCGCCGCCGACCAGCACGGCGAGCACTCCACGGTCGTACGGACCCTGCGCAAGCAGTACGCGGCCACCCTGATGGACGACGGCCAGTACCGGCGCGCGCTGCCCGAACTGCGCCGGCTCGCCGACGAACGCGCCGCCGAGGCCGGCCAGGCCGACACCCAGTCGCTGCGGTTCCGCTACGAGGCCGCCCAGTGCCTGGAACAGCTCGGCGAACCGGCCGCGGCGCTCGCCGAGTACCGCGCGCTGCTGCCGTACTACGAGAACCAGTACGTGGCAGGCGACCCCCAGCTAGCGCACGAGGTACGGCGCCGGATCGGGCATCTGCTGCTCGCCCTCGGCGACCGGCCGGCCGCCCACGACACGCTCGCGCGGCTGCTGTTCGAAGTGGAGCGGCTGCACGGGCCCGGCCACCCGACGGCGGGCGAGATCCGGCGGACACTGCTGTGGCTGGGGCAGGTGCGCGGCTAGCCGTACGGCCCCTGATAGGTTGCCGTCCGTTTTCCTCGAACTTCCTTGCATACTGAACACACAGGGGTGGGGTCCGGCATGTCCAGCCATCGGCAGTCGAAGAAGCGCAGATACGTCACCTGGGGCGTCGCGGGTGCCGCCGTCCTCGCCGGGGCCGGGATCGCCGCGCAGACCTCCATGGCGGCCACCACCTGGCCCGCCCAGAAGACGTACACCGGCCGTGCCTTCGACACCTGCGCCGCGCCCTCCCTCGCCGCGATGAAGGCCTGGTACGGCGGCCTCTACGGCGCCGCCGCCGTCTACATCGGCGGCAAGAACCGCGGCTGCGCCCAGCCCAACCTCACCGCCTCCTGGGTCAAGTCCGTCACCACCGTCGGCTGGAAGCTCATCCCGCTCTACGTCGGCGCCCAGCCGTCCTGCCAGACCGGCTCCAACCCGGAGAAGATGACGACCGCCAACGCCGCCTCCCTCGGCACCGCGGACGCCACCGACGCGGTCACCAAGGCCGCCGCCCTCGGCATGAAGGCCGGCAGCCCGATCTACCTCGACATGGAGGCGTACGACACGACGAACACGTCGTGCAACAACGCCGTGCTCACCTATGTGCGCGCCTTCGACAAGCAGCTGCGCGCGAAGACGTACCGCGCGGGCTTCTACGGCTTCACCAGCTCCAGCGCCAAGGCGATCGCCAACGCCACCGACAAGACGGACCTGCCGGGCAACCTCTGGTACGCGCTGTGGGACAAGAAGAACACCACCACGACGGACTGGCCGTTCGGCGCGACCCAGTACACCGGGCACAGCCGGGCCCACCAGTACATGGTGAACAGCAAGGAGACCCGCGGCGGTTACACGATCACCGTGGACCGGGACGCCTGGGACGCACCGATCGCGATCACGGGCTGATCCGCAAACCCTTCCGGGGGGTGGCGCGGCGGTGCCGGAAGCGGCTGTGAATCGTTGGTCGAATGGGTTGGCCAGAGCTTGCCCACTGCCTACCATCGATCACCGCAAGACTTTGTGCACCGTCGCACAATCTCCTCGGGAGGCATCCTTGCACCGCCGCCGTCGCACCGCGCTCGTCCTGTCCGCCGCGATCGCCGCCGCGGCCCCCCTTCTCACCGCCTGCGGAAGCGACGCGCACCCGGGCGCGGCGGCCGTCGTCGGCGGTCAGCGGATCACCGTGGCGCAGCTGGAGAACCGCGTGAGCGAGGTGCGCCGGGCACAGCGCGCGGCGGTGCCGGACGAGACGCAGTACCAGCAGGTGCTCGCCGCCACCAGCAGCCTCACCCGGGACACCCTGTACAGCATGGTCCTCGACCAGGTGCTGCACCGGGCCGCCCAGGACGCCGGCATCGGCGTCAGCCGCAAGGAGGTCGAGGAGATGCGCTCCGGCCTCGAACAGCAGGCCGGCGGCGCCGAGGCGCTGCGGACCGCCTGGCTGCAGAAGTACGGCGTCGCGCCCCAGCGCCTGGACGACAACCTGCGCTTCCAGGTGGAGGCCAAGAAGCTCGCCCAGCTGCTCGGCACCGACACCTCGCAGCCCGTCTTCTGGCAGGCCCTCGCCAAGGCCTCCAAGGAACTGCGCGTCGACCTCAACCCGCGCTACGGCGCCTGGGACGTCCAGAAGAGCAGCCGGGTGGACGCCAAGACGCCGTGGGTACGGGAGGTCACGACCGGCGGGACGCAGACGTCGGCGTAGCCCCGGGGGGAGCGGGCCGGTGGCCCGATGGCCTGATGGCCCGATGGCAGGGACGGGCAGTCGTACGATCACTTGATCGTCCCTGCCCTGTGGATGAACCGCGAGGTCGGCGGCGGTCGTGCGTTACGTTCGGAGCGTGAACACCACCAGGCCCGAACCCGCCACCCCGGAACCCTCTCCCGCCCCCGAGGCCGCCGAGACCGGCCGCGTCGTGCTGCTCACCACCAGCCACCGGGTCGCCCCCGGCCTGCTGTCCTGGCCCGCCTGGCAGGCGCTGCGGGCGGCGGACCGGGTGCTGTGCGCGGACGGCGCGCATCCGCAGCTGCCCTATCTGCGGCAGGCCGGCATAGCGGTGCACGAGGCCGCCCCCACCGCCCAGGAGCTGGTCGACGCCTGCGCCGGCGGCCGCACGGTGGTGGTGGTCGCGACCGGTGAGGGCGAGCCCGCGCTCACCGACGGCCTGGCCCGCCTCGCCGGCTCCGGCCGGGTCCACATGCCCGAGCTGGAGCTGCTCCCCGCCTCCTACGACCTGCCCGGCGCCCGCCTCCTCGACCTCGTCCAGGTCATGGACCGCATCCGCGTGGAGTGCCCCTGGTCGTCCCGGAAGACCCACAAGGGGCTGGCGAAGTACGCCATCGAGGAGGCGTACGAACTCGTCGAGGCGATCGAGGACGGCGACCGCGACGAACTCCGGGAGGAACTGGGCGACGTGCTGCTCCAGGTCGTCTTCCACGCGCGCATCGCGGAGGAGGACCCCGACGCCCCCTTCTCCGTCGACGACGTGGCGGGCGGCATCGTCGCCAAGCTCATCCACCGCCACCCGCACGTCTTCGGCGACGAGACCGCCTCCACCCCGGAGGAGGTAAAGGAGCACTGGCTGCGCACCAAGGCCCAGGAGAAGCGCCGCGCCTCGGTCACCGACGGCGTCCCCCTCGGCCAGCCCGGCCTCGCCCTCGCCGCCAAGCTCACCTCCCGCGTCCGCACGGCCGGTCTCGACGTCCCCCTCCCGGCCGGCGAGGGCATCGGCTACGACCTGCTCGCCCTCGCCGCCCGCGCCGAGGCGGACGGCGTGGACCCCGAGGCCGCACTACGCGCGGCGGCCCGGTCCTACCGGGACGCGGTGCGGGCGGCGGAAGGGGTGCTGGAGGGGGCGGAGGGGGCGGAGGGCGTGGAGGGCTGACCGCCGGCCACCCGATACCGTCGACAAGTGACCCACCAGCCCCGCCCCGACGACACCGCCCCCGAGCTCTTCACCTGGGAGTTCGCGAGCGACCCCTACCCGGCGTACGCCTGGCTGCGTGACCACGCGCCCGTTCACCGGGCCACGCTCCCCAGTGGGGTGGAGGCGTGGCTGGTGACGCGTTACGCGGATGCCAAGCAGGCGCTCGCCGACCCCCGGCTCTCCAAGAACCCGGCGCATCACGACGAGCCGGCGCACGCCAAGGGGAAGACCGGGATCCCGGGGGAGCGCAAGGCCGAGCTGATGACGCATCTGCTGAACATCGACCCGCCGGACCACACCCGGCTGCGCCGGCTGGTCAGCAAGGCGTTCACGCCGCGCCGGGTGGCCGAGTTCGCGCCCCGGGTGCAGGAGCTGACCGACCGGCTCATCGACGGGTTCGCGGAGAAGGGGGAGGCGGACCTCATCCACGAGTTCGCCTTTCCGCTCCCCATCTACGCCATCTGCGACCTGCTGGGCGTCCCGCGCGAGGACCAGGACGACTTCCGGGACTGGGCGGGAATGATGATCCGGCACGGCGGCGGGCCGCGGGGCGGGGTCGCGCGGTCGGTGAAGAAGATGCGCGGCTATCTGGCCGAGCTGATCCACCGCAAGCGGGAGGCGCTGCCCGCCGAGGCCGGTCCGGGCGAGGATCTGATCTCCGGGCTCATCCGGGCCTCGGACCACGGCGAGCACCTCACCGAGAACGAGGCCGCCGCGATGGCCTTCATTCTGCTGTTCGCCGGGTTCGAGACGACCGTCAACCTGATCGGGAACGGGACGTACGCCCTGCTCACCCACCCGGAGCAGCGGGTCCGGCTGCAGGACTCCCTGGGCGCCGGCGAGCGCGGTCTGCTGGAGACCGGCGTCGAGGAACTCCTGCGCTACGACGGGCCGGTGGAGCTGGCCACCTGGCGGTTCGCCACCGAGCCGCTCGGCATCGGCGGGCAGCGCATCGCGGCCGGCGACCCGGTGCTGGTCGTACTGGCCGCGGCGGACCGGGACCCGGAGCGGTTCGCCGGGCCGGACACCCTGGACCTCTCGCGGCGGGACAACCAGCACCTCGGATACGGCCACGGCATCCACTACTGCCTGGGCGCCCCGCTCGCCCGGCTGGAGGGCCAGACCGCGCTCGCCACCCTCCTCACCCGGCTGCCCGATCTGCGACTCGCGGCGGATCCGGGCGAGTTGCGCTGGCGCGGCGGGCTCATCATGCGCGGACTGCGCACCCTTCCGGTGGAGTTCACCCCCGTCGCCCGGTAAGTCACCGGTAAGTCCCTTGCCGGCCAAAGGTGACCAGCACTCAAGTCTGTGATCTTCACGTGATCTGCGCGGCATTAACTTGTGACAAGTGATCGTCTGCCTATACGTTCACCCATCAGTGCGGCGCCCTGCGGGACCCGCCGCACCGGTCACCGCTGTCGCTCGAAAGGTTTCCGCATGCTCTCCGGGAACGGTCGTCACCGTCGCCCCCGTCAGGCTCCGGCCCTGCTCGTCGCGGCCGGAGTGACCGGCTCCGCCATCGCCCTCCCGCTGCTCGGCGCGGCGAGCGCCAACGCGGCCGACGGCACCACCTGGGATCAGGTGGCCAACTGCGAGAGCGGCGGCTCCTGGAGCATGGACACCGGCAACGGCTACTACGGCGGCCTGCAGATGTCGCAGGACGACTGGGACACGTACGGCGGCACGCAGTACGCCACCACGCCCGACCTGGCGAGCCGTTCGCAGCAGATCGCGGTCGCCGAGAAGATCCTCGCCGACCAGGGCACCAAGCCCTGGCGGACCTGTGCCCTGCTCGCCGGGCTCTCGTCGGACGACGCCTCGGTGAACGTCGACCCGGGTGGTGACGGATCGGATGATTCGTCCGGTTCCTCCGACTCGTCGGACTCGTCCTCCGGGCTGTCGGACTCCTCCTCCTCGGGCTCCGACTCCTCCTCGGACGGCACTGACTCCGGGGACGCCTCCGCCACTCCTTCCCCGAGCGCGAGCGCGAGCGGCGACTCCAAGACGGACACCCCGAGCAAATCCACCAAGACGGACAAGTCGGAATCCTCCAAGTCCGACACCTCGAAGGCCGACGAGAACCCCGTCGTGCCCCAGAGTGACGACTCGGACAATTCGTGGCAGACCGGCGGCTCTTGGAGCCTGGTCGACACGGGTACCGCGAGCACCGGCGGCAAGCACCGCGGCGGCTCGGCGGACGAAAGCGCGACAAACGGTCAGGAAGCCGCCTCCTCCGGCCGTCACGCCTCCCGCGACAGCGGCACCTACACCGTCCGGGATGGCGACACCCTCGCCTCCATCGCCGACTCCCTTGACCTCGACGGCGGATGGCGCGCGCTCTACGCCGCGAACAAGGCGGACATCGGCGCCGACCCGAACGCCATCGCCCCCGGTCAGACCCTGAAACTCAGCAGCTAATCGGGCGAAAAGCAGCGGGAGTTGACGCCCCGCTTCGAGTTGAATGTCCGGTTTGGTGAAAGTGTGGGATGAGTCTCAGAAGCCCTGATCATCTTTGAAATTCACCTGATGCCCTGTTTACGGTCAAGGCCGCTCGTCACCACGAGCCCCGGCCGTCGCAACGCCGAGTCCTGCCAGCGGCCGTCCGGGAACAGTCGTCGCGTCAAGCGCCGTAGGCAGGAGCGGGGGACCCAAGGTAAGTGCCGGGTCCGGCAGTTGAGCCCTCAGGGGCCTCATGGCCGAAAGGCCGCCGGAACCGGCTCGGGGTGAAGCCGCGCACCGACAGACAGGTGTGCGGCCGGGCAACTCAACCGGCCCGAACCCGACAGCTCACCTCGCAGGCGTCGGTGAGGGGATCGATCCATGCTGTTTTCCGGCAAGGGCAAGCACCGCCGTCCGTCCAAGGCCGTCCGCGCCATCGCCGTCGCCGGGGTCACCGGCGTCGCCGTCGCCGCCCCGCTGATGGCGGCCGGCAGCGCCTCCGCCGCCACCGCCTCCGAGTGGGACACCGTCGCCCAGTGCGAGTCCGGCGGCAACTGGTCCATCAACACCGGCAACGGCTACTACGGCGGCCTGCAGTTCTCCGCCTCGACCTGGGCCGCGTACGGCGGCACCGCCTACGCCGCGCAGGCCAACCAGGCCACCAAGGCGCAGCAGATCACGATCGCCGAGAAGGTCCTCGCCGCGCAGGGCAAGGGCGCCTGGCCGGTCTGCGGCACGGGCCTGTCCAGCGCCGCCTACACGGGCGGCAGCACCGGCTCCTCCAACTCGTCGAGCGGCAGCACCAGCACCAGCACCCGCTCGACCGACACCCAGGCCGCCTCCCGCTCCGCCGAGCGTCCGGCCGCCAAGAAGACCGTCACCACCCCGACCGGCAAGAAGGTCAAGAAGGGCGACGGCGAGTACAAGGTCGTCAAGGGCGACACCCTCAGCTCGATCGCCGAGAAGCACAAGGTCAAGGGCGGCTGGCAGGCGCTGTTCAAGCTGAACAAGGACATCGTCGACGACGCCGACTTCATCTACCCCGGCCAGCAGCTGCACCTGAAGTAGGACACAGGCGGAGCCCCGCAAGAAATACGGGGCGCCCAGCTGAACCACAGCCCTCTCACAACCGTGGTCCTCATAGTGGGGACCACGTGAGGGTCACCCCCGTCCCCCACGGGCCCCCGTCTCGGTGCGTTTTCCCCCGTACGCACCGGGGCGGGGTTTCTCTTTGGCCGGTTCTTCTCCCGTTCTTCATCCGGCCCCCCTTTGTTCCGAGGGTGAACAATAGATACCGTCTGTCCTTGTCCACGGGACGGTCGGTCGACGGCCGACGGCCCCGGGGCGGTTAGGCTCTAGTCGCAAGGCTGAGCAAGGGCCGACAAGGCCCGCGTGCGCCCCGCACAACCAGCGTCACATCCCAAGAAGGAGATGCTCGTGCCGTCCATCGACGTCGTCGTAGCCCGGGAAATCCTGGACTCCCGAGGCAACCCCACGGTCGAGGTCGAGGTCGGCCTCGACGACGGCAGCACGGGTCGTGCCGCCGTTCCGTCCGGCGCCTCCACCGGTGCCTTCGAGGCCATCGAGCTCCGTGACGGCGACCCCAACCGCTACCTGGGCAAGGGCGTCGAGAAGGCCGTCCTCGCCGTGATCGAGCAGATCGGCCCGGAGCTCGTCGGCTACGACGCCACCGAGCAGCGCCTGATCGACCAGGCGATGTTCGACCTGGACGCCACCGACAACAAGGGCTCGCTCGGCGCCAACGCCATCCTCGGCGTCTCCCTCGCCGTCGCGCACGCCGCCTCCGAGGCGTCCGACCTGCCGCTGTTCCGCTACCTCGGTGGCCCGAACGCGCACCTGCTGCCCGTGCCGATGATGAACATCCTCAACGGCGGCTCGCACGCGGACTCCAACGTCGACATCCAGGAGTTCATGATCGCCCCGATCGGCGCGGAGTCCTTCTCCGAGGCGCTGCGCTGGGGTGCCGAGGTCTACCACACCCTCAAGAAGGTCCTGAAGTCGAAGGGTCTGGCCACCGGCCTCGGCGACGAGGGCGGCTTCGCGCCGAACCTCGGCTCCAACCGCGACGCCCTCGACCTCATCCTGGAGGCGATCAAGCAGGCCGGGTACGTCCCCGGTGAGCAGATCGCGCTCGCGCTCGACGTCGCCGCCTCCGAGTTCTACAAGGACGGCAAGTACGAGTTCGAGGGCAAGTCCCGCTCGGCCGCCGAGATGACCGAGTACTACGAGGAGCTCGTGGCGGCCTACCCGCTCGTCTCCATCGAGGACCCGCTGTTCGAGGACGACTGGGCCGGCTGGAAGGTCCTCACCGACAAGCTCGGCGACAAGGTGCAGATCGTCGGCGACGACCTGTTCGTCACCAACCCCGAGCGCCTCGCCCGCGGCATCGAGGAGGGCACCGCCAACGCCCTGCTGGTCAAGGTGAACCAGATCGGTTCGCTCACCGAGACCCTGGACGCCGTCGAGTTGGCCCAGCGCAACGGCTTCAAGTGCATGATGTCGCACCGCTCCGGCGAGACCGAGGACGTCACCATCGCCGACCTCGCCGTCGCCACCAACTGCGGCCAGATCAAGACCGGCGCCCCGGCCCGCTCCGAGCGCGTCGCCAAGTACAACCAGCTGCTGCGCATCGAGGAGATCCTCGACGACGCGGCGGTGTACGCCGGCCGCTCCGCGTTCCCGCGCTTCAAGGGCTGACCCTTACGGAGCTGAGCCTTAGCCAGTCGTACGTACGTCCCCGTACCCGGTCCCGTACCGTGTCCGGGGACGTACGCGCGTATCAGGGTGACCAGGGAGGCGGGGACATGGCCGTGAAGGACCGGGACCGGTTCTCCACCGCGACCAGGCTCAAGCTGCTCGGCGAGCAGACGGCGGCCCGGGTCTACCGCTCCCAGACCCGGCGCCAGGCCCGCCGCTCCCGGCTCACCGGCCGCGCGGCGCTGCTCGCGATCGTGCTCTGCACGATGATCGTCGCGCTCGCCTACCCGATGCGGCAGTACGTCTCCCAGCGCGCCGAGATCGCCGATCTCGAACGCCAGCGGCAGCAGGCCCGGCAGCGGGTCGAGCAACTGCGGGACGTCAAGGCGCGCTGGCAGGACGACGCGTACGCCGAGCAGCAGATCCGGCAGCGGCTGCACTACGTGATGCCGGGCGAGACCGGGTACGTCGTGATCGACCCCGGTACGGCCAAGCAGGCGCACGCCTATCTGGGGGCGGCCGACCGCCCCTGGTACGCGAACGTCTGGGACGGCGTCGACAAGTCCGACGCGTCCGACCAGTGAACCGACAGAAAGCCACGCAGAACCAGTCATGCACACGCCTCCACCCTCCACTCCGCGTACCGAGCCGACCGACGCGGACGTCGAGGCCTTCAAGCAGCAGCTCGGACGGCCGCCGCGCGGACTGCGGGCGATCGCGCACCGGTGCCCGTGCGGGCAGCCGGACGTCGTGGAGACCGCGCCGCGGCTGCCGGACGGGACGCCGTTCCCGACGCTGTACTACCTGACGTGCCCCAAGGCCGCGTCCGCCATCGGCACTCTCGAGGCCAACGGCGTGATGAAGGAGATGACGGCGCGGCTGGAGAGCGACCCCGAGCTGGCCGCCGCCTACCGCGCCGCGCACGAGGACTACATCCGGCGCCGGGACGAGATCGAGGAGCTGACGGGCTTTCCGAGCGCCGGCGGCATGCCGGACCGGGTGAAGTGCCTGCACGTGCTCGTCGCCCACTCGCTGGCCGCCGGGCCCGGCGTGAACCCGCTCGGCGACGAGGCGATCGCGATGCTGCCCCAGTGGTGGGCCAAGGGGGCGTGCGTGACGCAGCCCGGACCGCGGTCGGCCGAGGGGGACGACAAGTGACCCGCGTCGCCGCCATCGATTGCGGTACCAACTCCATCCGGCTGCTCGTCGCCGACGTGCACCCGGAGACCGGTGAACTGGTCGACCTGGACCGCCGTATGACGATCGTGCGGCTCGGGCAGGGCGTCGACCGCACCGGCCGGCTGGCGCCCGAGGCGCTCGCGCGGACCTTCGCGGCCTGCCGGGAGTACGCGGCGGTGATCAAGGAGCACGGCGCGGAGCGGCTGCGGTTCGTGGCCACCTCCGCCTCCCGGGACGCCGAGAACCGCGACGAGTTCGTGCGGGGCGTGCTGGACATCCTGGGCGTGGAGCCCGAGGTCATCACCGGCGACCAGGAGGCCGAGTTCTCCTTCACCGGCGCCACCAGGGAGCTGAGCGGCCGCGAGGACCTCGCCAAGCCGTTCCTCGTCGTGGACATCGGCGGCGGTTCGACGGAGTTCGTGGTCGGCGAGGAGCACGTGCGGGCCGCGCGGTCCGTGGACGTCGGCTGCGTGCGGATGACCGAGCGGCACCTGGTGCACGAGGGGCACGTCAGCGACCCGCCCACCGAGGCCGAGACCGCCGCCGTACGGGCCGACATCGAGCGCGCCCTCGACCTCGCGGAGGAGACCGTACCGCTGCGCGAGGCGCGCACCCTGGTCGGTCTCGCCGGTTCCGTCACCACGCTCTCCGCGATCCACCAGGACCTCCCGGAGTACGACTCCGCCGCCATCCACCACTCCCGCATCCCCTACACCCGGGTCCGCGAGATCACCGACCGGCTGCTCCGCTCGACGCACGCCGAACGCGCGGCGATCCCCTCCATGCACCCCGGCCGCGTCGACGTCATCGCCGCCGGCGCCCTCGTCCTCCAGTCGATCATGGAACGGGTGGACGCCCACGAGGTCGTGGTCAGCGAGCACGACATTCTGGACGGCATCGCCTGGTCCGTCGCCTGACCCGCAGGTCGGCGTGATCCAGCCTCGGATGAGCATGCGAAACGACGGGTGAGCGCCCCGAGCGGCCTGTGACACGCCGTGCCACGACACCCCGCCGGAAAACTTCGTGAAGTTCTTCACAAGGAATTCGGTGCAGGTGAGGGGTCCGGAGGGGTGTCTTGGTCCGTTCGGGGGCTCAACAGGCCCGAGCGGACGCTCAGGAGAGCGTCACGGGGGTGTTCCGGGAGGTGCTCGTGTGGGTGATATCGGGTGTCCTCGTGGTGCCCCCGGAAGCCTGGAGCGGCAGCTCACGCGGCATTGACAACGGGTCGTATCGGAAGTGGGTTCCCGCTGTTGACCATGACCTGTGTCACGTGGGCGGCGGAGTGTAGCACGACCCCTGTGGAAGCTTGTGAAGGGGCGCACGAGCGCCCCCCTCGGGGCGGGTGGATACTCGATGCCATGAGCACCACGGAGCGTCCCAGGATCCTCGTAGTAGGCGGTGGGTACGTAGGCCTGTACGCAGCTCGGCGCATTCTCAAGAAGATGCGCTACGGCGAGGCGACCGTCACGGTCGTCGACCCCCGGTCGTACATGACCTACCAGCCCTTCCTCCCCGAAGCCGCCGCCGGCAGCATCTCCCCTCGGCACGTCGTCGTCCCGCTGCGACGCGTGCTGCCGAAGGCGGAGGTCCTCACCGGCCGGGTCACCACCATCGACCAGGACCGCAAGGTCGCCACGATCGCCCCGCTGGTCGGCGAGGCGTACGAGCTGCCCTTCGACTACCTGGTGATCGCGCTCGGCGCGGTCTCCCGCACCTTCCCGATCCCCGGCCTCGCCGAGCAGGGCATCGGTATGAAGGGCATCGAGGAGTCCATCGGCCTGCGCAACCACGTCCTGGAGCAGTTGGACAAGGCCGACTCCACGACCGACGAGGAGATCCGCCGCAAGGCCCTCACCTTCGTCTTCATCGGCGGTGGCTTCGCGGGCGCGGAGACCATCGGCGAGGTCGAGGACATGGCCCGCGACGCGGCCAAGTACTACAAGAACGTGTCCCGCGAGGACATGCGCTTCGTGCTCGTCGACGCCGCCGACAAGATCCTTCCCGAGGTCGGCCCCAAGCTCGGCCTGTACGGCAAGGAGCACCTGGAGAGCCGCGGTGTGGAGATCTACCTCTCCACCTCGATGGACTCCTGCGTCGGCGGCCACGTGGTGCTGAAGAACGGCCTTGAGGTCGACTCCAACACGATCGTGTGGACGGCGGGTGTGAAGCCGAACCCGGCGCTGGCCCGCTACGGCCTGCCGCTCGGCCCGCGCGGCCACGTGGACACCGCCCCCACCCTCCAGGTGCAGGGCACCGACTACATCTGGGCCGCGGGCGACAACGCCCAGGTGCCGGACGTCGCCGCCCGCAAGGCCGGTGTGGAGAACGCCTGGTGCCCGCCGAACGCGCAGCACGCGCTGCGTCAGGCCAAGGTCCTCGGCGACAACGTGGTCTCCGGTATGCGGGGCTTCCCGCAGAAGGAGTACAGCCACGCCAACAAGGGCGCGGTCGCCGGTCTGGGTCTGCACAAGGGCGTCGCGATGATCGTCCTGGGCAAGACGAAGATCAAGGTCAAGGGCCGTCTGGCCTGGTACATGCACCGTGGCTACCACGGTCTGGCCATGCCGACCTGGAACCGCAAGATCCGCATCTTCGCCGACTGGACGCTCGGCATGTTCCTCAAGCGCGAGGTCGTGTCCCTGGGTGCCATGGAGAACCCCCGCGAGGAGTTCTACGAGGCGGCCAAGCCGGCGCCGGTCGCCGCGCCGAAGGCCGAGGAGAAGGCCAAGGCCTCCTGACCCGGTAGCTGAACCAGCTGAACCACCCGAAGGACCTCCCGCCATCCGTGGTGCGGGAGGTCCTTCGGCGTTCCCGGGCGTTCCCGGGCGTTCCCGGGGGCCCGCACAACTACATGTTCGCTACATCTTTTTTGCCCAGTCGTAACTCCTTTGCGGGACTGCGCTGCCGCCCCCACGGTGTTTACGTGGTAACCGGCATCCGGGATCGATGTCTTGGAGGTGTGCGCCATGGCCGACGCCGCGTCGCGGCTGAGGAGTGTTGCCGAGCAGGTGCTGGGAGCCCCGCTCCCGGTACGGCTGCGGGCCTGGGACGGATCGCAGGCCGGACCGCCGGACGCGCCGACACTCGTCGTGCGCAACCGCCGTGCCCTGCGCCGCATGTTGTTCAAGCCGGGTGAACTGGGCATGGCCCGCGCCTGGGTCTCCGGCGACCTGGACATCGAGGGCGATCTCTACAGCGCCCTGGCCGCGATGTCCGGACTGATCTGGGAGCGCGACGAGGGCGGCCGTACGCTCGCGCAGGCACTGCGCGACCCCGGCGTGCGGGCCGCCGTCCGGGAGCTGCTGAGACTCGCGGGACCGCCCCTCCCGCCGGCCCCGCCCCGCGAGGAGATGCGCAGACACCGCCATCTGCACACCCGCCACAGCGACAAACAGGCCATCAGCCACCACTACGACGTCGGCAACGACTTCTACGAGATCGTCCTCGGCCCGTCGATGGTGTACTCGTGCGCCTACTGGGAGGACGACAGCACCCTGGAGACCGCCCAGCGCGACAAGCTCGAACTCGTCTGCGCGAAGCTCGGTCTGACCCCCGGTCGGCGGCTGCTCGACGTCGGCTGCGGCTGGGGCTCGATGGCGATCCACGCGGCCCGCGATCACGGGGCGAGCGTCGTCGGGGTCACCCTCTCCCAGGAACAGGCCGCGTACGCCCGTAAACGGGTCGCCGACGAGGGTCTGACGGACCGGGTGGAGATCAGGGTCCAGGACTACCGGGACGTCAGGGACGGGCCGTACGACGCGATCTCGTCGATCGGGATGGCCGAGCACGTGGGCGCGGAGCGGTACCTGGAGTACGCGCGGAGCCTGTACGGGCTGCTGAAGCCCGGCGGGCGGCTGCTCAACCACCAGATCGCCCGGCGGCCGCAGCGCGACGAGTCGGCGTACGACGTGGACGACTTCATCGACGCCTACGTCTTCCCGGACGGCGAACTGGCCCCGATCGGCACCACCGTCACCCAGCTGGAGCGGGCCGGGTTCGAGGTGCGGGACGTGGAGTCGATCCGCGAGCACTACGCCCGCACCCTGCGCCGGTGGGTGCTCAACCTGGAGGGCGACTGGGCCCGGGCCATGCGGCTGACCAGCCCGGGGCGGGCCCGCGTCTGGCGGCTGTACATGGCCGCCTCCGCCCTCGCCTTCGAGCACAACCGCATCGGCGTCAACCAGGTGCTGGCCGTCCGGACCCCTGAGTCGGGCGCCTCCGGGCTGCCGCTGCGGACCCGTACCTGGAACTGAGGACGGGAACTGAGGACTGGAACTGAGGGCGCACACGAAAGGGGCCCCACGGCGCGTGTGGGGCCCCTTCGTATATTCGTATATCTGCCGTGCGCCGCTACTCGGACTTGATCGCCGACAGCATGTTCAGCTTCGCCGCGCGCCGGGCCGGCCACAGGGCGGCCAGGACGCCGACCGCGCCGGCCAGCAGGAGGAAGACGGCCATCCGGGTCCAGGGCAGGACCAGTTCGTACGTCGGCATCTTCGCGCCGACCAGCTGACCGGCCGCCCAGCCGAAGAACACGCCCAGGCCGAGGCCCAGCACCCCGCCGAAGAGCGAGATGACCAGGGACTCCAGGCGGACCATCCGCTTGACCGCCTTGCGGTCCAGGCCGATCGCGCGGAGCATGCCGATCTCCTGGGAGCGCTCGAAGACCGACATGGCCAGGGTGTTGATGACCCCGAGGACCGCGACGATCACCGCCATCGCGAGCAGGCCGTAGACCATGTTCAGGATCAGCGTGAACGCCTGCGCGATGGAGTTCGACAGGTCCTGCTTGTCCTGGACCTTGATCGCCGGGTTGGAGCCGAGCGCCTTCTCCAGCCGGTCCTTGGTCGCGCTCGACGCGCCGTCCGCCGTCTTCGCCATGACCTGCATGTCGGCGGGGTCGGTCACGTGCGGGGTGAGGACGGCGTTGTCGATCATGATCCCGTTGATCACCTGGTTGCCCTGGTAGACCGCGGCGACCGTCATCCGCTGCGACTTCCCGTCCTCGTAGTGGACGGTGAAGGTGGAACCGGCCTTCCAGCCGTGCGACGTGGCGGTGTCGTCGTCCACGACGACGTCCGAGCCGCCGACCCTGAAGGAGCCGCTGTCCACCGTGAGGTCGGTCAGCTTGCCGATCGCCGCGCCGTCGACGCCGGTCAGGAACTCGGTCCCGCCGTCGATCCGGGAGGCCGCGTTGCGCAGCGGGCTGGAGGCGGTCACCCCGTCGGTCGCCGCGACCTTCTTCGCCACGTCCGGGGAGAGCGCGTTGCCGTTGGCCATCGAGACCACGTAGTCCGCGCGGATCGCCGAACTCGCCATCTTGTCGATGGACTTCTGCAGGCTGCCCGCCATCACCGTCATACCGGTGATCAGGGTCAGCCCGATCATCAGCGCCGAGGCGGTGGCGGCGGTACGGCGCGGGTTGCGCACCGAGTTCTGCCGCGCGAGCTTCCCGGAGACACCGAAGGCGCGCAGCAGCGGGGCGGCGGCCGCGATCAGCGGGCGGGACAGCAGCGGGGTGAGGACGAAGACGCCGATGATGAGGAGGACGGCGCCCAGGCCCATCGGCGCCTGGCCGTCCGAGCCGCTCATCGTCGTGGCCGCCACGATCACCGTCGCGCCCGCCGCCGAGAACAGCGCGCCGATCGTGTTGCGCAGCACCAGCGACTTGGTGGTCGGGGCCGAGTGCAGCGCGCTCATCGCGGCGACCGGCGGGATCTTCGCGGCACGGCGGCCGGGCAGCCAGGCGGCCAGCATGGTGATGACGACACCGACGGCGAGGGCCGCGGCGACCGTGCCGGGGGTGACGACCAGCGGGCCGTCCGGGACGGTCGCGCCGATCGTGCCCAGCAGCGAACGCAGTCCCGCGCCGATGCCGATACCGGCGACCAGACCGGTCACCCCGGCCACCGCGCCGACCACGAACGCCTCGATCAGCACCGAGCGGGTGACCTGGCGGCGGGAGGCGCCCACCGCCCGCAGCAGCGCGAGTTCCTTGGTGCGCTGGGCGACCAGCATGGTGAAGGTGTTGGCGATGATGAACGTGCCGACGAACAGGGCGATGCCGGCGAAGACCAGCAGGCCCTGGCGGAGCCCGCTCATGCCGTTGGAGATCTGCTCCGCCTGGTCGTCGGCGAGCTTCTGGCCCGTGGTGGTCTCCACGAGCTTCTTCGGAAGGGCCGCGTCCAGCTGGGACTTGAGGGCGGCCTGGCCGGTGCCCGCCTTCGCGGTCACGTCGATCTCGTCGTACGCGCCCTTCTTGCCGAACAGCTGCTGCGCGGTCGCCGTGTCGAACAGGGCGAGGCTGCCGCCGGCCGCGACATTGCCGTCGTCGGTGGTGAAGATGCCGGCGACGGTGGGCGTGAGGACCGGGCCGTCGACCGAGATGCGCACGGTGTCGCCGACCTGGTAGCCGGCCCGCTCGGCGGTCCTTGAGTCGATCAGGACCTCGTTCTTCCCGCTGGGCGCGTGGCCGCTGACGAGCGGGTAGCGGGCGTCCTTGGTGCCCCAGTAGTTGCCGCCCTCGGACTGCCAGCCGTCGCCGATCAGCTTGCCGTCCTTGTCGGCGATGGCGGTGAAGCCGGAGACGACGCCGGTGGCGGAGGCCGCCCCGGGGACCTTCGCGGCCTTGTCGAGCACGGCCTGGGTGAGGTCGGGGATCTTGCCGACCCGGTCGCCCTCGGAGTCCTGGTACTTGGCCTGGACGGCCACGTCGACGCCGTCGAAGCCCTTGGCGGAGCTGTTCTGGTAGGCGTCCGAGATGGTGTTGGTGAAGACCAGGGTGCCGGAGACGAACGCGACGCCGAGCATGACGGCGAGCACGGTCATCAGCAGCCGGGCCTTGTGCGCGAGGACGTTGCGCAGGGCGGTGCGGAACATCAGCTGGTCCGGCCCTTCGCGTCGAACTGCTTCATGAAGTCCAGGACCGTCTCGGCGGTCGGCCGGTACATCTCGTCCACGATCCGGCCGTCCGCGAGGAAGACCACGCGGTCCGCGTAGGCGGCGGCGACCGGGTCGTGGGTCACCATGACCACCGTCTGGCCCAGCTCCCGCACCGAGTTGCGCAGGAAGCCGAGGACCTCGGCGCCGGAGCGGGAGTCGAGGTTGCCGGTCGGCTCGTCACCGAAGATGATCTCCGGCCGGGAGGCGAGGGCGCGGGCCACGGCGACGCGCTGCTGCTGGCCGCCGGAGAGCTGCGCGGGGCGGTGGCGGAGCCGGTCCTTGAGACCGACCATCTGGATCACACTGTCCAGCCACGCCTGGTCCGGCTTGCGCCCCGCGATGTCCATCGGCAGCGTGATGTTCTCCAGGGCGGTCAGCGTCGGCAGCAGGTTGAACGCCTGGAAGATGAACCCGATCTTGTCCCGGCGCAGCTTGGTCAGCTGCCGGTCCTTCAGGGAGCCCAGCTCGGTGTCACCGATGCGGACCGAACCGGAGGAGAAGGTGTCGAGGCCGGCCACGCAGTGCATCAGCGTGGACTTGCCGGAGCCGGACGGCCCCATGATCGCGGTGAACTCGGCCTGCCGGAACTCGACGGTGACCCGGTCCAGGGCGACCACCTGGGTCTCGCCCTGGCCGTAGATCTTCGAGAGGTCCGTGGCACGAGCGGCCACGGAGGTGGTCCGCCGGTCGGCGATGGGTGTGGTGGACACGGAGGGCGCTCCTGTCGGGACGGTGGTGTTCATGGCGACCGCACCATCGTCTCCGCCGTCGCGGCCCGTGTAGTCAGCCGCTGTTCCGGTTCCGGGGGGCGACCGAGGACGGACCGCGGGGGTGCCGCGTCATACCTGGGGATGACGGCGACCCCGAGACCGCGATCCGGAGCCGGTCGCTCCCAGTCGTCGAGAACAGGTGGAGCCCCCTTGTTCGGACGGTGAAATTCCGTCATTCCACGTACGCACGCACCCACCGCGCGTAACGCTATTGGCAAGTGCGGATGGCTCGTTCCGGGTGCTGATGCTCCCTCAGACGTCAATAAAATAAGACAACATCGGGTCGTCCGTCCGCTGTTCGGGGGACGCCTCCCGATAGGGTCGGAGCCTCGTAGCGGAGCCCATGGCCTGCCCGGATGGTGGAATGCAGACACGGCGAGCTTAAACCTCGCTGCCCCTCGCGGGCGTACCGGTTCAAGTCCGGTTCCGGGCACTTACGCTGCCACTGCGGTTCAGCTGCCGATGAGACCGGTCGGTGGCGCACCCCTTCTCCGTCCGCGGATCCGCTACGGCCGCGTGGCTCCGGACGAACCGCACTCGACGGAAGCGGCGATCTCGTACGGCTCCAGTGAACCGGGCACCGCTGCCGGCGCCGGGCCGACGAGGGCGGTGACGGCACTGTGACGTCGGCGTGACGGGGCCGGGTCACCATCGCCGCATGCGTATCCGGGGTGGGAAGTGCGGTGGGTGCCGATGACGGGGGTGACGGATGCCCCGCGAGCCCTGCGGGGCGCGCTGGTCGCGGTGGACGAGAGCAACCCCGTGGCCTCCACGGTGGTGTTCCAGTACAACCCGGAGGAGATGACCCGTCGGCTGCGGGCGCGATCGGCCGCCGGGGCGGACGGCGACGCGTACGGCGGGGCTCGCGACGAGGCGCTGCGGCTGGAGGGCGCGCCGATCGAGACGATCTCGCTCGCCGTGGAACTGGACGCCAACGACCGGGCGGCCGCGGAGGATCCGGCGGCCGCGCTGCTGGGGGTGTATCCGCAGCTCTCGGCTCTGGAGACGATGCTGTACCCGAAGAGCGCGACCGTCCTCGCGAACAACGCGCTCGAACTGCTGGGAACGATCGAGGTGGTGCCGCCGCGGGCGCCGCTGACGCTCTTCGTCTGGGGCCCCGGCCGGGTGCTGCCGGTGCGGCTGAGCGACTTCTCCATCGTGGAGCAGGCCTACGACGCCGATCTGACCCCGCTGCGCGCCCGGGTGGATCTGGAGCTGCGGGTGCTGTCCTACAACGACCTGCCGGTCACCGACCCGGGATATCACCTGTTTCTCGTCCATCAGGTCGCGAAGGAGGCGCTGGCCGTGCTCGGCAGCGTCTCGGTGCCCCTGCGGCTGGGAGCCTCGGCGGCCGGGGCGGCGGCGACCGGCAGCAGCACCGAGGGAGCGGCCCGGTGATCGACCCCACGAGCCGCTACGCCACCACCGAGATCGCGACGGCCCAGGTCCCCGACCCCTCCGGCGGCACCCGCGAGGTGCGCTGTCTGCGCCGCAGGTTCCTGCCGCCGCCCGGCGGCCCGCAGACGCTCGCGCTGCACACCGTGGCCCGCGGCGACCGGCCGGACCTGGTGGCGGCCGCGTACCTCGGCGATCCCACGCTGTTCTGGCGGGTGTGCGACGCCGCCCTCGTCATCCACCCGGACGAGCTCACCGCCGACGACCGGATCGGCGGGACCGTCCGCGTCCCGTTCCCGCAGCCGTGATCCGCGGACGGCGGCCCGCACGAGGGGAGGGCCGGGCATGCTGTCGGGCAGTACGAGGCTGACCCTGCTTCTCGGGCCGTCGGTGCCCGTTCCCGCACCCGCGCAGCTGGTGCGGTGCATCGAGGAGGTCCAGGTGACGTCCTCCGCCGACGCCCGGTCCGGCTTCCAGCTGGTGCTGGGCGCCGGACGGGACCGCGGTGCCGGACTGACCGACTTCCCGCAGCTGGGCGGCGGCTGGCTGCAGGCGTTCCACCGCGTGGTCCTGATCGTCACGACGGACGGCCGGCCGGTGGTCCTGATGGACGGGGTGGTGACGCACCGCGAGCTGATACCGGGCAGGGTCCCGGGCTCGACCCGGCTCACGGTCACCGGCGAGGACGTCAGCGTGATGATGGACCTGGAGGAGAAGTCGGCCGCCTACCCCGCCCAGGACGAGGCAGCCATCGCGGCCCGGCTCATCCTCGGCTACGCCCGGTACGGACTGGTGCCGCAGGTGATCCCGCCGCCGGTGATCGACCCGCCGCTGCCGATCGACCGGATCCCGGTGCAGCAGGGCACCGACCTGGCGTACCTGACGACGATGGCCCGGCGGTTCGGCTACGTCTTCCACATCACCCCGGGTCCGGCGCCGCTGGTCAACACCGCCTACTGGGGGCCTCCCCAGCGCGTCGGACCGCCGGCCCCCGCCCTGTCGGTCGCCGCCGGTCCGGCCGCCAACGTACGGCAGATCACCTTCCGGAGCGACGCGCTGGCCCCGGTCCAGGTCTCCGGATCCGTCCTCGACCCGCTCAGCGACACCGTGCTGCCGGTGCGCGGGGCCGGCAGCGTGCGGCCGCCGCTGGCGACCGAGCCCGACTGGGCGGTGAACCGGTCCCACGTGCGCACGGTCGCCTTCCGCGAGAGCGGACCGAGCGCGGTGCAGGCGGCCGCTCGTGCCCAGGGCACGGCCGAGGCGTCCAACGACGCGCTGGTGGCCACCGGGACCCTGGACACCGCGCGC
Source organism: Streptomyces sp. NPDC048288 (assembly GCF_043201555.1). Classification (NCBI taxonomy): domain Bacteria; kingdom Bacillati; phylum Actinomycetota; class Actinomycetes; order Kitasatosporales; family Streptomycetaceae; genus Streptomyces; species Streptomyces sp. NPDC048288. The sequence goes on from NZ_JBICZD010000017.1 coordinate 78,996, forward strand.
TACGGGGCGCTGCTCACCGCGGGCGGCCTGGTGGGCGTACGCGGGGCGGGATGGGAGCACGACGGGCTGTACTACGTGCGGCAGGTCACCCACGCCCTCGCCCGCGGCCGGTACACCCAGCAGTTCACGCTGTCCCGCGAGGGCACCGGGAGCACCGTGCCGCTGCTGCCACCGCCGTCCGGGGCGGGGCGGTGAGCCGGTGACCGCGACGATCCGGAAGCGGGCCAGGACCCACGGCGGCAGGACCGCCGGCCGAACGCGGAAAGGTGCGCGATGAAGCCCTTCTACGGCAAGTACCGGGGGAAGGTCACCGGCAACGCCGACCCCAGGCAGCTCGGCCGGGTGCAGGTCGGCTGCCCGGCCGTCCTGGGGGACGGCAACCCGGTCTGGGCGATGCCCTGCGTGCCCTACGCCGGGCCCGGGGTCGGGCTGTTCGCGCTGCCGCCGGTGGGCGCCGACGTGTGGGTGGAGTTCGAGGGCGGCGATCCGGACTACCCGATCTGGGCGGGCTGCTTCTGGAGCACGGGCCGGCTGCCCGTCGCACCGGCGGACGCGCAGAAGAAGGTGTTCCGCACCGACGGGGTGACCGTGACCGTGGACGACGTGTCCGGCTCCGGCGGGCTGACCGTCGTGGTCTCCCCGCCGCTGGTGTCCACGGAGCTGCGGCTGGCCCTGACCGCCGACGCCATCGAGCTGGTCAACGGCATCCGCAGCGTGAAGCTCACCCCGGACCATGTCTCGATCAACGACGGTGCCCTGGAGGTCACCTGATGCCCGGCTTCCTGCTGCACGCCGGTGCCACCGTGAACTGCGCGCACAGCGGCCTGGCGACGTCGACCGGGGTTGACGCCCGCGTCCTGCTCGACAAGTCCACGGTGATCGTCGTCGGCGCGCCGTACACCGTCACCGGCTGCTCGAACACCGTGCCGTGCATCAGCGGGAGGTGGACCAGCGGCGCGATCCGGGTGCGGGTCGGCGGCCTGGCGGTGGTGCTCTCCGTGCCCGACAGCCAGTCGGAGTGCGTGCCCACCAGCACCCCGCTGAGGGCGCAGGCGGGCGCCCAGACCCGAGTGCGGGGGGTGTGACCCGTGCACATCGGCTTCCCCTTCCGCGTCGACCACCGCGGCCGCACCGTGAGCCCCGACGACGAGGAGTACGTCCGCGGGCTGATCGAGCAGGTGCTGTTCACCGCGCCCGGCGAGCGCGTCAACCGGCCGGACTTCGGCAGCGGCCTGCGCCAGCTGCTGTTCCAGCCCGCCTCCGGGGAACTGGCCACGGCCACCCGGGCGCTGGTGCAGGCGGCGCTGCAGCAGTGGCTGGGAGCCGAGATCCAGGTGCAGGCCGTCGACGTCGTCGCCGACGACGCCACCGTCCGGGTCACCGTGCAGTACCGCACCCGCAGCGCGCCCGCCCCCGTCACCGCCGTCATCAGCCGGGCGGTCTGACATGACATCTGACCCGGCGTCCGACATGGCCACCCCGGTGTACGGCGCCCCCGGCGGGTCCGGCGAGGCGACGCTGCTGCGGCTCGCGGCGGTTCGCGCGGACGGCAGGCTCAACGCGTTCGAGGGCCTGGAGGTGGACGACGGGCATCCGCCGCAGGTGCCGCCCCAGCGAACCCTGCTGGTGCGCTGCCTGCGCCCGGTGCCGGCTGGTCTCGACGCCGGCTCGCTCACGGTGGCGGGCGGCGTCCGCGGGGACCGGGCGCTCAACCCGGTGCCGGTGGTGTGGGCGCTGCCCGCCAGCGGCCTCGCCGCCGCGCAGGCCGCCGGGGAGGACGGGCTCGCGCACCCCGACCGGGTCACCGCCGGGGACGTGGCGGCCTTCGCGACGCTGCCCGACCCCGACCGGCTGCTGGTGGTGCGCACCGGCTCCTCCGGCGACTTCTCCCCGTACTCCCTGGTGCTCGCCGACGCGCAGCGGTACGGCTTCGACCCGCGGCTTTCCCGGGTGCCGTTCACCTTCAAGGTGGACTGCCCGGCCGACCTCGACCCGCGCCCGCCGCGCTCCGTCCCGGCGGTGCCCGCGCCCGTGCCGGCCGCCGACTACCTCAGCCGCGACTACGCCGGGCTGCGCCGGCTCCTGCTGGACCGGCTGTCACTGCGGCTGCCCGGCTGGAGCGACCGCAGCCCGGCCGACCTCGGCGTCACCGTCATGGAGATCCTCGCCTACCTCGGCGACCAACTCGCCTACGCCCAGGACGCGGTGGCCACCGAGGCCTACCTCGGCACGGCACGCCGCCGCGTGTCGGTGCGCCGCCACGCCAGGCTCCTTGACTACCCGATGCACGACGGGGCCGCCGCCCGGGTCTGGCTCGCCCTGGACGCCGACCCGGGCGCGGACGGCACCGCGTTCCCGGCCGGCGCGGAGGCCGGCGCGGAGGCACGTGCGGCGGACGGCGGCACCGATGCCGTCTTCCACACCCTGCACCCGCTGACCGCCCGCACCGCCCGCAACGCCGTCGACCTGTACGCCTGGGGCGAGGAGCGCGCCTGGCTGCCGGCCGGCGCCACCGGGGCGACCCTGGTCGGCACCCCTGCCGGGCTCGGCCTGACGGCAGGCGACGTGCTGGTCCTCCAGGAGGTGCTCGGCGACGACGGAAGCGCCGGGACGGCCGACCCGGTCCGGCGCCACCCGGTGCGCCTGGACGCGGACCCGGTCGCGGACACCGATCCGCTGACCGGCACCGAACTGGTGCGGGTGAGCTGGTTCCGGCAGGACGCGCCGCCGTTCCCGCTGCGGCTGTGGCGGTTCCCGGACGGCGACTCCGGCACCGTGGGGGCCACCGTGGCCCGGGCCAACGTCGTACTGGCCGAGCACGGCACCCTCGTCGGCCCCGAGCCGCTGGTTCCGGCCGAGGTCCCCGTGCGCGGCCGCTACCGGCCCCGGCTCGCGCGCCCCGGACTCGCCCACGCCGTACCGTACGACCACCGGCAGGCGCTCGGCCGGCCGGCCGCCGAGGCGCTCGCCGTGGACCCGGCCCTGGCGCTGCCCGCGCTGGCCGCGCTGCACGACGGGACGGGACCCTGGACCGCGGTGCGCGACCTGCTGGACGCGAGCCCGTACGCCGCGCAGTGCGTCGTGGAGACCGAGGACGACGGACGGGCCTTCCTGCGCTTCGGCGACGGCGACGGCGGCCGTGCCCCCGTGCCGGGGACGGCCTTCACCGCCGCCTACCGGACCGGCGGCGGCACGGCGGGCAACGTGGGCCGCGACACCCTCACCCGGCTGTCCGTACCGGTCACCGGTGTCCGCGTCGGCAATCCGCTGCCGGCCGCGGGCGGCACCGACCCGGAACCGGTCGAGCAGGTCAGGCAATGGGCGCCGCAGGCCTTCCGGGTCCGGCAGCGGGCCGTCACCGACGCCGACTACGCCGAGGTGACGGGCCGGCTGCCAGAGGTGCGGCAGGCCGTCGCCGCCCGTCGCTGGACCGGCTCGTGGCACACCGAGACGGTCACCGTGGAGCGCGCCGACGGCCTGCCGGCGGACCGCGCGTTCCGGGCCGTGACCGCCGCGCACCTGGAGGACTACCGGATGGCCGGCGGGGACGTACGGGTGACCGCGGTCGTGCCGGTGGCGCTGGACATCGTCCTGACGGCGCACGTGGCGCCCGGGCATCTGGGCAGCGACGTGCGACAGGACCTGCTGGAGGTGTTCACCGCCGGGCTGCGGACCGACGGCACCCCCGGCTTCTTCCACCCCGCGCGCCTCGCCTTCGGCGGGCCGGTCTATCTCAGCCACGTGGTCGCGGCCGCCTCGGGCGTCCCCGGCGTGCTCTGGATCGACACCGACGACACCCCGCCCAGCCCCAACCGCTTCCGGCGCTGGGGACGGCCGGCCGCGGGCGAGCGGGCGGCCGGGCTGATCGCCATGGGCCGCCAGGAGGTCGCCCGCTGCCTGAGCGACCCCAGCCGGCCGGAGCACGGACGGATCGACTTCCTGACGGAGGGCGGCGCGTGAGCTCCGACGACACCGCGGCGCCCGCCGCCCCCGCCGGCCGCACCGGACTGTCCTACCGCGCCGGTACCCACGCCGAGGTGCTGGACCGCGCCCTGACCGCCCTGCGCCTGCGGCTGCCCGCCCTGACCGCGCAGGACGCGGACGACCCCGCCGCCGCGCTGCTGGACGCCTGGGCCACGGTGGCCGACATCGTCACCTTCTACCAGGAGCGGATCGCGCGTGAGGGCTTCCTGCGCACCGCCACCGAGCGCCGGTCGGTGCTCGAACTCGCCCGGACGATCGGCTACGAACTCGCTCCCGGCGTCGCGGCCGCCACCTGGCTGTCCTTCACCGTCGAGGACGCCGTCGATCCCGGCGCCCAGGCCGTCGTCCCGGCCGGCACCCGGGTACAGAGCATCCCCGGCCAGGGCGGACTGCCGCAGACCTTCGAGACGGCCGAGGAGCTGACCGCCCGCGCCGAGCGCAACGCGATGCGACTGCGCCTGAGCCGCCCGCAGCTGATCACCACCGGCGCCACCCAGGTGCTGCTCTCCGGGGTCATCACCGGCCTGCGCCCCGGCGACCCGCTGCTCGTCCGCCGCCCCGACGGCCGGCAGCCCTGGCAGCTGCGGGTGCTGACCGGCGTCGAGCCGCACCCCGCCGACGCCTCCGGGAGCCCGGCGACCACGCTGGTCCGCTGGGACGAGCCGCTGGACCTGTCCGACCCGGCCGCCGGCGAGTCCGTTCCGGCACCGGTGGAGGTGCACGCGTTCCGGCAGCGGGCGGCGGTCTTCGGCCACAACGCCCCGGACTGGCGGATCATGCCCGACACCGTCCGGCGCAACTACGTGTCCGCCGACTCGGCGGACGGCGGCGGGGCGACCCCGCTGCCCACCCAGTGGCCGGGGTTCGCGCTCACCGACCCCGCCGCCGGCGGCGAGCCGGTCCTCGAACTCGACGCGCCCTACCCCGAGGTGCTGCCCGGCTCCTGGCTGGTGCTGCGCGCCCCGGGCCTGACGGAGCTGTACGAGGTGGTGACGGCGGACCTGTCCGCCGTCGCCGACTTCGGCCTGACCGCCACCACCACCCGGCTGGTGCTGCGCGGCTCCGGCCCGATCGCCCCCTTCGACCGCCGCACCACGACGGTGTACGCCCGAAGCGAGCGCCTCCAGCCGGCCGAGGAGCCGGTCACCGCACCGGTGACCGGACCCGAACTGCTCCTGGACCGGCCGCTCGCGCTGACCCGCGGCAGCACCGTGGTGGTGACCGGCAGCACCCCGGACGGCCGCTCCACCACCCAGCCCGTGACCGTCGTCGACAGCACCGCCACCGCCGACGGCACCCGGCTCACCCTCGCCGAGCCGCCGGCGCTGCCGCTCGATCCGGCCTCGGTACGGGTGCTGGGCAACGTCGTCGCCGCCACCGCCGGGGAGAGCGTCACCGGCGAGGTCCTCGGCAGCGGCGACGGCGCGACCGCCAACCAGAGCTTCACCCTGCTGCGCGGGGACCTCACCCACACCACCGCGGCGGTGCCCGGCGGGGTGCGCGACTCGCTGAGCGTCCGGGTCGACGACGTCGAGTGGACCGAGGCCGCCTCGCTGTACGAACTGGGCCCGCACGGCCGCGGGTACGTGGTCAGGATCGGCGACGACGGCAGCGTCGGCGTGCTGTTCGGCGACGGCGAGCGCGGTGCCCGCCTGCCGTCCGGGCAGGACAACGTCCGGGCCGACTACCGCACCGGCACCGGCCCGGCGGGCAACGTGGCCGCCGGGGCGCTCTCCCTGCTCCTGGTCCGGCCGCTGGGCGTCCGGGACGTGACCAACCCCGTGCCCGCCACCGGCGGCACCGCCCCCGAAGGGCCGGACGACGGCAGGACCGCCGCACCGCTGTCGGTGCGCACCTTCGACCGGGTCGTCTCCCTCGGCGACCACCAGGACTTCGCCCGCGCCTTCGCCGGCATCGCCAAGGCCACGGCCACGGCCCTGCCGGGCGCGCGCCACCCCTTCGTGCACCTCACCGTGGCCGGCCCCGGCGGGGCGGACGTGCCCGCGGACACCCTTGCCGCCCTGCGCGCCGCGCTGGACGCGGCCGGACGGCCCCCCGGCCGGCTCGGCCTGGACACCTACCGGCCGCTGTCCTTCGCCGTCACCGTCGCCGTCCTGGCCGCCCCCGACCGGGAGCGGGAGCAGGTCGCCGACGCCGTGCGGGAGGCGCTGCGCACGGCCTACTCCTTCGACCGGGGCGACTTCGCCCGGCCCGTGCCCGCCTCCGGCGTGCTCACCCTGGTCCAGCAGGTGCCCGGCGTGCTGGCCGCCACCGTACGCGCGCTGCACCTCGGCGACGCCCCCGACGGCGACACCGTCGCCGAGGTGCTCGTCGCGCACCCCGCCCGCCTCGGCCGGACCGGGGTGCTCCCCGCCGAACTGCTGCTGGCCGACCCCGGCCGGATCACCGTGACGGAGCTGGTGCCGTGACCCCCGCCGAACCCGACCGCCCCGTCTACCGGCTGCTGCCCGAGGTCCACCGCAGCCGCGACGCCGAACTCGGCCACCCCCTGCGGTCCCTGCTGGAGGTGGTCGAGGAGGAACTGCTGCGCCTGCGCGAGGACATCGACGGGCTCTACGACAACTGGTTCGTCGAGACCTGCGCCGCATGGGTGCTGCCCTACCTCGCCGACCTGCTGGGGCCCGGAGACCCCACCGGCGACCCCGGCGGCACGGTCCCGCGCCGTTCCCTGGTCGCCCACACCCTCGCCCACCGGCGGCGCAAGGGCACCCCCGGCGCGCTGGAGGAGGCCGCCCGGGACATCACCGGCCGGCCGGTCCGGGTCGTGGAGTACTTCCCACTGCTGGGCACCACCCAGAACGTCAACCATCCGCGCCCCGGCGACGTCCGCACCCCCGACCTGCGGGACACCGCCCGGCTGGCCCTCATCGGCACCCCCTTCGACCGGACCTCCCGCACCGTGGACGTCCGCCACGCAGACCGCCGTTCCGGCCACGCCGACCGCCGGCGCGGCCGGCACAACATCGGCGTGGTCGGCCTGCACCTGTGGCGGCTCACCGCCCACCCCTGCACCGGCGTGGACGCCCGGGCGGTGGACGCGGCGGCCGGCCGCTGGACGTTCGACCCGGCCGGGCGCGACCTGCCGCTGTTCAGCCGGCCCCGTTCGGCCGCGTCCCCCGCGGAAGAGACCGACGTCCCGGCTCCGCTGCGCCGCCTGAGGCTCCATCAGGAACTGACGGCGCTCCGCACCGGATCCCCGTCCACGCTGCTCGACGGCCCCGACCCACTGCTGACGGTCACGCTGCCCGACGGCCCGGTCGAGCCCGCCCGGCTGATCTGCGCCGACCTCACCGGCTGGGACCGCCCGCCCGCACCGTCCGACGGCGCGGCCCCGCAGATCGCCGTGGACCCGGCCCTGGGCCGGCTCACCCTGCCGCCCGGCATCGCGCCGGACCGGGTGCGCGTCGCCTACTCGTACGGCTCCCCGGGCGACCTCGGCGCCGGCCCGTACGACCGCCGGGCCACCCTGACGACCGCGCTCGCCGCGGCCGGCACCCCCTGGCCCGACGCGCCCGACTGGCAGATCGCCGTGCGCCGCGACCCCGCCGGTTCCGGCGACCCGTCCGTGCCCTCGTCCGTGCCCTCGTCCGCGCCCTCGTCCGCGCCCTCGTCCGCGCCCTCGTCCGTGCCCACCGTCACCACCCTCGGCGCCGCCGTCACCGCCTGGAACGAGCGCCCCGACCCGCGCCCCGGACAGGTCGGCGTCATCGCCGTCCAGGACAGCGCCACCTACGACGAGGACCTCACCGGCCCCCGGCGCATCCTCATCCCGCCGGGCAACCGGCTGATCGTCCTGGCCGCCGGCGGGCGCCCCGCCGCCCTGGGTGCCTTCGGCCTGCGGCCGCACCTGACCGGCACCATCGAGGCGGCGGCCCCCGGCGGTCAGGCGGCGCAGCCGTCCCAGCTGGTCCTGGACGGCCTGTCGGTCGAGGGCCGGATCACCGTCGCGCCCGGGAACCTCGACAGCCTCGTGGTCTCCAGCTGCACCCTGGCCGGCGACCGCGCCGCCACCCTCCCCGACGGGGGCCTGATCTCGGCTGCGGACAATCCACGACTGGCCGTACGACTGGCGCGCACCGTCTGCGCCGGAGTCCGGCTGAGCGACGTCCCCACGCTGGATCTGGCCGACAGCATCGTCGGTCCCCGCGCCGACGGGCTCGCCCTCGACGCGCAGTCGGCGGACGCCGGGATCGAGGCGAGCACCGTACTGGGCCGCACCACCGCCCGCACTCTGACGGTCAGCGACAGCATCCTGCGCGACCGCGCCGAGGTCGTCTGGCGCCAGCAGGGCTACCTGCGGTTCAGCTACGCGCCACCGGACTCCCGCGTCCCGCGCCGCTACCGCTGCCAGCCCGCCGACGACACGGCGGCCCGCCGCGTCGCCCCGGCCTTCGACGCCCTCGACCCGGCCGCGCCCGGCTTCGGGCGGCTCGCCGCACGCTGCCCCACGGAGATCGCCGAGGGCGCGGAGAACGGCGAGGAGATGGGCGCGTACCGCTTCCTGCGGCAACCCGGGCGGCTGGCCGACCTGGCCGGCCGGCTCGACGACCACGTGCGGTTCGGCCTGGAGGCGGGTGTCTTCCTTGCGGACTGAGCGGTCCGATCGGGCTTACACGACGGCGGAGGTACAGCGATGAAGGGCGACTTCACCCGGCGGACGTTCCGTCCCGGCAACCACTACCGCGGCGTACTGCTGCAACAGGGCCGGGTCGCGCTCGACGCCGACTGGAACGAGCAGCTGGACATCCAGCTGCACCTGGACGAGACCACCGCCCGGGACGCCGTCGGCGTCCACGGCGGCCCCAAGGACGCGGCCGGTTTCGCGATCACCACTCCCGAAGGCGGCACCCCGGCCGCCAGCCCCGGCGCGGACCTGACGCTGTCCGCCGGGCGCTACTACGTCAACGGCGTGCTGTGCGAGATCGAGACCCCGGTGCCGCTCGCCGCCCAGCCCGACCTGCCCGGCGTCCCGCTGCCCACCGACAACGGCCGCTACGTCGCCTACCTCGACGTGTGGCGCGAACACCTCACCGCCCTGGAACGCCCCGAACTGCGCGAGGTCGCCCTCGGCGGCCCCGACACCGGCACCAGGAGCCGTACCGTCTGGCAGGTGCGGCTGGAGCCGGCCCCCGGCCCCGAGGCGGTGCCCGCCGACGTCGCCGCGCCATGGGAACCGAGCGGCAGTCGGCCGTCCGGGCGGATGCGGGCCCGCGCCGAGCCCGACCCCACCGCCACCACGCCGTGCGTCCTCCCGCCCTCCGCCGGCTACCGCCGTCTGGAGAACCAGCTGTACCGGGTCGAGATCCGCGAAAGCGACGACGGCGTCCCGTCGTTCGTGTGGTCCCGGGACAACGGCACGGTGGCCGCCCTGGTGGTCCGCCTGACCACCGACGCGACCGCCACCACCCTGACGATCGACACCCCCGCCCGCGACGAACGGCTCGGCTTCGCCAAGGGCGACTGGGTGGAGGTCTGCGACCCGGCCCGCACCCGGCGCGGCGAACAAGGCTTCCTGGGCCGCCTCGACGAGGCCGACGGCACCACGCTGGGCGTGACGGAATGGAGCGGCCCCGCCCCGGCCGACGGGGACCTCGCCGACCCGGTCGTCGTACGGCGCTGGGACTCGCCCGGCGCCCTACCCGTCCGCGACGGATGGGTCGCCCTGGAGGACGGCGTACAGGTCCAGTTCGAGGACTACCGCTGGCACCGCACCGGCGACTACTGGCTGATCCCGGCCAGGACCGCCGCCTGGGCGGACACCGACCTCGACCCGGATCTCGCCGGCACCGTTGAATGGCCCCGCGACCCCGACGGCACACCGGCGTTCCGGCCCCCGGACGGCATCGAACACCACACCGCCGCCATCGCCCTGCTCGACCTCACCGACGGCGCCTGGACCACGGCATACGACTGCCGGGCGCTGTTCGCCCCGCTCGCCGAAACACGCCCCGACCCGTCCACGCCGCCCTTCACCCCCGGCCTGCACGTCGTGCAGGTGCTGCTGACGGGCGCCGGCCGCGAGCTGCGCAACGACACCGGGATCAGCCAGACCGACCTGCTGGGCGGCCTGGCCGTGGCGCTGGACGGCCCGCCCGCCCCGGTGGCGACCACCGGCCGTCCGGTGCTCACGGTCACCATGGACCTGCCGTTTCCGCTGTCGTCCGCCGACCGCGCCGACTGGCACCTGCCGGCCGGCACCGTCCTCGGCACCCAGCCGGTGACGCTGGCCGGCCGCACCGCCATCACCGGCCGGCAGCTCACCTGGGAACCGGCCGACGCACTCCACGGCTGGCTGGAGCAGCTGGCGATCCAGCTGCTCGACGGCGCGCCGGCCGACCGGCTCTACTGCCGTCTCACCGTCAGCGGACGCGCCGTGGTCCACGCGGACCACCCCGACCGGGTCCTCAACGGGCTGGCGCTTCCCCGTTTCCGCCCCGAGGACGGTGGCACCGACCTGCAGCTGCCGACCGTGGACGACGTGCGCGGAGCCGACTTCACCTGCTGGTTCTGGGTGCAGCTTTCCCGCGATGGCGCGGTGTTCGACACATCGTCGTTCGACCAGGGGGTTTTCCAGTGATCTGCCGATGGCAGCGAGCCGATGAGGAGATACGGCGATGACACTCGACCAGAACACGGCCGACAAGGCCCCCGGCGACCCGGTCCGGTCAGCCGACTGGAACGACCTCGCGGCAGCCGTGCTGCGGCACGAGACCGGCAAGCTCGACCTCACGGGCGGCACGGTGACCGGCCTGCTCACGGCGCAGGGCGGGCTGACCGCGCCTCAGTCCCTCGGCGTGCAACTGCTGACGCCGGAGCAGGCGAGTTTCGACAACATCACCGTGTCCGAGGTCAAGATGATCAACCGCGATGTCCCGTTCCAGACGGACACCACCCTGCTGCTCGTCGGCCATGGCCACGGCACCACCGCGGACGTGAACCACCCACTGACCATGCGCATCAAGGTCGACGGGGTCACCACCGGCACGTTCGACGGCGAAGGCGTGGAGTGGGGAAGGGGCTATCTGGCCGCTTCGAAGGACACGTGGCTACCGATCACCGCGATCGGCACCACCCGGGTGCTCGCGGGTACTCGCAACCTGCAGCTCACGGCCAGCGGCGGCGCCCCCGAAGCGATGGCGTCCCTGCACGAGCCGGCGCTGTGGGTCATCCGACTGGGCGCCGGCTGACCCGCCGGACGGCGTCCGTGAACGCCGGGTGATCGCGCAGCGCGGCCAGCAGCGCCGGCGCCAGGGCCTCGACACGGCCCTCGGCGACGGCGCGCGCGGTCGCCTCGTCCACCTCCACGACCAGGGTGTCGATCTCGACCGTCAGGTCCGGCGTCACGCGGTCGAACTGTGTGCGGTGCTCCGCGTGCCCGGCCCTGAAGACGGCCTCGCGATGTTTCAGCGGCCCCGGATACCTGATCTCGTCCTCCCCTCCTAGGAAAGCCCTATCTTTTTCGCGGCCTCCGGGTAGGCGCGCCGGATGACCCGCTTGTGGATCTTCTTCAGCACGACCTTTTGGTCGGCCGTGATCTCCGGTGACGAGATGTCGAGGAGAGACCACACATAGTCCTTGAGCTCCTTCTCGGACACGTTGCCGGGATTCCGCAGTGCGTTGCGCGGCCTGCCCTCCCCGTGCCCATCGGTATTCGCCGCGTTGACCGTGGCACCCGGCAGACTCTCGATGTAGGCGAGGAGCAGGACCACGCACTTCTGGAGGAGCAGCGGTTTGAAGACCGCCGGCGCCTTGGGGGTGTCGCTGAGCGCTTTGTCGAGGCGCTCCTCCAGGGCGGCCATGAGATTCCCGCGGTGCTTGTCGAACTTGAATCCGGCCTTGGCAAGTAACTTCTCGTCATCGCCCGTCGCTTTTTTCAGGTCCCGTAGGTCCTTCAGCGCATCGTCCGGGGTACGTCCCAACACGGCGTTCCGCACCGCGTCGTAATGCGCGACCCAAGCCGTCGTATGGGCGCCCATCGAACCGGTGAACGCCCGATGCGGTCGACCGGCGACCACCAGGTCCTCGATCACTCCGCCGTTCAGCACGAGTTGCGCGGCGAGGTTGCCCACCTGGTCCGTCTCGCCCGTCTTCGGTTGTGTCATCACGGCGGCCACGTCCATGGCGTCCTCGTCCGCGGAGTCCTTGCCGGAACGCGACGGGGCCGAGCCGGAACTCGAAGAACTCGAGTCCGAAGAGCTTGAACTCATGCGCGAGGCGGGGGGCGTGGACGCTCCCCTGGGCGCAGCGGACTGCGGGAGTCTGGGACGCAGCGATCTGCCATCCGACTTCGCCGTGTGCGCCGGCGCGGGCGGAACGGTTCCCCCGCTGGCGACGACACGCGCGGCATGGTCCGCGCGCTGATTGCCGAGCGCGGTCCACTCGTCGAGGTCTGCGCCGTCCAGCAGCCCTGTCTCGGGGTGCCGGTGCCCGCCCAACAGGAGCCACTTCATCCACTCGTCGACGGCCTTGACTCTGCCCCCGTAGAACTCCCGGTCCTCCTGGGAGCGTTGCTCCATGCGCTGATCGGCGTATGCGGCGAGCCAGTCACCAGCCTGCGACGCACTTCCCCACAACGTTTCGATCACGCCAGGGTGGCGCATGGCGATCGATCGTATGTGTTGGACGACGATGGCGTCGCGCCGTGACTTGCGGTCCCCTGCCGCGCCCATTCCGGGCGCGAGCGCCGCCAGTGTGTGCGGGTCCGGCTCGAGGGCGACGAGGGCGAGGCCCCGGGTGTCGAGCAGGTGCAGTACCGCGTCGCGCGCCTCGGTCTTCCGCGCTTCGGAGGCTCTGTCCCTGTCCTTCAGGGCCGCGAATTCGTTGAGGGTCGAGGCCCATTTCGCCTCGCCGTGCCCCTTGCCCGCATTGGCCGGCTCGATCTGTCTGGTCCTGATCGTGGTGAGCGGGATCAGTTCGCGGAACCTCAGGAACGCCGACACCAACTCCTGCACCAGCAGCACCCGGTCCGCTTCGGGCGACCGGCCGGTGACCAGCGTCTGCGCGATGTCGTGTGTGTGTTCTTCCCAGGTCTTCAGCCGTTGCGCGTGGTCAGCGGGAAGGGAGGGGATCAAGTGGTATCCGGGCAGGTCGCGGGATGCCTTGAGGAGTTCCTGGACTCGCTTCGCCGCAGCGTCCGGCGTCTGGCCCAGGACGGCGTTCGCGATCGCCTGTTGCTGCACGATGAAGGCGGTGGAGTGGTCGCCCATGGTGTCCGAGAAGGGGGACTCGGGGCGTCCGGAGATCATCAGAGCCGTCGTCTCGCCCCCGCTGCCGAGGCCGGTGATCTGAGTGGCGAGGCGTCGGACCGGTGCGGAGACCGGCGGGTGCGTGGCGGCGCCATCGGATGCCGTACCTGTCGCGCCGCCGCCAGGGATCGGATCGAGGCCCGAGGCGGGGCCTGCCATGACGCTTTGTGATGTGGCGGGTTCCCGTTTCTCGGCCCGGGCCCTCTTGCCCTGCCCAGGGGCGTCGTCGTCCCGGCCGCGTTTTCCCGTGGCGGGCCCGGAAGAGACCGCCGCAACGTCCATTCGTGATGTAGCGGGTTCCGGTTTCTCGGCCCGGGCCTTCTTGCCCCGTCGGGGGGCGTTGTCGTCCCGGCCGCGTTTTCCCGTGGCCGGCGCAGAAGAGGCCGCCTTGATGTCCATGCCGCCGCCAGATGGCGCGGGTGGGGCCGGAAGCGCTGACGCGGCAGGGAGCGGCTCGTCGTCCATGCGATCCGGCGACGCCTTTTTGGCGCGGCGGGCAACTTTGAGCATGAGCCGTGCCCGAGACCCGGCCGACGCGGCCCCGTTATTGTCCAAGGACATCAGCGACCCCCTCCGCTCACCGCACCGTCCAACCGGTCAACTCCGTACCGGTCAGCGGGCGTTCCAACTTGGCGTACTCGGTGCGGGCCGCGGCCAGCAGGTGGTCCATGCTCAGTGGGCGGCCCGCGTCGGCGGCGAGGAAGGCGGCGCCGAGGGCGATGTTGCGGATGGTGCCGCCGGAGACGGACAGCCGGGCCAGGGCCGCCGGATCGAGGCCCTCGGCGGGCGTTCGCTCGGGGATGACGCGCTGCCAGATCTCCTCGCGGGCGGACGCGTCCGGGAACGGGAAGGGGACCGTGAAGCGCAGCCTGCGCAGGAACGCCGGGTCGAGGGTGTCCTTGAGGTTGGTGGTCAGGACGGCCAGCCCCCGGTAGGCCTCGATGCGCTGGAGGAGATAGCCCACCTCGATGTTGGCGTGCCGGTCGTGGCTGTCCTTGACCTCGCTGCGCTTGCCGAAGAGCGCGTCGGCCTCGTCGAAGAGCAGGACGGCACCGCCGGCTTCGGCGGCGTCGAAGACCCGGCTGAGGTTCTTCTCGGTCTCGCCGATGTACTTGTCGACCACCTGACTCAGGTCGATGCGGTACAGGTCGAGCCGCAACGCGCCCGCGATCACCTCGGCGGCCAGCGTCTTGCCGGTGCCGCTGGGCCCGGAGAACAGCGCGGCGGTGCCCAGGCCCCGGCCGCTGCGGGCCGCGAAGCCCCAGTCCTCCCAGACGGTGAGCCGGTGCCGTACGTGGGCGGCGATCTGCCGCAGCACCCGTACCTGGACCTCCGGCAGCACCAGGTCCGCCCAGCGGGCGCGGGGCTCGATCCGTTCCGCCAGGCCGCTCAGGGCGGGCCGGGCCTGGCGGCGGCAGGCGTCCCACAACCGCGCCCCGACCTCGTCCGGGTCGGCCGCCGTACCGTCGGCCGCTGGCGGAACCTGCCCGGCCACGGCGGCCACGGCGTCGGGGTCCAGGTCGAACTGACCGGCGGCCATGTCGATCCAGCGGTCCAGGCCCGTGGCGGCCGGGCCGAGGGCCTGTCGCCAGACGGTGCGCAGTTCGTCCGCCGAGGCGCGGTCGACCGCCACCTGGACGGGACGGCGCGGTCCCGGTCCGTCCAATGGTTCCCGTGCGGTTATCACGACGGGCGCGGCCAGCCGGCCGGCCAGGTCCATCGCCGTCCGGCCGCACTCGGGCACCGCGTCGTCCACGTCGATGATCCAGCCGATCCCGCCCAGGACGGACTCCCGTTCGCACAGCCGCGCCAGCCGGTCCCGCGCCGCCGGGTCGGTCGGCAGATCGGCCGCCCGCAGGCAGACCGGCCGCAGCCCCGCCGACCGGTGTGCCGCGGCCGCGGTGTGCCGCAGCCCGGCCCGCTGACGACCGTGCACCAGCACCGGCACCGCCCCTGGTGCCCCTTCGGCCGACCAGATCGCCGCCACCGCCCGCGCGGCCTGCCGGAGGGCGGGGGACAGGGCCTCGGGCTCGGCGAGCGGCGCGGTGTGCGGTTCCAGCTCGGGGTCGAGGTACGAGACACCGGTCAGCGCGTGCAGGATCCGTTCCTCGACGTACAGCGCGCTCGTCGTGGGGATGTCGGGATGGGCGAGCCGCAGCAGCGGTGTCCGGCGCAGCGGGCCCGCCGGGCTGAGGGCGCTCCAGTGCGCCTCGGGCAGCTTGGCCAGGCCCAGGGCGAAGGTCGCGTAGGTGCGCGCACCGTCGCCCTGCGCCTGCGCGCAGACGTGTGCGAAGGGCGTGTCGAGCGTGGGTCCCGCGGCCATCAGCAGCACGTCCCGCTCGAACGGCGACAGGCCGAAGCCGTCCGCGATCCGCTCCAGCGCGGGCGGCTCGGACATGGCACGCCGCACCCGGTTGCGGGTGCTCTGGGCCTTCCGCAGCGGCGCGGGATCGCCGTCGGCATCGAGCCGGCGGCGCAGGGTCTCCAGAGCCGCGACCAGGTAGCGGTGGTTGGCCGACAGCCAGGCGTCCGTGGGCTCGGCGGGTTCGGCGGCCTCGGTGGGTTCGGTCATCGGGCGCTCAGCTTCCGCCGCCCGCGGGAACCGCGGTCGACGGCTGCACCGTCACCACCCGGGTGACCACCGCGGGCGCCGGTGCGGCCGGGGACTCCTGCGCGTCCAGCAGCACCACGGTCGCCTGGTAGGCGAGGGAGAGCCGGTAGGGGGAGTGGAAGAGCATCGACCACAGCTTGCTCATCTCCTCCACGTCCAGCGGCAGCAGGCTCGTGCGGACCACGTCCGGCTGCTGGTCCAGGTCCGCGTACTGCTGCCAGCCCGCCTTGTCCGTCTGCGCCGCCTGCTGGACCACGTACCGCACCAGTTCGCGGCCGAGCACCGGATGCGCGGCGAGCGTGGTGACCGCGAGCCCGAGCAGCCGCTGCGGTTCCAGCGCGGAGTCGTCGCCCGAGAAGGTCAGGAGGTAGTGCAGGTCGACCGCCTGCCTGGGGTGGTCCACCAGGGTGCCGTCGGCACGGCGGGTCGGCAGTGCGGACGCCGCCCAGGACGCGTTGGGGACGACCCGGTAGAGGTAGACGTTGATGCCGTGCGTGGTGTCGTCCGACGCTGCCGCGAGGGTCCCCGGGCGCAGGGTGGTCACGGTGGCGTTCTCCACACCGCCGGGCCCGGCCGCCGCCAGTGACTCGCTCAGCAGCCGGCTGATCACGGCGGTGACCATCGCTACGGCGAGGTGGTTGCTCATGCGCCACTTCCCTGGTCGCGGCCCGCGAGGTAGTCGGAGAGCGACAGCGGCCGGGTGCCGTCGGCCGGGTCGTGGCCCGGCCTGGGGCCGACGGGACGGGTGGTGCCGGAAGGGGCGGTCCGGGGCGCGGTCCGCAGCTCCACCCGGCCGACGTTGACGGTGATGTGGGGTGCCACGGTGGCCCGTTGCGGCTCCGGGGGACCGGCCGCCGCCGGTTGCACGGGGAGGGCCCGCCGCAGCACGGCACGGGCGGCGGCCGCGTTGTCGGGTGGCAGGCCCGCCGGCTCTCCCGGGGGGCGGACGGGCCCGGGGACCGGGCGCGTGTCACCGGCGGGCGGGGGAGCGGCCGCGCCACCGTCCTTCCGGCCGGTGACCGGCGGGCCGTGTTCGCCGCGCGGCACGCCGGACGCGGTGGCGGCTTCCCGTCCGGGGGCGGGGCCGGTGGCGGCCGCGCCGGTTCTGGCCGGTGCTTCCGAGGCGGCGGACCCGTGGCCGGAACGGTGCCGCGGACGCCCGTCCACGGCGGCGCGCGGCTCCTCGGGGACGTCGCGGTCCAAGGTGTTGCGCACCTGGGGCGCCGGAAGGGCAGGCTCCGCCGCGTCCGGCCGGTGCCTGTTCGGGGGCGGCGCGGGTGCCGGCCGCGCGGCGGCCCGCTCTCCCCGCGGAGGCTTCCCGTCGCTTACGGACAGATGCAGGGGCAGGGGCAGGGGCAGCGGCAGCGGCGCGGGCGGGTGCGGGGGTGCGTCGGCGTCGGGGGTCCCGCGCACCGGGGCGTTCGGCCCCGTCGGCGCCGGTACGGGGACAGCAGGGCGAGGGACCGGTTCCGGGGCGTGCGCGGCTGCCGCGCCGCCGGCGGGGGTTCCCGGTACCGGCACGATCCCCGGTACGGGTCGCTCGGTCCGTTGTTCCCGTTGCGGGGCGTGCGGGGGTGCCGTGCCGTCGTCAGCGGGCTCGCGTTCGGGGGCGTTCGGCTCCGGCCGCGTCGGAGCCGGTCCCTCGCTCTGCTGTCCCCGTGGCGGCGCCTGCGCGGATGCCGCGTCGGCGCCGGGCGGGCGCGTGTCCAGGGGCGCCCTGTCCGCCTGCGGGAGGCCGTCCACGGGCTTGGGCGCGACCACCTCGAAACCGCCCTCGGCCACGGGTTCGAAACCGTCCTCGGCCACGGGTTCGAAGCGCGATCTCGGCCGTGGTTCCAGCATCGGTACGAGGCCCAGGGCGCGCTCGACGAGGTCGGTCAGCAGCCCGCTCATCCGGCGGCCAGTTCCAGGTACGCGGCGCGCCGCGCCGGGCTGAGGGCGAGGACGTCCGGCTCGGTCCAGCCGTAGGCGCGGGCCAGCACATGCACCTCGTGGAGCAGTGCCAGAGCCCGGGTCTGGACCTCGGCCCACAGCAGGGCGGGGACGTCCAGGGCCGCGACGGTCGGCGCCGCGCACACCGGGCAGTCCACGGCAAGGGTCACCGCGGCGCCCGGTGAGGCCTTCTCCATCGCGGCCTCGATCACCGCCGCGGCCTCCTCGTCGACGCCGTCCACGCCGTCCGGCAGGCAGCGCGCGAGCAGCAGCCACCGGCCGGCCCGAGGATCGTCGGTGCCGGCCAGCGCCCGCAGGTCGCCGGTGTCGGGCAGCCGGAAGGCGATCCGGACGCCGGCCACCTCCACCTCCAGTGGCCGCGCCGGGTCGTACCGCGGCCCGCGGGGCAGGGCCGCCGGACGGACCGGCACGTCGAGCCGCTCGCCGCACCCGGCGCAGTGCACGCAACCCCATACGGCGGCGCCCGCGGCGAGCCGCTCCAGTGCCGTCGCCAGGACCGCGTCCCGGTCACCCAGTTCGGTGCGCTCGGCGTCCTCGCGCCGCAGCCCGGTGACCGCGCACAGCAGTGTCACGGCCCGGTCCAGCGGGTCCTCGCGCAGCCCGCGCTCCCAGGCCGCGAGCGTCCACGACGAGTCCGCCGCGTCCACCGCCTGCCGCATCACGCGCGTCACCCGCCGGGCGGGGTGAAGCTCGGCTCGGTCGGCTCGGGCACGTCGAGGTCGCGTTCCCAGCCCTCGTTCTCCAGCTTGAGGTGCTGGATGGCCACGGCGTTGGCGTTCGCGTCGAGCTCGGGCAGCGCCTCGTACTCCGAGACCCAGCAGCGGAACACCTTGTAGGCGAGGGCGAGTTGGCCCGCCTCGTTGTAGATCTCGATCACGATGTCCTTGCGGAAGTCGCGCAGGGAGACCTCGGAGCCCAGGCCGGAACCGTGCGTCCAGACCTTGTTCGCCCACGTCTCGAAGTCCGTGTCGTGGGTGACGCCGCGCTCCAGCGTGATGGCCTGGTACTCGGTCCTGCCCGGCGACTTGCGGCTGCTGCTGGGATCCCCGCCGTCCCGGTGGGTGACCACCTCGGTGGTGCGGTTGAGCGCTCCGACCTTGCTGACGCCCGCGACATAGCGGCCGTCCCAGCGCACCCGGAACTTGAAGTTCTTGTACGGATCGAAGCGCTGTGCGTTCACGCTGAACTGGGCCATTGGTCTGCTCCTCGCGCCCGGTACGGCCTACGCCTGGGCGATCTGCTGGATCTGCAGGATCACGAACTCCGCCGGGCGCAGCGGCGCGAAGCCGACGACGATGTTGACGCGCCCGAGGTTCACGTCGTCCGCCGTGGTGGTCTCGCGGTCGCACTTGACGAAGTAGGCGTCGCGGGCGGTGCTGCCCTGGAAGGCCCCCTGCCGGAACAGGCCCTGCATGAACGCCCCCAGGTCGAGCCGGATCTGCGCCCACAGCGGCTCGTCGTTGGGCTCGAAGACCGCCCACTGCGTGCCCCGGTACAGGCTCTCCTCGATGTGGAGGGCCAGCCGCCGCACGGGCAGGTACTTGTACTCGTCGGCCAGTTGGTCCGCGCCGCGCAGCGTGCGCGCGCCCCACACCACCAGCCCGGCGCCGGGGAACGACCGCAGGCAGTTGATGCCCAGCGGATTGAGCTCGCCGGTCTCCGCGTCGGTGAGGCCGACCGCGAGATCGGCCGTGCCGGAGAGGGCGGCGTCCAGTCCGGCGGGGGCCTTCCACACTCCGCGCGAGGCGTCGGTACGGGCGATGACCCCGGCGATCGCCCCGCACGCGGGGAATGTGCCGAGCCGACCGCCGGCCGCCGGGTCGGCCTGGAGGATGCGGGGGTAGTACAGCGCCGCGTTGCGCGCGTCCGGGCCGGTGAGCTGGAGGCCGGACAGAGTCGTGGCGGCGGTCGCCACGGTCATCCCGCCCGGGGGGTCGACGACGAGTACCGCCCGGCGCCGCACGCAGTAGGCGAGCGCGGCCTGGTAGACGCCCGGCGGGGTGTCGCCTCCGGCGACGGGCGGCGGGACGCAGAGCAGGTTGAACAGGTCGGCCTGGTCCAGGGCGTACAGTCCGCCGTGGGTGGCCTGCAGCGCGGGGGCGGTGTAGTCGTCCTCCGTCAGGTCGCCGCCGTCCGTACCGGCGTCGGCCTCGGCGACGGCCAGCGGCTGACCGGCCGCCGTCTCCCGGGGGCGCTGCGTGGGCAGGCCCGCCGGGTCGGGCACGCGCACCAGCCGTGACTCGGCCTGCAGCACCTGGTCCAGCCGTCGGGCGCCGGCGGTGACGGTGACGTTCCGGATGGTCTCCTGCTGCCCGGTGCTGCCGTCCGTGACGACGAGGTTGAACAGCTGGTCGGGTGTCGTGCCGAGCCTCGTGGCCACCTCGGTCAGGTCCACTGTGCCGTCGTAGACGACGGCGGCGGTCAACTGGTTGGCCCACGAACCGGGTTCGGCGGCCGTCAGCACCAGGCCCGTGGCGGCGGCGATGTCGGTGCCGGTGTCCTTGTCGTCGCCGGTGTCCTTGCCGCTCAACGTCGCCGCCGGGCGGGTGAGACGGGCGAAGGTCGCCTGGACGGCGCCGGGGGACACCCGGACCACCAGAGCCTGCCCGCCGCCGTTGGCGAAGAAGTCGCGGACCGCGGAGCTCACCGTGCTGTCCGGCGACAGTCCGCCGAAGATCCGCTGGTAATCGGCGAAGCCGTTGACGACCGTGGCCTGGTCCACCGGGCCACGTCGGGTCCTGCCGACGAACGCCGTGATGGAGGTCGCGACGCCGGTGATGGTCCGCACCCCGCTGGCGATCTCCTGGACGTAGACGCCGGGGTAGGGAGTGCTGGTGGTCACGGTGCTCCCCTCTCCGGGCCGTCGGCGCGGCGGGCCGCGCGCGAAGGCCGGACGGTCAGGCGGCCGGTGGCTCGCCGGTCGCGAGGCTATGACCGCCTCCGTCACAGGACCGTCACATTCGTTGCACCGTGTGTGCAACGCGTGATGAAGACGGCGCGAAACCTGCACTCCGATGACACCCGCGTCTATATATTTCTTGCGCAATTAAACAAGTTTCGAGGGGGGAGCAAGTGGCATGAGTGTCGTGCCCAAGCAGCCCGATGCGCCCATGACCAGGCGCGGACACCTGAAGCTGTTCGACGGCTTCCGTCTGGAGATGGGGGAGGACGGGGTTCACCTGGCCGACAGCGCCCAGCGGCTGCTGGCCTATCTGACCATCCAGGGGCCGTCGCCGCGAACGGTCGTCGCGGGCACTCTGTGGGGGGAGGTGTCCGAGGAACGTGCGCTCGCCAGTCTCCGGACGACGGTGTGGCGGATCAACCATGTGGTTCCGGGACTGGTCACCGGAGAGCACCGCCAGTTGGCGCTGGCGAGCTTCATCAGCGCCGACGTGACCGAGTTCGTCCACCGGGTCACCGCCCGGCCGACCGACGCCGGCACCGGGAACGGGGCCCTGCCGAATCTGAGGATCCGCGAGTTATTACCCGGATGGTACGAGGACTGGGTGGTCTTCGAGCGGGACCGGCTCCGTCAACTCCACCTCCACGCGCTGGAGGCGGCCGCCACCGCACTGTGCACGGGCGGGGAGTACGCGGCCGCCTTGGACGCGGCACTCGCGGCCGTCCGCGGCGACCCGCTGCGGGAGAGCGCGCGGCGTGCCGTCATCCTGGTGCACTTGGCGGAGGGCAACCTCGTCGAGGCCCACCGCGAGTACCAGCGCTTTCGTACCCTGCTGGTCGGCGAACTCGGCGTGGAGCCCTCCGGCCGCCTCACCACCCTGGTGACGGAGCGGAACGGCGACCGGCGGCACGGTGCTCCGGCGCCGACCGTTCCCGTACCGCTGTTCGACCGCCTCGGGGGAGGTGAGTACAACAGCGTTGTGCAGGGCCCATACGGGCCGGAGGACCCGTCACCTGCTGATTTCGGCAGAGGTCTGCCCGCGCCGGGCCTCCGCCTGCGCGGCATGCAGACGCCCCCCTGACAGCGCGCCTCCCGCTTCGGCCGGGCGGGCCTCCGTCGGGGCCTGCTCGGCTCATCCCTCGTAGACGGTCAGGACCGCGCCGTCGACCTCGATGCGGCGGCCCGCGCGCATTCCGTTGCGGCGCAGGGCGTCCAGGCACTCCTCGAAGAGGCTCAGTTCGCCGGCGTCCAGGATGGCCGCGGCCAGGTCCAGGAGTTCGGCGACCGACGCGTCGGTGAGCACCTCGGGGAGGTCCCCCGACAGCAGGACGACGGACTCGCCGTCGGGGTTTCGGACCACGGCTGTCGCGGGTCCGCCGTGCACGAACAACACATCTTCCCCCTGAGAGCCCGTGGTCGTGCGGCTCTCGCGTCCCGGGCAGAACGAGAGACTAGCCCTGGATCTTCCCGCTTTCGTGCGGAGTCGGATTCTTTTTCCGACTTGACGGAAGCGCGTACGAAAGTTGTTCGGTGGCGATCCGCCGGGGCGCGGTCCGGGGCGGTCACTTCTCCCGCGGGGCGCGGTCCAGCAGGGACTCGACCAGCGCGGCGACATGGCGGCGGTCGTCGGACGACAGCTTCTGGACGCTCGCGATGAGCAGCGCGACCTCGGGGTCGGCGGCGGGTGTGTTCGGATCCGCGTCCGGCGAGGTGTCGTACACGTGGATCCCGCAGGCCTCGGCGGCGGCGCGGCGCACCGTCTCCAGGGGGATCTCCAGTCCCTTGGCCAGGCCCTCCAGGGTGGTCGTCTGGGGCATGCGGACCACGCGGTCGGTGGTGGCCAGGTGGTGGACGGTGGAGCGGGGGATGGAGCCGCGGCGCGCTACGTCACCGTAGGACCAGCCCTTGCGGTCGAGGTGCTCACGGATCAACTGCTGCAGTGCGTTGGCCACTGACCGTCACTTCCTGCTCGCCGCCGGCGGAGTCCGCCATGTCGGGCCCGATTCTACGGTCGGGTAGCCGATAGGCCGAGGGGGTGATTTTCCGAAGGGGTTGCGCGAGGGGTTCCCGAGCCCGTAGTGTCCAATCTCGTTGGACAGCTCGTCCGACCAGATTGGACGGAGTCCGGGGGGAACCTGACTCGTCCCGATCGGAAATGTCTATCCCTGAGGGGGAAAAGATCATGATGGACGCCCATGAGCTCGAGGCCGAGTCCGCGGAGCTGCTGCCGGGTCGCGAGGCCCTGGGCCGGCTGAAGTTCGGCTTCGGCAAGACGGTCAACGTCACCAAGCACGTCGCCAACATCAGCGCCCACAACGAGTCCGCCGCGCTGAACGACCACTCCTCGTGGTCGGTGGCCGACTCCGGCGCCGCCCAGACCATCAGCGTCACCCAGTAACACCGCCCCGGCGCGCACGGCGCCGGGACCGCCGGTATCGGCATCGACCTCATCGCACACGAAACGAAAGGACATCCGTCATGAGCATGGACATGAACGAGCTGGAGAACGAGTCCGCCGAGCTGCTGCCGGGCCGCGAGGCCCTCGGCCGCCTGAAGTTCAGCTTCGGCAAGACGGTCAACGTCACCAAGCACGTCGCCAACATCGACGCGTCCAACCAGTCCGCCGCGCTGAACGACCACTCGGCCTGGTCGTCCGCCCAGTCGTCGGCCGCGCAGACGATCAGCGTCACCCAGTAGTTCCCGGGAGCGCCACCGCCGTCGCCCCGGCGGTGGCGCTCGCGGCATGGGGGGGGAACGGCATGCGGGATCCGGGGGGAGACCACATATGACGGTGCTCGGAGACGGGACCGCCGCGCTGTACGACACGGGCCCGGTGCCCGGACCCGGCGGCTGGCCGGTGACCTACGAGCAGGTGGCGACGGGCAACCTGCCGGTGGTCGACCCGGCCTCGCCGGTGCCGAGGCTGAGCGCGGGACTGCGGCTGCACGGCGAGTACCAGGGGTCGGGCTTCACCGAGCCCAAGTACATCGCCCGTCGGGGGGACGGGCAGGTCGTCCAGCTGTCCAGGCTGCTGTACCTGGTGGCGTCGTCGGTCGACGGCGTGCGCGATGCCGAGGCCATCGCCCACCGGGTCAGCGCCCGCTTCGGCCGCGAGGTCAGCGGGGAGAACATCCGCTTCCTCGTCGAGAAGAAGCTGGAACCGCTGGGTGTGACGGTCCCGGAGGGCCAGGAGGACGACGAGGTCGACGCCCCGCGCTCCGACCTGCTGCTCGCCCTCAAGGGCCACCGGGTCATCTTCAACGAGAAGCGGACGGCGAAGATCGCGCGTTCGCTGGCGTGGCTGCACCGGCCGGCCGTGGTCGCGCTGGTGCTGGGATCGGCCGTCGCCATGGACGTGTGGCTGTTCGGGTTCTTCGGGGCGATCGAGCCCGTCCTGGAGGTGCTCGACCAGCCGGTCCTGATCCTCGTCGTCTTCGTGCTGACCGTGGCCTCCCTCGTCTTCCACGAGTTCGGCCACGCCTCCGCGTGCAGATACGGCGGAGCCCGGCCCGGCTGCATCGGGTGCGGGCTCTTCCTCATCTGGCCGTCGATGTACACCGACGTCACCGACGTCTACCGGATCGGACGGGGCGGCCGGCTCCGCACCGACCTGGGCGGTGTCTACTTCAACGTCGTCTTCATGCTGGCGATGGTCGGCGCCTACTTCGCCACCGGGGCCCAGTTCTTCCTGGCCACGGTGTACCTCGGGCACTTCGAGATCATGGAACAGCTGATGCCGGCCGTACGGCTGGACGGCTACTACATCCTCGGCGACCTGGCCGGCGTGCCGGACCTGTACGGCAAGATCAAGCCGATCCTGCTCGCGCTGGTGCCGGGGGCGAAGGGCGACAAGGCCCGCGAGGAGGTCGCCGGGCTGAAGAAGTCGGCGCGTGCCATCGTCGCCACCTGGGTGCTGACGATGGTCCCGCTGATCATCGGCGAACTCGGCTACGCGCTGTGGAACCTGCCCCGGATCCTCACCACGATGACCCGCTCGCTGACCGAGCAACTCCTCGGCACCGGCTCGGCGTTCGTGGACGGGAAGATCGTCGAGGGCCTGGTCGGGACGATCGGCAGCGTGATGCTGCTCTGCCCGATGGCCGGTGTGGTCTACCTGTCCGTGAAGATCGGCGGGCGGATCATCCGGGCCGCGAAACGCACCACCGCGGGCCGGCCCCGGCTCCGGCTGGTGATCTGCGCCCTCGCCCTCGCCGGGCTCACCGGGCTCAGCTACGCCTGGATGTCCGGGGTGACCCCGAAGCCGCTGCCCAAGCAGCCGCCGATCGCACCGATCCTCCAGCCGGGGGTGCCGACCGAGGAACCGCCGCCACGGCAGGCCTCGACCCCGGACCAGCCGGAGGAATCCGGTGCCCCGTCGGACACCGTGTCCGGCGAGCCGGCGCCCTCGGCCGGGGCCGGCGCGGGGCCCTCGGCCGAGCAGACCTCGCGGGGCGCCTCCGCCTCGGCGTCGCCGTCCGCGTCGGTGCCCGGCGGCCCCGGCCAGGGGCCCACCAAGTCGCCGGCGCCGGCCACCGGAGGGACGGCCACCGCGCCGACGCCCTCGCCGTCCGAGAGCGTCCCGGCGTCCCTGACGCCCACCCCCTCGGAGAGCGTCCCGGTGTCCCCGACGCCCAGCCCGTCCTCGCCGCCGGTCAGCGACTCGCCGAGCCCGGCCCCGGCCACGTCCTGACGCACGGCACCGGGCCGCCGTACCGGGTCCGCCGGCCCCTCGGTCACCGCACCACTCATCGCTTACCGCTTACCGCTTACCGCAGGAGCAATCCATGAGCAGTCACCGAAAACCACGCACCACCTCAGGTCCGCTCTCCCGGCGGGCTCTCCGGATCGGCCTGTTCGCCGCCGGGGTCGCCGGGGCGGCCACCGCCGTACCGGCCCAGGCGGCCACCCTGGCGCCGCACGCCGCGTTCGCCTCCGACCATGTCTTCAGCCACGCCGACCGGGGCCACCACACCCAGGCCAGGGACTCCTTCACGGTCCGTCAGTTCGGCACGGTGAACGCGGCCACCGCACGCAACCAGGCCAACGCCGTCGGGGCCGGCTGCTCGGTGGACGACCACTGCCGGTCGGTCGCGCTGTCCTTCCAGATCGTCACGATCGCGGGGGAGCGCACCCACCTGAACGCGGTGAACCTCAGCGACGCCGCCAACAAGGAGTGCACCGGCTGCCAGACCCTGGCCGGCGCCTACCAGTTCGTGGTCTCCACCCCGACCGCGCTGCGCTTCGACGCCGCCACCCGCGGCAAGCTGGACGACATCCACCGCCGGCTCGACGAGCTGACCCGCTCCACCCTGCCCGCCGCCGACCTGCGCACGCGGGCCGACGGACTGGCCGCCGAGGTCACCGCCGTCCTCCATGACGCGGTCGCGAACGCCCCCAAGGGCGACCCGAAGACCGACGTCACCCTGCACCGCCACCTGGACGGCTGGCCGGGCCACTGACCCCGCCCCGTCGTTCCGTTCCCGGCCGCCCGGCCCACGACCGCCTCCAGCGGGCCGGGCGGCCGGGCGCGTCCATTGACAGGGAGTACGACCCGGCGGAGACTCGGAGGAACATGGTGAAGGAAATTTCACCACGCGAACAACGAGAGCCATGTGAACCACACGGGCAGAGCGGGGCGACGGCGCCCCGTCCAGGGAAGGGAACGACCGATGCGCACCACCGTCGGCATCATCGGAGCCGGACCCGCCGGGCTCCTCCTCGCGCGGCTGCTGCACAACGCGGGCATCGACTCGGTCGTCCTGGAGAGCCGCGACCGCTCCTACGTCGAGCACCGCCAGCGCGCCGGGATCCTGGAGCAGGGCACGGTGGACGTGCTGCGCGCGGCCGGCGCCGGGGAGCGCATGGACCGCGAGGGGCTGCGCCACGACGGCATCGAGCTGCGCTTCGCCAGGCAGCGCCACCGCGTCGACTTCCCCGGTCTCACCGGCGGCCGGTCCGTGATGGTCTACGCCCAGACCGAGGTCTGCAAGGACCTCATCGCCCTCCAGCTCAAGGAGGGCGGCCCGCTGCTCTTCGAGGCGGAGGCGCTGGCGGTGGAGGACGCGGAGAGCGAGCGGCCGCGCATCCGGTTCCGGCACGAGGGCCGGGAGGACGTCCTGGAGTGCGACTACGTCGTCGGCTGCGACGGCTTCTGGGGAGTGGCCCGCACCGCGTTCCCCGAGTCCCTCTCCCGGGTCTTCGAACGCACGTACCCCTACGCCTGGCTGGGCATCCTCGCGGACGTCGCTCCCTCCCACGACGAGCTGGTCTACGCCCGCCACGAGCGCGGCTTCGCCCTCCTGTCCATGCGCTCCCCGTCCGTCTCCCGCCTCTACCTCCAGGTCCCGGCGGACACGGACGCCGGGGCGTGGACCGACGAGGCGATCTGGGACGAGCTGGAGCGGCGCTTCGAGACCGACGACGACTGGCGCCTGGAGCGCGGCCCGATCACCCAGAAGTCGGTCACCCCCATGCGGTCCTACGTCCATGAGCCCATGCGGCACGGCCGGGTCCTCCTCGCCGGGGACGCCGCCCACATCGTGCCGCCGACCGGCGCCAAGGGGCTGAACCTGGCGGTCGGCGACGTCGTCACCCTCGCCCGCGCCCTGGCCCACGAGCGGGAGACGGGCTCCCCGGACCTGCTGGAGTCCTACTCGGCGACCTGCCTGCGCCGGGTGTGGCAGGCCGAGCGGTTCTCGTACGACATGACGACCCTGCTCCACCCCGGCCCCGGCGACACCCCCTTCGACGCCCGGCTCCAGCTGGCCCGGCTCGGCCGGATCACCTCCTCCCGGGCCGCCGAGACCGATCTCGCGGAGGCGTACACGGGCTTCCCGCTGGAATGAAGTGGGAATGAAGGTCTCCATGGCCGGGAATCAGGGCTCCGCGTAGCGTGTTGCGCAGCACGGTGAGGGAAAGATCCTCCGCAGGTAGTAGGGTCAATCTTTTGCCAATCCATTACTCTTGATGCCAAGGCCACGCGAGGTGGCCATGGAGGAGTGAAATGAGGAGCAGCAACCCGGTCTTCTCGCGACGGGGGTTCAGCCGCGACAACGGCTACGCGGGCTTCAACACCGCGCCGCAGGCCGGGTACGCACAGGGCAACCCGTACGCGAACAACCCCTACGCCCAGCAGGACGTCCAGCAGGGCGCCCCGCCGCAGGCCCCGGCCACCACCGGCCGGATGACCATGGACGACGTCATCACGCGCTCCGCGATGACGCTCGGCACGGTCGCCGTCGGCGCGGTCCTCGCCTGGGCCCTGCTGCCGGTCTCCAGCACCAGCTACGGCCTGGCCATCGGCTCCGCGATCATCGCGTTCGTCCTGGCCATGATCCAGAGCTTCAAGCGCACCCCGGTACCCGCGCTGATCCTGGGATACGCCGCCTTCGAGGGCGTCTTCCTCGGCGTCATCAGCGAGATGTACAACACCCAGTGGAGCGGCGCCCCGTTCCAGGCGGTGCTCGGCACCATGGCGGTCTCGGGCGCGACCCTGCTGGTCTACCGGGCCGGCTGGATCCGGGTCACCGCCCGCTACGCCCGTATCGGCATGGCCATCGCCATCGCCTTCGTGGTGGTCATGGCGGTCAACCTGCTGCTGGTCGCCTTCGGCGTCGCCGAGGACGGCGGTCTGCGCAGCTTCGGCCCGCTCGGCGCGATCGTCGGCATCATCGCGATCCTGCTCGGCGCGTTCTTCCTGACCCTCGACTTCAAGCAGATCGAGGACGGCATCGCCTACGGCGCCCCGAAGAACGAGTCCTGGCTGGCCGCGTTCGGCCTCACCATGACGCTGGTGTGGATCTACGTCGAGATGCTGCGCCTGGTGGCGATCTTCAACAGCAGCGACTAGCCGCGCGAGACGAGCTGAGAAGGGCCCCGGGGTCGTCACCCCGGGGCCCTTCGCCGTCTGTGCGCGTGCGCGCCTAGAGAAGTTTGCGCGCGGCCCTCCTCAGGTCGTACTCGTGGATCAACGCCTTCGCGTGGCCGTACGCGAGGTTGTGTTCATGGCGGAGCCAGCTGACCTTCTCCTCGAAGCGGAAGAGGGACGGGCCTTCGTCGACGGTACGCAGCCAGTCGGACACTTCACGACCGGTGCAGTGGGGGATGCGGGCGAGCATGTTGCGATGGGTCTCCTCGGAGAAGACTTGGGACATCGGCGCCTCCGGTGCGCAAAGGGGGTTGTAGCCGGTCCTTCACGTCACCGTGCCTGAGTGTTGGCGTGTTGGCAACAGTCCTGACAGGACAGCCGACGGCACGCGTTACGCTCACGCCGTGGTTGATACGACACCTCTGACCCGTGCCGTGGAGCACTTCGCCGACAAGTTGCGGGCGGCCCCGCAGAGCCGCCTGCAGCGGGGCGCCGCCGCGGAAGCGCTGGCGCTGGCCCGGCAGTTGGCCGACTGGGCGCGGACCGTCGAGGAACCGGACGCCGCGGCACGCGAGATGCCGGACGCGGGGATGTTCGCGGTCGCCGACCAGATCACCGTGGCCGGGAACGATCTGGCGGTGGTGCTGCTGAGCGACGCCGAGGTCGGCGACGCGGTGCGGCTGGTGGAAGAGGCGCAGAAGAGGGCGGGGGTGTGAGGGGTGCGTCGTCGGGTGCGGGTGCGCTGTGGCTGGTCGCGCAGTTCCCCGCGCCCCTAAAGGCAAAAGAAGGGGCGCTGCGACGAGCGCCCCTTCAGGGGCGCGGGGAACTGCGCGAGCAACCCCCACGCACCCGCACCCGACGCATCACAGGGACGCTATGACCCGGTCCGCCAGGATGTAGACGTTCTCCTCGCCGCACGCGAACGTCAGCGTGTAGGCGCCGGAGATCCCGGAGCCGCCCAGCAGGAACGGCGTCTCGCCCGCGCCCAGCGCCGCGGCCAGCCGCTCGGCGGTCTCCCGGTGCCCCGGCGTCATGCACAGGGTCGTGCCGTCGGCGAAGACATAGACGTCCAGCGTGCCCAGCGGCCCGGGCCGCACGTCGGAGAGTTCGACCTGGGACTCGGCCAGCTGCTCCAGCGTCGCGACCGTCCGCTCGTGGTCGTTCACGACCGGCGACTGCACCGGTACGAAGTCCGGGTGGGACGGGTGCCGGCGGCGGGCCGCGGACAGTTCCGGGGACTCCCCGGCGAACTCGTCGGCCTCCGTCGCCGGCTCGGCGACCGGCTCCAGGCCCACGAAGTCGCTCTGCCGGGGCAGGAACAGCTCGTTGTCCGCCAGGCCCAGCAGCGACGGCGCGTCGGAGACGTCACGCGCCTCCTGCGCGGCCCAGAAGGCGCGTGCCTCGGCCAGCTCCCGCTCCCGCTCCTCGGCCAGCGCCTCCGCCACGGCGGCGCGTATCTCGTCCGTGTCGGCGTGGCTGCGGGCGGCGGGCAGCAGGGCCCGCATCGTCGCGGCCTGGTTCTGGGCAAGCTGGGTGTGCAGCTCGGCGACCTGACGGCGCAGCTTCAGAACGGTGCGCAGGACAGCGACGCCCACGGCGCCCGTGGCGGCCGTGGTGAGCAGCAAGGCGATCGGCATGGCGCTCACTGACGTACTCCCGGTTCAAAGTCGACCCCCGACTTCCTACATCAGCTTGAAGGGTGGACTATCCAGCTGTCAGTGCGTAACGTCACGAAACGGACAGGACTTTGGTCCTGGGGTTTACCCGGACAGTGGCGCTGACCTGCGGCGATATCCCCGCAGAGGGAGATAGGTCACATCCTGAGGGAGATTGGATCACAAATCGGCCCGGTGTTCGGGGTTTTCTCGAACACCGGGCCGTGCTGTCACGGTGCGTTCCGTGACGGTCACTCAGGGGATCAGCTGAGGCGCTCGATGACCATCGCCATGCCTTGGCCGCCGCCCACGCACATCGTCTCCAGGCCGAACTGCTTGTCGTGGAACTGGAGGGAGTTGATGAGCGTGCCGGTGATGCGGGCGCCGGTCATGCCGAAGGGGTGGCCGACGGCGATGGCGCCGCCGTTCACGTTCAGCTTCTCCAGCGGGATGTCCAGGTCGCGGTAGGAGGGGATCACCTGCGCGGCGAACGCCTCGTTGATCTCGACCAGGTCGATGTCGCCGATGGTCAGGCCGGCGCGCTGGAGCGCCTGCTTGCTCGCCTCCACCGGGCCCAGGCCCATGATCTCGGGGGAGAGGCCGGTGACGCCGGTGGACACGATGCGGGCGAGCGGGGTGAGGCCGAGCTCGCGGGCCTTGGTGTCGCTCATGATGACGACCGCGGCGGCGCCGTCGTTCAGTGGGCAGCAGTTGCCGGCCGTGACCAGGCCGTCGGGGCGGAACACCGGCTTCAGGCCGGAGACGCCCTCCAGGGTGACGCCGGCGCGCGGGCCGTCGTCCTTGCTGACGACCGTGCCGTCGGGGAGGGTGACCGGGGTGATCTCGCGCTCCCAGAAGCCGTTCTTGATGGCTTCCTCGGCGAGGTTCTGGGAGCGGACGCCGAACTCGTCCATGTCCTGGCGGGTGACGCCCTTGATCCGGGCCAGGTTCTCCGCGGTCTGGCCCATCGCGATGTACGGGTCGGGGAGCAGGCCGTCCTCGCGCGGGTCGTGCCAGGTCGAGCCCTCGGACGCGGCGGTGGCGGCCGTGCGGGCCTGTGCCTCGTCGAAGAGCGGGTTGGTGGTGCCCGGGAGGCCGTCCGAGCTGCCCTTGGCGTAGCGGGAGACCATCTCGACACCGGCCGAGATGAAGACGTCGCCCTCGCCTGCCTTGATGGCGTGCAGCGCCATGCGGCTGGTCTGCAGGGACGAGGAACAGTAGCGGGTGATCGTGGTGCCGGGCAGGAAGTCCATGCCCATCTGTACGGCGACGATCCGGCCGAGGTTGTAGCCCTGCTCGCCGCCGGGGAGGCCGCAGCCGAGCATCAGGTCGTCGATGTCCCTGGGGTCCAGCTCGGGGACCTTGGCGAGGGCGGCCTGGATGATCGTCGCGGTGAGGTCGTCGGGGCGCAGGTCCTTCAGAGAGCCCTTGACGGCGCGGCCGATCGGGGAACGGGCGGTCGAGACGATGACTGCTTCGGGCATCTCACGGCTCCATTGACGTCTGTACGGACTGGCAGGGGTGCTTGGGAAGTTACCCGTACGTATGTCATCGGTCACCGGTGTCGGGGTGTGACACTGGCCGCACTTTCTAAGCGCTTGCTTGGCTGGAGCGGGCTCCCTACCGGAGCGGGCTCCCTAGTCGGTGGTGCCCGCCCTCGACCTCGCCTCCTCGGAAGCCTGGTCGGACGGGAGCGCCTCCACGTGCTGGCGGCGGCGCCGTTTCAGCAGGGCCCACGGTCCGCGGGGCCCCGTCGGCATGGCCGCGGTGACCTCGGTGCCGGGCTCGGCCGCGGCCTCCGCTGCCGCGCGGGCGACCGGGAGGAAGCCCTCGCGGCGGGTGACGTCGGGGCGCTCCTCGTCCGCCGGCCAGAGGCCGAGGGCCGCGCAGACGGTGGGGAGGACGGCCATCGCCGCCGTGGCGTAGCCCTCCGCGGAGGGGTGGTAGTTGTCGGGGCCGAAGAGCTCGCGGGGGTTCGCCGCGAACTCGGGGCCCAGCAGGTCACCCAGCGACACCGTGCGGCCGCCCTGCTCCACCGTGCCGATCGTCT
Source organism: Streptomyces sp. NPDC048288 (assembly GCF_043201555.1). Lineage (NCBI taxonomy): Bacteria > Bacillati > Actinomycetota > Actinomycetes > Kitasatosporales > Streptomycetaceae > Streptomyces > Streptomyces sp. NPDC048288. The sequence goes on from NZ_JBICZD010000017.1 coordinate 111,284, forward strand.
GGGCCGCCGCCAGCTGCCGGGAGGCCCGCCGGGCCAGCCAGCGCAACGGCTGTCGTACCGGCTCGATCGTGCCCAGGTCGGGGCAGGTGCCGACGACGACCTCGGCGCCCGCCGTGCGCAGCCGTCGTACCGCCGCCGAGAGGTGGCGCACGGAACGGGTCGGCGGCATCCGGCGGGTGACGTCGTTGGCGCCGATCATGATCACGCAGACGTCGGGGACCGGCGAGGCGGTGCCCAGGACGAGCGCCACCTGGCGGTCCAGGTCGTCGGACTGGGCGCCGGGCTGCGCCACGTTGCTGAACTCGACCGGGCGTTCGGCCACGGCCGCGAGGCCGGAGGCCAGCAGCGCGCCGGGCGTCTGGGCACCCCGGTGCACGCCCTGCCCCGCCGCCGTGGAGTCGCCGAGCATCGTCAGCCGCAGGGGAGGCTCACCGCTGTCGTACGCGTCGCCGTAACGGCCGTCGGCGGCCGGCACCCGTCCGCCGCTGTTGCCGTTGCCCACCGCCGTCCTGGCCATCCGCACCTCGGCCAGCACCAGGCCCACCGCGGCCGCGCCGACCAGCCCGACCCCGCCGCCGCCGTACGCCGCCCCGGCCGCGATCCGCCGGGCCACCCGCGCCCTCGACATGTTCGTCATGCGTCGCCGCCACCTCCTCGTTGCCGCTCATCCACTCCTTGCCCCGTACAGCCCGTGCGTCAATCTCAACGGGGAGTGAACCTCCGGAGCGGGGCCTTAGGCTGGCCACACCACTAGGACCACACCTTTTGCAAGCAACCGGAGACAACGGTGCGATTCCACGACTCGATGATCAGCCTCGTCGGCAACACCCCGCTGGTGAGACTCAACAGCGTCACCCAGGGCATCCGGGCCACCGTGCTCGCCAAGGTCGAGTACTTCAACCCGGGCGGGTCCGTGAAGGACCGGATCGCGCTGCGGATGATCGAGGCGGCGGAGAAGAGCGGGGAGCTGCTGCCCGGCGGGACGATCGTCGAGCCGACCAGCGGGAACACCGGGGTGGGGCTGGCGATCGTGGCCCAGCAGAAGGGGTACAAGTGCATCTTCGTGTGCCCCGACAAGGTGAGCACCGACAAGATCAACGTGCTGCGGGCGTACGGCGCCGAGGTCGTGGTCTGCCCGACGGCCGTGGACCCGGAGCACCCGGACTCGTACTACAACGTCTCCGACCGGCTGGTCCGCGAGACGCCCGGCGCCTGGAAGCCGGACCAGTACTCCAACCCGAACAACCCCCTGTCGCACTATCACTCGACCGGCCCCGAGCTGTGGGAGCAGACGGCGGGGAAGATCACCCATTTCGTGGCGGGCGTCGGCACCGGCGGCACGATCTCCGGCACCGGCCGCTATCTGAAGGACGCCAGTGACGGCCGCGTCCAGGTGGTCGGCGCCGACCCGGAGGGGTCCGTCTACTCCGGCGGGTCCGGGCGGCCGTACCTCGTCGAGGGCGTGGGCGAGGACTTCTGGCCGACCGCCTACGACCGGACCGTCGCCGACGAGATCGTCGCCGTGTCCGACAAGGACTCCTTCCAGATGACCCGGCGCCTCGCGAAGGAGGAGGGCCTGCTGGTGGGCGGCTCCTGCGGGATGGCGGTCGTGGCCGCGCTGCGCGTCGCGGAGCGGCTCGGCCCGGACGACGTCGTGGTCGTCCTGCTGCCGGACAGCGGCCGTGGCTACCTCAGCAAGATCTTCAACGACGAGTGGATGGCCGACTACGGCTTCCTGGAGGACGAGGGTCCGAGCGCCCGCGTCGGCGACGTGCTCAGCGACAAGGCCGGCGGGGTCATCCCCTCCCTCGTCCACATGCACCCCGAGGAGACCGTCGGACAGGCCATCGAGGTGTTGCGCGAGTACGGCGTCTCGCAGATGCCCGTCGTGAAGCCGGGCGCCGGCCACCCGGACGTGATGGCCGCCGAGGTCGTCGGCTCGGTCGTCGAACGCGAGCTGCTGGACGCGCTGTTCAGCAAGCGCGCCTCGCTGGAGGACCCGCTGGAGAAGCACATGTGCGCGCCGCTGCCGCAGGTCGGCTCCGGCGAGCCGGTCGCGGACCTGATGAAGGTGCTGGGCGCGGCCGACGCGGCGATCGTCCTCGTCGAGGGCAAGCCGACCGGTGTGGTCAGCCGGCAGGACCTGCTGGCGTTTCTCGCCAAGGGCGGCAAGCAGTAGCGAACGTGCGGTGAACTGGCCGTGACGCCGGGGAACTTACGGTTTCCCGTCCGAATGGTGGACTTCGCGGAAGTGGTACGAGCGTGTCACGTCCGCGCAGCACACGCTTAACACGGGTCCGGCAGATTAGTGGGTGTCGGCAGGGCGGGAGCGGCTCCCCGCCCCGGCCGGCACCGAACGTCCAAGGACCTCCGGAGCGGCTCCCGGACCTCCATGGACGCCCGGACGCGCAAGCCCGGCCCTGACCCGGCTCGCGTCCCTCGCGGGGACCGCCGTCGTCCCGCCCCCCGGTAACGGGGGTGCGGCGGTCCCCGCGCATTACTTTTCCCACCCCGGTCCCCGTGCCGGGGTCCGGGCTCAGTCCTCGCGGTCGCCCCGGCGGAACAGGCCGGGGTTGAGACGGACCGCCTGGGCCACGTTGACACCGGCGATGCCGACCCAGGTGGCGATCAGGCCCGTCATGCCCCCGAAGGCACCGCCGATCGCCGACAGCGGGATCGCCAGCACCAGCGAGACGATGCCGAAACCGAACCGCTCGCCCCAGGAGTCGGTGCCCTTCGGCCGGCGCACACCCCGGGCCACCCGCATCTGCTGCTCGGCCAGACCCCGGCGCAGCCGCCGCTCCACCGCGCCGTCGATGCGCTGGTCGAGCTTCTCCATGAAGGAGTCGGCCAGTTCCGACTCGTACTCCGGCCCCAGCTCCCTGCGGGCGTGCAGGGTGGCGGCGAGGTCCTTCTGCAGGTCGGTGTCACGCGCGTCCGTCATGGCGCCCACGGTAGAGAGCGGGGGCGCCCGCCGCACTGGGGTAATCCCCCGCGTTCGTTCGGGGGTCCGCCCTCACGGCAGCAGCGACACCAGACCGCTGTCCAGGTCGAACCGTGCCGCGACCACCGAGGCCGCCGCGAACGCGGAGTCCGCCCGGATCGCGTCCCGCACCCACGCGGTGTGCGCCCGCACGGTGTGCTCGGCCCAGTCGCCGGGCAGCGCCCTGGTGCGGCGGGCGGCCGGGGCGATCTCGGCGACGAGGAGTTCCAGATGGCCCGGGACGGGCGTGCCGGAGCGGAGATGGTCCAGGGTGGCGGCGACGGCGCCGCAGCGTTCGTGGCCGAGGACCAGGACCAGCGGGACCCGCAGCTCCGCCACGCCGTACTGGATCGAGCCGAGCACGGCCTCGTCCAGCACCTGCCCGGCGGTCCTTATGCACAGCAGGTCGCCGAGGCCCTGGTCGAAGACGAGTTCGGGCACGACCCGGCTGTCGATGCAGCCGAGGACCACCGCGAACGGGTGCTGTCCGGCGGCCAGCCGGCGGCGGTGGCCGGCGATGTCGCGCGGGCGGCGGGGCCGGCCGGCCGCGTACCGGCGATTGCCGGCGAGCAGTTCGTCCAGCGCGGCGGCGGCCGTGTCGGGTGCGGTGCCGGCCGCCGCCGGGGAGGAGACGGCGGCCAGGACGCCGACGGCGGTGGCGGTGACGGTCGCGGTGACAGTGGCGGTGGCGGTCAGAAAGGCCCTGCGGTTCGAGGCCATGACGCTTCCTCAGGAGTGTGGTGCCGATGACGCCCCATCACCGTAGGCAGTCAGTCGATTACTCCCCGTGCCTGTTTGCGGATATTTGACACTTCCGTCGGCAGATCATCGGCCGCCGCGCGCGGTGCCGGTCAGGCCAGCCCGTGCTGCTTCGCGTACGCGGCCGCCACGTCCTCCGGGTCCTTCTTGTCGTTGTCGACCTGGCTGTTGAGCTGGGTGAGCTGGTCGGTGGTGAGGACGTTGCCCAGCCGGGCGAGGGCCTTGCGGACGGTGTCGTCGGCCTTGCGGTCGGCGATCAGCGGGACGATGTGCTGGCTGGGGATCAGGTTCTTGGGGTCGGCCAGCACCACCCAGTCGTTGGCCGCGATGTCGGTGTCGGTGGTGAAGAGGTTCGCCACGTCGACGTCGCCCTTCTTCAGCGCGCCCTTGACCAGCGGCCCGTCGGAGTCCAGCGACTTGAACTCCTTGAACTCGACCCCGTACACCTCCTGCAGGCCGACCGCGCCCACCCGCCGCTTCTTCACCTCGGGCGCGGCCCCGATGACCAGCTTGCCGTTCTGCTTGGCCAGGTCGGCCAGCGAGGTCAGGCCGTACTTCCGCGCGGTCGCCCGGGTGACGACGAAGCAGTCGGAGTCGGCGGCCTGCCCGTACGGCAGCACCTGGAGCCCGGCGGGCAGCGCGAGGGTGAGCGCGTTCTGCATGGTGCCCGGCTCGGCGGAGGCGTCCTTCGGGGCCAGGTAGTTGAGGAGGGCGCCCTGGTACTCGGGGAGCAGGTCGATGTCGCCGGCCTTGAGCGCGGGGATCACGATCTCCCGGGTGCCGAGGTTGGGGCGGACCTTGACCTTCACGCCAGCTTTCTGGAGCGCGGCCGCGTAGAGGTAGCCGAGCACCTGGTTCTCGGTGAAGTTGGCGGTGCCGATCGTGATGCCGCCCTTGCTGGAGCCGCCGCCGGCGGTCGAACCGCTGCTCTCGTTCAGGGAGGTGATGCCGCTGGAGCAGGCGGCGAGGGCGGGGACGGAACCGGCGGCGAGCAGGCCACCGAGGAGGGTACGACGGTTCATCTCGGGTTCCCTAGGCAGTGCGGTGGCGGAAGAGGAAGCGCTGGAGGCTGCTCAGCAGCAGATCGAGGACGACGGCGACGAGCGCGACCAGCACCGCGCCGCCGAGCACCTGGACGAGGTCGCGCTGGGCGAGTCCGTCGAAGACGTAGCGGCCGAGGCCGCCGAAGGAGACGTACGCGGCGATGGTGGCGGTGGCCACGACCTGGATGAGGGCGAGGCGCAGGCCCGTCATGATCAGGGGGAGCGCGAGGGGCAGCTCGACCTGGACGAGCACCTGGTGGCCGCGCATGCCCTGGCCGCGGGCCGCGTCCTTCACGTCCGGGTCGACGGCCGTCATCCCGGCGTAGGTGTTGGTGACGATCGCCGGGACCGCGAGGGCGACCAGCGCCACGTACACCGGCAGCATCGAGAGGCCGCCCGCCAGGAAGACCAGGACCACCAGGCCGACGGTCGGCAGCGCGCGGCCGAAGGACGCCAGGTTGATGGCGAGGAACGCGCCCTTGCCGGTGTGGCCGATCAGCAGGCCGAGGGGCAGGCCGATCGCCGCCGCGATGAGGGTGGCGAGCAGCGAGTACTGGAGGTGCTCGGCGAGGCGGTGGGCGATGCCGTCGGATCCGGCCCAACTGGAGCCGCTGGTCAGCCAGGTGCCGAGGTTCTTGAAGAGTTCGAACATGTCAGGCTCGCCTCCGCCGCCACGGGGTCAGTACGTACTGGAGCGCCACCAGCAGCGCGTCCGCGACCACCGCGAGCAGGATCGTGAGGACCACGCCCACGATCACCGGGGTCGGGAAGTCGCGCTGGAAGCCGTCGGTGAAGAGCTGGCCGAGACCGCCGTCGCCGATGTAGGTGGCGACCGAGACCAGCGAGATGGACATGACCGTCGCGATCCGGATGCCCGCGAAGATCACGGGGAGCGCGAGCGGGAGTTCGACGGTGAGGAGGGTGCGCAGCGGGCGCGTCCCCATCGCCTTCGCCGCCTCCTTGGTCTTCGCCGGGACCGAGTCCAGTCCCTCGACCGTGTTCCGGAGCAGCACGACCAGGGTGTAGACGGTCAGGCCGATGACGGTCGTGGTCCGGGTCAGGCCGCTGATCGGCAGCAGCAGGACGAAGATCGCGATCGAGGGGATCGTGAAGAGCACGTTCGACAGGCCGAGCAGGAAACCGCGCAGCGGGCGGACCCGGTGGGCGAGGACCGCGAGCGGCAGCGAGATCAGCAGGCCGAAGAAGACGGCGGTCATCGCGGCCTGGAGGTGCGAGAGGGTGAGGCTGGTGAGGTCGTCGGTGTGGTCGCCTATCCACGACCAGTCGATGGTCATGCGGCCACCACCCGGGCCTCGGAGTGGGCCTGGCCGGCGTGCACGTGGATGTCGTCGCGGGACGAGACACCGGTCAGCACACCCTGCGCGTCGACCCGGGCGACCAGCCCGGTCGGGGAGGCGATCGACTCGTCGAGGGCCGAGAGCAGCGAGTCGCCGTCCTTCAGCGGCCGTACCGGGAGTTCGGTCTCCGTGTCCGCGGACTTGGCCGCCCAGTGCAGGGGCTTGCGTTCGGCGTCGAGTACGAGGGTCCAGGCACCGCCCTCGGGGGCCGGGCCCTGCGGGACCCCGGCGAGGGTCTTCAACGAGAGCAGCTTCAGTCCGCGCTCGGCGCCGAGGAAGTCGGCCACGAAGTCGTCGGCCGGACGGGCCAGGAGTTCGGCGGGCGGGGCGCACTGGACCAGGTGGCCGCCGGTGCGGAAGATCGCGATCCGGTCGCCGAGCCGGACCGCCTCGTCGACGTCGTGCGTGACGAAGACGATGGTCTTGTTCAGCTCCTTCTGGAGCCGCAGCAGTTCGTCCTGGAGCTGGGTGCGGACCACCGGGTCGACCGCGCCGAACGGCTCGTCCATCAGCAGCACCGGCGGATCGGCGGCGAGCGCGCGGGCCACGCCGACGCGCTGCTGCTGGCCGCCGGAGAGCTGGTGCGGGTAGCGCTTGCCGGCGTCGGCTGCCAGGCCGACGGTCTCCAGGAGTTCGGCGGCGCGGGCGCGGGCCTTCTTCCGGTTCCAGCCGAGCAGCAGCGGGACGGTGGCGACGTTGTCCAGCACCGTGCGGTGCGGGAAGAGGCCGGCCTGCTGGATGACGTACCCGATGGAGCGGCGCAGTTCGGCGGCGTCCTGCTCGGTGACGTCCTTGCCGTTCACCTTGATCGTGCCGGAGGTCGGTTCGACCATCCGGTTGATCATCCGCAGGGTGGTGGTCTTGCCGCAACCGGAGGAGCCGACCAGGACGGTGACCCCGCCCTCCGGCATCTCCAGAGAGAGATCATGGACTGCTGTCGTGCCGTTGGGGAAGCGCTTGTGGACCGCGTCGAACTGGATCATGAGATGTCCCTTGCCCGGCTGTATAACGTCATGCAGAGTTCTCGGTAAGTGAATGGATTGTCAACGGTCTGGCGTTAATCCGAGGTAACGGATGACCGCAACGCAAGATCGAGTGTCCGGATTGAGGGGAGTTTGGGCGTGATGTCGTCTCGTATCGTGGACGCTCTCGGAACATCACACTCTGGCCTGGTGGTCCTCGACGGCATCGGCATGGGTGTCGCGGACGTCGTCCGGCTCGCCGACGGCACCGCCCGGCCGGTCCCCGGCACGGACGGGATGCGCCGTGCCGAGGAGTCCTGGGACGCCGCCCGGCAGATCGCCGCGACCGGCCGCGTCTACGGCCGCTCCACCGGCGTCGGCGCCAACCGGAACGAGACCGTGCCCACCGAGGCCGCCGCCGGACACGGACTGCGGCTGCTGCGCAGCCACGCCGGGGCGATCGGCGACGAACTGCCCGCCCGGCAGGTCCGCGCCATGCTCGCGGTGCGGGCCAACCAGCTGCTGGCCGGCGGCGCCGGGCTGCGGCCGAGCGTGGTCACCGCGCTGTGCGAGGCACTGGAGTCGGGCGCGTACCCGGCCGTCAACGAGTTCGGCTCGGTGGGCACCGGGGACATCGCGGCGCTGGCCCAGGTGGGCCTCGCGCTGGTCGGCGAGCACCCCTGGCGGGGCGCCGGCGCACCCGCGCCCCAGCCCCTCGACAACAACGACGCCCTCGCCCTGATCAGCAGCAACGCCCTCACCCTCGGCCAGTCGGCGCTCGCCCTGCACGAGCTGCGCGGCCTGATCGAGGCCACCCAGGTGGTGGCGGCCCTGTCCCTGCTGGCCGTCGACGGCTCCCACGAGGCGTTCGCGGCCCCCGTGCACGCGGCCCGCCCGCACCGGGGGAGCGCCGAGGTCGCCCGCCGGATGCGGGAGCTGATCGGCGCCGCCGACCGGCCGACCCCGCCGCTCGGCCGGATCCAGGACCCGTACGGCTTCCGCTGCCTGCCCCAGATCCACGGCCCGGCCCAGGACGCGGCCGACGCCCTGGAACAGGTCCTCACCATCGAGATCAACGCCGCCGCCGAGAACCCCCTCATCTCCGCCGAGGACCTCGCCGCCTACCACCACGGCGGCTTCTACCAGGCCCAGCTCGCCCTCGCCCTGGACCACTTCCGGCTCGCGGTCACCCAGGTCGCGCGCCTGTCCACGTCCCGCCTCTCCTCCCTCAACGAGCCCGCCTTCACCCGCCTGCGCCCCTTCCTCGCCGACCAGGAGCCCGCCTCCTCCGGCGTGATGATCCTGGAGTACGCCGCCGGCGCCGCCCTCGGCGATCTGCGCGCCTTCTCCGCGCCCGCCTCCCTCGGGCACGCTGTACTCTCCCGAGGCGTCGAGGAGCAGGCCAGTTTCGCCTCGCTCGCCGCCCGTCAAACGCTGCGCGCCTGTCGTGCGTACCGTCTGGTGGTCGGCTGCGAACTCGTCGCCGCCGTACGGGCGCTGCGCCAGCGCGAACTGAGGCCCGAACCCGGGCTCGGGGCGGGCCGGGCGCTGGAGCTCGCCGAGGCGGTGCTGGAGGCGGACCCGGCCGACCGGCCGCTCACGGACGACGTCACGGCGGCGGCCGCGCTGCTCGACCGGTTCACGGACATCTGGAGGGGGAGCACGTCATGAACGTGACCGACAGCCCTGCGACTCGCTTGCAGGCGCTCTTCGAGGGGCACCGGCTCACGCCGACCCAGCGGCGCATCGCGCACAGCATGGTGCGGCGCGCCGCCGACGTGCCGTTCCTGTCCAGCGTGGAGCTGGCGGACCTGGCCGGGGTCAGCCAGCCCTCCGTCACCCGGTTCGCGGTCGCCCTCGGCTTCGACGGCTACCCGGCGCTGCGCAGGCACCTGCGCGAGGTCGTGCCCCCCGAGCAGACGGCGGGCAACGGGTCGTACAACGAGTACCAGCAGGCCGTCGAGGCCGAGATCGAGAACCTGCGGCACCTGGCCGAGGTGCTCGCCGACCCGCGCCCGGTGCAGCAGGCGGGACGGCTGCTGGCCGCCTCCCGGCCGCTCCCGGTCCTCGGGCTGCGCGCCGCCGCCTCCCAGGCGTACGGCTTCGCGTACTTCGCCGCCAAGGTGCACCCGGACGTCCGGCTGCTCAACGAGGGCGGCACGATGATCCACGACCGGATCGACGCGGCCGTCCTCGCCGGCGCCTCCACCCTGCTGTGCTTCGCGCTGCCCCGGCATCCGCGCGAGGTCGTGGACACCCTGGGCTATGCCAAGGAGGCCGGGCTGACCGTCGTGACCGTCGCCGACTCCGCGTTCGCGCCGGTGGCCAAGGTCTCCGACCTGCTGCTGCCCGCCGCCGTCGGCACCGGCCTCGCCTTCGACACCGCGTGCGCGCCGATGCTGCTCGGCCGGGTGCTGCTGGAGGCGATGTGCGACGACCTGCCGGACGCGCAGGCGCGCCTGGAGGAGTTCGACACCCGGGCGGCGGCGCGGGGCCTCTTCGTGGAGTGAGCCTGCGCGCCCGGCCCGGCTTTAAGACTCGTCTCACGTTCGCTGGTTAGCGTCCCACCCCACGGACAGGGACGAGACCGGCGAGGAGGCAGCGGGCATGGCGCGTGCGGGACGAGAGGGGCGCGGCGGACAGGGGCTGGCCCGGGTGGCCGTGGTCGTACGGGCCGGGGCCGCGCCGCTGTGGTGGTCCGGGGTGTTCGCGGCCGGCGTCGGCGTGCTGCCCCCGGGGATCACCGGGCGGCGGATCGGGGTGCTGGCCGGGGCCGCGCTGTTCCTCGTCGGCGCCGCCGTCGTGGCGCTCACCCGCCGCAAGCGGTACACCGCGCTGCTGCACGGCGCCGCCCGGGCCGGGAAGCACGACGTCCTCCAGGACCGGGCGGTGACCGTGCGCAACTGGCGCCGGGGGCACCGCTGGTGGCTGCTGCTGGCCTTCGCCGTCGCGCTCGGCAGCTCCTTCGCGGTGCCCGCCGCGGGCGGCATGCTGCTCGCCGGGACCGGCACCGGGCTGCGGCTGAAGGCGGCCTGGCTCGGCCGCCGGGAGAGGGCCGAGGAGCAGCTGATGTGGCTGCGCGTCGACTGGCTCGACCAGCGCGGCGGCCGCCCGGCCGGCAAGACCGTCAAGGCCTACCGCGGCACCGGCATCGCGGCGGGCGACGCGGCCCCGGGCGGGTCCCGCCGGCACACCGCGGCGCTGGTCTGAAGGTCTTCTAGACCTCCAGGTCCTCCTCGATCCGCTTCAGCTGGTGGCGGGCCATCGCCAGGTTGGCGCGGGCCTGGTCGAGGACCAGGTAGAGGAAGAGGCCGTTGCCGCCGCGGCCCTTGAGCAGCCGGATCAGGTGGTACTGGTTGGAGAGCGTGATCAGGATGTCCTCGATGTCGCCCTTGAGGCCGAGGTGCTCCATGGTGCGCATCTTGGCGCGGATCACATCGGTGTTGCCGGCGGCGGCCACGTTCAGGTCGAAGGACTTGCTGCCGCCCATCGTGCCCAGCGCCATCCCGCTGGTGTAGTCGACGAGCGCCACGCCGGTGGCGCCCTCGATGGAGGTCAGGCACTCTTTCAGCGCGGTTTCGGTGTTGGCCATGACTTTCTGGTTCCTCTCAACTGTCGGTTGCGGTGCGCGCGTCGGTGGTGGTGCTGGTCCGTGGCGTGCGCGTGGTTCTGGTCCGTGGGGTGGTGGCGCGGGCGGGCCGCAGGGCCTTGGCGGCGTCCTCGGCCGCGTCCACCAGCTCGCCGATCCGGGCGGCGGCGCGCCGCCCCTCCAGGTGCAGCCGGCCGACGTTCACCCGGTCCTCGGCGAGCAGGGTGAGGACGGCACTGCGGCCGGCGGCGTAGGTGGCGACATAGCCGTCCTCGCCGCGCACCAGCAGCTCCCTGAGTTCGCCCTTGCCGGTGGCGTCGGAGACGCGGACGGCGACGCCCAGCTCGGCCGCGGTCAGCGCGGCGAGGCCCTCCGGGTCGACTCCGGGCAGGTCATGGGCGACGACGAGGCCGTCGACGCCGGCCGCGAGCGCGCCGGTGAGCTGGGGCATCCGGCTGCGCAGCCGGCGCAGTTCGTCGAGGACGGCCTCTCTGTCGGAGCTGCCGGGTTCTGCCGCCATCAGCTGTCTCCTCTCGGCGGGGCGGTGCCGTTCAAAGGGCCTCCAGCGCATCCCTGAGCCTCTTCAGCAGCGCGATGTCGGGGTCGGTGACCGGGGGGATCCGGGGCGGAGCGGAGGCCACGGGACGCCCCTTGACGAGGAGCCCGGCCGCCGCCAGCCGTCGTACGTCCACCAGCGTGTGGAAGGCCGGCCGGCCCAGCTCGCGGGCGATCTCCGGGGCCGTGCGGACGCCGTCCACCCGGTCCAGGACCGCCCGCTGCCGGAGGGTGACCGGCGGCGGTGCGAGGGGGTCGGCGCGGATCAGCGGGGCGCCGTCCATCGCCGGGTCGGGCCACAGACGGTCCAGCAGCTCGCGCCGGCGCAGGGTCTCGCGGTCCAGGGCGGTGACGGGGATCGCGGGCAACGGTCCGGCCGCGGAGGTGGCGCCGTACCGGAACCGGCCCGGGGTGCTGCTCGGCGCGAGCGCGAAGTACCCGGCGTCGAACAGCGCGCCGAGCCGGGCGACCTCCAGCGCGCCTCTCGGCAGCAGACCGGCGGCGAGCAGCCGGTGCGCGGCGGCCGGTATGTCGTCGGTCCACGGCCAGACCGCCGGGTCGAGCGTGCCGTGGGCCGTGAGGAGCACGTCGAGGCCGGGGGCGAGCGGGCTCTCGGCGTGCACCACGCGGCCCTCGGCCAGGTGCAGGGTGCCGTGCTCGCGGATCAGGACACCGGTGGCCCGTTCCTCGGCGAGGCGGATCAGCATCGGGGAGAGCGCGCCGGGCGCCCGGTCCGGTGCGGCCGCCCGGTCCCGGACCGGCAGCGGCGGAGGTGTTTCGACCACGGTCATCCCAGCACCAGCCGCTCGGCCATCTCGCCGAGCCGGATCCGGGCGAGGGCGAGGTTGCCGTCCTCGCGGGCCAGCCACAGGTGCAGGAACACCGTGGCGTCGAAGGACGTGACCACGAACCGCAGCAGGTGGTAGCTGTCCCGGTTGCTGACGATCAGGTCCTCCACCGGAGGGCTCACGTCGATGTCGTCCCCGGTGCTGAACGCCCCGTGCTCGGCGGCCAGCCGGGCCAGCTCGGCGGCCTCCGCGGCGGTGGTCTCGTGGTCACCGCCCGGTGCCTCCCCGACCGTGCCCAGGGCCAGCCCGCTCGTCCAGTCCACCAGCGCGGCCCCCCGGGCACCGGGCAGACGCATCGCTTCCAGTAAGCACTCGTCGATTCCGGGCACCCTGGCTCCCCTCCCGCCCCCTGGGACTCCGGTTGAGTGACGCAGACACTACGCATCGTGTGCGGGAGGGGTGAGTCGTTTGGCATTTTCCAGTGGAACGTGCGCCCGGCAGGCTAGTGTTGGTCAACTGGGCTGCTTTTCACACCAGTTGATCCCTGTGTCCCTCCTGTCTCAATGGCGCTCGGAAGTGCGCAGGGTGGTGAGCGCGTCCGCGTGCGCCCCTCCGGAATCGGCCACGATCTCGGCGACCGTCTGCGGCTCCCGTACGACGGCGAACGCCAGGCCCCCGTCGCCGTCCGGCGTGAAGCCGTAAACCCCGGGCCGAGCAAGGGAGTTGTAGGAGTAGTGGGTGCCGAAGTAGTACGCCCCGGTGTCCAGCGCGACGGCGAAGTCCCCCTGCTCCAGCAGCGGCAGCGCGCGTCCCTCGGCGAGCAGGTCGCCGGAGAAACAGGCCGGCCCCGCCACGTCCTGCACCACCGCCGGCCCCTCCTTGGGCCGCCCCTTGTCGTCGTACGCGGCGATCCTGAGCGGCCAGGTCCCCGGCACGTACACCGTCCGCGACGCCACCTGCACCCCCGCGTGCGTCACCGCGATCCGCCGCCCGCCGGAGCTCTTGGCGTACTCGACCCGGGCCACCACCGTCCCGTGCCGGGCCAGCAGCGACCGCCCGAACTCCGTCACCAGCCCGTACCGCCCGTCGAACAGCCCCGGGACCGCCTCCGCGAGCAGCCGCGCGTACTGCGCGTACGTCGGCTCCGTCACCTCCGACGCGAGGTTGACCGAGAGCCCGCCCCCGATGTCGAGGGTGTCGACCTGCCGCCGGCCGGTCCGCGCGTTGATCTCCTCGGCCAGCGCGTACGTCTCCGCCACGCCCCGCGCCAGCAGCGACAGCGAGATCCCCTGCGAGCCGATGTGCGCGTGCAGCCGCGTCAGCCACGGCCGGTCCGCGAACGCCTGGATCACCCACTCCCGGGCCCCCTCGTCGCGCAGCCCCACCCCGAACTTCGAGGTCGCGGTGGCGGTGGAGGTGGACCCGATGGTGCCGGCCCCGATCTGCGGGTTCACCCGGAGCCCGAGCGCCGGGCGGACGGAGGTCCCCGCGCCGCCGCCCCGGACCAGGGCGTCGATCCGCCGCAGCTCCTGCGGGTTGTCCGCGTTCACGGCCACGCCGAGCGCCAGCGCCTCGCGCAGCTCCGCCTCGGTCTTCGCGGGCGCGTCGAACACCGTCCGCGCCACCGGCACCCCGGCCGCCCCGGCCAGCGCCAGCTCGCCCGCGCTCGCCACCTCGGCGCCGATGCCCTCCGAGGCCAGCAGCCGCACCACCGGCACCAGCGGGTTCGCCTTCACCGCGAAGGCGTGCAGGATGGCGGTGCCCGGCGCTGCGACCGCTTCGAACGCCCGGTGCAGCGCCGCGGCCGAGGCACGGATGCCCGTGACGTCCAACAGGCCTACGATCGGCGCGTCCGGCCCCAGCAGCCCCTGCTCCACCGCCGCCCGCACGGCGGCGTCCCGCCGCACGACCCGCTCACCGTCGTCCCCGCCCGCTTCGGTCCCGTCGATCTCGTTGGTCTCTTCGATCTCTTCGCTAGCTTCCACGACGCTCCCCGACATGTCGTCGTCCGCACCGATAAGGCCCATAAGTCCAGCCAAACATCCGGACCGGGCGCACGCTGGCGGACGGATGTATTGACTAGTTCTATTCAGCGGTCCAGGATGTGAATAACCGCAGAAACTTCAGGAGGCAGACCATGTCAGGACCCCGCCCCGTACGAGCGCCGCGCGGTACGGAACTGAGCGCCCTGGGATGGCAGCAGGAAGCCGCCCTGCGGATGCTGCAGAACAACCTCGACCCCGAGGTCGCCGAACACCCCGACAAGCTCGTCGTCTACGGCGGCACCGGCAAGGCCGCCCGCGACTGGCGCTCCTTCGACGCGATGGTCCGCACCCTGCGCACCCTCAAGCAGGACGAGACCATGCTGGTCCAGTCCGGCCGCCCGGTCGGCGTGATGCAGACCCACGAGTGGGCCCCGCGCGTCCTCATCGCCAACTCCAACCTGGTCGGCGACTGGGCCAACTGGGAGGAGTTCCGCCGTCTGGAGGCCCTCGGCCTGACCATGTACGGCCAGATGACCGCCGGCTCCTGGATCTACATCGGCACCCAGGGCATCCTCCAGGGCACCTACGAGACCTTCGCCGCCGTCGCCGCGAAGAAGTTCAACGGCACCCTCGCCGGGACCATCACCCTCACCGCCGGCCTCGGCGGCATGGGCGGCGCCCAGCCGCTCGCCGTGACGATGAACGACGGCGTCGCGATCTGCATCGACTGCGACCCGCGCGCCATCGAGCGCCGTATCGAGCACCGCTACCTCGACGTGAAGGCCGACAGCCTGGAGCACGCCCTCCAGCTGGCCACCGAGGCCCGCGACGCCCGCCGCCCGCTCTCCATCGGCCTGCTCGGCAACGCGGCCGAGCTGCTGCCGCGGATGCTCGCCGAGGGCGCCCCGATCGACATCGTCACCGACCAGACCTCCGCCCACGACCCGCTGTCGTACCTGCCGGTCGGCGTCGCCTTCGAGGACATGGCCGACGCCGCCGCCAAGGACCCGGCGGGCTTCACCACCCGCGCCCGCGAGTCCATGGCCAGGCACGTCGAGGCCATGGTCGGCTTCATGGACGCCGGCGCCGAGGTCTTCGACTACGGCAACTCCATCCGCGGCGAGGCACAGCTCGCGGGCTACGAGCGGGCGTTCGCCTTCCCCGGCTTCGTCCCGGCCTACATCCGCCCCCTCTTCTGCGAGGGCAAGGGCCCCTTCCGCTGGGCCGCCCTGTCCGGCGAGGCCTCCGACATCGCCAAGACCGACAAGGCCATCCTCGACCTCTTCCCGGAGAACGAGTCCCTCAGCCGCTGGATCAAGATGGCCCAGGAGCGGGTCCACTTCCAGGGCCTGCCCGCGCGCATCTGCTGGCTCGGCTACGGCGAGCGGGACAAGGCCGGCGAGCGCTTCAACGACATGGTGGCGAGCGGCGAGCTGGCCGCACCGCTGGCCATCGGCCGCGACCACCTCGACTGCGGCTCGGTGGCCTCCCCCTACCGCGAGACCGAGGCCATGCTCGACGGCTCCGACGCGATCGCCGACTGGCCGCTGCTCAACGCCATGGTCAACGTGGCCTCCGGCGCCTCCTGGGTCTCCATCCACCACGGCGGCGGGGTCGGCATGGGCCGCTCCATCCACGCCGGACAGGTGACCGTCGCCGACGGTACGAAGCTGGCCGGCGAGAAGATCCGCCGCGTGCTCACCAACGACCCCGGGATGGGCGTCATCCGGCACGTCGACGCCGGGTACGACATCGCGGAGTCGGTCGCGCAGGAGCGGGGCGTGCGCGTGCCGATGCGTGAAGGTGACGACGCGTGACCTTCCACAGCATGTGGGCGGAGCTGCTGCCGGTCGGCCGCAGCTCCGCCTCCGGCGGCTACCGGCGCTACGCCTGGACCGGTGCCGACACCGACTGCCGCGCCTGGTTCCAGGAGCAGGCCGAGGCGCGCGGACTGACCTACGAGGTCGACCGCAACGGCAACCAGTGGGCCTGGCTCGGTGACCCCGCCGCCGGCAACGCCGTCGTCACCGGGTCGCACCTGGACTCCGTGCCGGACGGCGGCGCCTTCGACGGCCCGCTCGGCGTCGTGTCCTCCTTCGCCGCGCTCGACGAACTCCGCGCGCGGGGGGCGGAGTTCACCCGTCCCCTCGCCATCGTCAACTTCGGCGACGAGGAGGGCGCCCGGTTCGGGCTCGCCTGCGTCGGATCGCGGCTGACGGCGGGGCAGCTGACCGTCGAGCAGGCGCACCGGCTGACCGACGGTGACGGGGTCAGCCTTCCCCGGGCCATGGAGGCCGCCGGACACGACCCCGACGCCATCGGCGCCGACCCCGAGCGGCTCGCCCGCATCGGCGCCTTCGTCGAGCTCCATGTCGAACAGGGCCGGGCGCTGGACCTGTCCGGGGACCGGGTCGGCGTCGCCAGTGCCATCTGGCCGCACGGACGCTGGCGGTTCGACTTCCGGGGCGAGGCCAACCACGCCGGCACCACCCGGCTGGCCGACCGCCGCGACCCCATGCTGTCCTACGCCGAGACCGTGCTCGCCGCCCGCCGCGAGGCCGAACTCGCCGGTGCCGTCGCCACCTTCGGCAAGATCGCCGTCGAGCCGAACGGCGTCAACGCCATCCCGTCCCTGGTGCGCGGCTGGCTCGACTCCCGCGCCGCCGACCAGGCCACCCTCGACACCGTTGTCGGCGGCATCGAGAAGGCGGCCCGGGAGTACGCGGAGGCGCACGGCATCGATCTTGACGTGGTCCGGGAGTCCTTCACCCCGGTCGTCGAGTTCGACCACGCCCTGCGCGACGAGCTGGGCCGCATCCTCGGCCGGGACACCGGCCTGACCGTGCCCGTCCTGGGCACCGGTGCCGGACACGACGCCGGGATCCTCTCGGGGAGCATCCCGACCGCCATGCTGTTCGTGCGCAACCCCACCGGCGTCTCGCACTCCCCGGCCGAGTTCGCGGCCGAGGACGACTGCGTGGCCGGGGTGAGCGCGCTCGCCGACGTACTGGAAGGGCTGGCCCGCGCGTGACGACACGGACGACGTACTGGTTGGAGTACGCCTGGCTGGGCACCTGTGTCGAGCCGGGCGTCGCCGTGGAGGTGGCCGACGGCCGCGTCACCGCCGTGCGGACGGAGGTCCCCGCGCCGCCGCCGGGCGCCGAGATCCTGCGCGGTCTCACCCTCCCCGGGCTGGCGAACGCCCACTCGCACGCCTTCCACCGCGCCCTGCGCTCCACCGTCCAGGTCGGCTCCGGGACCTTCTGGACCTGGCGCGAGCTGATGTACTCCTTCGCCGACCGGCTGACCCCGGACACCTACCACGCCCTCGCCCGCGCGGTGTACGCCGAGATGGCGCTCGCGGGCATCTCCTGCGTCGGCGAGTTCCACTACGTGCACCACGCCCCCGACGGCACCCGGTACGCCGACCCCAACGCCATGGGCGAGGCGCTGATCGCGGCCGCCGCCGACGCCGGTATCCGCATCACCCTCCTGGACACCGCGTATCTGTCCGCGGGCTTCGGCGAGCCGCCCAACGCCCACCAGCGCCGCTTCTCCGACGGCAGCGCGGAGGCCTGGGCCGAACGCTGTTCAGTTCTCAAGGAACGGGATCACGCACGGATCGGAGCGGCGATCCACTCCGTACGGGCGGTGCCCGCGGGCCAGTTGGCGACCGTGGCCCGCTGGGCGGAGGAGCGGCGGGCCCCGCTGCACGTGCACCTCTCCGAGCAGACGGCGGAGAACGACGCCTGCCTGGCCGCCCACGGCGTCACCCCCACCCGGCTGCTCGCCGACCACGGCGTCCTCGGCCCCCGCACCACCGGCGTCCACAACACCCACCTCACCGACGAGGACATCGCCCTGCTCGGCGGCACCGGCACCGGCACCTGCATGTGCCCGACGACCGAGCGCGACCTGGCCGACGGCATCGGACCGGCCGTCGCCCTCCAGCGCGCGGGCTCCCCGCTCTCCCTCGGCTCCGACAGCCACGCCGTCATCGACCTGCTCGAAGAGGCCCGCGCGATGGAGCTGAACGAGCGGCTGCGCACCCGCACCCGGGGCCACTGGACGGCCGCCGCCCTGCTGCGCGCCGCCTCCGCCGACGGCCACGCCGCCCTCGGCTGGAACGACGCGGGCGCCATCGAGACCGGCATGCTCGCCGACCTCACGACGATCGCGCTCGACTCGGTCAGAACAGCGGGACCGGTGCCGCGGCTCGGCGCCGAGACGGCCGTATTCGCGGCGACGGCAGCGGACGTACGGCACACGGTCGTCGCGGGCCGCCACGTCGTACGGGACGGCGCGCACACCCTCGTATCCGATGTGCCCCAGGCCCTCGCGCGGGCCGTCGAGGCGCTCCGCACCTGACGACCAGCCCCCACAAGGACTCCGACGAGGCCCCCATGAGCAGCAGCACCGTCATCACCAACATCGCCACGCTGGTCACCAACGACCCCTCCCTCGGTGACAACTCCCCTCTCGGTCTGATCCAGGACGCGGCCGTCGTCATCGACGGCGACCGTGTCGTGTGGACCGGTGAATCCAGCAAAGCACCCGCCACTGACAACCGGGTCGACGCGGGCGGCCGGGCGGTGCTGCCGGGCTTCGTGGACTCGCACTCCCACCTGGTCTTCGCGGGCGACCGCACCCAGGAGTTCAACGCCCGCATGTCCGGCCGCTCGTACACGGCCGGCGGCATCCGGACGACGGTCGCGGCGACCCGGGCGGCCACGGACGAGGAACTGGAGCGGAACCTCACGCGTTACCTCGCCGAGGCCCTCCGCCAGGGCACCACCACCTTCGAGACCAAGTCGGGCTACGGCCTGACGGTCGAGGACGAGGCACGGGCCCTGCGCATCGCCGCGCTCCACACCGACGAGGTCACCTACCTCGGCGCCCACATCGTCTCCCCGGACTACGCCGACGACCCGGCCGCCTACGTCTCCCTCGTCACCGGCGAGATGCTGGACGCCTGCGCCCCCCACGCCCGCTGGATCGACGTCTTCTGCGAGAAGGGCGCCTTCGACGGCGACCAGGCCCGCGCGATCCTCACGGCCGGCCGGGCCAAGGGCCTGACCCCGCGCATCCACGCCAACCAGCTCTCCTACGGCCCCGGAGTCCAGCTGGCCGTCGAACTGGACGCGGCCAGCGCCGACCACTGCACCCACCTGACCGACGCCGACGTGGACGCCCTCGCCCACGGCCGGACCGTCGCCACCCTCCTCCCCGGCGCCGAGTTCTCCACCCGGGCCGAGTGGCCGGACGCCCGCCGCCTCCTCGACGCGGGCGTCACCGTCGCCCTCTCCACGGACTGCAACCCGGGCTCCTCCTTCACCTCCTCCGTCCCCTTCTGCGTCGCCCTGGCGGTACGGGACATGGGCATGACCCCGGACGAGGCGGTCTGGTCGGCGACGGCGGGCGGCGCGCAGGCCCTGAGGCGGGACGACATCGGCCGCCTGACCCCCGGCGCGTACGCCGACCTGACCCTCCTCGACGCCCCGAGCCACGTCCACCTGGCCTACCGGCCGGGCGTTCCCCTGGTCAGCGGGGTGTGGCGGCGGGGCGTACGGGTCGCCGGCTGAGTCAGCGCGCCCCCGCCCGCCAGTGCTGGGGGGTGCTGTCGGTGACCCGGTCCAGGGAGAGCTGGTCGTCGCCGTTCGGGGTGAGGGCCGTCTCCAGGGCGATGGCCGGGCGGATCTCGCCGTCGGGGGTCACGGTGAAGCGGAGGTTGATGCCGTGGTCGCCGTCGACCGAGGAGCACTGCCAGATGCCGACGCCGTTGTCGACCGAACCCCGGCTGTCCAGGCAGAAGTCGGGGTCCTCGGCGGACTGCAGGACGCCCCGGGACTCGTCGACGCGCCAGCGCTGGGTGGCGGAGCCGGAGCAGGGGGCCGTGACGACGTCGGTGCCGTTGTCGAAGTCGGCGTCGAGGACGTCCAGGCAGCGGGCGGTGGCGGCGTTCACGATCTGGGTGTAGGCGGCGCCCGGGGGCTTCGGTGTGGGGGACGGGGTCGGGGTGGGGGTCGCGCTGTGTGACATAGCACTGGACGTGGGGGGCACGAGGGACGGCGACGGCGAAGGAGCCTCCGTGGGAGACACGGTCGTCGTCGCCGTCACGGTCACCTGGGGGCTCGTGGGCGGTGGTGTCGCGGCCGTCCCGGTCCGGGCCTGGGCGTCCGGGCGGGTCAGGAGGTAGAGGAGCAGCGGGATCAGGGCCGCGGCCAGGGCCGTGGAGGTCAGCAGGAGACGGCGGGACGGGGGCCGGCGCCGGTGCGGCGGCAGGGGGTCGGCGGGCGGCGCCGGCGGGGCGTCGTGTCGTACGTACGCGGTTCCGGCCCAGGGCAGCAGCCCCTCCGCCAGCGTCTCGCGCGGGGTGTCGCGCAGCGCGGTGAGGTCCTCGAACGCCGCCGTGCAGTGCGGGCAGTGCGCCATGTGCGCGTGCAGGTCGGTGCTGTACCGGGGGTTCTCCGGGCGTACCGACTCCTCGATCAGGCGGCGGAAGTCCGCGCAGCGGGGGTCGTCGGAGGCGGCCAGCCGGGTGCGCAGACAGGCCTGGGCCAGGGAGTGCAGGGCGGGCGGGGTGCCGTGGCGGACGTCCTCGGGGGTCAGGCCGAGGTGGGCGACGGTCAGGGCGCGGGGTTCGCGGTCCACGACGTCGTACCAGATGAGGCCCTGGGAGCGGGACGGCAGGGACTGGAACGCCGGCAGCAGGGGCGGGGTCGGGGCGCCGCCGGTGCCGGAGGAGTTGAGGACCAGGAGGAAGGTGGGGTCCAGGGCGGCGGAGCGCTCGTCGTGCGACCAGTCGGCGGCCAGCCGGGCGGTCAGCAGGAGCAGATGGTGGCGGAGCGGGACGACCGGCTCGGCGCCGCCCGCGATCTCGCGGGCGGCGGTGGTGAAGGTGTCCGCGGTCAGCCGGCGGGCCGCCGCGTCGCCGGCCGTGCAGAGGCGGGCGTAGGCGAGCACCGCGGCGTGGTGGCGGCCGCGGAGTTCCTGGAGCGCGGGGTACGCGGTGGCGGTGGGGGTGCGCAGGAGTTCGGTCAGGCGCGCGTCCGAGGGCGGGTTGTCCTGGACCATCGTGCACCCCTTGTCGCCGGGCATCCTTGCTGACGTACCGGCCAGTTTGGGGCGTGGGTGCCGCTGCGCGTGGAGCTTTGGCCAAAGACGTGGCGGGCCGGGGCGCGGGGTCCCCCCGTCGCCCCGGCGGTACGACCGCCGACCCGGCTCACTCCTCCAGCGTCAGCGCCTTGCGCAGCTGCACCAGCGTCCGGGAGAGCAGCCGGGACACATGCATCTGGGAGATGCCGAGTTCGTCGCCGATCTCCGACTGGGTCATGCCCGCGACGAAGCGGAGGGAGAGGATCTTCCGGTCCCTGGACGGGAGTTCGGCGATCAGCGGCTTCAGGGACTCGATGTACTCGATGCCTTCGAGGCCGTGGTCCTCGTAGCCGATGCGGTCCGCGAGGGCGCCCTCGGACTCGTCCTCCTCCGGCTGCGCGTCCAGGGAGGAGGCGGTGTACGCGTTGGAGGCGGCCATGCCCTCGACGACCTCGTCGTCGGAGAGGCCGAGGCGTTCGGCCAGCTCCGCGACGGTGGGGGCGCGGTCCAGCTGCTGGGCCAGTTCGTCGCCCGCCTTCGCGAGGTCGAGGCGGAGCTCCTGGAGGCGGCGCGGGACCCGTACCGACCACGACGTGTCGCGGAAGAAACGCTTGATCTCGCCGATGATCGTCGGCATCGCGAAGGTGGGGAACTCGACACCGCGGGACAGCTCGAAGCGGTCGATCGCCTTGATCAGGCCGATCGTGCCGACCTGGATGATGTCCTCCATCGGCTCGCTGCGCGAGCGGAAGCGGGAGGCGGCGAACTTGACCAGCGCGAGGTTCAGCTCGACGAGGGTGTTGCGGACGTACGCGTACTCGTACGTGCCTTCCTCCAGCGACTCCAGCCGCTCGAAGAGGGTCTTGGACAGGGCTCGCGCGTCGACCGCGCCGACCTCGTCGTACGGGGGGATCTCGGGGAGTCCGAGCCCCGCGACACTGCCCTCGATGGCATCCAGTTGTTCCGGTGGGGGTGTCGACGTCGCCGTCCGGGTATGCGATGCGTCGAGCCGGGGTGACATGGTGTCCTCCATCGTTCTCGGCATAAGGCTGCCGAAGCCGTGCGTGCACTGCGGTGTGCGGCGCCTCCAAAGCCGGCCGTGTCGGTTTGCGTGTCCCTACTAGCCCTACCCGCTCCGCCGAGCCACTCGCAAGTCCGTTCTATTGGCATGTGTCCGGATTTGAGAGGTTGTTCGGGTGTCGGGTTGCGTGCAGAAGGCGTAATGTTCGAGGGCGTCGACACGGCGTTCGGCGGACATCGGTGGGCATCGTCAGACATCGGTCAGACGGTGGCAGAAGCGGTCACGACCTCGGGAGAGAGACGGCAATGGACCACGGGACGGTCGGCAGCGCACAGTCGGGCCGGCTGCTGGTGGAGGTGCGGGAAGAGGGCTCCAGCGCCGTCGTGATTCCGGCGGGTGAGCTCGATCACCACACCGCCGATCTGCTGCGCGAGCCGCTCGACGATCTCCTCGACAAAGGCTTCTCACGCCTTGTCGTCGACTGCTCACGCCTTGAGTTCTGCGACTCCACCGGGCTGAACGTGCTGCTCGGCGCCCGGCTGCGGGCCGAGGCCGCCGGTGGCGGGGTGCACCTCGCCGGGATGCTGCCCGTCGTCGCCCGGGTCTTCGA
The DNA here is from genome assembly GCF_043201555.1 of Streptomyces sp. NPDC048288. NCBI lineage: Bacteria > Bacillati > Actinomycetota > Actinomycetes > Kitasatosporales > Streptomycetaceae > Streptomyces > Streptomyces sp. NPDC048288. The sequence goes on from NZ_JBICZD010000017.1 coordinate 134,032, forward strand.
GATCACCGGGGCCGAGGCGGTCTTCACCGTCCACGACTCCGTCGAGGCGGCCCTGGCCGACGAAACCGGCGACAAGGGCTGAGCCCGGGCCCGGCGTCCGGAACCGGGGGGTGTTCCGGCGGATCGGTCGGGCAGGAGAGATTCTGGATCTGTTGGCGACCCACCCGGCCACGCTTGAGTGGCTCATGCCGACGGGTCCGTACGACACTGCAGCACGCGAACTCTTTGAATCGTGAACCGGTGAAACGGTGAGGTGAAGCGCTGATGAGCACCACCCGGCCTTACCCGCCGGGCGACCGCGGCCCGGAGCCCAGCGGCGCTTCCGGGATGTCCGAGGGGACGGCGTCCGGGACGCCGTCCGCCTCGTCGGGGGGTCGTCAGGTCCGCAGGATCCGTCTCGACGGCGAGAGCGGGGTCGTGCCACTCGCCCGCGACTTCGCCCGGCAGGCGCTGTACGCGTGGGGGTGGCTGCCGGCGGCCACCGCCGACCGGCGGGCGGCCGCCGAGGATGTGCTGCTCGTGGTCTCCGAGCTCGTCACCAACGCGTGTCTCCATGCGGAGGGGCCGGATGAGTTGTTCCTGGCCTGCGACAACAAGGTGATCCGGGTGGAGGTGTCCGACCGGGGGGCCGGGCAGCCGGCGCCGCGGACGCCGCATCGGGCGGGGCGGCCGGGTGGGCACGGGATGTTCATCGTGCAGCGGCTGTGTCTGGACTGGGGGGTCGTACGGACGCCAGGGGCGGCCGGGAAGACCGTTTGGGCGGAGTTGGGGGCACCTGCCTAAGAGGCAGCGGCCTGGTGTTCGTGCGCGGCTGCGGGTCGGTGGGGGCTGGTCGCGCAGTTTCCCCGCGCCCCTGACGGGGCGTTTGGCATCCCCACACTTCCGCCACGCCCTTTCTCTTCCCTCCTCATGAGCCCCGGCGTACCTTGACGGCCCATCTGATACGCCGTCAGGAATGAGGTGGACCGTCGTGTCGTCCTCCAAGCGAACCGCCGCGCTCGTGTCCGCCGCCGCGCTGGCCGGGTCGGCGGTGCTGTTGGCCGCCCCGGCGGCGCACGCCACCGTCGTCGACGTCAACTACGCCTGCAAGACGCCGATCGGCAACAAGAGCGCCGTCTCCCCGATCGACATCAAGGGCGTCAAGAGCGGCAGCGGCTACAAGATCACGATGTCCTGGCAGAAGGGCGTCTCCTCCAGCCCCGTCGAACTCGGCAAGGGCGCGATGAACCCCAGCGCCACCATCAAGCTCGGCGGCGCCGACAGCGGCACGATGAACGTGACCGGCTCGCCCAACCAGGCCGCGATCCCCGCCAACACCCCCATCAAGATCAACGACTTGAGCGGGACCTACACGCCGGAGAAGAGCGGCAAGGTGACCTTCACCCCGGGCACGCTCACCATCAAGGCGCTCGGCACGACGACGACCTGCAACCCCACCAACAACCCCGGCCCCGCCCTGACGTTGGACGTGACGGCATCGGGATCCGGCTCCACCGGTTCCGGCTCGTCGTCCTCCGGCGGCACCGGCGCCGACTCCGCGGGCACCCTCCCCAAGACCGGCCCCGAGGACTCGTTCGTCGCCCTCGGCACCCTCGGCGGCACCGTGCTGCTCGCGGGCGCGGCCGGCACCCTCTGGCTGACCCGGCGGAACCAGACCGTACGCCGCTGACCCGCCGGGTCCGACCGCTGGAGCCGCCCATGCCGTCCGCCCAGTCCGCCGCCCGTGTCCTCGGCGTCACCGTCCTGACCCTGCTCGCCGCGACCCCGCGCGCGGCGGCCGCCGAGGGCTGGTCCCTCGCGCCCGCGGGCGCCGGCCGCCCGTCCGTCTACGCCGAGGGCGCCCCCGGAACGGTCCTCCAGGACACCGTGTCGGTGCGCAACCCCGGCGGACGGCCGGTCACGGTACGGCTGTCGGGCACCGGCGTGCCCCTCACCTTCGCCGAGCCGGACATCCGCGTCCCGGCCCGCACCCGCGCCGAGGTCCCCTTCACGATGACCGTCCCGGCCGGCGCCGCCCCCGGCGACCGCTCCGGCACGCTGGTCGCCAAGGACACCGACGGCCGCACCGCCACCGTCCGCATCCGCCTCAGGGTCGGCGGCCCCACGCTGTCCGCGCTGACCGTCGAACACCTCGCCGTCCACGGCGACCGCATCACGTACGAGCTGGTCAACAGGGGTACGACCGTGCTCGTACCGAAGCTGGCGGTGCGCGCCCACGGCCTCCTCGGCCGGGTCCTGCTGGACCGGGCGCCGCGCGCCCTCCCGGTCCGCCTCGCCCCCGGCACCCGCACCGAACTCAGCGAACCATGGTCCGGCCACCCGGCCCTGGACGCGGTCGACGTCCGGCTGACGGCGACGGCGGCGGGCGGCGCGCACGACACCGCGGGCACGAGCGCCCGGTTCGTGCCCTGGGGCGCGGTGGCCGGGGCCGCGGGCGTGCTGACGGCCGGGGCGGCGGGGGCCGCCGTGACGGTCGTACGACTGCGCGGGCGGCGCGGGAACGGGTCGGCCGGAGCCCTGCCCACGACGGGCACGGACACGGACGTCGAGTTGACGGGAGCGGCGAGGTGAGAGTGCGTGCGGTCCTGATACTGGCGGCGGTGTGCGCGCTGCTGCTGGCGCCCGCGGCGCCCATGGCGGCGGCGGCCGGCGGTCCGGCCGTCAAGGTCTCCGAGTCCCAGGCCGGAACCGGCGGTTCGATCACGGTCAGCGGCACCGGCTGGCGGTCGAACACCCTGCTGATGATGCTGATCTGCGGCCAGGCCAGCCCGTCCCGGGGCGTGATCGGCGGCACCAACTCCTGTGCCAACGCCGACGGCCGGGCCGTCACCACCGACGCCGACGGCCACTTCAGCAAGCGGCTCCCGGTCGCCGAACCGCCGGTGCCCTGCCCCTGCGTGGTGCACGTGGCCACCGTGACCGGGGCGGACGCCGACGCGGACGCCGTCTTCCAGGTCGCCGGACACCCCGTGAAGGCGCTGCCCGCCGAGTCCACCGGCGGCCGTCTCTCCATCCTCACCGACACCCGCCTCGACGGCTCCTCGGGCCTGCTGACCTGGTTCGGCGCACCCCCCTCCCGGACCCTCGTCTTCACCATCGGCAACGCGGGGTCGAGCACCCTCAAGGACCCCGTCTTCCAAGTCGGCACCTCGCACGGCGTGTTCGCCCCGCAGTGGGACGAGCAGCAGTGGCGCGGCACCCTCGCACCCGGCAAGAAGGCGCGGGTCGAACTGCCCGTCGAACTCTCCGCCGGAGCGCACGGCGACTACACCGTCTCCCTCAAGTACGACGGCAAGGTCCTCGCCGAGCAGCCCTGGGGCGTCGGCCGCCCGTGGGGCGTGACCCTCTTCTGGATCCTGCTCTGCGTGGTCGTACCGGCGGCGGTCTTCCGCATCGGCATGGCGGTGGTGGACCGGGTACGACCGCCCCGCGCCGGCGGCATCCGCCATCGCGGGATGCACCGCCCGACCCTGCGTCTGCCGCGCCCGCGCACGCCGGAACCCGCCCCCGCCACCACCGCGACCCTGCCGTGGTTCACCCCCGACACCGATCCGGGCACGGCCACCGGTCGGCTCTCCGCACCGCACGACGACAGTCCGGCGAGTCCTACGACTCCCACCACGAAGGGACCCACATGATCATGCGAAGGAGAGTGACACCGGTCAGAGCGGGTGCGGCGGCGGCCGCGCTGGTCCTCGGCGGGGCGGGCGTCCTGCTGGGCGCGGCCGCCGGGACCGCACAGGCGGCCGAGGTGTCGTTCGCCACCCACTGCGTACCGCCCGCCGGGGTCGCCGACCCGATCGACGGCACCACCAAGGTCGAGATCACCGCACCCGCCACCGCGAAGGTCGGTGACACGGTCGACATCACCTGGAAGTTCGTGCAGGCCGCGTCCAAGAACCCGGACATCATCGACCTGCCCGCGAACACCGTCCAGCCGTCCGGCACGGTCAAGGCGGCCGGCGCCCAGACCGCCGACATCGCGATGCAGGGGCCGCGCGAGAACCCGGCGATCCCCAAGGGCGGCGACATGGTGCTGTCCGACATGACGGGCTCGCTGAAACTGACGTCACCGGGCTCGGTGACGCTCACCCCGGACGCGTACACGGTCAACGCGTACGGCACGGACACCGTGTGCACCCCGTCCGGGACGGTGCCGCAGGCGGCCACGATCGAGGTGACCGGCACCGGTTCGACCGACTCGGCGAGCCCGTCGGACAGCACCTCGGCATCGGCATCGGCGTCGGCGTCCGCGTCCCCCTCCGACTCGGCCTCCGCCTCCACGTCCGCGTCGGCCTCCGCGTCGGCCTCCGCCTCCGACGGCACCGGCCAGACCGACTTCACGGGCAAGGAGGTCGACATCCCCTACGCCTGCAAGACGCCCATCGGCGACAAGAGCGCGACCTCGCCGGTGCAGATCAACGCCAAGAAGGACGGCGGCAGTTTCGACCTCACCGTGCAGTTCAACGGATCGGTCATGGACAGCCCCGCCGACATCCCGGCGGACAAGGTGAAACCGTCGATGGAGGTGGTTCTGGGCGGCGCCGACACGGGCACGGTCCACGTGGAGGGCCCGACGAACTCCGAAGCGATCAAGACCGGGGACCCGATCAAGATCCCCGACCTGACGGGCACCTACAAGCCGGGCGCGAGCGGCGAGTCGACGCTGTCGCCGGGCGTCCTGACCGTCGAGGCACTGGGCACGACCACGACCTGCACCCCGACCAAGACCGAGGTCTCCCTGACCCTCGACACCACGGAACAGGCGAGCGGCGCGTCGGGCAGCACGACGACCTCCGGCGGTTCGTCGTCATCGAGCAGCGGCGGCCTGGCCGAGACCGGTGACAGCAGCAACGGCGCACTGAAGGCCCTGGGCCTGGTGGCGGGAACGGCCATCCTCCTGGGCGGCGCGGTCTTCACCTTCATGCCTCGAAAGAGGACGAGGTAATTCCCTAGGGGCGCGGGGCTGCATCTGATGTGCGGCTCCGCCGCGTGGGCGCGACCAGCCACACACAACCGATTGCCGAAAACGCACGAGGGCCACCCCATCCAAAAGATGCGGTGGCCCTCCGTCAGAAGACGATCAGTGAACGTCGCCCATGAGCTCGCGTACCTTCTTCCGGTACATCCACACGGCCACACCGGCCAGCACCGCCAGCACCGCCTGGAACGCCACGATCCCCGTCTTGTTGAGGTCGACGCCCGCGATGGACAGCAGCCCGGTCGTCGCGTCGCCCGCGGTGACCGCGAGGAACCACACACCCATCATCTGGGACGCGTACTTCGCCGGAGCCATCTTCGTCGTGACCGACAGACCCACCGGGGACAGCATCAGCTCACCCACGGTCTGCACGAAGTAGATCCCGACCAGCCACATCGCCGCGGCCTTGTGACCACCGTCGGCGATCGACAGCGGCGCGAGGAACAGGAAGAACGACGCGCCGATCAGCACCAGACCACCGGCGAACTTCACGGCCGTGCTCGGCTCCTTGCCCCGGCGGGCCATCGCCAGCCACGCCCAGGCGAAGACCGGCGCGAACGCCATGATCATGACCGGGTTGACCGACTGGTACCAGGAGACCGGGAAGTTCCAGCCGAAGATCGTGTTCTTCGCGGAGGCGTCGGCGAACAGGGAGACGGTCGAACCGCCCTGGTCGTAGATCATCCAGAAGACGGCGGCGGCCACGAAGAACCAGATGTAGGCGCTCATCTTGGACTGCTCGGCGCGGTCCAGGTCCTTGTCCCGCTTGATGCGGCCGATGACGACGACCGGGATCACCAGACCGGCGATGGTGATCGGGACCAGCAGCCAGTTCAGGGTGTAGACGCCGGAGACACCGACGACGACGTAGAAGACCGCCGCGACGGCGGCCCAGAAGCCGGCCTTCGTCAGCGTCGCCTTCTTCTCCGCGTCGGACAGCGGGGTGGGGACGATGTCCGAACGCGAGCTCAGGTGGCGGGTGCCGAGCAGGAACTGGGCGAGGCCCAGCGCCATGCCGACCGCGGCCAGCGCGAAGCCGAGGTGCCAGTTGTAGTTCTCGCCGACCGTGCCGATGACCAGCGGCGCGGCGAACGCGCCCAGGTTGATGCCGATGTAGAAGAGCGTGAAGCCACCGTCACGGCGCGGGTCGTCCGGACCGTCGTACAGGTGGCCGACCATCGTGGAGATGTTGGCCTTCAGCAGACCGGAACCTATGGCGACCAGGCCGAGGCCGGCGAAGAAGGTGCCGGAGCTGGGCAGCGCCAGCGTCAGGTGGCCGAGCATGATGATCGCGCCCGCGACGGCGACCGTCTTGCGGGGGCCGAGGACACGGTCGGCGAACCAGCCGCCCGGCAGGGCGAGCAGGTACACGAGCGACAGGTACACGGAGTAGATCGCCGTCGCCGTGGCCGCGCTCATGTGCAGGCCGCCGGGAGCGACCAGGTACAGCGGGAGCAGGGCCTTCATGCCGTAGTAGGAGAATCGCTCCCACATCTCGGTCATGAAGAGAGTGGCCAGTCCGCGGGGGTGGCCGAAGAAGGTCTTCTCGGAACCGGGGGTGCCCGGTCGGACCGAGTCCTTCGTCAGGCTGGACGCCATGGTCGTTCCTTGCTGGTCGGAGCGCGCGGTGGGGCTGTGCGCGCCCGTGGGGGGAGCGGCCGGCACCGGCGGGTCGGACCGTCCACCCCACGCCCAGGGGGAGCCCGCCCCGGATCACGGGGCGGCGGACGGCGACCACCGGGATCCACGCCCCGTGACGCTGTGTCGCGTCCGGAGCCCGGCCAGAGGTCATTCCTTTCGAGGCTGGCAGGCCAGCCCGCACACAAAAGAGACCTTCAGCGTCAAGATGCCCACCAAAGGTCCCCGGGTGTACTACAGGCGTTCACGTCACTGTACGTCAGGACACTGCCGGATATGGAAGGACTTGAGACACGGATCACAGGTGTCGGGGGAACCGCGCGCGCGGTTTCGAAGGTCCGTCCTACGATCTCACCTGTCGCCCATAGGTTCGTACCACTGTGCCCCAAGGTAAGAATCCCGGGTGCCGATCACACTCCAGTACTGCGCGTAAGCGGACTACCATCACCTCATGACCCGTGTACTGCTCGCCGAGGACGACGCGTCCATCTCGGAGCCGCTGGCCCGCGCACTGCGCCGGGAAGGTTACGAGGTCGAGGTGCGCGAGGACGGACCGACCGCGCTCGACGCCGGAATGCAGGGCGGCATCGATCTGGTCGTGCTGGACCTCGGGCTGCCCGGCATGGACGGCCTGGAGGTCGCGCGCCGGCTGCGGGCCGAGGGCCACGCCGTGCCGATCCTCATCCTGACCGCGCGGGCCGACGAGGTGGACACCGTCGTCGGCCTGGACGCGGGCGCCGACGACTACGTGACCAAGCCGTTCCGGCTCGCCGAACTGCTCGCCCGGGTGCGGGCGCTGCTGCGGCGCGGTGCCGCGGAGCCCGCGCAGCCGCCGGCCACGCACGGGGTGCGGATCGACGTGGAGTCGCATCGCGCGTGGATGGGCGAGGAGGAACTCCAGCTCACCGCGAAGGAGTTCGACCTGCTGCGGGTGCTGGTGCGGGACGCCGGGCGCGTGGTGACGAGGGACCAGTTGATGCGGGAGGTCTGGGACACCACGTGGTGGTCGTCGACCAAGACGCTCGACATGCACATCTCGTGGCTGCGCAAGAAGCTGGGCGACGACGCGGCGAACCCTCGGTACATCGCCACGGTGCGTGGTGTCGGGTTCCGGTTCGAGAAGAGCTAGGTCGGCTACGCGCGTTACGCCGTGGGTGGCTTGTGTGGTGTGCGCGACCGGCCGTCGTCGTGGGCTGGTCGCGCAGTTCCCCGCGCCCCTTCGGGGCGCTGAAGTGGCCGTTTCCCGGAGAGTGTCGTGCGCCGTCGTCTGATCCAGTCCACCCTCGCCGTTGTTCTCGTCGTCATCGCCGTCTTCGGCGTGTCCCTGGTGATCGTCGAGTCGCGGACGATCAGCAACAGTGCCCAGGAGCGGGTCGACTCCGAGGCGCTTCGGCTTGCCAGCATCGTCGACAGCCGGATTCTCGGGGACGAGAACATCACCGCGGAGATACTGCGCAGTCAGGTCGGCAAGGATCAGTACGCCGTCATCCGGATCCCGGGGAAGGCGCCGATCGAGCTCGGGGCGAAGCCCGAGGGCGATGTGATCCATTACACGGCCGACGGCGAGGAGGGTGAGACGGTCACCGTCCAGGAGCCGCGGTCGACGGTGACCCGGGAGGTCGGCCGTACGCTGCTGATCATCGGGGCCGTCGCGCTGCTCGCGGTGATCGCCGCCGTACTGCTGGCCATCCGGCAGGCCAACCGGCTGGCGTCCCCGCTGACCGACCTGGCCGAGACCGCGGAGCGGCTGGGGTCGGGCGACCCGCGCCCGCGCCACAAGCGGTACGGCGTCCCGGAGCTGGACCGGGTCGCCGATGTGCTGGACTCCTCCGCCGAGCGGATCGGGCGGATGCTCACCGCCGAGCGGCGCCTCGCCGCCGACGCGTCGCACCAGCTGCGCACTCCGCTGACCGCGCTGTCCATGCGTCTGGAGGAGATCACCCTCACCGACGACCCGGACATCGTGAAGGAGGAGGCGAACGTGGCGCTCACGCAGGTGGAGCGGCTGACGGACGTCGTCGAGCGGCTGCTGACGAACTCGCGTGACCCGCGCACCGGCTCCGCCGTCTCCTTCGACCTGGACGAGGTCATCCAGCAGCAGCTCGCCGAGTGGCGGCCCGCCTACCGCAGTGCGGGCCGGGCGATCGTCAGCTCGGGCAAGCGGCATCTGCGCGCGGTGGGCACGCCCGGCGCGGTGGCGCAGGTGCTGGCCGCGCTGATCGAGAACTCGCTGATGCACGGGGGCGGCACGGTCGCGCTGCGGACCAGGGTCACCGGCAACCAGGCGGTCGTCGAGGTGACGGACGAGGGGGCCGGGGTGCCCGCCGACCTCGGCAACCGGATCTTCGAGCGGACCATCAGTGGCCGGAACTCCACCGGGATCGGGCTCGCGGTCGCCCGTGACCTCGCGGAGGCCGACGGCGGCCGGCTGGAACTGCTCCAGGCCCAGCCGCCGGTGTTCGGCCTGTTCCTGTCCCGCACCCCGCCCGCGCACAAGCCGTCGGACGAGGACCGGCCGATGGTCCGCTAGGCCGGTCCGATCCGGTCTGGCCCGATCCGGTCTCGCCCGGTCCGGCCCGGTCCTAGTCCGCGAGGGAGTTCTGGCGGACCCGCTGCCTGGGCTTCCCGGTGTCGGCCGCCTGTTCCAGGATGGCCTCCGCGTCGGCGACCGTCTCGCGGGCCGGCAGGGTCTTGAAGACCCAGCTGCGGTACGACCAGAAGCGGAACAGGGTCGCCACGCCGATGCCGACGAACTTGAAGACATTGCTCTGCAGCGGGCTGTCCCAGCCGAATCCATAGGTCGCCAGGTACAGCAGACCGTTCTCGATCACCAGGCCGACCGCGCTGAACAGCAGGAACAGGGTGAGTTCCTTGGTACGGCCGTTCTTGTCACGGTCCCGGTACGTCCAGTAGCGGAAGCCGACGTAATTGAAGACAATGGCCACGACCGTCGCTATGACGCTCGCCCGCACCACCGGCAGTTCGGTGACGTGCCTGACCAGGTTGAAAACGCCGAGATTGACGAGAATGCCGGCCCCGCCGACGGCGCCGAATTTGGCGACCTCGCGTACGAGCCGTTGCAGCCCCGAGGAACCACGTTCCATGGTTGTGCGGGCTCCCGTCCGTAGGAATTGGCGACCCAGCCATGCTAACGACCCAGTATGTCCCACGCCTGTGGATGGCGACACAGGTCGGAAACGGCTTGGAAAGAGCACCGGAAAAGCGGGGCAAGAGACGCCGAAGTGTCAGGTAAGAGCCCTGTTCGCAAGAGGGGAAACCGGCCACTCGGCGCGGCCGATACCCTGGGGGCGTGACGTTCCCGGTAGTCGGCATGGTCGGCGGGGGTCAGCTCGCGCGTATGACGCACGAGGCGGGCATCCCGCTGGGCATCAGGTTCAAGCTCCTCAGTGACACTCCTCAGGATTCCGCGGCCCAGGTGGTGAGCGATGTCGTCGTCGGCGACTACCGCGACCTGGACACGCTGCGTGAGTTCGCGCGCGGCTGCGACGTGATCACCTTCGATCACGAGCATGTCCCCACCGAGCATCTGCGGGCCCTGGAGGCGGACGGCATCCCCGTGCGCCCCGGTCCCGACGCGCTGGTGCACGCCCAGGACAAGGGCGTGATGCGGGCGAAGCTCGACGCGATCGGCATCCCGTGCCCCCGGCACCGGATCGTGGCCGACGCGGAGGACGTGGTCCGGTTCGCGGCCGAGGGCGACGGCTTCCCCGTCGTCCTGAAGACCGTGCGCGGCGGCTACGACGGCAAGGGCGTGTGGGTCGTCGAGACCGCGGAGGAGGCCACCGACCCCTTCCGGGCCGGCGTGCCGGTCCTCGCCGAGGAGAAGGTCGACTACGTCCGCGAGCTCGCCGCCAACGTCGTACGCTCCCCGCACGGCCAGGCCGTCGCCTACCCGGTGGTCGAGTCGCAGCAGGTCAACGGCGTCTGTGACACCGTGATCGCGCCCGCGCCCGAGCTGGAGGAGTCGCTCGCCCTGCGGGCCGAGGAGATGGCCCTGCGGATCGCCAAGGAGCTGGGGGTCGTCGGCCACCTCGCCGTCGAGCTGTTCCAGACCCGCGACGGCCGCATCCTCGTCAACGAACTGGCGATGCGCCCGCACAACTCCGGCCACTGGACCCAGGACGGCGCGATCACCAGCCAGTTCGCGAACCACGTACGGGCGGTCCTCGACCTGCCGCTCGGTGACCCGCGTCCCCGCGCCAAGTGGACGGTGATGGTCAACGTCCTGGGCGGCGACTACCCGGACATGTACTCCGCGTACCTGCACTGCATGGCCCGCGACCCCAAACTGAAGATCCACATGTACGGCAAGGACGTGAAGCCCGGCCGCAAGGTCGGCCACGTCAACACCTACGGCGACGACCTGGACGACGTTCTCGAGCGCGCACGTCACGCTGCCGGCTACCTGAGAGGCACGATCACCGAATGAGCCCCGTTGTTGGCATCGTCATGGGTTCGGACTCCGACTGGCCCGTGATGGAGGCCGCCGCCAAGGCCCTGGACGAGTTCGAGATCGAGTACGAGGTCGATGTCGTCTCCGCGCACCGGATGCCGCGCGAGATGATCACGTACGGCGAGCAGGCCGCCGACCGCGGACTGAAGGCGATCATCGCGGGCGCCGGGGGAGCGGCCCACCTCCCGGGCATGCTCGCCTCCGTGACCCCGCTCCCGGTCATCGGCGTCCCGGTTCCGCTGAAGTACCTCGACGGCATGGACTCGCTGCTCTCCATCGTGCAGATGCCGGCGGGTGTGCCGGTCGCCACGGTCTCGGTCGCGGGCGCCCGCAACGCCGGTCTGCTGGCCGCCCGGATCCTGGCCGCGCACGACGAGGACCTGCTGCAGAAGATGCGCGAGTTCCAGCAGGACCTCAACGACCAGGCGACCGAGAAGGGCAAGCGGCTGCGTTCCAAGGCCGAGGGCTCGAACGGCTTCGGCTTCGGCAAGTAGGACTCCGGGAAGCAATACGCAATGACGTCCCTCGATGAAGCCCGGTCCCTGCTGCGCGAGTTCCCGGTCGTCGACGGCCACAACGACCTGCCGTACGCGTTGCGCGAGCAGGTCCGCTACGACCTCGACGCCCGAGACATCGCCGGCCACCAGAACGCCCATCTGCACACCGACATCCCGCGGCTGCGCGAGGGCGGGGTCGGTGCGCAATACTGGTCGGTGTACGTCCGCTCGGACCTGCCGGGCGCGGTCCCGGCCACCCTCGAACAGATCGACTGCGTACGGCAGTTGATCGCCCGTTACCCGGCCGACCTGCGGGCCGCGCTGACCGCCGCCGACATGGAGGCGGCGCGCGCCGAGGGCCGTATCGCCTCCCTCATGGGCGCGGAGGGCGGTCACTCGATCGACAACTCGCTGGGCACCCTGCGCGGTCTGTACGAGCTGGGCGTGCGCTACATGACGCTCACCCACAACGACAACAACGACTGGGCGGACTCGGCGACCGACAAGCCGAACGTCGGCGGCCTCTCCGCGTTCGGCCGCGAGGTCGTGCGGGAGATGAACCGCCTGGGCATGCTGGTGGACCTGTCCCACGTGGCGGCCACCACCATGCGCGCCGCCCTCGACACCACCACCGCCCCGGTGATCTTCTCCCACTCCTCCTCCCGGGCCGTCTGCGACCACCCCCGCAACGTCCCGGACGACGTCCTCGAACGCCTCCCCGCCAACGGCGGCATGGCGATGGTGACGTTCGTGCCGAAGTTCGTGCTCCAGGCGGCGGTCGACTGGACGGCGGCGGCCGACGAGAACATGCGCGCGCACGGCCTGCACCACCTCGACACCACCGAGGAGGCGATGAAGGTCCACCGGGCCTTCGAGGAGAGCCACCCGCGCCCGATCGCCACGGCCGCCACGGTCGCCGACCACCTCGACCACATGCGCGAGGCGGCGGGCATCGACCACGTCGGCATCGGCGGCGACTACGACGGCACGGCCTTCACCCCGGACGGCCTGAACGACGTCTCCGGCTACCCCAACCTGATCGCCGAACTCCTCGACCGCGGCTGGTCCCGCGCCGACCTGGCGAAGCTCACCTGGCAGAACGCGGTCCGGGTGCTGGGCGCGGCGGAGGACGTGGCCCGCGGCCTTCAGGCCACCCGCGGCCCGTCGAACGCCACCCTGTCCGAGCTGGACGGCTGACCGGCCAGGGCGGGGTAGTCGGTGTAGCCGGCCGCCCCGCCCACGTACATGAAGTACCGGTCCCGCACCGGGTTGAGGGGCGCGCCGAGGCGCAGCCGGGCGACCAGGTCGGGGTTGGCGAGGAACGGGCGGCCCAGCGCGACCAGGTCGGCCCCGGCGGCCAGCAGGCGCCGGGCGGCCCCGGTGACCTCCTCGGTGGTGAGGTCGTGCAGCACCGGGTTGGCGATCAGCGTCCCGGTCCAGGCCGTGCGCAGCCGGTGGAACAGCGGGCCGTCCGGGTCGGCGTGCACCAGGTGCAGGTAGGCGGGCTCCAGCTCCGCCAGCCGCGCCACGAGCGCCGGGTAGAGGGTCTCGGTGTCGCCCTCCTCGATGCCGTTGACCGTGCTCGCGGGGGAGATCCGCACCCCCACCCGGTCCGCCCCGATCGCGGCGGCCACCGCCTCCGTCACCTCCGCCGTGAACCGGATCCGCCCGGCGACCGAGCCGCCGTAGGCGTCGGTACGGCGGTTGGTGCCGGCGGCGAGGAACTGGTGCAGCAGATGGCCGTTGGCCGAGTGCACCTCGACCCCCTCGAAACCGGCGTCCAGCGCCCGGCGGGCCGCGGCGGCGAAGTCGGCGACGGTCGACCGGATCCCCTCCCGGCTCAGCTCGCGGGGCACGACGGCCGGGCGGTGCCCGTCCGGGGTGAAGATCGTCTCCGGGAGCGGGACCGGCGAGGGCGCGACCGGGGTCAGCCCGGTGGTCGCCGGGTGGCTGACCCGGCCGCCGTGCTGGAGCTGCAGGAACATCCGGCCGCCGGACGCCCGGACCGCGTCCGTGACCTTCCGCCAGCCCGCCGTGTGCGCGTCCGTGTGGATCGCGGTGATGTTCGGGTACGTCTGGCCGACCGCGTTGGGGGTGGCCGCCTCGGCGATGATCAGACCGGCCGCGGCGCGCTGGGCGTAGTACGTGGTCATGAGGTCGGTGGGGGTGCCGTCGGCCGCCGCGCGGTTGCGCGTGAGCGGGGCCATCACGAGGTGGTTGGGGAGTTCGAGCCCGCCGAGCCGGGCCGGTGCCAGGAAGTCCGTCGTGGTCCGTGTCATGGCGCGTACCGTAGAACCTCACATTGATGTCAGATTCAAGTCCTCCCGGGGGCGGCATGCGGATCGGAGAACTGGCCCGGCGGACCGCGGTGAGCGAGCGGTCGCTGCGCTGCTCCGACGAGCAGGGGCGCAGGGTTTGCTGACGGCCGACCGGACGTCCGGCGGGCACCGCGACTATCCGGAGGCGGCGGTCGACCGGGTCGTACGGATCCAGGAGCTGTTCGCCGCCGGGCTGCACAGCACCCGGATCAAGGACCTGCTGCCCTGCATGCGGGACCAGGACGGCGGCCCTTCGGCCGTCGCCACGCCGAGGCTGGCGGCCGACCTCGCCGCCGAGCGCGACCGGATCGACCGCATGATCGCCGACCTGGTGCGCTCGCGGGAGACGCTGGACGAGGTCATCAGGGCCGCGCGGGAGAGCTGAGCGGGGAACCGCGTGCGAGGACGGCGTACGGAGGGCCGCGTGCGGGGCCCGTACCCCCGAACGCACCATCCACCAGGAACCCTCCCGGCCGGGCGTGCGACGGTGGGCTACAGCCCCTTCACGACGTAGGTCACCACGACGTACGGAGCCCTTCATGGCCGACCTCCAGCACGACATCCCCACCACGACCGAGGTCGGCGAGGACGACTGCCTCCCGGACGACCCGTTCCCGTTCCCGGCGGCGTCCGGCGCCGAACTCCTGGAGCGGGCCCACGCCCTGCTGGCCGTGCATCCGGTCGCGGACGGCTACAGCGAGCTGCCCCGGGCGCTCGCCCCGCTGCCCTGGTACGACCTGGAGCTGGGCGAGACGGCCGTGGACACGGACGTGCCCCGGCTGCGCGAGGGGCATGTGGGCGCGCTGTTCTGGTCGTTGCGGGTACCGGAGGCGGAGCGCGGCGGCCGGGCCGTGGGGGCCACGCTGGAGCAGCTGGACCTGGCGCGCCGGGTCGTCGAGACGCATCCGGAGGGGCTGCGTCTGGTGCGGACCGCCGGACAGGTCATCGACGCCCGCAACTGCGGCCGGGTCGCCGTGGTGCTCGGCCCGGCCTCCGCCGCCGCCCTCGACGACTCCCTCGGCATCCTGCGCGTCCTGCAGTCCCTGGGGCTGCGCGTGCTCACCCTGACCGACGTGGCCTGGGCGGGCCGGGAGGGGCTGACCCGGTTCGGCGAGGAGGTCATCCGCGAGATGAACCGGCTCGGCGTGCTCGCCGACCTGTCCGGCGCCCCCGAGGCCACCCTCGCCCGGGTGCTCGCCCTCTCCAAGACGCCGGTCCTGTGCACCCGCTCCGCCGCCGCGTCCCTGCGCCCGCACCCCGCCAACCTCTCCGACGAACTGCTGGTGCGGCTGGGGGAGCAGCGGGGCCTGTGCATGGTGCCGCTGTCCGCCGAGCAGACCGGGCCGACCGTCCCGGACGTCGCCGACCACCTCGACCACATCCGCGTGGTGGCAGGACCCGAGTGCGTCGCCCTGTCCGGCACCTACGACTCCGGCGCCACCCACCCCCGCGACCTCGCCGACACCTCCCGCTACCCCCACCTGATCACCGAACTGCTCCGACGCAGCTGGTCCGAGGCCGAAATCTCCCTGCTGACCTGGGGAAACGTCCAGCGAGTGCTGCGCAGCGCCGACTTCACCGCCCGCGCCACCCAGCGCCGCAGGGAGCCCAACCAGCCGCCCCGCCCGGCCGACGCGGACGCCTGACCGGGCCCGTCAGCCGGTCGTCAGGCCCGGCACAGGCAGAAGGGATGACCCGCCGGGTCGGCGTAGACCCGGAAGCCGCGCGCCCGGTCCGCCGCGTCCAGCGGCTTGGCGCCCAGCTCCAGCACCCCCTGCTCGGCCGTGTCCAGGTCCTCCACCGTCAGGTCCAGATGGAGCTGCTGGGAGTCGTCGGGCGCGGGCCACTGCGGCGCCACGAACCCGGGCGCCCGCTGGAACGCCAGCGCCTGCCCGCCGGGCACCGCCAGGTCCACCCAGTCCCCGTCCCCCTCGACGCTGCCGCCCAGCACCCCGGCGTAGAAACCGGCGAGCGCGGACGGGTCGGGACAGTCCAGGACGACGACTCCGAGCTTGGCGAGAGCCATGACTTCCTCCTCGCGATCGAGAGTTACCTTTAAGGAGAGGTAACCGGTAACGGTTACCTGATGCTCCCGCAGTGGAGGTAACGTCGCAAGGGAATTGCGGAGGTAACTTGCAGGCATGAGTGAGAGATCGCCCGCGCCGGGCGGCCTGGCCCTGGTCGAGGCCCTGGTGAACACGGTGGACCTGGAGTCGGGCGCCGACACCCTCGACACGCCGGACGGCCGGGCGCGCCTCGGCATCACGGAGGCCGGGCTCCCCGCCGCCCGCGACCTGCGCGAGTCCCTGCGCGCCACCCTCCTCGCGCACGCCGGCCACCCCCCGCACCGCGAGGTCACCCCGCTCGGCGAACTCCTCGCCCACGCCCCCCTGTACCTCGCCGTCGACCCCCTCGACGGCTCGGCGACCCTCGCCCCCGCCGACACGGCCCCGCTCCTCTCCCGGATCGCCGCCGCCGTGGCCACGTCCCTGGTCGAGGGCACCTGGACCCGCCTCAAGGCCTGCGAGGCCGACACCTGCCACTGGGCCTACTACGACCGCAGCCCCGCCGGCCGCGGCCGCTGGTGCTCGATGCAGGTGTGCGGCGCCCGCGCCAAGATGCGCCGCTACCGCGCCAAGGACACGTAACACACAGCCAGTTCCCCCGCGACGCAAGTGCCCAGTGGTGCAGAATGCAACAAGACACCGGTTCGGCCGACTGAGCCTCGGCCGAACCGGTGTCGCCTGGCCCTATGTCTATGAAGCGCCCCCAGTTCTTCGAAGCGCCCCGCACTGGAGCGCCCCGAAAGGGGCGCGGGGAACTGCGCGCTCAGCCCCCACTCACCCGCACCTTCACGCGGTCGGACGCCCCATCGCCCGATACGTCCACCCGGCCCGCCGCCAGACCTCAGGATCCAACGCGTTCCGCCCGTCGAGAATCACCTTCGCCGCGGCCCCCGCACCCAGCACCGCCGGATCCAGCTCCCTGAACTCCCGCCACTCCGTCAGATGCAGCACCACATCGGCGCCCCGCACACACTCCCCGGCGCTGACGGCGTAGCCAAGTGTCGGGAACAGCCGCCGAGCGTTCTCCATCCCCTTCGGGTCGTACACCGTCACCTGCCCGCCCTGCAGATGGATCTGCCCGGCGACATTCAGCGCCGGCGAGTCCCGCACGTCGTCCGAGTCCGGCTTGAACGTCGCGCCGAGCACCGCGACCCGCTTCCCGAGGAACGACCCCCCGCCCAGCGCCTCCCGGGCCATCTCGACCATCTGCCCCCGGCGCCGCATGTTGATGGAGTCGATCTCGCGCAGGAAGGTCAGCGCCTGGTCGGCACCCAGCTCACCGGCGCGCGCCATGAACGCCCGGATGTCCTTCGGCAGACAGCCGCCGCCGAACCCGATCCCGGCCCGCAGGAACTTCTTCCCGATCCGGTCGTCGTACCCGATCGCCTCCGCCAGCTTCACCACGTCACCGCCGCCGGCCTCGCACACCTCCGCCATCGCGTTGATGAACGAGATCTTCGTGGCGAGGAAGGAGTTCGCGGACGTCTTCACCAGCTCGGCCGTCGGGAAGTCGGTCACCACGAACGGCGTCCCCTCGCCGACCGGCGTCGCGTACACCTCCCGCAGCAGCTTCTCCGCACGCTCGCTGCGCACGCCGACCACGATCCGGTCGGGGTGCAGCGTGTCGTTCACGGCGAAGCCCTCGCGCAGGAACTCCGGGTTCCAGGCCAGCTCCGCATCGGCCCCGGCGGGCGCGTGCTCCGCGAGGTACGCGGCCAGCCGCTCCGCCGAACCGACCGGCACCGTCGACTTGCCGACGACCAGCGCGGGCTCGGTGAGATGCGGGGCCAGCGACGCGATCGCGGAGTCGACGTACGACATGTCGCAGGCGTACTCGCCGTGCTTCTGCGGGGTGTTCACACAGACGAAGTGGACATCGCCGAAGGCGCCGACCTCGGCCCAGTCGGTGGTGAAGCGCAGCCGCCCGCTGGAGCCCTCGAAGCCGGCCACGTGCCTGCGCAGCAGCTCGTCGAGGCCCGGCTCGTACATCGGGGTCTCGCCGCGCTCCAGCATCGCGATCTTCTCGGGCACGACATCGAGACCGAGCACCTCGAAGCCCAGCTCGGCCATGGCCGCGGCATGCGTGGCGCCGAGATAGCCGGTGCCGATCACAGTGATCTTGAGGCTCATGGATGCTCCAGCTCGGGGACGGTGGTGCGGGCTGCGGCCCGAGCATAACCGGGCCGTCTTCCGGGCAACTTTCCCGCTGTCGCCAAGCTCACGTGACCTATCCGTGGGCCGCGTTCTAAACTTTGAGTTACTTAACAGTAATTAGCGTCAGCACCACTGCGTCTGGAGTGAGAGACCTTGGCCGGATCGGCTGACTTCGACCTGTACCGCCCGTCCGAGGAGCACGACATGCTCCGTGACGTCGTCCGCGCGCTGGTCGAGGCGAAGATCGCCCCGTACGCCGCCGCGGTCGACGAGGAGGCCCGTTTCCCGCAGGAGGCGCTGGACGCGCTGGTCGCCAACGACCTGCACGCGGTGCACGTCCCCGAGGAGTACGGCGGGGCCGGCGCCGACGCGCTCGCCACGGTCATCGTGATCGAGGAGGTGGCCCGCGCCTGCGTCTCCTCCTCCCTCATCCCGGCCGTGAACAAGCTGGGCTCGCTCCCGGTGATCCTCTCCGGCGGCGAGGACCTGAAGAAGAAGTACCTGACCCCGCTCGCCAAGGGCGACGCGATGTTCTCGTACGCCCTCTCCGAGCCGGACGCGGGCTCCGACGCGGGCGGCATGAAGACGAAGGCGGTCCGCGACGGCGACCACTACGTCCTCAACGGCGTGAAGCGCTGGATCACCAACGCGGGCGTCTCCGACTACTACACGGTGATGGCCGTGACGGACCCGGACAAGCGCACCAAGGGCATCTCCGCCTTCGTCGTCGAGAAGGCCGACGAGGGCGTCTCCTTCGGCGCCCCGGAGAAGAAGCTCGGCATCAAGGGCTCGCCGACCCGCGAGGTCTACCTCGACAACGTCCGCATCCCCGCCGACCGCATGATCGGCGCCGAGGGCACCGGCTTCGCCACCGCGATGAAGACCCTGGACCACACCCGGATCACCATCGCCGCCCAGGCGCTCGGTGTTGCCCAGGGCGCCCTCGACTACGCCAAGGGCTACGTCCAGGAGCGCAAGCAGTTCGGCAAGCCGATCGCCGACTTCCAGGGCATCCAGTTCATGCTCGCCGACATGGCCATGAAGATCACCGCCGCCCGCGCCCTCACCTACCAGGCCGCGGCCGCCTCCGAGCGCGGCGACGCCGACCTCACCTTCCAGGGCGCGGCGGCCAAGTGCTTCGCCTCCGACGTCGCCATGGAGGTCACCACGGACGCCGTCCAGCTGCTCGGCGGCTACGGCTACACCCGTGACTACCCCGTCGAGCGCATGATGCGCGATGCGAAGATCACCCAGATCTACGAGGGCACCAACCAGGTCCAGCGGATCGTCATGGCCCGCAACCTGCCGTAACCGCACCGGCATCCGGCGAAGAGGCGCCCCTCGGGGCGCCTTTTCCATGGCCGCCCCGAATGGCACTACCGGCCGGTCGGGCTTAGGAACGAAAGCGAACGGGGCCCGCCCCGGGCCCTCCCCCTCCCCTGGAGGAGCCATGACCCAGACCGGACCCATGACGGCCATGTCCAAGCAGATGCAGGAATGCGTCAACATGTGCATGGCCACCCACACGATGTGCGAGGAGACCATGAGCTCCTGCATGTCCATGGAGGGCGGCCCCGCCCACATGCGGATCATGCGCGCGCTGATGGACTGCTCCGAGATGACCCGGATGTGCGCCGACATGATGATGCGGCGCTCGCCGCTCTCGCCCGAGATGTGCGCGATGTGCGCCAAGGCCTGCGACATGTGCGCCGAGGCGTGTATGACCATGCCGGACGACCCACAGATGAAGCGCTGCGCGGAGGCGTGTCGCCGCTGCGCCGAGATGTGCCGCTCGATGGCGGGCGTCTCCATGTGACACCCCGCTGAACCCCGTCGAGGGCACCCCGCCCGGGTGCCCTCGACGTATGACCCGGCACGCTTGCCCCATGACCGCCGACACCTTCGACGCCGCCGAGCGGGCCATGTGGGCCGGCCGGGCCGCCGCGTACGCCGACAGCTTCGCCCGGCTGTGCGCCCACCCCGTGACCCCCCTGCTGGACGCGGCGGGCGTCACCGAGGGGACACGGCTCCTCGACGTCGGCACCGGAACGGGCACGGCGGCGCTGGCGGCCTTGGCCCGCGGTGCCCGGGTGACCGCGGTGGACGCGGACGCCGGCATGGTGGCCGCGGCCCGCGAGCGCGGAGTCGACGCCCGCGTCGCCGTCCTGCCCGAACTCCCCTTCCCCGCCGCCACCTTCGACGCCGTCGTGGGCAACTTCGTCCTCAACCACCTCGGCCGCCCCCGGGCCGCCCTCGCCGGACTCCACCGCGTCCTGCGCCCGGGCGGCCGGCTCGCCGTGACGACCTGGGCGGCCCGGCGCGGGGCGGGCCAGGAACTGCTCGGGCAGGCCTGCGCGGCGGGCGGCGCCGTACCGCCGGCGCGGCTGCCCCGCCTCGATCCGGCGGAGGACTTCCCGCGCACCGCCGAGGGCCTGGCGGGGCTGCTCGCGGAGGCCGGGTTCCGCCGTGCCGAGGCCACGGAACTGGAGTGGGAGCACCGGGCCGGGCTCGACGAGTGGTGGGGCGGGGCCGCCGGCGGGGTGGCCACCGTCGGACTGGTGCTGACCTCGCAGGAGGCGGGGACGGTCGTACGGATCAGGCAGGAGTACGAGCGGCTCGCCGCCGGATACGCCGATGGGGAAGGGCGCCTGGCCCTTCCCCATGTGGCACTGCTCGCCGCCGGTACGGCCCAGCCGTTCGCTAGTTGCCGGAGACGGTGACCTTCTGGTCGTTGTTCAACTCGTCGACCAGGGTCTTCACCTTCGCCTTGTCCCAGACGAGGTTGCCTCCGGTGGAGCCGGAGATCGGCATGTTCATCGAGACGCCGTTGCCGCCGTTGACGTCCTTCATCGCGAAGAACATCGAGCCCAGGTCCCACAGGCTCATGTCCTTGTCGACGGTGAGGGAGTCCAGGCCAGCGCCGAGCGTCGGGTAGAGCTTGAAGGGGTTCAGGATCGTCCCCGGGGTGGCCACCTGGTGGGCCAGCGCCGCCAGGAACTTCTGCTGGTTCTTGGTGCGCTGGAGGTCCGACGCGGCGAAGGCGTGCCGGGTGCGGACGAAGGCGAGGGCCTCCTCGCCGTTCAGGGTCTGCTTGCCCGCCTTGAAGTCCGCGCCCGAGTACTTGTCCTTGAAGCCCTTGTCGATGTCGATGGTGACCCCGCCGACCGCGTCCACGATGTTCGCGAAGCCGGCGAAGCCGATCTCGACGTAGTGGTCGATGTGCAGCCCGGTGTTGTACTCGACCGTGCGGACCAGAAGGGTCGGACCGTCCTCGGCGTACGCCGCGTTGAGCTTCGTGGTCCGGCCGGTGCCCTTGTAGACCTTGCCGGACGTCGACCCCTGGTACGACGGGATCTCCACGTTCGAGTCACGCGGCAGTGAGATCAGGGTGTCGCCGCTGTCGCCGACGTGCAGGATCATCATCGAGTCCGTGCGCTTGCCCTCGGCGGAGCCCGTGTGCAGCGCCTTCTTCTGCGCGTCGGACAGGCCCTGGCGGCTGTCGGAGCCGACGATCAGGTAGTTGGTGCCGTCGCCGGCCGCGGGCCGGTCGATCACCTTCGACAGGTCGACGTCCCGGTGCAGCTTGGAGTCGGCCCAGAAGTAGGTCGACACGGAGGTGACGATCACCACACCGAGGACGACGATCGCCGTCCACTTGATCCGCTTGCGCCAGTTCGGAGCCGGCCGCGGTCCACGCTCGTACTCGCCGCCGGGTCCCCCGCCCCCGGGGCCGCCGCCGTAGACCTGGCCCGTGTTGTAGCCGCTGTCGTACCCGTCGTCGTACCCGCCGCCGCCGTCGTACCCGCCCGCGTTGCCGTACGACGGCTGCTGCGGGACCCCGCCGTAACCGCCGCCCTGCTGCGGGCCGCCGTACGGCGGTGCCGACGGATCTCCGCGCCGTACCTGGCGCATCACGCGGGCGCCCTCAGGCTGCGCGCCGGCGCTGCCGCGGCCGTACCGGTTGCCGCGGCTGTCGTTCGACCATTCCTGGGGCCATTCGCTCATGGGCCCCAGTGTGCAGGCAGCGGTGGTGCCCGTTACAAGGGTCGTCGGAAAATCAGGTCACCGCTGTTGCGAACCCGACACAAATTCCGCGAATGTCGCTTCGGCATAAGGTGGGGGCCATGACAGACCAGGCCCCCGAGGCGGAACCCGACATACCCGGCAAGCCGACGTCCGCGTCCCGGACCACCCTCAGCCACATCATGACCCACAACGACACCAACCTCCTCGGCACGGTGCACGGCGGTGTGATCATGAAGCTCGTCGACGACGCGGCGGGCGCGGTCGCCGGCCGGCACTCGGGCGGTCCCGCCGTCACCGCGTCCATGGACGAGATGGCGTTCCTGGAGCCGGTCCGCGTCGGCGACCTGGTCCATGTCAAGGCCCAGGTCAACTGGACCGGCCGGACCTCCATGGAGGTGGGCGTGCGGGTCCTGGCCGAGCGCTGGAACGAGTCGGCCCCGGCGACCCAGGTCGGCTCGGCCTACCTGGTCTTCGCGGCGGTGGACGCGGACGGCAAGCCGCGCCGGGTGCCGCCGGTGGTACCCGAGACCGAGAACGACCGCCGCCGCTACCAGGAGGCCCAGATCAGGCGCACCCACCGGCTGGCGCGGCGCCGGGAGATCAGAGAACTGCGCGAGCGCCGCATCGCCGAGGGCTTCGAGGACTGAGCGAGGGCGGTGCCGGTTGCGCCCCTTTAGGGGCGCGGGGAACTGCGCGACCAGCCCCCACTCACCCGCACCCGAGACACCACGCTCAGCACACCGACTCGTCGCCCCGCACAACGGCAGCGGCCCCCTGCGGCGCCGGATCGTCCGCGCGCACCGTGCGGACCTGTCCCTTGAAGTCCGCCCCGGTCGTCACCCGCAACACCGGCCCCATCCCCCGCACCGCCCGCACCTCACTCCCCGGCAGTGCCGCCGCAAGCGACCGCGCCGAACGGTCCCAGCGGGGGTCGTAGGAGATCACCGTCCGCCGTACGTCGTGCCGCGGGGCGGTCACCGGCTGGTGGGTCGTCGCGAAGCCCGTCGCGGCCAGCGCCGCGTCCATCCGCCGTGCGAGCCCCGCCGTCCCGGTGCCGTTCTCCACCTGGACCCGGATCTGGGCCGGCGCCACCTCCACGGTGGCCGGCACCGGACCGCGCGGCTTCGGCTTCGGCGGTGCCGGCGGCTCCAGCGGCCGGTCGTCGCGCAGGGACCGGAACAGCTGGTCCGACCGGGCCCGGTCCCACTTCAGCGTCGAGCCGATGCCCTTCACGGGGTACGCCAGCTGCCCGATGGGCACGGTCGTGAACTCGGACGAGGAGGGCGAGAAGTTCCGCATCGCCCGCCCGAGGTCCAGCAGCTCGTCCGTGCCGAACCCCGTGTCGGCCCGCACCGAACCGAGCACCGCCCGGGTCACGTCCCGGAACCTGATCGGGTTGAGCAGCACCCCGTTCGCCGACACCTGCTCGATCAGCGCGGCCAGGAACCGCTGCTGCCGCTTCATCCGCCCCAGATCGCTCGCCCCGTCGACATGCCGGGCCCGGACGTACTGCAGGGCCTGGCCGCCGTTGAGGGTGTGGGTGCCGGGGGAGAGGTTGAGGCCGGTGTAGGAGTCCTTCAGGGGCTGGGCGGTGCAGACCCGGACCCCGCCGAGCACGTCCACGGTCCGCATGAACGTGATGAAGTCGACCTCCAGATAGTGGTCGATCTTCAGATGCGTCATGTCCTCGACCGTGCGGACCGTCAGCTGCGGGCCGCCCTCCGCGTAGGCCGCGTTCAGCTTGATGGGATGCGCGGCGTGCTGCCGTCCCGTCGTCTCGTCCACGTGCGGCGGGACCTCGGCGTACGAGTCGCGCGGCAGGCTGACCACCGTCGCCCGCTCCCGGTCCGCCGAGATGTGCACGATCATGATCGTGTCGGTGCAGTGGCAGGGCGCCCCGCCCAGGCGGTACTTGCGCCGCTCCCGCTCCGTGACCTGGTCGCGGCCGTCGGTGCCGACCAGCAGCACGTTCATGCCGTGACCCGCGGCGGGACGGTTCTTCATGTCCTTGAACGGGTCGACCCGGGCGATGTCCGCGTCCAGGCTGGCCATCACCGAGTGCCCGATCCCGGCCGACGCCAGCACCACCACCGAGAGCGTGGTCACCGCCCGCATGGCCCAGCGCGGCCGCCGGGGCCTCATGGGTCGTACCGGCGGCCGCGGGGCCTGACGGGTGGGCTGCGGTCTGCGCTGCGGCCGTGCGGGCCGGGCGGGGGACCGGGGCGGGCTGGCGGCCAAAGGACACCTCCGGACGAGGCCGTACGTGGGATCCATGAGCACGGTAGGCCGATACGACCTTCAGCCCGCGCTACGGCCCCGGCGGCGCGCACCGGTGTCCCCCGTTCGCGGTAACGTGAGCCCCCTATGAACGCCAAGCCCGACGTGCGGCACCCCGCAGTTTCCGTGATCATGCCCGTCCTCGACGAGGAACGGCATCTGCGCGGGGCCGTCCAAGCGATCCTCGCGCAGGAGTACGCCGGCGAGCTGGAGGTCGTCATCGCCCTCGGTCCGTCCAAGGACCGCACGGACGAGATCGCCGCCGAGCTCGTGGCCGAAGACCCCCGCGTGCACACCGTCCCGAACCCGACCGGCCGCACCCCGGCCGCGCTGAACGCCGCGATCAAGGCGTCCCGGCACCCGATCGTGGTCCGTGTCGACGGCCACGGCATGCTCTCCCCGAACTACATCGCCACCGCCGTCCGCCTCCTGGCGGAGACCGGCGCCCAGAACGTCGGCGGCATCATGCACGCCGAGGGCGAGAACGACTGGGAGCACGCGGTCGCCGCGGCCATGACCTCGAAGATCGGCGTCGGCAACGCGGCCTTCCACACGGGCGGCGAGGCCGGCCCCGCCGACACCGTCTACCTCGGCGTCTTCCGGCGCGAGGCCCTGGAGCAACAGGGCGGCTACAACGAGGAGTTCATCCGCGCCCAGGACTGGGAGCTGAACTTCCGGATCCGCGAGGCCGGCGGGCTGATCTGGTTCTCGCCGGAGCTGAGGGTGTCGTACCGCCCCAGGCCGAGCGTGCGGGCCCTCGCCAAGCAGTACAAGGACTACGGCCGCTGGCGGCACGTCGTCGCCCGCTACCACGAGGGCTCCATCAACCTGCGCTACCTCGCCCCGCCGACCGCGCTGTGCGCGATGGCGGCCGGGGTCGTGGTGGGCGCCCTGGTCACCCCGTTCGGGTTCGTGATACCGGGCGGCTATCTCGCGGCGATCGTCGCCGGGTCCGTCCCGGCGGGCAAGGGGCTGCCGCTCAAGGCGCGCCTGCGGATCCCCCTGGCCCTCGCCACCATGCACATGACGTGGGGCTGGGGCTTCCTGACCAGCCCCAGGTCGCTGGCGAAGCGGGTCATCGCGTCCCGTCGTCCCGCGGTGCTCAGCTCCGCCTCCCGCTGAGCACCGGCCCCCGTACGGCCCGGACTACCAGGTGTAGTCCGGGTCGACGTGCATGCACGCCTTGGTGTCCGAGGCGTTGAGGGCGCTCGCCGAGGCCGGGGTGGTGTCGTCGGCGGCGGTGTACTTGCTGCCCGAGCGCCAGTCGGCGCCGACCACCAGCGTGACCCCGGAGACGTCCGTGGACTTCTTCACCTGGCTCGTGGGGATGTCCAGCGCCTTCGCCACCCGCTGGGCGTCGCCCGCCAGGTCCGCGCTCGGATAGCGCACCAGCGTGCGGTCCTCGCTCAGCAGCGCCGAGGCGTCGGCGGCCGCCTCGGTGAAGCCCTTGCCGACCAGCAACGCGGTGACGGCGGCGGCCCGGCCGGTGACCGCGCTCTCGCTGCTGCTCCTCGTGCCGTTCTGCACCTGGACGGCGATCTTGTCGTCGGCCGCCGCCTTGTCGGTGACCTTCGTCGCGGTCGTCGTCTTCTTCTTGTCCTTGCCGTCCAGCGCGATGTCCTCGCGGACCAGCCGCCACAGCTTGTCCGCGTCGGTGGGCTTGGGCAGGACGCGGTTGCCGTCCGAGGAGTAGACCCACGGCATCGTCGTCATGGTGATGCGGTTGGTGGGGACCTTCTTCAGCTCCTTGCTCAGGTCGTAGAGCTTGGTGACCGTGCCGAGGCCGGTGTCGACCGTGAGCGCCTTGGTGGCGGTCTCGGCGAGCCCCAGGAGCTTGTCGGGGTTGCTGAGGGTGGCGTTGGAGCGCAGCTGGCGGACCATCGAGTTCATGTACATGTGCTGGGCCTTGGTACGGGCTATGTCGCTGCCGTCCTCGAAGCCGTAGCGGGTGCGCAGCCACTGCAGGGCCTGCTTGCCCTTGACGGCGGTGGTGCCCTTCTTCAGCTTCAGGCCCGAGCCGTGCCCGGTGGAGGTGTGCGAGTAGATGTTGGCGTCCACGCACACCGGCACCCCGCCGATCGCGTCCGCCATGGACACCACGCCCGAGAAGTCGACCATCATGAAGTGGTCGATGTGGATGTCGGTGAGCTTCTCCCAGGTGGCCACCGTGCAGCCGGGGCCGCCGCGCTCCAGGGAGGCGTTGGTCATCGTGTCGGCGGTGGCCGCGTAGACCTTGCCGGTCTTCGAGTCGGTGCACTTGGGGATGGAGACCAGCGTGTCGCGGGGCATCGACACCACCGACATGTTGGTGCGGTCGGCCGAGACGTGCAGCAGCATCTGGACGTCGGCGCGGGCGGCGGTGCCGATGTCCTTGGCGCCGCCCAGCTTCTGGTTCTCGGCGGTGTCCCGGGCGTCGGAGCCGATCAGCAGGATGTTCAGCGCGGTCTGCCCGGCCGCGTTCGCCTTGGTCTTGGTGGCGCGGTCCTTGGAGTCCCCGATGTTCAGGGTCTCCTTCTTGAGGTTGCTGTTGAGGTGCTCGTAGTACAGGTACCCGGCGGTGGCGGTGCCGGCCAGGGCCAGGGTCAGCACCGTCGCCGTCCAGCGCACGACACGGCGTCTGCGGCGTCTGCGGTCGCCGTTCCCACGCCGTCCGCCGTCCTGCCCGCCGTCGTCGTCGGTCCGGAGCGTGAGGGGCATCGTGTCCTCGACCGCGGAGACCACATCCGACATCTCCCCCCGCACACTGCTGCGCACCACTGCCCGCCCTCCCGCTCACACCTGCCGCCGCGCCCGGGACTCCGGGCTCCTCTGAGCACGGCGGCAGTGTCATGCAGGCGTCTAGGACTCACCTGTGCGTACCTGTGCGGACCTGTGGGAACCGCCCGATCGTGCCCGTCACCAGCGATAGGGCGCGTACACGTCCATGCACTGCTTGGTGTCCGAGCCGTTGATGGCGTCGGCGTTGTCGGGCAGGTCACCGGCCTTCGGCGCGGACTGCTTCGGGTACGCCGCGCCGTCCCGCCAGTCGGTTCCGACGACGAGCGTGACGCCGGACACATCGGTGCTCTGCTTCACCTGGCTCATGGGGATCCCCAGCGCCTTGGCGACCCCCTGGGCGTCGCCCTGCAGGTCCGCGCTCGGGTACTCCACGACCGTCTTCTCCACCGACTGGGCGACCGCCGAGGTGTCCGCCGAGGCCTGTGTGTAGCCCTTGGCGGCCAGTTCCTGGGCGAGTGTCCGGGCCCGGCCGGGGACCGCGGCCTCGGTGGCGGAGCCGGTCGCGTTCCGCACCTGGACGCCGAGCCGGCCGGCGGAGACGGAGGGCTCCTTGGTCGCCTCGGTCTGCTTCGCCGCGTCCGAGGCCTTCTCGCTCTTCTCGCTCTTGCCGTTCTTGTCGAACGCCACGTCGTCGCGGAGCATCTGCCACATCTTGTCGGCGTTGGTGCCGTCCGGCACCAGGTGGTCCCTGTTCTGCGGGTCCTGGACGTTCGGCATGGTGAGCGAGGTGATCCGGTCCGTCGGCACCGACTTGAGCTGCATGCCCAGGTCGTAGAGCTTCTTCGGGGTGCCGATCTCCTCGGAGACCGTCAGCGACTTGGTGGCCGCCTCGGCCAGGTCCATCAGTCTGCCGGTGTCGGTGAAGACGTTCTGCCCCTTCAGCGTGCGGATCATCGAGTTGAGGTACATGTGCTGGGCCTTGGCCCGCAGCGGGTCACTGCCCCAGGCGTGCCGGGTGCGCAGCCACTGCAGGGCCTTCTCGCCCTGCACCTTGTGCGTGCCGGCCGTCATCTTCAGCCCCGAGCCGCCGGGCACCGCGGCCGTCGGCCGGTCCCACACGTTCTGGTTCACACAGACGTCGACCCCGCCGATGGCGTCCGCCATGTTCACCACGCCCGCGAAGTCGATCGTGATCCAGTGGTCGATGTAGACCCCGGTGAGGTTCTCCCAGGTGGCCAGCGTGCAGCCGGCGCCGCCCCGGGCCAGCGACTCGTTGATGATGGTGTTGGTCGCCGGGTACACCTTGCCGGTCGCCGGGTCGGTGCACTTGGGGATGTCGACGCGGGTGTCCCGGGGGATGCTCACCATCGCCGCGCTCTTCCGGTCCGCCGACAGGTGGATCAGCATCTGCACGTCGCCGAGCGGCGGGCTGCCCCGGTCGTACTTGGCGCCGCCGAGCTTCACGTTCTCGTCGGAGTTACGGCTGTCGGAGCCGATCAGCAGGATGTTCAGCGGAGTCTGGCCGGCCGCGTTGGCCGCGGTCTTGCGCGCCTTGGCGTCGCCGATGTCGCGCCGGCCCTTCTGGATGTTGCCGTTCAGGTGCTGGTAGTAGAGGTAACCGGCACCGGCCGTACCGAGGATCACCACCGACAGCACGGCCGCCGACCAGCGCAGCGCACGCCGTGCGCGCTGGCGCCGGCCGCCCTTCGCGCCGTCGCCCGCGCCACCGCCCGAGCCGTCCTTGCGACGCCCGCCGCCGGATCCGCCCGGCGTGTCAGGTGCCTTCGGTGCGAGGGACATCGTGTCCTCGACCGCAGGCACCTCCCCCCGCACATCGCTCTGCGTCAACTCCCTGCCCTCCCCGCCCTGCGCACACAGGCCCGCCGCCAACGCCCCCCGTCGGACGCACCACGGACCACACGGGTCCGCCCCGCGCCCGGTTAGACGCGTGACGGACCCATAGGGTTACCTACTTATTCGGTATGACTTGGTGTCGCGAGGGGGCAACTCCCCGCTACCGGGCGCCCGCTGGTCACTACTTGGCGCAGGTCACCTTGTCGGCCGTCGTCTTGCTGTCCACGTCCGGCGCCTTTGTCGGTGTGGTGAGGGACACTCCCGCCCCCTGGAAGTCCTTGCCCAGGGTCAGCGTGATCGCGGGCAGGCCCTGGGAGTTGGTCACGCTCTTGCCCGGCTTCATCGCCGAGCCGGACAGCCCCATGAGGCTGGCCAGTTCACGTGCCTGGTCGGCCTGGTCGGGGGCGTACTCCAGCGTGGTCTTGCTGAGTTCGGCGGGCGCGTTGCCGGCGTTCTCCGACTTGGTGACGCCCTTGTCGTTCTGCAGCCAGCTGAGCGTCTCCTGGGCGCTGCCGGCCGGGGCCCCGCCGTTGAGGATCCGTACCCGCACCTCGGAGGCGGCCGACTTGGTGCCCTTCAGCCGGGCGGCCGCCGCGTCCTTGCTGGCCTTCGCCTGCTTCTTCTTGACCGCGGTGAAGGACACGTCTTCCTTGATCGCCTGGAAGACCGCGGGCGCCTTCGACTCGTTGAGCACGACGGTCGCCTTCACCGTCTCGGCCGGGTTGTCCAGCACCGGGATGGTGGTGAAGGTCAGGTTCTTCGGGTTGAGCTTGCCGAGCTCCAGCCCCAGGTCCTTCAGCTTGCCGATGCTGTCCAGCTTGGAGTCGACGGTGAGCGCCTTGGTGCCGACCTCGGCCAGCTTCAGCAGCTTGCTCGGGCTGCTGAGCGTCGAGTTGGAGCTGAGCTTGCGCATCAGCGCGCTCAGGAACTGCTGCTGGAGCTGGATCCGGCTCAGGTCACCGCCGAAGCCGACCGAGTGCCGGGTGCGCACGAAGGCCAGCGCGGTCTCGCCGGAGATGTTGTGGGTGCCCTTGGACAGCTTCAGATGCGACTGCTTGTCGTCGATGTCCTTGGCGAGACACACCTCGACCCCGCCGACCGCGTCGGTCAGCGTCTTGACCGCGTTGAAGTCGGCGACCATGAAGTTGTCCGGCTGGATCCCGGTCAGCTCGGTCACCGTGCGCACGGTGCAGCTGGCCGTACGGCCGTCCTGGCCGAGGCTGGTGTTGAAGCGGACGTCGGTCGTGCCCGCGATGACCTTCTGGCTGCCGTCGGACTGCTCGGTCGGACAGTCCGGGACGTCCACGATCAGGTCGCGCGGGATGCTCAACGCGGTCGCGTTGGAGCGGTCCTTGGAGATGTGCAGCAGGATGTTGGTGTCGGCGTGCCCGACGCTGCCGGTGTCGCCGTAGCCCTCGTTGCCCGCGCCGGTGCGCTTGTCGGTGCCGATGATCAGCAGGTTGATCGCCTTGTCCTTGCTGAAGCCACCGGTGCTCGCGCCGTCGTCGGAGACGGACGTGATGTTGTCGTTGAGGTGCTTGATGTAGAGGTAGCCGGCGGCCGAGACGGCGACCAGCACGAAGGCCATCGAGCCGCCGGTCCACAGCAGGGCCTTCTTGGCCTTCGACTTCTTCTTCACCGGCCGCCGCGAACGCCGCCCGGCCGGCGGCTCGGGCTCGGCGCGCCGCCGGCGCTGCCCGGGCACCTCCCGGTTCGCCGTCTCCTGGCCCGCCGCCTCCCGCGTCCCGCCCGCAGCCGGGCGCGACGGCGCCGGTCTGCGCGGTCCGGGCACCGACGACTGCGGTGACGACTGCGGTGCGGAAGGAGTCAGTCGCAGTTCGTATTCACCGGTGTTCGGATTGAGCACCCACTGGTCTGCGGGATCGATGTTGTCCGCCCGCCCACGGCCTTGCGCGTCCACGGTTGTCAGAATCCTCCGTCGGGGCCACGCGGCGCCTTCCCCCCATCAAGGCGCTCGGTCACGTTTCGCAGTGCACGACCCCAGGACGGACCTCGCGGTTGGGTGCACCGGAGCGCTCACACTATCCGCCCAGTTCAGCGTCGAGTGACGCCAGTGACAAATTCATCCTCCCTACAAGCGGGCAATCCGTCTCATTTAACTGACAATGAACGGCGCGGAAGTTCGCCGCCTTGGCGGGTGGCTCACTCGCACCTGTCCTCGGCGGCGGTGTTCCCGCGAAACTCGGGCGACCGGGAGTTGTCGGCGGAGGAAGCGTTCTTCTTGGTCACCGGCACCGGCCGGTCGGCCCGCAGCAGCGCGAACAGCGCGTCCGCCCGGCCCTCCACGAGCTGGTCACGATTGGAGTCGTACACATACGGCTCCCTCGGGACGGTGAGGAACTGCACCTGTTCGGTGGGGGTGTTCCGCAGCCCGCGAACAAGCTGGTACAAACCCCGCAGACTGGCCAGTTCCGGATCGGTGGTGAGGGCGGAGGTCGCCGCGTTCAGCAGCGGATAGAGCTTCGCCGGGTTCAGCAGTACGTCACCGCTCTGCACCTTGTTGACGAGCGCCCCCAGGAACTGCTGCTGCCGGTCCATCCGCTCGGTGTCACTGCCGTCCCCGAGCGACTTGCGCGCCCGTACGTACCCCAGCGCCTGCTCCCCGTCGAGCGTGACCCGCCCGGCGGGCAGCCGCAGCTTGGCCGCCTTGTCGTCGATCGGCTCCTTCAGGCACACCTGCACCCCGTCGATCGCGTCGACCATGTTCTTGAACCCGCTGAAGTCGACGACCACGTAGTGATCGACGCGGATGTCGGTCAGCTTCTCCACGGTACGGACCGTGCAGGCCGAACCCCCCACCTCGAAGGCCGAGTTGAACAGGGTGAAGGAGGGCTCGCTGCGGCGCCCGTCGCCGCGCAGGCAGCCGGGCACGTGCACCATCAGGTCCCGGGGCAGCGACACCGCCGTGGCACTGCGCCGGTCGGCGGCCAGATGCAGCAGGATCGCGGTGTCGGACCGCTCGGTGCCCGAGTCCTTGCCGTAGCGCCGGTTGCCCTCACCGGCCCGTGAGTCCGACCCGATCACCAGGATGTTCTGCGCGCCCCGCACCAGCGCGGTGGGCCGCTCCCGCTCGTACCGGGCCAGCTCCGCGGCGGCCGCGTCGTCGGCGGTGATGTTGTGGCTCAGCTTCGCGTACAGCGCCCAGCCGCCCCCGAGCGCGGCGACCACCACGACACCGGCACCGAGAGCCGTCCCCCGTATCCAACGCCTCCGCCGCCGCCGGGCAAGCCCGTCCCCGGTGGCGGATGTCCCTACGACGTCGGTCACTACTCAACAGTGCCCCGGGGCGGGCGCCGGAGGCGGCGGCAACTGCTCCACCCGGGTGAGTGGTCCTACCTGGGCCCGCAGATGAACGAGGACCTCACCGCGCCGAAGCGGTGACCCGCTCGCTCTCGATCCGCTTCGCGATCCCTTCCTCGCCCAGCTCGTCCAGACGCCGGCACAGCACCACGGACCCCCCGACCGCGAGCGGTGCGTACAACCCCGCGCTCAGCCCTTCCCACGTGTCGAAACCGAGCCCCGACAGCAGCCGCGAGCCCGGCCCGGTCAGATCCAGCCCCGGCGCGTCCCCGAGCGCCCGCTCCACCACCTCGGCGCCGCTCATCTCCGCGCCCGCCACGATCAGTGCGGGCTCCTCCGGATCCACGGGCGAGAACGGCGCGAACCGGTCCCCCTGGCTCGGCACCTCCACCGCGTAGTCCACGAACCCGTCCGGGACCGTCGGGAAGCGTCCGCCCAGCGGCCGTAGCGCGAGCGCGACCCGCTCGCCCCGGCACGCCCGGGCCGCCTCCAGCGAGTCCGGCCCGCTCACCACCACGTCGGCCGCGGCCGGATCGCCGGCGACGTCCGCCACCGCACCCACCGACGAGCACGCCAGCAACCACACCGCCGTCTGCCAGTGCGCCGGCAGCAGCAGGGCCACCCGGTCGCCCGGCGAAGCCGCCAGGTCGCCCTGGAGCAGGTTCGCGGTCTTGGCCACCCAATTGGCGAAGGTGGCCACGGACAATTCGACACGTTCGCCCGTGGCGTCGTCGTAGAAGGTCACCAGGGGGCGTCCCGGATCCGCGGCGAGCGCGGAACGCAGCAGGTCGGCAGGGGTGCGATCGGTGGCGTTCACCCGCGCAAGCGTACGCCGCGCCCGCTGCCCGCACCGACCGGCGGGGCCACCGGTTCGGCGCAACCGTTCCCGACGGGCCGTCAGATCCCGTATGGACAGATATGTATGACTATGTTCAATATCAGGGGCATGCGTGGACTCCTGACTTCCTCGATCGGCGTCACCTGCGCGGCGGCCCTCACCCTCCCGCCGGCCGTGCTGAACGTGCCGTCCGCCGTCGCCGCACCGGCAGAGCGGACCACCACGACCACCCTCCGCGGCAGCACCCAGTCGCTGCCCCTCACCCCCCGCACCCGCGAACGCGTCCTCGGCCAGGCCCCCGAGCAGGGCGCGTACAGCGCCGACGTACGGCCCTTCTCGCTCGTCGGCGTCGTCTGGGACCACCCGGGGACCGCACTCGACGGCCGGGTCCAGGTCCGCACCCGGTCCACCGCCACCGGCCGGTGGTCCGGCTGGCAGGACGTCGAGACCCACAACGCCGACCACGGCGCCGACCCGGGCACCGCGGAAGCCGCCTCGGGCCGGGTCCACGGCGCCACCGCACCCCTGTGGGTCGGCGACTCGAACGGAGTGGACGTACGCGTACGCGCCGGAGAGCGGGACGGAGACGGAGTCGATGCCGACGCCGACGACGACGCCTCGGGCCCGGCCGGCGGACCGCCCGTCGGCGGGCGCGACCTGCTGCCCGCGGGGCTGCGCCTGGAACTCGTCGACCCCGGCGACGACACCCCGCCCTACGACGAGCCCGCCGACGGCCCCCGCACCAACACCGAGGACGACGCGTCGGCCGCCGTCAACTCCGACCTCACGGACGTCGACACCACCGAGATCCCCGCGCTGAGCCGCGAGGACACCGAACGCGAACTGTCCGAACTGAACGACACCGACGCCCTGCTCGCCAGGCCGTACATCGGACCGCGCCCGAAGATCGTCACCCGCCGAGGCTGGGGAGCCGACGAGTCGCTGCGCGAGAGGGGGTTCGTCTACACCGGCAAGATCAAGGCGGCCTTCGTCCACCACACCGCCTCCGGGAACGGCTACACGTGCTCCCAGGCCCCGTCGGTCATCCGCAGTATCTACCGCTACCACGTGGTGAGCATGGGCTGGCGGGACATCGGCTACAACTTCCTCGTCGACAAGTGCGGAACCATCTACGAGGGCCGCGCCGGGGGAGTGGCGAAGGCCGTCAGGGGCGCCCACACCCTGGGCTTCAACAACAACAGCATGGGTATCGCGGTGATCGGCACCTACGGCTCGCACAAGCCGTCCGCCGCCGCCGTGACCGCCGTCGCCAAGCTCACCGCGTGGAAGCTCGGGCTCTTCGGGGCCAATCCCAAGGGAAAGACATATCTGAAGTCCGGAGGTGGCAATCTCTACCCAAAGGGGAAGAACGTACGACTGAACGTGATCTCCGGCCATAGGGACGGGTACGCCACCGAGTGTCCTGGCGCCAAGCTCTACGCCAAGCTCGGCTCGGCCCGGACCAGCTCCGCGCACCTCCAGGGACGCTGAGCACGGGGGCCGCGTTCAACGCCGTCGGGGACAGTCGGGGGAAAACCGCATGCCGATACCGCGCGCCTCCGCGCGGCCGTCGAGGGCGCCGTCGCACGGTCTGCATACACTGGCCGGCCGACACAGAGTTTCGGCCGGTCCCGGCAGGAAGCAGAGACGACAGGTGACAGAAGCGATCCTCCTGGTCGGCGGCAAAGGCACCCGGCTGCGCCCGCTCACGGTCCACACACCCAAGCCGATGGTCCCGGCGGCGGGCGTGCCGTTCCTGACGCACCAGCTGGCCAGAGCCAGAGCGGCGGGCGTGGACCACATCGTCCTCGCGACGAGCTACCTGGCGGAGATCTTCGAACCGTACTTCGGCGACGGCGCGGCACTCGGCCTGCACATCGAGTACGTCACCGAGGAGGAACCGCTCGGCACCGGCGGCGCGATCCGCAACGTGGCGTCCCGGCTGCACTCGGGCCCCGACGACCCGGTGCTGATCTTCAACGGCGACATCCTGACCGGGCTCGACATCCGCGCCCTCGTGGCCACGCACGAGTCGACGGCCGCCGATGTCTCCCTCCACCTCACGAAGGTGACGGACCCGCGCGCGTACGGGCTGGTCCCCACCGACGAAACCGGCCGCGTCCTGGCGTTCCTGGAGAAGCCGCAGACGCCGGAGGAGATCGTCACCGACCAGATCAACGCGGGGGCGTACGTCTTCCGCCGCTCGGTCATCGACACGATCCCGCAGGGCCGTCCGGTGTCGGTGGAACGGGAGACCTTCCCGCAGCTGCTGTCGGCCGGCGCCCATCTCCAGGGCATGGTCGACTCGACCTACTGGCTGGACCTCGGCACGCCCGCGGCCTTCGTCCGCGGCTCCGCCGACCTCGTGCTGGGCCGTGCCCCGTCCCCCGCCGTCCCCGGCCGCTGCGGCGACCGCCTGATCCTGCCCACGGCACGGGTGGCGGCGGACGCCAAGCTGACCGGCGGCACGGTGGTGGGCGAGGGCGCGTTCGTGGCGCAGGGCGCGCGGGTCTTCGGCTCGACGATCCTGCCGGGCGCCGTCATCGAGACCGGCGCGGTCATCACCGACTCCCTCATCGGCAACCGCGCCCGCGTCGGCGAACGCGCGGTCCTCACGGGCACGGTCATCGGCGACGGCGCGGTCATCGGCGCCGACAACGAACTCAAGGAGGGCGCGCGGGTGTGGTGCGACGCCCGGATCCCGGCGGGGGCGGTGCGGTTCTCCTCGGACCGGTAGCCGTACGTCTGCGGGTGCGTGGGGGCTGGCCGCG
This sequence comes from Streptomyces sp. NPDC048288, assembly GCF_043201555.1. Lineage (NCBI taxonomy): Bacteria > Bacillati > Actinomycetota > Actinomycetes > Kitasatosporales > Streptomycetaceae > Streptomyces > Streptomyces sp. NPDC048288. The sequence continues at coordinate 169,965 of NZ_JBICZD010000017.1, forward strand.
CAGTTCCCCGCGCCCCTGAAGGGGCGCTGTACTCGCGTCAGCTACATAGCTGCGCCCACCCACCCGCACCTCACAACCGGCCGATGTCCCCCCGCGGCATCCGCGGTGCCCGCCGCGCCGGGGTCTGCCCGCTCAGCAGGATCAGGCGGGCCGCCCGGTGCCGCTGCCCCGCGTACGGCTCCAGCAACCGCAGCATCGCCTCGTCGTCGGCGTACCGGTCCCCGGCCAGCGCCCATCCCACGATCCCCGGCAGGTGCAGGTCCCCGACCGTCACCGCGTCCGCCGCCCCATGACTGCGCTGCACGGTCTCCGCGGACGTCCACGGCCCCACCCCCGGCACCACCTCCAGCCGAGCCTGGGCGGCCTCCGCCGTCATCCCCACCGCCTGCTCCAGCCGCGCGGCGACCCGCACCGCCCGCAGGATCGTGGAGGCCCGCTTGTCGTCGACGCCGGCCTTGTGCCACTCCCAGGAGGGAATCAAGGACCAGGTCCGCGGCGCCGGCATCACCCACATCGGCCGCTCGCCCACCCCCGCGGGCCCGGGCGCCCGCTCCCCGAACTTCCGCACCAGCGACCGCCAGGCCCGGTACGCCTCGTCGGTGGTGACCTTCTGCTCCAGGACCGACGGGATCAGCGACTCCAGCACCAGCCCGGTCCGCGTCAGCCGCAACCCCGGCCGCCGATGCCGGGCGGCCGCCACGACCCGGTGCCGGGGCACGAAGAGCGAGGGATCGTCGGCCGAGCCGAGCAGTTCCGGCAGCCGTTCCAGCAGCCACTCGGCCCCCGGCCCCCAGGCCTCCCCGCGCACCTCACCGCCGTACCCGGCGACCCGCAGCGTCCCCGGCCCGGCCGGCGTCAGACTGGCCCGCCACACCGACCCGTCCCGGGTGGCCCGGAACGTCGGATCCCCGGGCCCACGCCGCAGCGGCCCCAGCACCAGCCCCAGATCAAGAGCCCCGCCCGGCTTCCACACCCGTACCCGCCCCGGCGCGACCGCCTGCCGAGGCACCCCAGCGGGCACCACAACCTGCCCACCCCGCACCGTCGCACGCGTGGGCTCAGGAGCAAACCGACCAGCCACTCAAAGAATCCTAGGCCTCAAGCGCCCCTTCAGGGGCGCGGGGAACTGCGCGACAAGCCACTAACAACCCGCACTCGCCCACTCACAACACCCCCACCCCCATAGGCGCAAGCAAAACTCACCGCACCTCGATGAAGTCCCCGACCTCCCGCACCGGCCTCTCCCGCGGAGCCCCCGCGGCCTTGCCCACCGCGACCGCCCCCATCGGCTCCCACTCGGCCGGAAGCGCGAGCGCACCCCGCACCACATCCCGGCAGAACATCGTCGACGACACCCACGCCGACCCCAACTGCTCCCCGGCCAGCGCCACCAGCAGGTTCTGCACCCCGGCCCCCGCCGCGACCACGAACATCTCCCGCTCGGCGGCATCCCGCCGCGGATCCCCGTACGTGTGGGACCCGTCCATCACCAGGCAGGGCACGACCAGATACGGCGCGTTGCGCAGCACGTCCCCCCGCCGTACCCGCTTCGCGATGGACTCCTCCGACTTGCCGTCCTTCCTCAGGTCGGCGATCCACGCGTCCCGCATCGCGTCCAGCAACCGGACGCGTGCCTCCTCCGACTCCAGCAGCACGAACCGCCACGGCGTCGTGTGATGCGGCGCCGGCGCCGTCACGGCCGCGGCGACCGCCCGCCGTACCGCCCCGGGGTCGACGGGATCGTCGGTGAACGCCCGCACCGTGCGCCGTAGCGTCACCGCTTCCCGGACCGCCTCGGACGTGCCGAGCCGGAACATGTCGCTGCCCGCGTCCCGGACCAGCGCGCGTGCGCTCCCGCCCGGGTCCCCGTCCTCGGCGACGACGTGCCCGAGCCCGCGCACCACGGCCACCGGCATCCCCGTGGCCTTGCCCTTCACCAGGTCACCGGCGGCGGCCAGTTCGTCGGCCGTGGCGACGACCGTCGCGACCAGCGGATTGCCGTACGCGTCCACGCCCCCGCGCAGATCGTCCAGCACCTGCACCCCGGCGGCGCCGATGGTGACGTCCGTGAGCCCCGAGCGCCAGGGTCGCCCGAAGGTGTCGGTGACGACGACCCCGACGTTGACGCCGAGGGCGTCCCGCAGCCCCGCGCGGATCGCGCGCGCGGACGCGTCGGGATCCTCCGGCAGCAACAGCACGGTCCCGGAGGGGGTGTTGGAGGCGTCCACCCCGGCCGCCGCCATGACCAGACCCTGCCGGTTCTCCACGATCCGCAGCGTCCCGCGCCGGGCCACCACCCGCACGGTCTCCGCGTCGATGGCGGCCTCCCGGTCGGTCGCCTCGACGATCCGCCCCTCCGCCTTGGACACGATCTTGGAGGTGACGATCACCACGTCCCCGTCGGCCAGGCCCGGCTCGGCCGCGGCGATCAGCTTCGCCAGGTCGTCGCCCTGCTGGACCTCGGGGATCCCGGGCAGCGCCCACACCCGGTACCCGGGCACCGCGTCGGTGCCCCCGGTCGTCGCGTCGGTCATACCCCGCGCACCTCCTCGGCCAGCGCCAGCGCCTCCCGCGCCATCTGCGCGGCCGCGTCCAGGTCGGTCATCATCAGCGGTACGGCCCGGCAGCGGATGCCGGCCGTCTCGATCCGCGCCACGCTGTCCGCGTCCACGGTGTCGACGAGCCAGCCGTCCAGCAGCCCGGAGCCGTAGTGCTCGGCGACCGCCGCGGCCGTCGACTCCACGCCGACCGCCGCGAGCACCTTGTCGGCCATCCCGCGCACCGGAGCGTCCCCGACGATGGGGGAGAGGCCCACCACCGGCACCCCGGCGCCCGCGATCGCCTCCCGGATGCCGGGCACCGCGAGGATCGTGCCGACGGAGACCACCGGGTTGGACGGCGGGAAGAGGATCACGTCCGCCTCGGCGACGGCCTCCAGGACGCCGGGCGCCGGCCTGGACTGCTCGGCGCCGACCGGCACGACCGCGTGGGCGGGCACGGACGCCCGCAGCCGTACCCAGTACTCCTGGAAGTGCACGGCCTTGCGCTCGCCGTCGACCTCGACGGCCACATGGGTCTCGACCCGGTCGTCGGTCATCGGGATCAGCCTGACGCCCGGCTTCCAGCGGTCGCACAGCGCCTCGGTCACCGCGCTGAGCGGGTATCCGGCGCCCAGCATCTGGGTGCGCACGATGTGCGTCGCGAAGTCCCGGTCGCCGAGCCCGAACCAGTCCGGGCCCACCCCGTAGGCGGCGAGCTCCTCCTTGAGGTGGAAGGTCTCCTCGGCCCGCCCCCAGCCCTGCTCCTCGTTGATGCCGCCACCGAGCGTGTACATCACCGTGTCGAGGTCCGGGCAGACCTTCAGCCCGAAGAGGTGGATGTCGTCCCCGGTGTTGCCGATGACGGTCACGTCGGCGTCCGGCACGGCCTGCTTCAGACCGCGCAGGAACCGGGCACCGCCGATACCGCCTGCCAGAACCACAATGCGCATGCGCCAAGTCTTGCAGGCGGGTCCGACAACGCGTCACGCAGTCACGGGACGCGCCTCGCAAGCCGCGGCGGCCGCCGTGCGCATGGGCATCTCGGTCAGGCCCGGGTAGTAGACGTGCAGGCTGACCGCGGGCTCCAGCGTGGCGTTCACGACCTCGTGCGCGTACCCCGGCGCGAACACCCTCTGCGCGCCGGCGCCCAACGCGCGCGTGCCCCGCTCGGTGCGCTCGGTCAGGGTGCCCTCCAGGACGGTCAGCACGCCGGAGGAGCGGCCGTGGTCGTGGAGTCCGCTGCCCTGTCCGGGCACCCAGGACAGCAGCCAGACCTCGTAGCCGGGGCCGGTGCGCAGCCGGTGGTACCAGCGGCTGGTCGCGTCGTACTCGACGAGGTGCTCCCACTGCGCGCGGTCCGCGGCGATCGCCCGGGCGAGGCCGACGAATTCGGCGACGGTCACCGGGTGCTCGCGCGGGGGCTGCAGCAGGTGCGGGACTTCGAGGATGTCGCCGGCGATCTGGAGGTCGTTGTCGCTGTTCATGGGGGTGCGTGGTTCCTCAGTGAAGAAGGTCAGAGGGGAACGAAATGCGAAAACCGAGTCCGGGGGACTCGGTCTGCAGCTGGAGCGGCCGGGGTGTGGCTACGGCTCAACAGCTGGAACAGCAACAGCTACAGCGAGCGCGGGCAGCACCGTGGGACCCGGCGGTGCGGGTCGAGGTGGGCGCCAAGTTCGCGAGCATGCCCACAAGCACATCGGTTCACACCTCGCGTGTCAACTCGACGCCCGGTATGTGGGACATGTTTCACCTCATCCGGTTCATCTGGCTGCCGAAAGGTTTGTTCATCAACCACCCGGGACACATGGCGCACAACCGGGCGCGCGAGCCACTTCGGAACGCGATCGAACATCTGGGCGTCCTTCTTCGTACAGCCTCTGTATGGGGTCGGGGGCCCTCATGGGTCTCGTCTGCATGTCAAGGTTTATGGCGATTTGAACACTTTCCGCTCGGCCTTGGTTCCGCAGAGTGAATAACGGGCCCAATAGCAGATCTCGGCTTGACTCGCCCGGAGCAGCACACTTGTAATTTCACTCGTGTCGTTCAGCCGAAATCGGTAACGGCCAGGCACGGGGACGCGAAAGACAGACGAGGGGCGCACATGACCGAGCTGGTGCAGCAACTGCTGGTCGACGACGCGGACGAGGAACTCGGCTGGCAGGAGCGCGCGCTGTGCGCCCAGACCGACCCCGAGTCCTTCTTCCCCGAGAAGGGCGGCTCCACCAGAGAGGCCAAGAAGGTCTGCCTCGCCTGCGAGGTGCGCTCCGAGTGCCTCGAGTACGCCCTCGCCAACGACGAACGGTTCGGCATCTGGGGCGGACTCTCCGAGCGGGAGCGCCGCCGACTCAAGAAGGCCGCCGTCTGAAGCGGGCGCCTGAAGCGGGCATCCACACAACACACACATCTGATCTGCGCTAACGGCCCGTCGCCGGTGGGTTATCCACAGGCGGCGGGCCGTCGACATGCCCAGCCGATAGTGTGGTCGCTCGTCCGAGACGCCTCGCCGCCACCAGCGGGCGCAGGAGTCCACCGCAGTCCATCGAACCGGGGCCCGTACCTCGATGTCCGTGCACAGCCACACGGCAGCCCAAGACACCGCTGCCACACCAGAGTTTCCGCGTCATGTGGTGACCGCGGTCCTCGTCTCCCACGACGGCGCCCGCTGGCTGCCCGACGCGCTCGCCGGGCTGCTCGGCCAGGAGCGCCCCGTGCAGTACGCGGTGGCGGCCGACACCGGCAGCGCCGACGACTCCGCGCGGCTGCTCACCGAGTCCCTCGGCGACGGCAACGTGCTGCACCTCGCCCGCCGCACCGGCTTCGGCCAGGCCGTCGAGGAGGTCAGCCGCACCGCGCCCGTCCTCACCCCGGACGAGCTGCCGTACCTGAAGCGGCCCAGCGGCTGGGACCCCGTGACGCGCCAGTGGCGCGACGAGGCGTACGACATGCCGGAACTGCCGTACGGCGAGCCCGTCCAGTGGCTCTGGCTGCTGCACGACGACTGTGCCCCGGAACCCGACGCCCTGGCCCAGCTGCTGCGGGTCGTGGACAACGAGATGGAGCTGGGCCGCGACGACGTGGCGGTCGTCGGCCCCAAGCTGCGCGGCTGGTACGACCGCAGGCAGCTCCTCGAGGTCGGCGTCACCATCGCCAACTCCGGCCGCCGCTGGACCGGCCTGGACCGCCGCGAGCAGGACCAGGGCCAGCACGACCACGTGCGCCCCGTGCTCTCCGTCTCCACCGCCGGCATGCTGGTCCGCCGCGACGTCTTCGAGGAGCTCGGCGGCTTCGACCGCAGGCTGCCCCTGATGCGCGACGACGTCGACCTGTGCTGGCGCGCGCACAACGCCGGCCACCGCGTCCTGGTCGCCCCCGAGGCGCTCGTACGGCACGCCGAGGCCGCCTCCCGCGAGCGCCGCGCCGTCGACTGCGCCGGCCGCACCGCCACCTCCCCGCACAAGGTCGACAAGGCCGGCGCGATCTACACCCTGCTGGTCAACGCCCGCACGGCCGTGCTGCCCTGGATCCTGTTCCGCCTGGTCCTCGGCACCCTGCTGCGCACGGTCGCCTACCTCGTCGGCAAGGTCCCCGGACAGGCCCTCGACGAGATCCGCGGCCTGCTCGGCACCCTGCTGAGGCCCGAGCGGATCATCGCCGGACGGCGCAGGCGCGGCCCCTCCCAGCTCGACAAGGGCGAGCTGCGCCCGCTGTTCCCACCGCCCGGCGCCACCGTACGGGCCACCGTCGAACAGGTCGCCGGCAACTTCTTCGGCGGCGACGACGAGATCTCCGCGGCCGGCCGGCACGGCGGCGCGGTCGAGTCCGGCCCCGGCGGCGACGACGCCGACTTCCTGGAGATCGAGCAGTTCGCCCGCCTCAAGCGCATCGCCCGCAAGCCGGGCCCGGTGCTCTTCCTGGTGCTGCTGCTGTTCTCGCTGGTCGCCTGCCGCGCCCTGCTCGGCACCGGAGCGCTCGCGGGCGGCGCCCTGCTGCCCGCCCCGGGCACCTCCGGCGAGCTGTGGTCGCGCTACCTGGACGCCTGGCACGCGGTCGGCGCCGGCGGCACCCCGTCCGCCCCGCCGTATCTCGCGATCGTCGCCTCGTTCGCCTCCCTGCTGTTCGGCTCGACCGGGCTCGCGGTCACCGTGCTGCTGGTCTGCTCGGTGCCGCTCGCCGGGTTCACCGCCTACTTCGCGTCCCGGCCGCTGGTCACCTCGCGCCTGCTGCGCGCCTGGGCGGCCATCGCCTACGCCTTCCTGCCCGCCGCCACCGGCGCCCTCGCCGGCGGCCGCATCGGCACCGCCGTCCTGGCCATCCTGCTGCCGCTGATCGCCCGCGCGGGCGTCGCGGCCGGCGGCCTCGCGAACTCCTCCGGAGCACGCGGCAGTTGGCGCGCCACCTGGGCGTACGCGCTGCTGCTGACCATCACCACCGCGTTCACGCCGATCGTCTGGCCGATCGCCCTGGTCCTCGGCGTCGCCGTGCTGGCCGTCCGCCGCACCGACCTGGCCGCCTCCGGCCTGCGGCTGCTGGTCCAGCTCGGCACCCCGCTGCTGGTCCTCGCGCCCTGGTCGCTGACCCTGCTGCCGTCCGGCTTCTTCAAGGAGGCCGGGCTGGACTACGGCGCCTCGGCCGCCTCCGCCCTGGACCTGCTCGGCGCCAGCCCGGGCGGCCCCGGCACGGTGGACGGGCTGATGCTGATCGGCGTCGTCCTGGCCGCGCTGGCCGCCCTGCTGCGCTCCGAGCGCCAGTCGGCGGTCCGCACCGCCTGGGTGGTCGCCCTGATCGGCCTGGTCTTCGCGGTGCTGTCCAACAGCTCCACCTGGGCGGGCCCCGCGACCCTCGTCTACGGCATCGCGATCCTGTCCGCCGCCGCGCTCGGCGCCGACGGGGCACGCGCGCGGGTCGCCGAGCAGAGCTTCGGCTGGCGCCAGCCGGTCGCCGCCCTGATCGCCTTCGCCTCCGCCGCGGGCCCGCTGCTGCTCGCCGCAGGCTGGATGATCGCGGGCGCCGACGGCCCGGTCGAGCGCCGGGACCCCACCCAGGTGCCCGCGTTCGTCGCCGAGGACAGCGGCACCACCGACCAGGTCCGCACCCTCGTCCTCGACAGCGACAGCACCGCCCACGTGGACTACATGCTGGTGCGCGGCTCCGGCGCCCGGATGGGAGACGCCGAGGCCGCCGCGGCCGACGGCGAGAACGCCCAGCTCGACAAGGTCGTCGCCAACCTGGTCGCCGGCTCCGGCGCCGACCAGGCCGACCAGCTCGGCGGGTTCGCGGTGCGCTACGTGCTCGTCCACAAGGGCGCACCCCGTGACGTCACGCGCGTGCTGGACGCCACGCCCGGCCTGAGCCGGCTCAGCCAGCAGGACGGCGGCGCCCTGTGGCGCGTCGACCAGCAGGTCTCCCGCGCGACCATCGTCTCCGCGAACGGCTCCGGCACGCCGGTCCCGGTCGCCGCCGGACCCGTCGACATCCACACCACCGTCCCGTCCGGCGCCGACGGCCGGATCCTGCGCCTGGCCGACTCGGCCGCGGCCGGCTGGACCGCCACCCTGGACGGCAAGCCGCTCACCCGCACCACCGTGGACGGCTGGGCCCAGGGCTTCGCACTCCCCTCCTCCGGCGGGAAGCTCGACGTCACCTACGACACCCCGGTCGCCCACACCGCCTGGCTGTGGGCGCAGGGCGCGCTCGCCGTCGTCCTGGTCGTCCTCGCCCTGCCGGGCCGCCGCCGCGACGTCGACGACGACCTCCCCGAGGAGCAGCCGATCCCCGCCCAGGCCGTCGAGGGCGAGGGCCGCCGCGCCCGCCGCCTGCGCGCCCAGGCGGAGGCCGAGGAGGAGACGGCCGCGGACGACGGCACCGACTTCCCGGTGCCCGTTCCGGATGCCGAGGGGGAGCAGCCCCCGGTCGCGGTCCCGCACCAGCAGTCGTACGACGAGTGGGACCCGGCGTCGTACCCGGCGGCCGACGGATACAACGCCGCCTACGCGGCCGAGTACCAGGACCCGGGCACCGGCCAGTACCAGACCGGCGGCTACGACCAGCAGACGTACGACCCCTACCAGACCGGCCAGTACGACCCGTACGCCTACGGCGGGCAGCAGGGGCAGCAGGGGCAGCAGGGGCAGCAGGGGCAGCCGCAGTACGACCCGACGTACCAGCAGGGCTACGACCCCGCCTATGACCCGGCCGCCCAGCAGCACCACGGCACCGGCGGCGAGCACCACGACGGGAGCCAGCAGCAGTGAACCGCACCACCCTGTCCCTGTTCGCCGGTACGGCCGCCCTCGCGGCGGTCACCGGGTTCGCCGCGCTCGACCAGCCGGCCGCGACCCCCGCGCACACTGCCGAGGCGGCCGCCCAGCTGCCCGTGGAGCGCACCACGCTGCTGTGCCCGGCGCCCAGCCTGTCCGACATCGCCGACACCTCGTACACGTCGTTCACGCCCGTCACCAAGGGCGCCGCGAGCGACGGCAAGGCCGCGCTGCAGGCGGCCACCGAGCAGTCCGCGGACGGGACGGGCGGCGGCAAGAAGAAGGCCGCCAAGCCGGTCCTCACCCCGAAGGCGCCCGGCACCCCGGTCACCGGCGACACCTCCGGCGCCGACGGGCCCGCCTACGTCGGCACCGCCGAGGGCAAGTACGCGTCCGGCTGGACCGTCCAGGAGACCACCGAGGTCGCCGCGGGCACCGGACGCGGCCTCCAGGGGGTCAACTGCACGCCGGCCGACACCGACTTCTGGTTCCCCGGCGCCAGCACCGCCGTGAGCCGCACCGACTACGTGCACCTCACCAACCCTGACGACAGCGCCGCCGTCGTCGACATCGAGCTGTACGGCAAGGACGGCCAGCTCAAGTCCACGGTGGGGGAGGGCATCACGGTCCCGCCGAACGCCAGCGAGCCGGTCCTGCTGTCCACGCTCTCCGACGAGCGGCAGACCGACCTGACCGTGCACGTGAACGTGCGCAGCGGCCGGGTCGGGGCGAGCGTGCAGGCCCTGGACGACAAGACCGGCGGCGACTGGCTGGCCGCCTCCGCCGACCCGGCGGGCAGCCTGGTGCTGCCCGGCATCCCCAAGGACGCCACGGACGTCCGGCTGATCGCCTTCACCCCCGGCGACAACGACGCGGACCTGAAGGTGCGCCTCGCCTCCCCGGACGGCACCATCACCCCGGCCGGCAACGAGACGCTGCACGTGAAGTCGGGCATGACCACCGCGACCGACCTCGGTGACGTCACGCGCGGCGAGGCGGGCTCGCTGATCCTCACGCCCACCGACCAGTCCGTGCCGGTGGTGGCCGCCCTGCGCGTCACCCGCGGCAAGCCCGGCAAGCAGGAGACCGCGTACATCCCGGCGACCGCGCCGATCGGCACGCGCGCGACGTCCGCCGACAACAGCGGCAAGGGCACCACCCTCTCCCTGACCGCCCCCACCGGCACCGCGCAGGTCAAGGTGACGGCGTCGGCGGGCAGCGAGGGCGGTACGGCGGTGTCCAAGACGTTCACGATCAAGTCCGGCACCACCCAGGACATCGACGCCCCGGTCCCGTCCGGCCTCAAGGGCACCTACGCCCTGACCGTGGAACCGCTCTCCGGTGCCCCGGTCTACGGCGCCCGCACCCTGGCGGCCACCGAGGAAGGCGTCCCGGGCTTCACGATCCAGACTCTCCCGGACGACCGGGGCACGGTGGCCGTACCGGAGGCGGACCAGGACGTGTCGGTGCTGCAGAAGTGATGCCGGGCGGGGGCGCCGGGGGCTCAGTCCTCGCCGTACCGGGGATCCACCGTCTCCGGGGTGAGGCCGAGCAGCTCGGCGACCTGCTCCACCACGACCTCGTGCACCAGCGCGGCCCGCTCGTCGCGTCCCTTGGTGCGGATCTCGACCGGCCGCCGGTAGACGACCACCCGCGCCCGGCGTCCCTCGCGCGCGGGAATGACGCCGCCCAGCGGCACCGCGTCGTCGCTCCAGCTCTCCCCATGCCGGTCCTGGAGCCGGGGCACTTCGAGGACCAGGAAATCGATGTCGGCCAGCTGCGGCCAGCGCCGCTCCAGCCGTTCCACGGAGTCCTGCACCAGGTCCGCGAACACGTCGGCGCGGCTCGCGGCCAGCGGCACCTGAGGAGGCGCGATCGGCCCGCGCATCCCCCGACCGTGGCGATCGCGTCGACGAGGCCCGGGGCCGGCGGCACGGGGCGGTACACGGTTCTCCATCACTGGTGAAGCGTAGTCCTCGCGGGCTCCCGCCGTGCGGCTCCGGGCGCCAACACCACCGGGGGCGACATGTCGGAGGATGACCATTCCAGCCAAGGTTGGGCTCGTTTCCGTATCCCTACGAGACCGGCGAGCTCAAGGCAATTGACGGTGTTTGTACCGAGTCATGACCGGATGCGGTGCCGCCCGAGATCCCGAACGGCGCCGTCCATCCAGGTCAGCGAGGCGTGTCCGGAGGGGCGTGTGGGGCGTCTCACAACACGACACGGTGGAGTGACCTGGGGGAGAGTCGTCGCGGCCCGCTCAAGAGTGCGGTACCGTCCAACGTCGTGAGCCCTGTACGTCGCTGTTCGCGAACCGCCTGCGGCCGACCCGCCGTCGCGACGCTGACGTACGTCTACGCCGACTCGACCGCGGTCCTCGGCCCGCTCGCCACCTACGCCGAACCCCACTGCTACGACCTGTGCGCCGAGCACTCCGAGCGCCTCACCGCCCCGCGCGGCTGGGAGGTCGTCCGGCTCCTCGACGGCTCCGCGCCCGCGCGGCCGAGCGGGGACGACCTGGAGGCGCTCGCGAACGCGGTGCGCGAGGCGGCCCGCCCGCAGGAGCGCGCGGCCCAGGCGGGCGGCGGCGGACGCGGCGCGGACCCGATGGAGGTCGCGCGGCGCGGCCATCTGCGGGTGCTGCGGTCGCCGGACAACTGACGTCCCCTCGGAACAGCCGGCGCCCCTACGGGTGGTGAATCGTTCCTTCTCTCGTGATCCCCTTCCGGTCGCGTTCCGTTGAGTGACGCACGCCCATTGACGTGTGCTTGTCACGGACAGGACCATTCCGGGTAACCGTCGGCGGGAAATCGCTTTCCGCATGCCGGAATCCGGGGAGGCGCCCGTGTACGTCCAGGAACTGGAACCCGTCGCCGGCTCGCTCGGTCTGTCCGCCCTCGTCGCCGCCCTGCCGCTGCTGATCGTCCTGGTCCTGCTCGGCGGTGTCCGTACGAAAGCCCACCTGGCGGGCCTGTGCGGCCTTCTCGCGGCCGTACTCGTCGCGACGCTCGCCTACCGCATGCCCCTGGGCCAGACGCTCTCCAGCGCCGCCCAGGGCGCCGCGTTCGGCCTGTTCCCGATCCTGTGGATCGTCGTCAACGCCCTGTGGGTGTACCGGATGACGGTCCGCACCCGCCACTTCGACGTCCTGCGTCGCTCGTTCGGGCGACTCTCCGACGACCCGCGCGTCCAGGCCCTGGTGATCGCCTTCTGCTTCGGCGCCCTCCTCGAAGCGCTGGCCGGATTCGGCGCCCCGGTCGCGATCTGCTCGGTCATGCTCGTCGCCCTCGGCTTCGACCCGGTCCGCGCGGCCGTGGTCTCCCTGGTCGCCAACACGGCCCCGGTCGCCTTCGGCGCGATGGGCACTCCCGTGGTGACACTCGCTCAGGTCACCGGGCTGCCACTGGACTCGGTCGCCTCGGTGGTGGGCCGCCAGACGCCGCTGCTCGCCCTGGTGGTGCCGCTGGTGCTGGTCGGCCTGGTCGACGGCGCGCGCGGGCTGCGTGAGACGTGGGTCCCCGCCCTGGCGTGCGGAATCGCCTTCGCCGCCGCCCAGTTCGCCGCCTCCAACTACCTCTCCGCCCAACTCGCCGACATCTGCGCCGCCCTGGCCGGCACGGCCGCCCTGCTCGCCGTACCGCACGCGCGTGTGCCCGCGACGGAGGAGGTCCGCGCGGCCGTGCTCACCGGCGCCCGCAGCGCGGACCTCGACGAACCCGACCCGCGCCCCGAAGTCCTGCGCGCCTACGCCCCGTACGCCCTCATCGTCGTGATCTTCTCCGTCGCCCAGATCCCCGCCGTCAAGGACTGGCTGGCGCGGGCCACCCAGGTCTACGACTGGCCCTTCCTGGAGGTCGTCAACCCGAAGGGCGAACCGGTCGGCGGAAACCTCTTCACCTGGCCGGTCGTCTCCACGGGCGGCACGCTGGTCCTGTTCGCCGGCGTGGCCACGGCGGCCGTGCTGCGGGTGCACGCGCGCGTGGCGGTCGCGGAGTGGGCGGCGACGGTAAGGGAGTTGAGGTTCGCGATCCTCACCGTGACGTCCGTCCTCGCGCTCGCCTACGTCATGAACCTCTCCGGACAGGCGGCCACCATCGGCCACTTCGTGGCGGCGGCCGGCGCGGGTCTGGCCTTCCTCTCCCCGGTCCTCGGCTGGTTCGGCGTCGCCGTCTCCGGCTCCGACACCTCGGCCAACGCCCTCTTCGGAGCACTCCAGGTGAGCGCCGCGCACGAGTCGGGCCTCTCACCGGAGCTCCTCGCGGCCGCCAACAGCTCCGGCGGCGTCCTCGGCAAGATGATCTCCCCGCAGAACCTCACGATCGCCTGCGCCGCCGTCGGCCTCGCCGGCCGCGAGGGCGACCTGCTCCGCAAGGTACTGCCGTGGAGCCTCGGCCTGCTCCTGGTGATGTGCCTGATCGTGGTGGGACAGAGCTCACCGGTGCTGGGGTGGATGTTGCCGTGAGGGTGAGGGTGGGGGCGGGGGCCCCGGGTGGGCCGGTCTTGGCAAGTGGTGGCTGTTTCTGGCCGACCGCGTGCTTGATCGCAGCGGTGCGCTTCGGGATGCCTTGGGGCGGCTCGGAGCACGCTGGGCAACGCTCCGGAACGCGCCGGGCCGCGTCGCTGGTTCTGACTGACCGTGTGCGATCGCGCCTGATCGCGGCGGCGCGCGCCTGGCCGCCTCCGAGCGGCTCGGCGTGTGTCGGGCAGCGCCGGCGTGTGTCGGGCTGCGTCATCGGTTTGCCTCGGACCGCATCAACCGCATTGGGCCGCAGCGACCGTGTCGGACCGCATTGGACCGAATCGGGCGGACGGCGGACCGAATGGAGCGGATGGAGCGGATGGAGCGGATGTAGGACCGCGTAGGGCAGGTTTCGGACCGAGTCGGACCGGTGTCGGAGCGTCGCGGATCACGGGGGGATGTCCTCGGGAAGTCGGTCCGGGGTCCGCCGGGGGATCCGCGTCCGGCCCTTACCCGGGCCAGGTAGTTTGGGGCGACCGATGGGAATTCAGGAGGGTTGGCCCGTGGCTGCTGATCTGTCGCAGATCGTGAAGGCGTACGACGTGCGCGGGGTGGTCCCGGACCAGTGGGACGAGGGGCTCGCCGAACTGTTCGGCGCCGCGTTCGTCCAGGTGACCGGCGCCGCCGCGATCGTCGTCGGCCATGACATGCGGCCCTCCTCGCCCGGTCTGACCCGCGCCTTCGCGCGCGGCGCGGCGGCGCGTGGCGTCGACGTCACCGAGATCGGCCTGTGCTCGACCGACCAGCTGTACTACGCCTCGGGCGCCCTCGGCCTGCCCGGCGCGATGTTCACGGCCTCGCACAACCCGGCGCAGTACAACGGCATCAAGATGTGCCGCGCGAGCGCCGCGCCGGTGGGCCAGGACACGGGCCTGGCGGAGATCCGGGAGCTGGCGGAGCGCTGGTCGCAGGAGGGCGCCCCCGAGCCGGCCGCCACGCCGGGAACGATCACCACCCGCGACACGTTGACGGACTACGCGGCCTATCTCCGCTCCCTCGTGGACCTCGCCTCCATCCGCCCCCTGAAGGTCGTGGTCGACGCGGGCAACGGCATGGGCGGCCACACGGTCCCGACGGTCTTCGAGGGCCTGCCCCTGACCCTGGTCCCGATGTACTTCGAGCTGGACGGCACCTTCCCGAACCACGAGGCCAACCCGCTCGACCCCGCCAACATCGTCGACCTCCAGCGGCGCGTCCGCGAGGAGTCCGCCGACCTCGGCCTGGCCTTCGACGGCGACGCGGACCGCTGCTTCGTCGTGGACGAGCGCGGCGAGCCGGTCTCCCCGTCGGCGATCACCGCTCTCGTCGCCACGCGCGAACTGGCGAAGAACGGCGGCAAGGGCACGGTCATCCACAACCTGATCACGTCCTGGACCGTCCCCGAGGTGGTCCGGGAGAACGGCGGCACCCCGGTCCGCACCCGGGTCGGCCACTCCTTCATCAAGGCCGAGATGGCGAAGTCCGGCGCGATCTTCGGCGGCGAGCACTCGGCCCACTACTACTTCAAGGACTTCTGGAACGCCGACACGGGCATGCTGGCCGCCCTGCACGTCCTCGCGGCCCTCGGCGGCCAGACGGCACCCCTGTCGTCGCTCGTCGCCCAGTACGACCGCTACACCGGCTCCGGCGAGATCAACTCCACGGTCGCCGACCAGCGGGCCAGCCTCGCGGAGATCCGCGCGGTCTACGGAGACCGCGACGACCTCACCCTGGACGACCTCGACGGCCTCACCGTCACCGCCGCCGACTGGTGGTTCAACGTCCGCCCCTCCAACACCGAACCGCTGCTCCGCCTGAACGCGGAGGCGCGGGACGAGGCGACGATGACGAAGGTGCGGGACGAGGTACTGGCGATCATCAGGGGCTGAGCCCCCTGAGCGGTCGCTCCGGCGGACGGTCGCGCGTCACCCGTGGCCAGCCCAACCCACCCCACCGGCGGTAACCTGACCGCACGCGAACATCCCGCCCCCGAAGGGAAACCCCATGCCGCTCGAAGCCGGCCTCCTGGAGATCCTCGCCTGCCCGGCCTGCCACGCCCCCCTCAAGGAGCAGGAGGCCGAGCTGACCTGCACCGGTCAGGACTGCGGCCTGGCGTACCCCGTCCGTGACGGCATCCCCGTCCTCCTCGTCGACGAGGCCCGCCGCCCGGCGTAAGCAGCAAGTCCCACAACCGCACCACACCAGGACAAGGACCTCGGCAACCGGAGGCCGCTCCCATGCTCGACGAATCGCTGCTCGACGCCCCGGAGGGCCTCGCCGAGGCCGACCGCCGAGGTCTGCTGCGCGGTGCTGCCGAGGCCGGCGCCCGCGTCCGTACGGCCGCCCGGCAGGCCACCGAGGCCGGTGTCCAGGAGCTGAAGCCGGACGGCCGTCCGCGCGCCGTCCTGATCGCGGGCCCCGGAGTCGCCGCCACCCACGCCGCCGACCTGCTCGGCACGCTGGCCGGCCCCGGCAGCCCCGTCACCCGCCTGGCCCCCACCGGCGTCGCCCCGGCCGCCGGCGCCCTGCGCTGGGAGCTCCCGGGCTGGGCAGGCTCCGTCGACCTGCTGCTGATCGCCACCCCGGACGGCACCGAACCCAGCCTCTCCCTCCTCGCCGACCAGGCCTACCGGCGCGGCTGCTCGGTCGCCGCCGTCGCCCCCGCCGGCACCCCGCTCGCCGAGGCGGTGGCCGGCGCCCACGGCCTGTTCATGCCGATGGCGACAGCACCGTACGACCACGGCGAACCCCTCGCCGGCTCCTCCCCGGGCGTCCTATGGGCGCTGCTCACCCCGCTGCTCGCGCTCCTCGACCGCATCGGCCTGCTCACCGCCCCGCCGGAGGCCCTGGAGAAGGTCGCCGACCGCCTCGACCACATCGCCGAGCGCTGCGGCCCGGCCATCGTGACCTACAGCAACCCCGCCAAGACCCTCGCCTCGGAACTCGCCGACGCGCTCCCCGTGGTCTGGACGGAGGGCGAATCCGCCGGCCCCGCGGGCCGCCGTTTCGCCGCGGCCCTCGCCGAACTGGCCGGCCGCCCCGCCCTGGTCGCGGAACTCCCCGAGGCCCTGGCGGCCCACACCGCCGTGCTCGCGGGTCCGCTCGCCGCCAGTGCCGATCCCGACGACTTCTTCCGCGACCGCGTGGAGGAGGCGCCCGCGCTGCACGCGCGCGTGGTGCTGCTCCGCGACCGGCCCATCGGCGGACTCACCGCCGCGCCCGCCGCCCGCGACCTCGCCCTCGGCCACGACACCCCGATCAGCGAACTGGAGCCCGAGGCGGGCGACGAACTGGAGACCCTGGCGGAACTGATCGCCGTCACCGATTTCGCCGCCGTTTACCTCACGCTCGCTTCCGGGGCCTGAAGTGGACACCGACACCGGGACCGCCGTACGAAGGACGGCCTGAGGGCCGTACCAGGGCGGACCGGTGGCGGAACACAAGGTGAACACGATTGCCGCGCGACGCCGCACGACGTGACTCGCCGCCGTACCGCGCCTTACGCAGACAGAACCGGCCGAGCGCAGAGAGAAGTCATGGACCGCCTCGACAACACCATCCGCCCCTACGCCTGGGGTTCCCCGACCGCCATCCCGAAGCTGCTCGGGGTCGAGCCGAGCGGCGAGCCGCAGGCGGAGATGTGGATGGGCGCGCACCCGGGCGCCCCCTCGCGCACCGAGCGCGGCACGCTTGTCGACATCATCGACGCGAACCCGAAGGCCGAGCTGGGCGAGGCGGCCGTGGCCAAGTTCGGCCCGCGCCTGCCCTTCCTGCTCAAGATCCTCGCCGCCGGCGCCCCGCTCTCCCTCCAGGTCCACCCCGACCTGGAGCAGGCCAGGGAGGGTTACGAGGACGAGGAGCGGCGCGGCATCCCGGTGGACGCCCCGCACCGCAACTACAAAGACGCCAACCACAAGCCCGAACTGATCTGCGCGCTCACCGAGTTCGACGGACTGTGCGGCTTCCGCGCCCCGGAGCAGGCGGCCGAACTCCTCGACGGCCTCGGCGTCGACTCCCTCAAGCCGTACGTCGACCTGCTGCGCGCCCACCCCGAGGAAGCGGCCCTGCGCGAGGTCCTCACCGCGATCCTCACCGCCGACCGCGAGGAGATGGCCCACACGGTCGCCGAGGCCACGACCGCCTGCACCCGCCTCGGCGGCGACTACGCGCCCTACGCGGACCTCGCCCACCACTACCCGGGCGACCCCGGCGTGATCGCCGCCATGCTCCTCAACCACGTCCGCCTACAGCCCGGCGAAGCCCTCTTCCTCGGCGCCGGCATCCCCCACGCCTACCTCGACGGCCTCGGCGTCGAGATCATGGCCAACTCCGACAACGTCCTGCGCTGCGGCCTGACCCCCAAGCACGTCGACGTCCCCGAACTCCTGCGCGTCGTCCGCTTCGAGGCGGGCGACCCGGGCGTGCTGCGCCCCGAGGCGGCCCCGGACGGCGAGGAGGTCTACGAGACGCCGATCGACGAGTTCCGGCTCTCCCGGTACGTCCTGCCCGAGGGCACCACCGCCCACGACCTGACCCTGCCCACCCCGCAGATCCTGCTCTGCACGGCCGGTACGGTCCGCACGGGCGAGTACGACCTCGACCCCGGGCAGTCGGTGTTCGTTCCCGCGGGCGAGAAGGCCGAGGTGTCGGGCGCGGGCACGGTCTTCCGTGCCACGGTGATCGTCTGAGGGGCCCGCGTCCCTCCCGGGACAGGGCTGCAAGAATGGCCCGCCGGCAAAGCACGGGCAAAGACGAGAACCGGCGAAGACGAGAACGAGAAGGGACAACGCGAACACATGAGCGCGTCAGGCGGCACCAAGGCGATCGTGGCGGCACTCGGCGCCAACCTCGCGATCGCGGTATCGAAGTTCGTGGCGTTCGCGTTCAGCGGCTCCTCGTCGATGCTCGCCGAGGGCGTCCACTCGCTCGCCGACTCCGGCAACCAGTTCCTGCTGCTCATCGGCGGTAAGAAGGCCCAGCGCGAGGCGACCCCGCAACACCCCTTCGGCTACGGCCGCGAGCGGTACATCTACGCCTTCCTCGTCTCGATCGTCCTCTTCTCGGTCGGCGGCATGTTCGCCATCTACGAGGGCTACGAGAAGATCAGCCACCCGCACGACGTGGAGCACTGGTACTGGCCGGTGGGCGTCCTCGTCTTCGCGATAATCGCCGAGGGCTTCTCCTTCCGCACGGCCATCAAGGAGTCCAACGAACTGCGGGGCAAGCTGTCCTGGTCCCAGTTCATCCGCCGCGCCAAGGCCCCCGAGCTGCCCGTCGTCCTCCTCGAGGACTTCGGCGCGCTCATCGGTCTCGTCCTCGCCCTCTTCGGCGTCGGCCTCGCCCTGCTCACCGGCGACGGCGTCTGGGACGGCGTCGGCACGGTCTGCATCGGCGTCCTGCTCGTCCTGATCGCCCTGGTCCTCGCCGCCGAGACCAAGTCCCTCCTCCTTGGCGAGGCCGCCGGCATCGAGGAGGTCAAGAAGATCGAGGCCGCGATCGTCGACGGCGACACGGTCACCGGCATCATCCACATGCGCACCCTCCACCTCGGTCCCGAGGAACTCCTGATCGCCGCCAAGATCGCCGTCCAGCACGACGACACGGCCGCCGAGGTCGCGAACGCCATCAACGCCGCCGAGGCCCGCATCCGCGAGGCCGTCCCCATCGCCCGCGTGATCTACCTCGAACCCGACATCTACAGCGAGGCCGAGGCCGCCAAGGGTCCCGACCCGAAGGCCACCCCGGGCGGCCCCACCCCGCATCCGGCCGGCCACTGAGCCCCGGCCCCCACCCCCCGAACGGCGTGAACTGTTCGGAGGCGGACTGGGGGCCGCCCGCTCCTCCGGTGTAGCTTGGGACGGAGCCAGACGTCGCTGCTGATGGCGGTCGGGCGGTCCCACACGGACCGTCCGAGGGAGAGAGGGCCTCCGACGGACTGCGCTGCGCGCACGCGGGCATGCCTGTGTCCCCTTCTCGGGGACGCCTGTGTCCGCCGCCGCGCAGACCAGCCGTACCCACCCTCGTCCCAACCCCGAGGAGCAGTTCGCAATGACGACTGTCGACAACCGACAGGACTTCAAGGTCGCCGACCTCTCCCTGGCCGAGTTCGGCCGCAAGGAGATCACCCTCGCCGAGCACGAGATGCCCGGCCTGATGTCGATCCGCAAGGAGTACGCCGCCACGCAGCCGCTGGCCGGCGCCCGCGTCACCGGCTCCCTGCACATGACCGTGCAGACCGCCGTCCTGATCGAGACCCTGGTCGCCCTGGGCGCGCAGGTCCGCTGGGCCTCCTGCAACATCTTCTCCACCCAGGACCACGCGGCCGCCGCCATCGCCGTCGGCCCGAACGGCACGCCCGACAACCCGCAGGGCGTCCCGGTCTTCGCCTGGAAGGGCGAGACCCTGGAGGAGTACTGGTGGTGCACCGAGCAGGCGCTGACCTGGCCGGACAGCCCCACCGGCGGCCCCAACATGATCCTCGACGACGGCGGTGACGCCACCCTCCTCGTCCACAAGGGCGTCGAGTACGAGAAGGACGGCAAGGTCCCGTCCGTCGACACCGCCGAGTCCGACGAGCACCGCGTCATCCTCGATCTCCTGCACCGCACCATCACGGACGGCTCGCAGAAGTGGACCCAGCTGGCCTCCGAGATCCGCGGCGTCACCGAGGAGACCACGACCGGCGTCCACCGCCTGTACGAGATGCAGCGCGACGGCGTCCTCCTCTTCCCGGCGATCAACGTCAACGACGCCGTCACCAAGTCGAAGTTCGACAACAAGTACGGCTGCCGCCACTCCCTGATCGACGGCATCAACCGCGCCACCGACGTCCTGATCGGCGGCAAGACCGCGGTCGTCTGCGGCTACGGCGACGTGGGCAAGGGCTGCGCGGAGTCCCTGCGCGGACAGGGCGCCCGCGTGATCATCACCGAGATCGACCCGATCTGCGCGCTCCAGGCCGCGATGGACGGCTACCAGGTCACGACCCTCGACGAGGTCATCGACAAGGCCGACATCTTCATCACCACGACCGGCAACAAGGACATCATCATGGCCTCGGACATGGCCAAGATGAAGCACCAGGCCATCGTCGGCAACATCGGCCACTTCGACAACGAGATCGACATGGCCGGCCTCGCCAAGGTCCCCGGCATCGTCAAGGACGAGGTCAAGCCGCAGGTCCACACCTGGACCTTCCCCGACGGCAAGGTGCTCATCGTCCTCTCCGAGGGCCGCCTGCTGAACCTGGGCAACGCCACCGGACACCCGTCGTTCGTGATGTCCAACTCCTTCGCGGACCAGACGCTGGCCCAGATCGAGCTGTTCACCAAGCCCGACGAGTACCCGGTCGGCGTCTACACGCTGCCCAAGCACCTCGACGAGAAGGTCGCCCGCCTGCACCTGGACTCGCTCGGCGTGAAGCTCACGACGCTGCGCCCCGAGCAGGCCTCGTACATCGGCGTGAAGGTCGAGGGTCCGTACAAGTCGGACCACTACCGCTACTGAGCCCGATACCGAGTCCGAGCCCCGACCTCCGGGGAACGCGCCCGTGCACCGGCCGCGCTCCCCGGAGGCAGGCCCTCCGGTCCGCCGGGACAGGCCCCCGCACCCCCGTGCCGGGGGCCTGTCCCTTTGGTCCGCCGACCACCCCTCCGGCCGTACGACCGGACCGGGCGCCGGACCCTTCCCCCGTCAAGCCCCAGGACCCCCATGCCCCGCGGCCGCTATTCGCTCCACGATCCGCACGATCACACCCCCCTCGGCGAAGAACACTTCCAGTGCGCCCCCGGCCCCTCCGGCTGGCGATATGTCTCCCAAGTGACCACCCCCTCCGGTGACCAGACCGGTTCCGTCGATCTCGCCCTCGACGAACTCGGCCGCCCCATCCGCCTCGAACTCCACGCCGGGAGCTGGCAGGTGCGCGGCGCCGCCCTCGACGGCGTCACCTGGGTCCGCACGGACCCCACCGGCACTCAAGCCACCGAAGGCAATGTGCGCGCCCACGCCTTCACCGGCACGTCCCCCGCGTTCCTGATCGCCACCGCCCGCCTCCTGCGCCTCACCCCTTCCGCCGCCGCGACCCGCGTACGCCTCGTGGCCTTCACGGCCCCGGTCCTCGCCCCACGCACCGTGGACCAGTCCTGGGCCTTGCTGAAAAGAGAAACACACGCCACTGACAATGGCCCCCTGACCGTGGACGAATACCAGGTCACAGCCCTGGACACCGGCGAACAGCACACCGTGCACCTCGCCGGCGACGTGGTCCTGGCAGCGCCCGGGATCGAGCTGGAGGACCTGCAGTCGCCACCGTCCGTCTTCAGCGACTGACCACGACTGACCACGTCGGACGCGCCGGGCACGCCCGGCACACCAGGGGGGCCGGTGGGGTGGGCCGGAGAGGCCGGACGGACCGGATGTGGTGAATGCGTTGGATGTGCCGGGTCGTGCTTACGCCGGCGGTACGAAACCGGTGGACGGCCGCTCGGTCGCAGGCGCAGGCGCAGGCGCAGGCGTCGACGGAGGGACGGGTGCTGGGGCCGGAGCCTGCTCCACCGGCGGCGGATACATCGCAGTCGGCATCGGCGGCACTGGCGGCACGGGCTGATACGGGGCGGGAGGCGCAGGGGCCTGCGGCACCGGAGGGGCGTAGCCCTGGTGCGGAACCGGGGGAGCGTAGCCCTGTCCGTATCCGTAGGGAGCACCAGGCACCGGGGGGCCGTACCCATGGGGAGCAGCCGGCGCCGGCGGAGCGAACGTGGCGGGTGCCCCGGGGGCAGAAGAGGCGGCATGCTCGGCGAAGGCCCGCCGGGCCTCACGGGCCTGCCGCTCCTGCACCACCGCCGCCAGATACGCGGCCGGCGGAATGCCCTGCGGAGCCGGCGTCCCCGTCCGGTTGGCGAGATCGGTCGCGAGCTGCTCCGCCATCGCCCAGGAGACCTGCGGATCAAGCTGCTGCATCCGCGTCAGGTACTGCCGTACGGCCAGCCACAGCCCGTCCGGAACCGCCGACAGGTCCAGCTCACCGAATCGTCCGGCCAGCCAGGGCGGAGGCGGCGGAATGAAACGGGCCTGCCCGACGGGCACCCGCTCCCGCACGACCAGCGTCCCGGCGAACACGTCGCCCAGCCGCCGCCCACGCGCCGAGACCAGCGAGGAGATACAGGCGACGACCCCGAACGTCATCAGAATCTCGACCACACCGAGGGCGCCACGCACCAGCGCGTGCCGGAAGCGGATGGGCCCGCCGTCGTCGCGTACGACGCGCAGTCCGCAGGCCATCTTCCCGAGCGAGCGCCCGTGGCTCAGTGTCTCCACCGCGATCGGCGCGCCCACCAGCAGCAACAGGAAGGTGGCGATCGACAGCGCGATCTGCGCGGCCTCATCGAGCGAAGCAGTGGCCGCCACCAGGCCGATCGTCACCCCGACGTACACGATCAGGGCCACGATCAGGTCGAGCAGCACCGCCAGCGCCCTGCTGGGCACTTTCGCGGGACGCAGTTCGAGCGCCACCGCCTCGCCCGTCACCAGCTCACTCACGCCCGCCGCCTTCCCCTGGTCTGCCCTGTACGGAGCAAGTCTGCCAAGCTGAGGGCGCATCGCGCCGCAGTACGACAAGCTGACATCTAAGACAGGCAGTCGACGACCAGCCGAGGAGCAGGCAGACCCGATGGACCTCGACGTCTTCGTCTCCGCACACCGAGCCGAGTGGGATCGCCTCGACGCGCTCCTGCGTCGGCAGCGGCGCCTCAACGGAACCGAAGCCGACGAACTCGTCGCCCTCTACCAGCGCACCGCCACCCATCTCTCGCTCATCCAGTCCAGCGCTCCCGATCCCCAGCTCGTCGGACGCCTCAGCCAGCTCGTGGCACGCGCGCGCAGTGCGGTGACCGGTACCCGTCGCGCCTCCTGGCGCGATGTCGCCCGCTTCCTCGGGCAGGGATTCCCGGCCGCCGTCTACCGCTCCCGTCACTGGTGGGTCCCCACCGCGCTCCTCTCGACCGCCATCGCGATCCTCCTGGGCTGGTGGATAGGCACGCATCCGGACGTGCAGGCGACCATCGCGGCCCCCAGCCAGCTCCGCGAGCTGACCCGGCCCGGCGGCGAGTACGAGACCTACTACTCGAGCCACCCCGCGGCTTCCTTCGCGGCCCAGGTATGGACGAACAACGCCAGGGCCGCAGCGATGTGCCTGGTCCTGGGCGTCTTCCTCGGCCTCCCGGTCCTCTGGATCCTCTTCGAGAACATGCTCAACCTGGGCGTCGGCTTCGGCCTGATGTCCTCGGCCGGCCGTCTCGACACCTTCCTCGGCCTGGTCCTCCCGCACGGGCTGCTCGAACTCACCGCGGTCTACGTGGCCGCCGGCACCGGACTCCGTCTCGGCTGGACCCTGATAGACCCGGGCCCGCGCAGCCGTCGTGCGGCCCTGGCGGAGGAGGGGCGCGCCGCCGTGGGCATGGCGATCGGCCTGGCCCTGGTCCTGTTCGTCTCCGGTGCCATCGAAGGCTTCGTCACCCCGTCCGGCCTGCCCACCTGGGCTCGCATAGGCATCGGGGTGGCAGCGGAGCTGGCCTTCCTGGCGTACGTCTTCGTCCTCGGCGGTCGAGCCGCGCGCGCCGGCGAGACGGGCGACCTGGAGGAGACCGAGCGCAGTGCGTTCGTCCCAACAGCTGCCTGATGTGCGGAGCCCTCTCGTGAGCTGCTAGTCTCCTCTTCGCCCCGGAAGACCCGTTGACACGGGTCCGGTGGGGAGGTAGATTCAAACAGTTGCCTAGAACTGGACAGGTTCAGGGCTGATCGTTAGAATCGATCTGCTTCATAACGGAGACTTCTCTCCGAACATCGAAGCCACTCCCGATTTACTCAGAAATGAGCGGCCGGTCAGAACGGCCAAGAACTTCTGATAAAGTCGGACTCGCCGAAAGGGAGCCGGAAGGCAACCGAAAAGGCAAAGGCCCTCCAACGGCCACCGGAAATGAATTCCGACCGGAAACGGAACGGAAAACGGATCTGGTAAGGTTGGAAACACCGAAGGGAAGCCCGGAGGAAAGCCCGAGAGGGTGAGTACAAAGGAAGCGACCGTTCCTTGAGAACTCAACAGCGTGCCAAAAGTCAACGC